>NZ_JQMX01000001.1:603444-1206889 GCF_000744945.1 Carnobacterium maltaromaticum DSM 20342
TTCGAAGCTATACGGGCCAACTGGTAGTGCATGGAATTCAGCTTATCAAGCAGGTGGCTCATCTGGGGGTTCGGCAACGGCAGTAGCTGCTGGATATACTCCCATTGGAACTGGAAGCGATGCTGGAGGCTCTATTCGAATCCCTGCTTCTTGGAATGGAATTATCGGATTCAAACCTTCTCGTGGCGTTTTAATTGGAAATTCAGCTAGCGAAAGAGGACAGACAAGTCATTTTGCAGAAACAAAGAGTATGGCAGATACACGCGCTTTGTTTGATGCCTTAAAAAACAAAGAGTTACCCCAAAATACCTTCACAAAAAATGTAAAAATTGGATATTCGGTAAAATCACCAGTCAATACGCAAGTTGATCCCGAAGCTATCCAAGCAGTAGAGAGTGCGGTGGATTTTTTACGTGAGGAAGGGTTTCAAGTTGAAGAAGTTGACTCTCCCTACGATGGAGTAGAATTAATGAAAAATTATTATACTATTGGAGCTAGTTCTATGGGGATTATTGACTATTTAGCGAAGCAACAAGCAAAACGACCAGTAGAAATAGCGGATGTAGACTGGACTACCTGGGCTTTATTTCAAGCAAGCAAAGACTTAACTAAACTAGATCTTGACCAAGCTTGGGAAAATGTGCGTAAAATTACAGATGAGTTAGTCACTTTTCAAAATGACTATCCTTTATTTTTAACACCGACAACTGCTACAACCGCACCACTACTAAACGATACGGCTATGCTCCCAGAACATATTGAACAAATTAAAAATATGGAAAATAGACCAAAAGAAGAAAAATTAAACCTTGTTTATGAACAATGGTTAGCAGGGTTGACCCATACACCTTTTACTCAAATTTCAAATTTAACAGGCGCGCCAGCCATAAGTTTACCGACTTATGTTTCCCAAGAAGGCCTACCATTAGGCATTCAATTTACAACCTCAGCCGATAATGATTATTTATTATTAGATGTGGGAGATTATTTTGAAAATCATTATGGCTTTAATCGTATCGCTGCTGAAATACCGGAAATACCAATTGATAAAGAAACTCCAATTCCAAATGAATCAGCGGTGACTGAAGATGCTGAAATAACTAACAACGGTGAAGAAACAAAAGTTGAACCTATTCCTGATAGTGGAAATCAAGAATTATCTAAGCCTAATTTAACTCTTAAACAGCAATTAAGTGCTAACAATCTAGTAATCGAAGAAACAAAAATTGACTTACAAAAAAACTTTCCTAAAACCAGCGAAAAAGTCTCTCCGACATTCTTATTAATCGGAAGTTTTATTCTTATGACGACGAGTGGAGGAATCTGTTTAAAGTTTATCATGCAAAAGAAAGCTGAAACCTCTAGAACAGGTAAGAGAAGCAAAACTTATTGTTAAAGTTGAAGTTGTTTTGATTGACATTTTTTTTGTAGAAAAGGTACACTAAAAAATAGGGAAAAAGTGTTAGTTGCTAGACAAGAATTTTACAGCAAGGGTGATGGGGATGGATTGGTATTATCAGGGTGATCGCGGCCCGGAAAAATGGAAAGATATTTGTGCTATTTTTAAAGAGGCAGAAGAAGGCAGCTTACAATCGCCAATTTGCTTAAATCAAAAGGATGTAACGAACTGGATTGCTTCTGGCTTACTCCAATTTGATTATCATCCAACGACTTTTGAAACATCTTACTATAACCATACGCTGCATTTAGCGCCGATAGCCAATGAAAGCATTAATCATGTAGTCTTCAATCATAAGCGCTATGTTTTAGAAGATATTCACTTTCACTTACCAAGTGAACATTTGATAGATGAAAAAAGTTTTCCGTTAGAGTTTCATATGGTGCATCGCTCACCTAAAAATGAATTATTGGTAATTGGAATTATGGCAGAGCCAACAATGGTTCCTTTAAATGAAAAAATGGCGAATCTAGATCGTAAAGCTTTGAATCCTAGAAATTCAGCTCGTGGATTATTGGTTCCAATTGATTTAATGCAATTATTACCAGATGAATTAGGCTTTTTTCATTATTCAGGCTCATTAACGACTCCACCAACATCAGGCCCGGTCAATTGGGTTGTATTTAAGTCACCAGTTTATATGCGTCAAGGTTTATTGGAGGCTTTTAAAGAACAAATAGGAAAAACAAACCGACCCGTTCAGCCAAGAAAAAATCGACCGATTTATTTATCAAAATAAAAAGGCTTGACATCTGGTATGGACTAGGTTAAATTAGTATTTAATTAGAGAAAGATTAAAGCGCAACGAAAAAGAGTAAGTAGCATTAGAAAACGTAACAAGAGAGTTGTCGGTTGGTGGGAGACAATTACGTGGGTAGTGTGAATGGACTTTTGAGCGTTGAACCCGAACCATTTTATGCAGTAGGGGGATCGATTAGGCCTTATCGTTATACAAGGCATCCACTTCATTTGTAACAATGAATGAGTTGGACTAAGTGAATCAGTAAGCTGATTAATCAAGGTGGCACCACGAGTTTATCGTCCTTGTCTATTTATTTAGACATGGAGATAGGCTCTTTTTTTATCAAAAAAATTGCATAAATGAAATCGTTACGTAAGGATGAGTAGCTTAGCTTAATTTTTCTGTAGAGAGTCAGTGGTTGGTGAAAACTGATGTTAAATGAGTAAGTGAATGGCCCTTATAGTGTTGCTTTGAACCCTAATTTGAAAGTAGGAGCAAACGTCTTCTCACGTTACTGAGATAGAGTATTTAACGTACTCGAAATGAGATAAAAAGACTTGTTTATTCGTCTTTTTAATAGAGGTGGTACCGCGAATTTTCGCCCTCTAAATTCTAGTGATACAACTGGAATTTAGAGGGCTTTTTCTATTTTTCAACTTAGAGGAGGATTTATTTTATGAAAAAAATGACAGTATTAAAAAAAGATAGTCACTCTATCAATCAACTTTATCGGGCACTAACGGGTGAAAAGAAGGTATTACTAGAATCGTATGACAACAATACTTCTAAAGGACGATTTTCGATTATTGCCCGTAATCCGCTACACGAATTAAAAGTCTATCAAAAAAATTTTTATTTTGATGGGGTAAAAAGTGTAGAAGCAGATCCTTTGGCTAAAATTCAACACTTTATCTCGCGTAATCATGGAGAGAATCAGCTAGTCTTACCCTTTCAGGGCGGAGGAATTGGTTATGTAGGTTATGACACTTTAGCTATCTATGAAAATCTCGGTCCACTGCCACCTGAGACACGAGACATTCCTGATTGCTGCTTTTACATTTATGAGTCGTTTATGATTTTTGATCATCAAAAAAAACAGTTAACACTAGTAGAAGATAATACGTATTCTGGTAGAAGTGCAGAGCAGCTAACAAATGATTTAGCAAAAATAAAAAAAGAAATCAGCCTTTTTTTAAGACAAGATAATCCCAAAAAAGCAACTCAAAAATTTAATTTAGACTATCAAAGTAATTTAGATAAAGAAACCTTTATCAACTTAGTCAATCAAGCAAAAAGGAAAATTCATGAAGGTGATTGTTTCCAAATCGTTTTATCCCAACGCCTTACAGCACCTTTTACTGGGGATTCGTTTAGCTACTATGAAGAGCTCCGACTTTTGAATAAAACCCCTTATCTCTATTATTTAGATTTTGGTGAAACAAAAATTATCGGCTCATCTCCTGAAAGTTTAGTTAAAGTTGAAGGACAATTAGTCACAACTAATCCAATTGCTGGAACTAGAAAACGTGGCAAAACAAGCGGAGAGGATGAGTATTTAGCGAACGAACTGTTGCGTGATGAAAAAGAATTGGCTGAACATCTCATGCTCGTTGACTTAGGTCGGAATGATATTGGCAAAGTAGCTGAAATCGGCTCGGTTAGTGTTCCCGTTTATTTAACCATTGAACGATTTCGCTATGTGATGCATATTGTTTCAGTGGTTTCTGGAAAATTAAAAACCAACCTTACAGCATTAGACGCTTTAAAATCTGTTTTACCAGCAGGAACAGTCAGTGGTGCACCTAAATTAAGAGCAATGGAACGCATTTATCAATGGGAAAATGTGCGCCGAGGTATCTACGGGGGTGCAGTTGGCTATCTGAGTAACAATGGCGATTGCGATTTTGCTTTAGCAATTCGAACAATGATTTTGCATAAAGAGCAAGCCTATGTGCAAGCTGGTGCAGGAATTGTTTTTGATTCCGTTCCAGAATCGGAGTATCTAGAAACATTACAAAAAGCCAAAGCTTTACTGGAGGTAGGAAAATGATTTTATTAGTCGATAATTACGATTCATTTACGTATAATCTAGCCCAATATATTGGTGAATTTGCTCATGAAGTCGTCATCAAACGAAATGATGCATCTGATCTTTTTGATAGTGCGACACAAGCTGATGGAATTATTCTTTCGCCTGGTCCAGGCACACCAAGCACTGCTGGTAACATGCAGGAATTAATTCGAATTTTCCATCAAACAAAGCCTATTCTAGGTATTTGTTTAGGACACGAAGGCATTGGTCAATTTTTTGGCGCAAAGTTAGTTATTGCTGAGTCTGTTATGCATGGAAAGGTCTCAAAAATTTCTCAAAATGGCGGAGCTATTTTTCAACAGTTGCCGGATGAATTAACCGTTATGAGATATCATTCACTCGTTTTATTAAAAGAACATTTCCCTGAAACGCTAACTATTCTAGCCACTTCAATGGATGATCATGAAATTATGGCTTTAAAAGTCAAGGATTATCCAGTTTATGGTCTGCAATTTCATCCAGAATCAATTGGAACACCCAACGGTAAAAAAATGATTGAGAATTTTATTAAAGAAACTAGAAAGGAGACGAAAGTAAATGATTGAAACATTATTGCAAAAAATTTATCGAAAAGAGAATTTATCGATTTCCGAAACGCGTTTGATTGGAAGCTATATGCTTAGCGGGACAGCTTCATCTATTGAAATTACAGCTTTCTTAACCGCTTTAAAAATGAAAGGTGAAACAATTGATGAGATGGTAGGAATGGTTGAGGCAATTAAAAGTTTAGGAGCATCTGTTCAAGAAGAATCAGCAACAGCCATGGATAATTGCGGCACAGGGGGGGATGCTTCTGAAAGTTTTAATATTAGTACAACCTCAGCTTTTGTTTTAGCCGCAGCTGGGATTCCCATTGCCAAACACGGCAATCGCAGTATTTCTAGCCGTTCTGGAAGTTCAGATGTTTGCCAAGAACTAGGGATTGAATTAAATTTATCTATTGAAGAAGCAACGCAAGCTTTAAAAACAGTTGGAATTACCTTTATATTTGCGCCATATGTACACCCGAATATGAGATATGTTAGTAGTATTCGTAAAGAATTAAAAACTCCAACTATTTTTAATTTAATTGGTCCGCTAACAAATCCTGTTCCTCTTGAAACTCAGTTAGTGGGTATTTATCGGCGGGATTTAATTGAAAATGTGGCATTAACCTTACAACAATTAGGGAGAAAACGAGGAATTGTGGTTAATGGAGCTGATTTTATGGATGAAGCTTCTCTAAGTGGCACCAATCATTATGCATTGCTAGAAGATGGAATAGTCAGTCTCCATACTATTACACCGGAAGAAGTCGGCTTGAAAACCTATCAACTAGCAGATATTAAAGGTGGCGATGCCAAAGAAAATGCGGCAATCTTACTAAGTGTACTACGAGGAGAATCAAGTGCCTATTATGATACGGTTTTATTAAATAGTGGATTGGGGCTTTATGCCAATGGAAAAGTCAGCTCAATTAAAGCCGGAGTCGAAATGGCAAATAAAGTAATCCAGTCAGGCTTAGCCTTACAAAAATTAGAGGAAATCAAACTATTTACCCAAGGAGTGAAACAATTATGAGTTTTTTAGAAGAAATTATTGCAGTAAAAAATAAAGAAGTCGCTAGTATGCAAATAGAAGAAATCAAAAAAATTAAGAAACGTCCTTCTTTTTATCAATTTTTAAAAGAGCACCCTCAGCACATGCAACTTATTGCTGAAATTAAACGAGCTTCTCCATCTAAAGGAGCCATTGCTACAGATATAGATCCATTAAGCCAAGCTATGTTGTATGAAAAAGCTGGTGCAGGAGCAATTTCTGTTTTAACGGATGAACAATTTTTTAAAGGCTCCATTACTGATTTACAACGAGTAGCAGAAGTAGTAAATGTGCCGTTATTATGCAAAGACTTCATTATTTCAAAAAAACAATTGATTCGAGCTTCAAATGCTGGAGCATCGATTGTCTTGTTAATTGTTGCCGCTTTGTCTGTTAAACAATTAACTGAGTTGTATCAAGCTGCTGAAGAATTAGGGCTAGAGGTATTAGTTGAAGTTCATGATTTAGCAGAATTAAAAATTGCTGAAAATTTAGGAGCCAAATTAATTGGAGTCAATAACCGTAATTTAAAAACGTTTGACGTCAGCATCGCAGTTAGTGAAATCTTAGCGAAAGAGCTGTCTTTAAAAGGCTCAACTTGCTACATTAGCGAAAGTGGTTTTAAAGAAAAAGCAGATGTTCAGCGTGTTGCCAAAGACTATCAAGCTGTTTTAGTTGGAGAAGCATTGATGCGTGAACAATCACCAGAACAAGCTGCTAGAAATTTGAGGATTAAGCGATGAAAGTAAAAATATGTGGCTTAAAAGAAGCCAAGGATGTAGAGACAGCTATTGAAGCTGGCGCTGATTTTATTGGATTTGTTTTTGCGCCCAGTAAAAGACAAATCACAAAAAAACATGCTCATGAACTTGCGAAAAAAATTCCAAAACGAGTAAAAATTGTGGGTGTATTTGTAGATGTGCCCTTAGAGGAAGTCCTAGATTTTATTAAAAGTGTCCCATTGGATTTGGTTCAATGTCATGGCAATGAATCTGTAGTGTATCTAAATCAGCTACCAGTTCCAGCAATTAAAGCCTTTGGGGTTCAATCTGACTTTGCTTTGGAAAAATTAAAACCATATGCAGACCATTATTTGTTGTTAGATGCACCAATTGCTGGCAATGGTGAAACCTTTGAATGGAAAAATTTAGCCATACCTGTTGATTATCGAAAGCAGCTATTTTTAGCAGGTGGATTAACCGCTAGCAATGTTCAATCGGCGATTCGCTATTTTCACCCTTTAGTAGTTGATGTTTCCTCAGGTGTTGAAACAAACCAGCAAAAAGACCCTCAAAAAATTAAAGAATTTATAAAAAAAGCAAAGGAAGTGGCGTAATATGACTTATCAAGCCCCAGACAAAAATGGATTTTATGGAAATTATGGCGGACGTTTTGTTCCTGAAACCTTAATGGAAGCCGTTAAAGAATTAGAACTAGCCTATGAAGCATCAAAAACAGATGAAGCTTTTCAAAAAGAATTGGCTTACTATTTGACGGAATATGTTGGACGTAAAAGTCCGTTGTATTTCGCTGAACAACTAACACATTATGCTGGTGGTGCCAAAATTTATTTAAAAAGGGAAGACTTAAATCATACAGGAGCACACAAAATCAATAATACCATTGGGCAAGCTTTGTTAACCAAAAAGATGGGCAAGCGGAAAATTGTAGCCGAAACAGGGGCTGGACAACATGGTGTTGCGACAGCGACTGTTGCAGCCTTGTTCAATATGGACTGTATTATTTTCATGGGGGAAGAAGATGTGAAACGTCAAGCTTTAAATGTCTTCCGGATGGAGTTACTAGGCGCAACAGTGGTAACCGTAACCTCTGGCGGAAAAACCTTAAAAGATGCCGTTAATGAAGCTCTACGCTATTGGGTTGCACATGTCGAAGACACTCACTATGTAATGGGATCCGTTTTGGGTCCACATCCATTTCCACAAATTGTTCGTGATTACCAAAGTGTAATTGGGTTGGAAGCTAAAGAACAACATTTAGAAAAAGAAAATCGTTTACCTGAAGCTATTGTGGCTTGTGTTGGTGGAGGTAGTAATGCTATGGGTTTATTTTATCCATTTATTAATGATGAATCTGTCAAAATGTACGGCGTTGAGGCTACTGGGATGGGAATTGAGACTACTTTACATGCAGCTTCGATGGCAAAAGGGGAAGTCGGTGTGCTTCATGGTTCTATGATGCACGTTTTACAAGATAAATTTGGTCAAATCACGGAACCTTATTCGATTTCTGCAGGCTTAGATTATCCAGGTGTCGGACCAGAGCACAGTTTTTTCCGTGACTTAGGACGAACAACGTATCACGGTGTAACAGATAAAGAAGCGATAGCTGCTTTTCAACTACTCTGCCAAGTTGAAGGGATTATTCCAGCTTTGGAAAGCTCACATGCGATTGCTTATGCTATTAAGTTAGCAAAAGAAATGCAGCCTGAAGAAAGTATGATTGTGTGTTTATCAGGCCGTGGCGATAAAGACGTAGATCAAATTAGAACGTACTTAAAAGGAGGAAGCTCTCATGAATAAAAAGACCTTAGAGAAAGCTATTAGACAAGCTAAAGTACCGGTAGTTACCTATATTATGGCCGGCGACGGAGGTCTGGATCAATTAGAAAAAGATTTACAGTTACTGGAAGAATCCGGTGTTGCAGCAATCGAATTAGGGATTCCTTTCTCTGATCCTGTTGCTGATGGACCAGTTATTCAAGCTGCTGGATTAAGAGCCCTAAATGATGGGGTGTCGTTGGAAGGGATTTTAACAAAATTATCAACAAGTAAAGTCAAGGTTCCCTTAGTGATTATGAGTTATTTTAATCCAATCATGCAAATAGGAATTGAGCATTTTGTTCATTTAGCTCAAAAAACGTTCATCAAAGGGCTAATTATTCCTGATTTGCCCTATGAACATCAAGAATTGATTCAACCTTACCTATCAGGAACAGATATTGCCTTAGTTCCATTAGTTTCTTTAACAAGCCCCTTAGAACGAATTAAAACTCTTGTCAGCGAAGCTGAGGGGTTCGTCTACGCTGTAACTGTTAATGGCACAACTGGTGAGCGCCAATTATTCAATGCGGATTTGGATCGACATTTGGAGACTATTAAAGCATTGAGTCCTGTTCCAGTTTTAGCTGGCTTTGGAATTTCTAACTTAGATCAAGTCAAACATTTTAACCAAGTATGTGATGGCGTTATTATCGGAAGCAAAATTGTTGATATGCTACACAGGAAAAAAAGAATGGAATTGGAAGACTTTTTAAAACAAGCAACCGAGACATTTAAATAAAGTATTCCATACCAGTTCTTTTTATACATCAAATGAATAACTCTAAATAACAATGTGTAATAAAACGATGAAAAAACAAATAATAAATGGTATAATATAACTGGAACCTTAATACGGAATTTAAGTGTTAACTTAAATTAAATTTGGAGGATGTATGTTTTGGAAAAAGTAATGGAATCAATAAAAAAAAACATGATAAAAATTGATGAAGTCGACTTAGACAGACTACCTGAGGAACCCGGAATATTTTTAGTATATCGAGAACCTGGTGAAAAGCATGAGTTTAACAATCAATCTGTAAATAATAGTATAAATAATAGTAAAAAAAATTATGATGCAATTATTTTAAAAGACTACTTTGACCAAATTTATAAAGATGATAAAGCTACTATTTTAATGGTAGATTTTAACATTAATTTAAAAAAAGGTATAAAAAGTTTTTTGATGACAGGTGGATTAGCTGTTTCTGATTCAGAAAATTTAAAGTATGAAAGTAAAGGAAAAATAATTTGGCAAATGCAAAATTATTTAAATTTAAGCATCGGGTATATAACGATTGAAGATCCAAAAAAGATTAAAACTCAATTAATCAATTGGTTCAAAAATAAATACAATGGCATACCTATTGCTAATCATAAATTTGTTGACAATGACGCAATTGCTTCTTGGAGTGGATATAACTTTCAAGGAGCTTCAATGCTCCTTAATGTATTAAAAAGAATGAATAGTATTTGTGAGATAGAATATAAACTTTTTGCTGTTGAACTAGAAAAATATGAAGATTACGTTATTTATAGAA
The DNA here is from genome assembly GCF_000744945.1 of Carnobacterium maltaromaticum DSM 20342. Classification (NCBI taxonomy): domain Bacteria; kingdom Bacillati; phylum Bacillota; class Bacilli; order Lactobacillales; family Carnobacteriaceae; genus Carnobacterium; species Carnobacterium maltaromaticum. Next base: position 613,418 of record NZ_JQMX01000001.1, read on the forward strand.
ATAATACACCTATTGAATTGTATCAAGTAAAAGCAAGACTTAACGATATAAAGCAGAATGCATATAGTGACGCGATAACAAAATTGTTATTACACAAGAAACAATTAACCTCAAAACATAATTTGAGTGATACTAAAATAAAATGTTTCTTAGTATCTGCAGTGGAAATAGATGATTGGTGTCATTCTGAAATTGAACTATATCAACATCAGTCAAAATATCACCAACCCTTAAAAAAAATAGTCAAATATATTAAAGATGAAATACAAATTTTTTATAGTAACAAAGAAATAAAATATGACAAGGTTTTAATTGAAAATTCATATAGTTTCCTTTGCCAAGAAATAGATAAATTAATTTATCAAAACCATTACAACCGTTCGAAAAAAAAAGAGTTGGACTATAAAATTAACATGTCAACATTTAATGAAATATTAATGACGTCAAATAAAAAAATGATTGTAAGCTTGATTGCTAGAAATCAAGAAAGAGTTCAAAAGGAAATATTTTCATCAATAGAAAAAAAATTCGAAAACTACTGCAATAGATGCACAAATAAAATTTGTCAGGTATGTTCAATACCAAATTTTGTTTCAGCTCTCAATACTATTGACGTTTTAAAATATGGCATTATTTTGTCACCAATGGAAGAACATACAGAAGACGATTATCGAGTAGCAGCTGCATTTAGTGTAAATAATTTAAACACAGTATTTAAACAATTTAGAATGTCTCAAGCTGATTGGTTTGAGTATGATAGCAATCATATATTTATAAAAAAAGATAATTCGGAAAGAAATATAATACCTACCGCATTAAATTTTGAAGATGATAGCGATGAATCTCTTAGCATACAAGAATTTTTTAAATTATTCTCAACTAATCCAAATCTTAACTTGATTATTAAAAATAGCGCCTTAACATCGAAGATGGAGAATAAGTCTATATTTTTTGATAATAGTAATATAACAAAATCACCTGGAAATGAATATACTTCTAAATCAAAGAGTAGTATCAAGCAACAATTAAATCTTGAACTTATAAATCAAACTGAATTTAAACATAGAATGGAGTAGCAAATATTATGGAAAAATATGAAAAAATTATAAAATTAATGAATAACTTCGAATTGATACCAGGAAAGATAACAGAGATAAGTAGATTTAGTGATTCAGATTTATTTATTTATGAACGTTATGACTCAGGAAAACATTATTTTTTCCATTTTATTAAAGAACAGACATTGAAATACCATCTAAAAAAAGTGGAAAATTGCATTTTAAAAAAATTTGGAAAAGATTTTATTCCACAAGATTCATATCTTATTTTATTTTATGAAACAGAAAAAATAACAAATCAATTCTTAAAAGAGGTCATTGATATTGAAGAGAATGAATTTTTATTTAAAAAATATGTTTTTTACTATACAAAAGATGAATTAACTGAGGCTGAAGCTCGCTCATCAAAATTTTCGTTACTAGATGATTTTTGGGAGTTTCTAAGTGACTCTTCAGAAGATAATTTAACGGAAAACTTTTTCTTACGATTAGCTATAAAAGTACCTATTATTTCTTTAAATTTTGAAGCAAGAAATTTACAAGAGTTTGAGGATATATTTAATAAAAAAGTTAAAGGATTAAGATCGTTAAATGATGATATGATAATCGAATTAAATTCTAATATCGAGAAAGATATGGCTGATATAAATCTAACATCGTCGTTGGAGCCTAGTAAAATAATAGCAACTAATTTATTAAGAGAAATATATGGAGGCGATTTTGATGAGTATCTATCTGAATAAGCTTACTATAGAAAACCTAAGAAGCATACACTCCAATATACCGCTTAAGCTAGATTTTTCTAACATCAATACTACTGTTTTAGATGGGCCTAATGGTTATGGAAAATCAACTATTTTTGATGCAATTGAACTGTTAATTTCAGGTAAAATTGAACATTTTAAGAAAGATATACAAAATAGAGGTTCTGTTGATTTAGATCAAATTGCAAATAATAAAAACAAACTCACATGTATCACAGGAGAATTTAAACGTAAAGATGGTACTTGTTTTAACATTATTCGAGAAATAGATTGGACAAAACCTGAAACTAAACGTCAAACTATTAAAATAGATGATAATCAACAAAATGAATATGTACAATTTACAGGTAATTTATTTGAATTGTTAGGTATTTCAAAAGAAATTTTCGAAGTGGGAATGTATGTTTCTCAAAGTGATTCTTTAAAATTTTTACAAAATAAATATGGTAACAGAAAAAAAATCCTTACTAGTATTCTAGGAAAAGAAGATTTAATCGAAAAAAAAGAGTACATTAAATCTATAGGTAACTCATTTAGGGAATTGAATAAAAATTATACAAAAGAATTACAAAAAAGAAAAGAAAAATTAGTTAAAGTGATTACAGAATTAGAAAAATTTAATAATGAAGATCAAAAAGCAAACAATTTATATAGTAAACTCTTTCCAGATAACAATTATGATTTTGATAAAAAAGAATTTGATTTAACTACTCCTTATTCACTGGTTATTGGTGATTTACCAAAGATAAGAGATTTTTTACAAAAATACCCACTTTTCTTAGAACAAAAAAAATATGATGAATTAAAGTCAGTCGTCAGTATAGTTAAGAAAGAAGCATTATTAAAAGCATATTTTTATAGAGATGAATTTCCGTTACTAATAGAAAAATCAAATTATCTTGAAGCATTAAAAGAATTAGCTGAAAAAAAAGAGAAGAAAAAAATACCTAAAAATAATTGGATTATAATGAACCAATTTCCATTAGAATATGATGATTTGAATGCAGTGGATGAAAGTTTAAAAAAAATAGAGATAACTAAAAATAAAACCTCAAGAAAAATTGATGAAATTCTAGAAAAGAGAGTTGCTTTAAAAATCAGCCATGAACATAGTGATATCTTAAAAGACCAAGAATGTCCTTTTTGCGGAAAATTAGTTCCTGATTTAGAGGAATCTTATAATGTCTTAACAACATCGCTTAAAGAAAAATTGAGTTATGAACAGCAACAAATCGCTGAACTTAAGGCGAAAAAAATAAAATATTCTGATGCTATTTGGATAGAAATTGAAAAAAAAATAGAGAATGATGCTTCTTTATTAAAAATATTTGTAGAAGTTTCATCGCTTTTAAATACCAATACTGATGAAGTGAAAAAAATTATACCCTATAAGAGTTTGAAAAATTTTAAATATAATAGCAGTAAATCTAGCCAAAATAGTTTTATAGAGTTTTATGACTATTTAAAGAATTACTTTAATGGTTTATTAGATGATTCAAAAACTCATTTCAACTCAAATGAGTTTGGGCTCTATAATTATATATTTAAATCCTTTTTTAATGAAAAATCACCATCAATAACTATAGAGAATATTGACCAAAAAATTGGGTATATTTTTGGTTATTACCATGATAAAAACAATATAGATTTAACGGAAAATAACATTAAGTTAAAAAAAGTTAACGAACAGTTAGCTATTTCAACTAGTGTTACTTTGGAAAAATCAAAATACTTAGATGGATTATCTAAGATTTACGAAGACAGTTATACAATGTATCAAACTGATATTGTTAAAAAAATAAAAATACCACTGTATATTATTAGTGGCCGGATACTTCAAACCTATCAATTAGGATTAGGTATAAAAGTAAATGTAAAAGAAAATCAAGTCTTTTTTGAAGCAGGAAATGTTAAAGGCGATATTTTTAATGTCTTAAGTCTAGGACAGCTTAATGGAGTAATATTATCAATATTAATTGCGTTACGAAAAACTTATATAGATTCTGATGGATTAAATTTATTATTAATTGATGATCCACTGCAATCAATTGATGATATAAGTACGCATTCTTTTATTGATTTACTTTCGGAAGAATTGGGTGATACTCAGATATTACTTTCAACACACGAAGATGAAAAAAGTAATTTAATCAAATATAAATTTAATCAGGTGGGTAAGGCAAGTAAAAACTTTAATATGCAAAAAATTTATCTTGAAAGATAAACAAATATATACTAAATATGAAAAAATTTTGATTGTGTATTTTAAGTTTTGAATTTATGATTTTTTATTGAAACTAGGAAAACATAAACATAATATTCCCTTGACAGTTTAAGAAACCCATAGTAAGATGGATTTACAGAATTAAAAACAAAGGAGATCATTTTTATGTATACTTATTCTATTCGTATTCAAACACAACTGAATAGTAGCTGGCAAAGCCAAAATAGATAGGTTGATTGAAATGAGATTCTCATGGATACAGCCTTCAGAAATCTGAACGTGTATCTATGTTGGTTTATTTGAGAATTCAAATTAAAAGTACACCACATAGAAAGAGATAGTCTTATTCTATGTGGTTTTTGTTTACCTAAAAACAGTAACCACGAAGCATGTTTAGTCGTTGGTTACTGTTTTTTTGCTTTTAAATTATAACGAAATGAACTGAGAAATGGGAGGAACTAAAATGAAAAAAATGATTGGATTTATCACTGTATTAGCCCTTATTTTAAGCTACGCTTTTGTCACAGAATCAAAAAAAGAGGATCAGAAAAAATCAGCTATTCCTGTGGTTGGTGTTTTACAATTAACAAGTCATCCAGCCCTAGATAAAATTTATGAGGGAATTGTTGATGCTCTTAAAGAAGATGGGTTTATCGATGGCAAAACTATGGTTTTAGATTTTCAAAATGCTCAAGGCGACCAAAGTAATTTAAAAACCATGAGCGAGCGCTTTATGACTAAAAAAGCAGATATTATGGTCGGAATCGCGACTCCTTCTGCTCAAGCACTAGCCAATGTTTCCAGCGAAGTTCCAATTGTTTTAGGAGCTGTTACGGATCCTAAAGGTGCAGGCTTAGTTAAAGACAACCAACACCCAGGTGGAAATATTACTGGCGTTAGCGATCAAACACCTGTTGAGGATCAATTTAATTTGATTAAAACCTTAGTCCCTGAGGCAAAGAAAATTGGAATTATCTATTCCTCAAGTGAAGATAACTCAATTATTCAAGGGAAGCAAGCTGCTAAAGCCGCTAAAAAACTAGGATTAGAAACGATTACTGCTACAGTTGCCTCAACAAACGATGTGTCTCAAATTGCGACTAATTTAGCCACCCAAGTTGATGCCATCTATGTCCCAGCTGATAATACAGTTGCTAGTGCTATGAGTACCTTAGTTAATATCACGGATGCTGCGAAAATACCTGTTTTTCCAGCAGTAGATACGATGGTAGAAGAAGGTGGTTTAGCCACAGTTGGTCTCAATCAATATGAATTAGGCAAAATGACGGGGAAAATGACTGCTCGTATTTTAAAAGGTGAAAGTAAGCCGGCAACAACACCAATTGAATATTTAAAAACCGGGGATAAAATCGTTAATCCTAAAAAAGCTCAAGAATTGGGCATTACAATTCCACAAGATATTTTAGATTCAGCCATTATTATCAAATAAAGAATGACGTAGGAGGAAATCAGTATGAACTTAATTGTAACGGCAACATCCCAAGGATTGTTGTGGGGAATTATGGCATTAGGAATTTTTATTACTTTTCGAATTTTAGACTTACCAGATATGACGGCAGAGGGATCATTTCCGTTAGGGGCAGCTGTCTGTGTGAAATTGATTATTATGGGGATTCATCCCATTGTAGCAACCTTAATTGCTTTTGTAACTGGGATGTTGGCAGGGGCAGTCACAGGGATTTTAATTACAAAATTTAATATACCTGGTTTACTAGCTGGAATTTTAACTATGACTGGTTTGTACTCGATTAATTTAAGAGTGATGGGGCGTGCGAATCTAAGTTTACTTGGTAAACCAACAATTGATAATCTCTTACAAAAATTTAATCTACCAAGTCAATTTGATACCATTTTTATCGGATTATTTATCGCAGTTTTTGTCATTAGCGCATTAGTTTTATTCTTTCGAACTGAACTGGGTCAAGCCTTAATTGCAACTGGTGACAATGAAATCATGGCCCGTTCATTAGGGATTTCAACAAACAAGACTAAAATTCTTGGTTTAATGCTTTCTAATGGACTAATTGCCTTTGCGGGTGCTTTAATCGCGCAAGATGACGGTTATGCAGACATTAGTAAAGGGGTTGGAACTATCGTCATTGGTTTAGCTTCTGTGATTATCGGAGAGGTTGTTTTTGGTAATCTATCCTTTAAAAATCGCTTAATATGTGTTATTTTAGGTTCCATTATTTATCGTTTAATTATTATGTTCGTCTTATTTATTGGCTTAGAATCAAATGATTTAAAACTTATTTCAGCCTTTATTTTAGCTATTTGTTTAGCAATGCCAAGTTTAAGAACAAAACTCAATTTAAATTTCTTTACTACAAATAAGGAGGCCAGATAATGATGACACTACCATCTGTTTTATCCATTAAAGGTATTAAGAAAACATTTTATCCTGGAACAGCTAATCAAAATGAAGTTCTAAAAGGGCTAGACCTAGAAGTCAAAGCTGGTGATTTTGTCACAATTATTGGTGGAAATGGTGCAGGTAAATCAACCTTATTAAATAGTATTGCGGGAAATTTTATCATTGATTCTGGTTCAATCAAAATTAATGATAAAGACATCACTAAACTTAAAGAAGATCAGCGTGCGGGCTTGATTGGCAGAGTTTTTCAAGATCCTCGCTTAGGAACAGCACCTAGAATGACCGTTGGAGAAAATATGGCAATGGCTTATCGACGTGGGGCTAAAAGAGGGCTGAGAAAAGGTACCTCAGCTAAAGAACAAGACTTCTTTAAAGAACAACTTAGCCGTCTAGATTTAGGCTTAGAAGATCGTTTAGCTACAGAAATGGGGCTATTATCTGGTGGTCAACGGCAAGCAATTACCTTATTAATGGCTACAATGAAACGACCAGAGTTACTCCTATTAGATGAACATACGGCAGCCTTAGATCCTAAAACGGCTAAAGTCGTGTTAGCCTTAACAGATGAACGCATTAAAGCGGATAACTTAACAGCCTTAATGATTACTCATAATATGCAAGATGCTTTAACCTATGGCAATCGCTTAATAATGTTAGATTATGGTAAAGTTGTTGTCGATTTAAACGCTTCAGAAAAAGCAAATTTAACTGTGCCAAAAGTCATGAACTTATTCCAATCTGCTACGAAGGATGGCCAGATTAAAGATGAAATGATTCTTTCGTCAAATTAATAAAACTTGATTAAATCAGTTTTTTAGCATATAGTTGCACTATACAACGAATTAGTTGCGTAGTGCAAATATATGCTTTTTTTATTGATTTTAACAGAATAATCATAGAACTAGGAGAACTTACGATGGGGATTGAATCTGGATTATTAGAACAAATAAATACTTTTTATCAAGAACTTTCTGAACTAAAAAAACAAGTTTTAAAACAACATCGAATCAACGAAGCACAACTAAAAATTTTAACAGAATTAAAAATAGAAGCTTTATCTTTGAAGAAATTAGCTCTTAGTTTAACTACCGACAAATCAACACTTAGCCGGCAAGTTGCTTCTCTGGTCAAATCTGGTTGGCTCATTAAAGATCAATCCGCCGATAAACGAATGCAATTCATTTCTTTAACGGTTTTTGGTAAAGAATCTTTAACAAAAATAGAAGAGCAGTTGGAACAACCATGGACCAGCCTTTTTCATACGTGGTCTGAAGAAGAAAAACAATTGCTTTCAATTTTACTTGGAAGAGTGGCAAGAAGCTTGCATCAACAGAAAAAGGTGGAGGAGTAGAAAGAGGAATTGATAATTTTTTTCTATTCTTTAGTTATGATGAAGGGAAATAATAAACCAACTACTTTGGAACAATTCCTATTTTCTTGCCAGAGTTAACCAGTCCAACAAGCTTTTTATTAGGCCAGCTCTTTTGGACCAACTCTTCGAGAAAAAGATAAAAATTCGAAGTGGCAAAAAACGCCACATCAATTTTCCCTATTTTCTTGCCAGAGTTAAACGGTCCAACAAGCTTTTTATCTATCTTAAGAATGATTTACTTTTCCTTATTAAATACTTAATTATTTTGTGGTTAAATTAAGGTGAGTTTATTATGCGTTGCATAAAAAAGGACTAAATTAAATTGAGTTTTAGAAAGAAGGACTTGTACATGAGAAATCAACATCGAAAAAAGAAACATTTTTTTAGAAATTTTATTTTAATCATTTGTGTCATTTTAATTGGAATTGGTGGGTGGGCTTTTGCTAGTTATCGTGGCAGCCTAAAAGAAGCGTTAAAGGATCAAAATTTACCTTCTGAATCAGATATTACGTTTAATGGGGAAAAAGCCAAAGACGCTAATGATGTAAACATTTTATTTATTGGGAGTGACTCGCGCGGCGAGGATCGTGGGCGTTCTGATTCTCTAATGATTGCTCACTACGATTCAAAAGCGAAACAACCTAAACTAGTCTCTGTTATGCGGGATATGTATGTCGATATTCCTGGTAATGGAAAAGATAAAATTAACGCAGCGTATTCTTACGGCGGTGCTGAATTAGTTCGTCAAACAATCTCCGAAGATTTTGGTATTAATATTCAATATTATGCAATTGTTGACTTTGAAAGCTTCCCTAAAATTGTCGATACGCTTTTACCAGAAGGTGTTGAGATTGATGCAGAAAAAGATATGTCCGAATACATTGACGTAGCTATCTCAGCTGGACCACAAAAAATGGATGGCCAAACATTACTTCAATACGCTCGCTTCCGTCATGATGAAGAAAGTGATTTTGGACGTGTTAGACGCCAACAACAAGCTTTAAATGCTTTAGCTGAACAAGGAGCACAATTTAATAAGATTACAAAATTACCAAGCATTTTAGGAAAAGTTGAAGGCTATACCGTAACCAATTTGCCTAATAGTTTACTGTTATCTGTTGCTAAAGATTTTATCTTAGGTGATACAAAACCTATGGAAACATTAACTCTACCTGTTGAAGGTTCTTGGGAAAATGCTACTTATGAGGGTAGTGGGAGTGTCTTAGATATCAATGTCGAACAAAATCGTGAAGCACTTGCGAAGTTTTTAGAAGATTAGAGTACTATTTTAAGCATATACATTTACAGTTCCTATCAACTCTTGTTACACTAAAGAGAGTTTAAAAGATGGGGGCATTCAAATGACACATACAAATAGAAAAATAATCGCTTTAGTTAGTGATGATTTTGAAGATTTAGAATTATGGTATCCAGTATTGCGATTACGAGAAGCAGGATTCACGGTAGATTTAGTTGCTGAAAAAGCTCAAACTGTTTATCACGGAAAATACGGAGTTCCTGTAACTTCTGATTACAGCTTTACGGACATTAAGGTTGCTGACTATGCAGGTATTTTAGTTCCTGGCGGCTGGTCACCTGACAAATTAAGACGTTTTCCAGAAGTCTTAGAAATGGTGCGCTACTTTGATACACAAAAATTACCGATTGGTCAAATTTGCCATGCGGGCTGGGTTTTAATTTCTGCGGGAATTTTAGATGGTGTTAATGTAACAAGTACACCTGGTATTAAAGATGATATGACCAATGCTGGAGCTATTTGGCATGATACACCGGCTATCACAGATGGTCATATTATTTCAAGCCGTCGCCCACCTGATTTACCTGAATATATGCAACATTATTTAGCAGCATTAGAAAAATAATGGGAAAGAGTCGCTTGCGGCTCTTTTTTTTCGTTCTTTTAAATTTCAAAAGTTAGGGAATCTATGTTAAACTGAGATTATCTAACTGGATGAAAAAGCTATTCATAATAAAGAGAAGATTCGTATACATAACGAAAATTCTGATCCCAAAGTGAGCACAACCTGTATATTTAGCACTAGAATGAACATGGAGGAATTGTATGAAAGTCAAAATAAAGACCCTTTTTATTGTTATAGGTATAATTCTAATTGGTTTACTAGGTTATTTACTCTGGCACAAATTTGCACCCGATATCGAAATGTTTTTTAACCCAGATGTAAGTAAAGAAATTTTAATGAATAAAGTACGCTCCCATGGAATAAGTACAGGCGTCCTTTTAGTTTTACTAACAAGCATTATGTGTGCCATTCCGGGACTGCCAACTTCAATTATAGGTGTCTTGATTGGAATCTGTTACGGCCCATTAGTTGGAAGTATGTTAAATATTATTGGTAACACATTAGGGAATATTCTTTCTATTTTTTTAATTAGAAAATTTAAGTTTATAGACAAATCTAAAACTTCAAATCATTGGGTTAAAACTATTTCTAGAGCAAAACATCCTGATATTGGGATTACTTTTGCCTATATGATTCCGGTAATACCTTCTTTTTTAGTTAATTATACGACTACAATTATGAACGTGAAAGCCAAACGCTTAATTTGGATGGTACTTTTCGGTGCATTGCCGTCTTCAGTCCTATACGCTTTTGGTGGAGATGCTTTTTTCAAAGGAAACCATGAAAAAGCGATTTTATTAGTCGCCAGTGTGCTTATTTTAATTTTATTAGTTTTCCTAATCGAAAAAGATGCGAAATCGGATCATTCCAAAATAAAAAAATAAAGAATCATTGCGACTCGTCGCATAAAAGGAGTAGAATAATATGGCTGATAAATCTCATTCGGTATTGCTTGTTGTGGATGTGCAAAAGGCATTTAATGATGTAAGTTGGGGTGAAAGAAGTAATCAAACTGCTGAGAGTCATATAGCCGAACTCATCACACTATTTCGTCAGAATGAAATAGACGTTATCCATATTAAACATCAATCAAATAATCCAGAATCATTATTTTATCCGGAGCACATAACCTCGGAATTTAAATCTGAAGCAACTCCATTAAAAAATGAACTTATTTTGACTAAGACGGTTAATAGTGCTTTTATAGGGACAAATTTAGAAGAAATACTCCATGAAAAAGGCATAACAAAGCTATATATTGTCGGATTAACTACACCTCATTGTATCTCTACAACAACAAGAATGGCAGCAAATCTAGGATTCAAATGCTATTTGGTTGAGGATGCGACAGCGTCGTTTGAACTGATTGGCCATACTGGAATAAAATATTCTGCTAATGAAGTTCAAGAACTAACTGTAGTTACACTGAATGAAGAGTTTGCTGAAATCTTGTCAACAAGTCAAGTAAAAGAACAGTTTGAGTAAGAGACAAGTATTCAACAATCAAATAAACAGAAAGAACAGTCTCTAAAGATGCTCTTTCTGTTTATTTTTATTCTGGTTTAGCTGCTAGAATCTCAATTTCTATTTTAATTTCTGGAAGTCCTAGAGCAGTTACATATGCGATTGTCATTGAAGGGTTGACGGAAAATAATTTGCCCCACATATCGTAAAAATGGTCCCAATTGATTTCATCAACAGACCAGACATTTACTTTAATAATATTATCTGATGTTAGCTCTTCAGATAGTAATGCTCGTTCAATATTTTTGAACGTATCCTCAACTTGTTTTTCATGATCTTCAGAAATAAATCCAGACAGATCAGTTCCAATTTGACCAGAAAAAGTATACAATGTACTATTTTTTGGTACAATAGTTACATGGCTGTATTCGCCTACTGGAGCAGGCATAGTCCTTGGGTTTTTTCGAATAATTGTGTTCATTTGATTTCCTCTATTCTTTTAGTTTAGTCTAACTTTGGGCTATATCAATAGAGTGCTAACCTGTTTTATGATTTAATTCCAACAGACTCCACCCTAAATTAGACTTTTTTAGAAGAAAACAGCTGTAGAATAACCAATTCCCAGTGATAAAAAACATAAAATTTTCTTTTTCATTGATTAATCCCTCACTTTCTCATTTATTATACATAAATAGGGGGATTTTGTAAATTAAGGCTCATGACATCCTTTTAAATTAGTAAAATAAACAAATGAGGTGGAAACATGTTAAAAAAAGGAGATACAATCGGCATTATTGCTTGCTCTAACGGAAAAAAACTAAGTCAAAAAAAGAAGATTGACGAACTAATTAACTTATTAGCAACGCAGTTTTCTTTGACTGTTATTGAGGCTGCTACAATTTATGAAAAAAATGAGTTCCCTTTTAGTGGAACACCCTCGGAAAGAGCTCAGGCATTAATGCAGCTTTATCTAAATCCCTCTGTTGTCATGATTTTTGATATTTCAGGAGGGAATGTAGCCAATGAAATTTTGCCTTATTTGGATTTTAAACAGATTGAAAAGCAGCGGAAATTATTTGTTGGATATAGTGACTTAACTGTGATTTTAAATGCATTATATACTAAAACAACATGTAGCGGAATTAATTATCAACTCCTTAACTTAGTTGGAGAAGAACAGACTTCTCAATTAGCGTATTTCAATGATTATTTTTTTCATAATAAAAGACAAACATCAATAACGGCCCAATGGCTTAGTTCTTCGAGTCCAATCACAAATATAATAAAAGGAACCCTAATAGGAGGGAATATTCGTTGCTTACTTAAACTTGCTGGAACCGACTATTTACCTAATTGTCAAAATAAATTACTTTTTTTAGAAGCAAACAGTGGGGATATCCCAGCTATGGCAACTTACCTGGCTCAATTGGATCAAATTGGTTATTTGCAACAATGCCAAGCTGTGATACTAGGTCAGTTTACAGAGATTGAAGCACAAAAACAAACTACAGCTTTTTATAAACTTGTGTCTTCTTATTTAATGAATTATCAAAAACCTATTCTAATGACACATGAAATTGGGCATAGTGCATCTTCAAAAGCCTTATCGATTGGGGAAATTGTTTATTTTGATGAAGACCATGGTAAATTAAGAATGACTCTAGCTGATGATAAATAAAGCAACCAATTATTGGTCATTTTAATAGAAGTAACTCTTTAATATTGTTTATTCTTTGAAAAAGTGCTATTCTTTTAAAAATAAGAAACTTACTAAGTTAAAGAAAGTAGGACCTTTTATGGGTAGAGACAAAAATAATACCTATCGAATTGCCATTTTAGGCATGCTAACAGCAATTATATTGATTCAAAATTTTGTACCAGTGATGGGATATATTCCAATTCCTCCACTAAACCCAACCATCATTCATATTACAGTAATTATCGCTGCTATCACATTAGGCTATAAAGACGGTATGATTCTAGGTGGCATTTGGGGTGTTGCCTGTATTATCAGAGCGTTTACGTTTCCAACTACACCACTAGATTTATTGTTATTTACGAATCCAGTGATCGCAATTGTTCCGAGAATTCTAGTAGGTTTGGTAGCAGGATATGTGTATCAAATACTACAAAGAACAGCAGTAAAAGATACATTTGCTATGATAATTTCAGCAATACTAGGCTCTTTAACGAATACTATTTTAGTTTTAACCTTCATTTATATCTTTTATCGCCAAGAATATGCGGCATTTGTTCAAGTTGATGTGGGCAGTTTATTAGTTGTTTTAGGAACAGTAGTCATCACTAGCGGATTGGCTGAAGCAATTGCAGCAGCTGTGATTGTGCCTCTTGTAGCTAAGCCTTTAAAGCATTTTGTTTTGAAATGAAAAGGGCACGTAATTTCAAAAATTAAATTGTCAAAGTTCACAAAAAATGCTATTCTTGAGAAGCTTAGCTTAAGCCTTAGAACTTATTTGTAAAACGGAGTGTGGGTCAATTGAACAATACAAAAAATAAAACATATAGAATTGCAATTTTAGGTATTTTAACCGCTATTATTTTCATTCAAAGCTTTGTTCCAATGTTAGGGTATATTCCTATTCCACCATTAAATCCAACGATTATTCATATTACTGTTATTATTGCGGCTTTGTCATTGGGAACGAAAGAAGGAGTCATTCTTGGTGGTGTGTGGGGCTTAACTCGTTGGGCAAAGGTCTTTTTAATGCCTGGTCCGTTAGATCCGATTATCTTTATTAATCCTATTATTACAATTTTACCAAGAATTTTAGTAGGTTTTATTGCAGGATATGCTTTTTATTTACTAAGAAGAAAATTAAAAGAAAGTTCAGCGATGGTCATAGCCTCTGTATTAGCTTCTTTAACCAACACTATTTTAGTTTTATTCTTTATTTATATCTTTAATGGTGCAGATTATGCGGCAGCTATGAAAGTTGATGTTAGTGGGTTACTGAAAGTATTAGGGACAGTCGTTTTAACAAATGGCCTCGCAGAAGCTCTCGCAGCAGGTATTATTGCACCTATTGTGGCTCGAACCTTAAAAAAAATTGTTCACTAATTTTTATCTATCTGGAAAAAACCAACAACTTCTTTAATTGTTGGTTTTTTCGTTCTAAGTTAACGAGCTTTTTATTTAGGCTAGCTCTTTTGGGCCAACTCTTCGGAAAAAAGATGAACTTTCGAGGTGACACAAAGCGTCACATCAAATTTCCCTATTTTTCTGACAGAGCTGAACGGCTCAACGAGCTTTTTATTCAAGGGAGGTATATTAAAATATGCGTAGTGAAGAAGAGATGTATCATCTGATCTTGCAAAAAGCACAACTAGATGAACGTATTAGAGGGGTCTTATTAAACGGGTCCCGTGCGAATAAACACGTGAAACCAGACAGGCTACAGGACTTTGATATTATGTATGTTGTCACAGAATTAACTAGTTTTATAGAGGATAGTCGATGGGTTGATTATTTTGGACCGCGGCTAATTATGCAATTACCAGATGAATCTGCACTTTTCCCAAACGATACCAGCAAAGAAACTTTTGCTTACTTAATGCAGTTTGAAGATGGAAATCGAATTGATCTGACTTTGATATCTAGTGAAACAGTGAAAAAACAAACCAAATTAGATAGTTTAACAAAAGTCTTACTAGATAAAGATCAATTATTTACTAACTTACCTGAATCAGATGAGACTGATTATCTCGTCTCTCTTCCTAGTGAAGCTGAATTTAATGACTGTATAAATGAATTTTGGTGGGTATCTACCTATGTTGCTAAAGGGCTTGCTCGAAAAGAAATAACTTATGCTAAAGCAATGCTTGATGGTCCAGTTCGTGATATGTTTTTATTAGCATTAAACTGGAAGCTTGTAGCTCAGTCAAACCAGCCCTTAAATTTAGGCAAAAATGGTAAATTTTTACAAAGCTATTTAACTACAGAAGAGTGGAGAGCACTATTAACAACCTATTCAAATGGCGAAATTCAATCGACTTGGGAAGCATTATTTAATATGTGTGCCTTTTTCATGGCTATATCTGATTATATTGAACTGAAATTAGAGTATAAAAATAAAACTAAGCAGGAAAAAATTCTTACTTACTTGGAGAAATTGAAGAATAACCAATAGAAAAACCAGATATTCACTGAGAAGTGAGCATCTGGTTTTTAGTTAACCTAAATCTTGTCCTGTAATCAAAATATAGCCGACTAAAAAGATATTTAATGCAATAATCACTACAGTTGCTATCCAAGCTAATATTTTGATCCAAGTTGGATTCACAAATTCACCCATTTTTTTCTTATCACTTGTATAAAGGACCAATGGAACAACGGCGAATGGCAATTGCAAACTTAAGATAACTTGACTCCAAAGTAATAGCTGCGCAGTTCCGCCTTCGCCTAGTAACCAAGTGCAGATAAATACGGGAACTACAGCAATTAATCGGGTAATCACACGACGTAACCAGGGAGCGACACGTAGATGGATAAACCCTTCCATGACAATTTGTCCACTTAAGGTTCCTGTTATCGTTGAATTTTGCCCTGAAGCCAGTAAAGCAACAGCAAACAAGGTACTAGCAGCCGCAACTCCAACAGTTGGGCTTAATAATTTATAAGCATCTTGAATTTCAGCCACGACACTGCCTGTCCCGTGAAAAGCAGAAGCTCCTAAAATCAAAATCAATGAGTTAATCACAAATGCTCCAGTTAAAGAGAATACAGAGTCTATTTTTGCAAATTTAACGGCTTCTTTACGTCCTTCTAGTGTCCGCTCATATTGTCTAGTCTGGATAATAGAAGAGTGTAGATACAAATTATGAGGCATGACTGTCGCGCCCAAAATACCTAATGCGATAAATAGCATACTAGGATCCGTCACGATTTGTGAACTTGGAATATAGCCCGATAATAAGGCTGCCATATCAGGTCTAGTCAAAATAACTTCAAAAAGGAAGACAATAAAAATTGTAAACATTAAAACAATAACGATTGATTCAATAATTCTGAACCCTTTCTTCTGAAGTAGCAACAACACGAGTACATCTAATGTCGTAATCGCGACACCAACTAGTAAGGGAATATTAAATAATAAATTCAAGGCAATAGCCGAACCGATTACTTCAGCAATATCTGTAGCAACAATAGCTAATTCAGTTAAAATCCATAAAACAATAGCTGGTTTTTTCCCAACTGAATTCCGAGTCGCCTGGGCCAAATCCATGTCTGTAGCTATTCCTAAACGTGCCGACATCTCTTGTAAAAGCATCGCAATTAAATTAGAAATTAGGATGACACTTAATAATGTATAACCAAACTTTGAACCCCCAGCAATTGAGGTTGCCCAGTTACCAGGATCGACATAACCTACAGCAACTAACGCTCCTGGCCCCATAAAAGCAAAAAGCTTACGCCAAAAGCCCGCATTTTGGGGAATTTTAACGGTATTATTGACTTCTTCTAAACTAATATTATGGGATTTTCTTAACCAACCGGTGGACTGGTGTTTTTCTTTTAACTCTTCTTTACGACTCATTCAAATCCACTCCTATAGTAACATTTATCTTGTTATAATTATTTTATAACCTTATTATAGAACTTTTTTAAGGAATGTCAATTTATTTTTTCGGGACACCTAAAAATATGGAGTGGTAAATAAAAATAAGACAGATTTTTAATTTGCAAATCTGTCTTATTTTCACGTTTATCCGTGGCTAAGATCGCCAAATGGAGATAACGGTGAAGTGATAGAAATTAAAATAGCTTCTTCTGTACTCATTGAATTAACCTCCCTTCAAAAAAAGATTAAATAATGATAATAATATTTGTAGAATTTACCTAAAGTACTATCTTAATGATATTACTTAATGTATGATTAATCAATATAACAAGTAGAATTAGGAGAGAATTCTAATGAAAATATTAGGAAATAAAATAAAAAACGCCCGTTTAACGGCTGGTTTAAGCCAAAAAGAATTAGCCGCAGGGATTTGTAACCAGTCCACCATTAGTAACTTAGAAAAAGGAATTTCAATTCCTTCGCTTTTAACTTTAATGATTATTTCAGAGCGTTTAAACATAGATTTCGATGAAATTTATCAATATACCACTAAAAAGAAAGATAGCTATGCAGATATTTTTCAACAAGTTCGCGTTTTATGTGCGCAAATTAAGCATAAAGACGCCTATGATTTAATCAAGGAAAAAATTGATTTTAACCGTTTAGAAACACCTTATGAATTAAAGCAGTACTATTATTATCTGGGTATTACAAGTTTAATTGGCAATAAAAATAGCTCCGATGGCATTTATTATTTCAATTTGGCTTTAACGACTGAATCTGGTAAAAATGTAGAATTTCTAGATATACTTGCTACTAGCGGTATGGCAACTATTTATGACATTAGAAATGAAGATAATAAAGCCTTAACTTACTTTGAAAAAGTGATGAATCAACTGGATCAACTAACCTGTTCTACACCAAGAATCGAAGATGGTATTGAAGTTGCAAAAATTTATTACAACATGGCTAAGTTTTATTCTAAAATTAAAGATTATAAATTAGCTGTTCATTTAAGTACATTAGGAATAAACCTTATTCAGGAACAACATATTTCTTATTATTTAGACTTTTTACTTTACGAAAAAGGCTTTAATTTAATGAAATTAGGTCAAGTTGAAGAAGCCGAGAGGTATTATTTTTATGCTGCAGCAATGGCTAACTTAAATGATAACCAGCACGCTGTGGACGGCATAAAAAGAAATATGAAAGACTACAATCTAAAAGGGTATAATTATTGGGAATAGAAGTGGGGGAACTGTAATGGAGTTAAATCAAGTCATGAAGACTCTTGAGCGATTAGGGACCGAACAAACAAAAAAAACATTTTTACGTCATGGCGCACCAGGTCCATTATTTGGTGTGAAAATTGGTGATTTAAAAAAAGAGTTATTAAAAGACGTTAAAAAAGATCAACAATTAGCCTTGGACTTATTTGAAACTGGGAATTCAGATGCTCAATATTTAGCCGGACTAGCTATTAATCCTAAGCTGATTGAAAAAAAACAATTAACACATTGGGCCAACTATTCAAATTGGTCTGCAATCAGTGAATTCGTTGTTGCTGGCGTTGCCTCAGAGAGTCCTTATGCTGTTGAATTAGCTAAAGAGTGGATGACATCTGATCAAGAATTGATTGAAGATACAGGTTGGAGCTGCTATGGGAAATTTTTAAGCTTTGCTCCAGATACAAGCATTGATCAAGAAGAAGTACTTGCACTTTTGAAAATTGTTGAAAATACAATCCATCAAGCTAAAAACAGTGTTCGATATACCATGAACCAGTTTGTGATTAACACCGGATGCTACTACACACCCTTGTTAAAGGAAGCCCAACAAGTTGCCGAAACAATTGGCCCAGTTCAAGTTACCTTAGGAAGTAAAGACTGCAAAGTTCCTCTTGCTAGCGAAGCGATTGAAAAAGCGATTCGCCTTGAACGAATTGGAAAGAAACGTAAAAAAGTTATCTGTTAATGTTAATATAGAACGTCACTTGATAAAAAATCAAGTGGCTTTTTTATCTAAACTCTACATAAACTACAGAAAAAATTCATTTAAACTACAGTTAGCGATGCTAATCTTGATTTAACGGTAGGAGGTGAATGAAATGATTCCAAAAAATAGACTAAAACAGCTAACAACAATAATCGCACTAATTCTTGTATCAGTTGCTTTAACTGCGTGTGGTGGGAACTCAAAAAAAGAAGAGATCACCCCTGGAAAAGAATCAAAAGTAAAAATTGATGGAAAAGAGTATGATGTAAAAACAACTGAAGAGGGGGCTGCAATTAAAATGGGCGAGTAAATTTTAAGTCTCTTAAAAGAAGAAAAATCAAAGCTAAGTTACATATACTCTAGTAACTTAGCTTTGATTTCTTTTTTCAAATACACTCCATTTGATTTCAGTGTATAAACTAATGTTTCTGATTTCTTCATAGGCTATATGAGTGTTATCGATCCAAATCCCACTATCCTCATAACCTTCAATTTTTCCAGTAATATCCGGTAAATAATTCCCATCTGTATCTATTTCTTCAAGCTGAATAGATACAGCTTGATTTTTAATTAGGGCACTATCTAGTATTGTCGCTATTTCAAGAAAATTCATCTGCTTTTTTTGCAAAATTTTTAAACTTCGACTACTTTTATCCGCATCCATAGAAGCCGTATGTTCAGATAGATACATGCCAAGCCATTTAATTGTTCCACGATCTTGGTAACGTTCATTAAATTTATTTAACATCTTTTTCATCCTTTCCGGAGGCATGTCCACCGACTAAATGACTGCGTTTAATCGCTGTTGCGCCTGTCATTAAACTGCTAGCATGA
Source organism: Carnobacterium maltaromaticum DSM 20342 (assembly GCF_000744945.1). Taxonomy (NCBI): domain Bacteria; kingdom Bacillati; phylum Bacillota; class Bacilli; order Lactobacillales; family Carnobacteriaceae; genus Carnobacterium; species Carnobacterium maltaromaticum. The sequence goes on from NZ_JQMX01000001.1 coordinate 632,986, forward strand.
ACGAGAGAGGTGAAGCCGTATTTATCCCGAATAGAATCAACAATAAAATCAAGACCAGCATCTGCTTCGACTTCCTCAGATTCTCTAAATAAATCCAATTGGATATCCGTGCTATAAACTATCTTAGAGCAACCGACGCCAATTTGCCGTATTGTTTCACCACGATAATGTTGACGAAATAATTGTAGACAAAAATCCGTTAATTTTTTCGTATTATTTGTTGCAGAAATTTTCATTTGATGATTGAAACCTTTCGTTGATTCGTACATCGAATGTCCAATAAAAAGACTGATACATTGTGTCTGACATTGCTTTTGTCTTAGCCTAGTAGCAACTTGATCAGCCATCTCTTTAATCACCAACTCAATCTCCGAGGCTAGTGTGTAATCACGTGGCAGTATTTGTGCATTGCTATACGATTTTTCAAGAGGAGTATACTTTTTAGCAATATCACTGCGATCGATTCCCCAGGCATGTGCATATAACTGTTCGCCAATGACACCCATTTTTTCTTTTAGCAAATGGTAGTCATAGTGGGCTAAATCGTACACTGATTTGATATTCATTAATTCAAATTTTTTAGCCGTTCGCCTACCAATTCCCCACATATCCGTCAAAGGAGAAATCCGCCAAACCTTCTCCTGAACATCTTCATAGCGCCATTCAGCCTTAAAGTCTTTCGCGTTTTTTGCCTCATTATCCAAAGCTAATTTAGCTAGCAGGGGATTGTCTCCAATTCCAACCGTCGAATACAAGCCTAATGTATGATAAATATCTTGCTGAATTAAACGTGCTATTTCGTATGCCGTTGCTTTCAATAGTTTTTTAATAGGAGTCACTTTGATAAACGCTTCATCGATTGAATAAATAAGAATATCATCTTCAATAGCATACTTACGAAATATCTCAATAATTTCTTTATTTTTATCAATGTACAAGGCCATTCTAGGTGGTACGATTAATAAATCTTTATGTGTAGGCAAATCAAATTTTCGCATCACGTTAGAAATTCCAAGCCTTTGTTTAGCAGCGGGGGAGCTAGCTAAAATTAAACCTCCAGCATTTTCAGCATTAGACATTACTACTAACATCGTCGTTAGAGGATTTAAGTTCCGCTCCACGCATTCAACAGAAGCATAAAAACTTTTTACATCAATACATAAAATATCTGAGCGAGGTTCATTCGTATAATCAAGTTCTAATTCCATAACTATTCACTCCAGTAGTTGATAAACACATTATACGAACAAACGTTCGAAAAGTAAAGCTATAAAAATGAATAACATTTAATCTTTAATTATTTTTTAGAAAGGGTAATTGAGGATATAAAATTAGCTGGAGAATCAATTTCCTAAATGCTCAGAAAAATCGCTAAACTATCTATTCCATCTTTAACAAAACAGATAGTTGCCTTGATAAGCAAACTTGTTCCTTATTATGTTATAAACGTTAATTCAAATTGTTGCAAATGCGACAATAAAATGTTAATGTACCCTTAGGAGGTGTTACTATGGTCGAGATACTGAGAGATATTGGAACAATAGCAAGAGCTCTTGATTCTATTGCTAATGTTGAATTTAAAAATTATAAACTATCAAAAGGACAATATCTATACATTGTTCGTATTTATGAAAATCCTGGCATCATTCCAGATAAGTTAGCAGAGTTAGTCAAAGTTGATAGAACTACAGCTGCAAGGTCTATTAATAAGCTTGTAGAGAATGGCTTGATTAAAAAAATGACTGATCCTGCTAATAAAAAAATTCGCAGACTATACGTCACCTCAAAAGGAATAGAGGTAGTGCCTATCATTCAAAAAGAAAACGACTACTCTAACACTGTAGCATTACAAGGATTTACAGAAGAAGAAGCCCTGCAGTTTTCAAGCATGTTAAAAAAAATTAGTACTAATATTGATAGTGATTGGAAAATTGTAAAAAAAGGGCACAAAAGAAACTATTTGAAAGGAAATGATAGTAATGAAGGTTGAAATCAAAAAATGTGAATTAAAAGATTTGGATTGTATTCGCAAAATTAGTATTCGTACATTTAAAGACACTTTTGAAAAGTACAATACAGAACAAGATTTAATAAATTATATAGATACTGCCTATAACAAAAATAAATTACGCATAGAGTTATTAAACCCTAATTCAATATTCTATTTTATATTTTCAGATGATGATTTAGCTGGTTATATGAAACTCAATAGTAAAGAAGCACAAACTGAAAATACATTTTCTAACTCATTAGAAATTGAAAGAATATATATTCTTCCAGCACATAAAAGAAAAGGTTTAGGCAAAAAATTAATACATTTTGCTAGTCAATATGGGAAAGATACTGGTGTAGAGACAATTTGGTTAGGAGTATGGGAAAAGAATGAGCCTGCTTTACATTTTTATAAAAATTTAGGTTTTTGCATTACAGGCGAACACTCATTCATGTTAGGACAAGATAAACAAACAGATTATCTAATGACTAAACAAATATAAAGTGGAAAATAGTACTAATTTAGAAAATATGTTTCATTCTCAATTTACAGATGAAGGATATGGGAAATTTATAAATGAAACGGCTATGTATTATGTTACAACAACACAAGATGCTGGATTTATAACAAAAGTTAAAGATGTTAACGTTACCCAAAATAAGGAGGATGAACTTAGGTATACCTTTACTGCTACCATTAATTATACTGATAATAATAATGAATCAGGAACTACAAAGATTAGTGGAAATGCTGAATTTAAAGAAAAAGGGAAACTAACTATATTCAAGATAACAACCAATGATCTGCTAGAAAAAATGAAAAAGATTGCAAACGAAGTTAAAATTCCGAAAGAGTAGTGATGCTGTGTTTATACTGATACACAGAAAAGACGTAATAAAGATAAACGAATCAAATTTGACTATGTAGTGACCCAAAAAAGTTAGACTTTCTTCAGAGTAGATTTTTTCTACTCTGTTTTTTTATGCAGTGAAACTCATTATAAGGAAGAATTAAATCAATTTATCACTGATTATTTAGAAGTCACGTTCAGTTATGGCAGCAATGAGACCGTTTGCCTCTGGTAAATGCTAATCAATATAACTCAGATACACCGACTCAGTCAATATTCATTGATAGAAAAATCTATGAGATTTCGGAAGATAGAAGTAAAACTATTGTAAAACTGACTTACTCTTATGGAGTTTTAGATGTAACACCGAATAAGTATGAAATGTTAGTAAGTTAGTCTATTAACAAAAATTCCGCTGAAGCCTATCAAATTGACTCGCAAGAAAATGAAGCAATCCATTATCAAACTCAGACAAAAGAATCGTAAAAGGGAGTTTGTTAATTATATTTTAGAATTTAATTTTTTAGTTGACAATACATAGACAAATGTCTATATTATAAATAGATGTTTGTCTATGTATGAAAGGTGGAATAATAATGGATTATAAATTAATAGCAAAAATATTCAAAGCCTTAGGTGATTCCAATAGAGTTCAAATTGTTGATTTGTTGTCTTGCGGTGAATTGTGCGCCTGTGATTTGTTAGAATATTTTAATTTTACACAGCCAACACTATCGCATCATATGAAAGTATTAATAAGTGCAGAGATTGTACAAACGAGAAAATCGGGGATTTGGCATAACTACTCCCTAAATGAGGAGAAAATGACATTTATTTCTGATGTCATTCAAAGTCTTGTCAAAAATAATGAGAATTGTATCTGTCATTCAATTGAGAACGGAGAATGTTCTTGTAACAATGATCAACTAGTAAATAGTAGTAACTCTACTTATTTAAAATAATGTTGAACTTCCTACTTAGAGCCGAACAGTAAGAAGTTTTCATATTAATAATAAATCTTAATTATGGAGATGTTAATTATGGAAAGTGTAACGAAAAAATTGTCATTATTAGATCGGTATTTAACTCTTTGGATTTTCCTTGCAATGGGAATTGGTGTAGGGCTAGGTTATTTTGTACCTGATATTGCAACTGGAATAAACAAATTAGAAATTGGAACAACATCTATTCCAATTGCAATCGGGTTGATACTAATGATGTATCCACCATTAGCTAAAGTTAAATATGAAGAAATGTGGCGCGTATTTAAAGATTGGAAAGTACTTTTGCTATCATTATTTCAAAATTGGATTATTGGACCAATTTTAATGTTTGTTTTAGCTGTTTTGTTTTTACATGATTACCCTGAATACATGGTAGGATTGATTATGATTGGCTTAGCTAGGTGTATTGCAATGGTTATTGTATGGAGTAATTTAGCTCAAGCCGATAATGAATACACAGCTGGTTTAGTTGCATTCAACTCTATTTTCCAGATTGTCTTTTATTCTGTTTTTGCTTATATATTTGTAACTGTTATTCCAGGTTGGTTAGGATTAGAAACTCATTCTATTTCGATTGGTATGGGAGAAATTGCTACAAGTGTCTTCATTTATCTAGGCATTCCCTTTATTGCAGGTTTTCTAACTAGGAAAATTTTAGTTAAAAGAAAAGGCATTACATGGTATGAAGAAAAATTCATTCCTAAAATCAGCCCAATTACACTGATTGCTTTGCTATTTACAATTATTGTGATGTTTTCTGTTAAAGGCGAAAAAGTGATTGAATTACCATTGGATGTTATTCGAATAGCGATTCCTTTGTTAATTTACTTTGTTCTAATGTTTTTTGTTTCGTTCTTTATTTCTAAAAAGATGGGAACAACGTATCCAATCGCTGCTTCACTATCCTTTACAGCAGCAAGTAATAATTTTGAGTTAGCTATTGCTGTAGCAGTTGGAGTATTTGGTATCAATTCTGGAGAAGCATTTGCTGCAGTTATTGGACCGTTAGTTGAAGTACCTGTCTTGATTGCGCTCGTAAATGTAGCCTTGAAATTCAAACAGAAATATTATAAAACTAACAAAAATAATAGAAATGAGGCAAAAGAATGAAAATAGTGATTATTGGTTCGGTAGCGGCAGGAACAAGTGTGGCAGCAAAAGCAAGAAGAAATACAGAGGATGCAGAAATTTGTGTTTATGATCAAGATAAGGATATTTCGTACTCTATTTGCGGTATTCCTTATTATATCGGAGAAGAAGTTGAGGATTTAGATAAATTAACACCACGCAATGCTGCATGGTTTAAAAAGCGTTATAATGTAGACATTTTTACAGAACATCGAGTGACGGCAATAAATACTGAAAAACAAACACTTGAAATACAAAATCTTCAAACTGGCGAGATCTTTATTGATAGTTACGATGAATTGGTGTTAGCTACAGGAGCAAAACCGATTGTTCCAGAGGTGTTTTTAAACCAACAATCCAAACAAAATATTTTTCATGTACGAAATATTCAGGATGCACGCTCGATTCATGAGTTTATACAAAATGGAAAAATTAATACGGCAACAATTATTGGAGCTGGATTTATTGGGTTAGAGATGGCTGAACAATTAGCTCATAAAGGAATTGAAGTTACACTTATCCAACGTGGTCAACAAATTATGAAACAGATGGACTCAGATATGGCATTTCGAGCACAAAAAGAACTCGAAACAAATAATGTGGATGTTCTCTTAAATACAACTATTACCAAAGTTATTGGTAAGGAAGAGTTTATTACTGAATTGGTGACGAATCAAGGAAAAACAATTAAATCTGATTTAGTTATACTGGCAGCTGGAGTTGAACCAAATACGTCCTTAACGCAAGCTACAAAAATTAAGTTAGGTACATCTGGAGCGATTGCTGTAACTAAAAAAATGGAAACTTCCGTACCACATATTTACGCTGTAGGTGATGTTGCTGAAAGTTTTTCAGTAATCACCAAGAAACCTATCTATCGCCCACTAGGATCAACCGCGAATAAGATGGGAAGAATTGCTGGCGATGTGATTACAGGCGGAACCTTAGAACATCGGGGTATATTAGGTACTGGTATTGTTCGAGCTTTTGATTTAACCATTGGTTATACTGGATTAAGTGAAAAAGAAGCTCTAGCTGAAGGTATTGATGTAGCAATTCTTTATAACATTAAGCCGGATCATGCAGATTATCTTGGTGGGAAAGAATTAACAATAAAAGCGTTAGCAGATAAAAGTACCGGAAAAATTCTAGGTGCGCAAATCATAGGGAGACAGGGCGTTGACAAACGTATTGACGTTCTAGCGACAGCTATTTCTTTTGGAGCAGTAGCTGAAGATTTATTCCATCTAGACCTTGCTTATGCACCACCATTTGCGACAACAAAAGACCCAATTCTATATACAGGAATGGCACTGGATAATGCTGTAAAAAAAGGAACACCATTAATGACTCCAAATGAATTAATGAAAAGACAAGTAAATGGGGAAAAACTTCAAATTATAGATACACGCTCTAAGAAGCAATATGAAAAATCTAGTGTAGAGGGAGCCATTCATATTCCATTAACAGAATTACGTAAAAGGCAGTCAGAATTAGATAAAGATTTAGTAACCATCACGTATTGTAACAAAGGAGTAAGTGGGAATGCAGCTCAAAATATTCTGATAAATAAAGGTTTTAAAGAGGTTTATAATTTATCCGGAGGTAATAAAAACTATCAAGTCATAGTGGAAATGGAAAATCACAATGATTAAGATTCAGTATTTCAAGAAATTTACCGCAAATGCAGGATTAATTGCAAAGGAATCTCTAAATGAACTCAAAAAAAGAGTGTACAGAAATTGAAGTGAGACCCAATAGTTAGACCATAACCCGACCGAAGAAATTTGGTCGGGTTTTTATGCGGTCATCCGTTCGCGATATTGAACAGGACTGCAGCCAAGTTTCGTTTTGATTCGATGGTGATTATAGTAATTAATCTACTCATTAATTGCCCGCTTCAACCCTTCAAAGCTTGTATAAATCACACCATGATACATTTCTTGCTTTAATAGTCCAAAGAAGTTCTCCATCGGAGAGTTGTCGAGACAATTTCTTTTTCGTGACATGCTCTGGAATATCTTTTTATCTGCTAATGGCTTTCGATAGCTCTTCATCTGGTAAGTCCAACCTTGATCAGAATGGAAAGTCCGACGATAAGGGCAGTCCACTGTGTATACTATGGCTTCTTTCTGAGCGTCAAGAACGGCCTTTACGTTTGGTTTTCTGATATTCGATAGGACAGAATCTCTCCGTTAAACAAATCCAGGAACGGGTCTAAAAAAAGCTTCTTGATGACAGGTTTTCCGTCTGTACCTTGTTCGTAATACTTAAACTCCGAAGTATCCGTCGTAATCTTATGGTGTGGAACCGAAGTGGTGAAACGTCGGTGAATTCGATTCTTTGCCGCTCGTCCAACAGTTCCTTTATAGGAGTTGTACTTACGTGATTTACGCGTAAATTTTTAGCCCTTCAGTCCAAGCTTACGCATGATTCGGCGAATTTTCTTCTGATTCACCTTTATTCCAAGTTCGTTTTTAGCCACTATAAAAAGCCCCCTAAGTTAGATTTTTTGGTCTAACTTAGGGAGCTCACTTCAAATTAATTAATTTCTGTACACTCTTTTTTTTTAATTTAGAAAATATCTTCTAAAAATGTTAACAGCTCAGTTTTTTTTTGAGTAGGCATTTTCTTCACAGTTGTAATTAGTTTTTTTTCAACAGGAGTAAGATCTGTTGAAAAAAATTCAGATAAAGAAACTCCTAGAATATCGCATATGTGTTTTAAAGTTGCTAATGACAATTTAGTTGAATTATTTTCAATTGCTGAAATAAAAGAAGGGGATACCTCAGTTCTTTGTGCTAATTCTTTTGCAGTCATATTATTTATTTTTCTAAGTTCTTGTATTTTTTCACCAACATTAGTTACCATACTTATTACCTACCTTTCTTTTCTCTACTCTTTAATAGTATCTATTAATTTGTAGGAATGCAATATGTAGGTTGAAATATAAGGTAATAACTATTTTATTTACTCATGTATGTATATATTCGTCGTATTTTTAACTCAGTGGTGAATTTTTGTTGGAAAATTGACTACACTATGCTACTATTAACTGAGTTATTCATTACTAAAAGGAAATGGGGAAAGAAGAATGAAAAAAATCGTACTTGCGTTTGATGGGTCCACCCATGCAGTAAATGCTGTCAATGAAGCTAAAAAATTGATGCAAGGTTTTCCAGGTGTCAGTTTAACAATTTTAGAAGTTCTTGACATCGCTAAAGCTAAGGACCAAGCACTTGATCTATCAAAAAACTATGAGGAAAGAAAAAATGTACGAATAGATGAAGTGAAACAACAATTAGCCGGGTTAGTAGATACTTTTGAAGTTTCAATTCTCATTGGAGACCCAGCTTCAGAGATTATTAAACATGTTAAAAAAAATAACTATGATTTGCTTATTATGGGAAGCAGAGGATTAAATATTCTTCAAGAATTTGTTATGGGAAGCGTAAGCCACAAAGTAATGAAATATGTGCCTATTCCTGTGTTGATTGTTAAATAAACAGAAAGGAGTTTTATTTATTTATGTTAATTAGTTTAAAAAAAGAGGAATGGTTTGGAAATATAAAAAATGATGTTTTAGGAGGTTTAGTTACCTCAATTGCACTTATTCCAGAAGTTATCGGATTTGCAATTATCGCAGGAGTTAATCCTATTACTGCCTTATTTGCGTCAGTTACTACAGCCATTGTCACTTCGATTACTGGTGGACGTCCTGCTATGGTTTCGGCCGCAGCGGGGTCAATGGCTCTAGTTATGGTTACCTTAATAAAAACTCACGGGATTGAATATATGGTTGCTGCAACTATTTTAACAGGAATCCTTCAGTTATCTCTTGGTTACTTAGGAATTCATAAATTAATGAAGTTTATTTCAAAACCAGTTATGCTAGGCTTTGTGAATGCATTAGCCATTTTAATTTTTCTTGCTCAAGTTCAACAATTAGGAAGTAAGAATATCTTTACTTACGCAATGGTTGGAGTGACCATTGTGCTGATGTATATCATCCCTAAATTATCTAAAGCAATTCCCCCAGCCTTAATAGTGATTATTGTGATGACCCTGCTTTCCTTATTTCCACAATTTGGACTTCAAACTGTAGGTGATTTAGGAGATATGTCAGGAAAGTTACCTTTCCCAAGTTTGCCAATGGTTCCCTTCACATTCGAAACAGTAGTCATTATTTTCCCAACAGCTTTGGCGTTATCGATGGTCGGATTGATTGAATCTTTGTTAACTTTACCATTAATTAACGATATGACTGAGTCAAAGGGTGATAATAAACGAGAAGTTAAAGCTCAAGGTTTAGCCAATGTTGTTACTGGTTTTTTTGGAGGACCAGCTGGCTGTGCTATGATTGGTCAAGCGGTCATCAATGTCAAATCTGGCGGTAGAAAAAGACTCTCCACTCTTACGGCAGGATTAGCTTTACTTTTCTTAATTGTTGCGCTAAAAGAAGTAATGATTCAAATACCAACAGCTGCTCTAATTGGAATTATGATTACAGTAGCATTTGAAACATTTGATTGGGAAAGCGCAAGAAACTTAAAAAAAGCTCCATTAACAGAAACCTTAATCATGTTAATTACCATTGCAATAGTTGTCTATACTCATAATTTAGCAATTGGTATTTTAGTAGGTGTGTTGTTAAGTATTTTTGTTTTCATCGCGAAAATATCAAAATTGAAATTTAACAAAGCAAATGAAACGATTTATATTAGTGGTCAATTATTTTTTGCGTCAGCCAATTCTCTAACAGAGTATTTTGAAAAACAAGATCCGCAAGAAAAGATTATAATAGACTTATCAAACGTTCATATATGGGATGAATCTGGCATAGAAGCTCTAACAGCTACTTTGGATATTTTAGAGAAAAGATTTTATTCCTATAAAATAGTCGGACTTCAAACAACAAATGCGAAATTAAATGCAAGGATAGGTTCAATAAATTTGCTCTAAGAAATAATTTTTATTCCTTCTAAGACATTTTTAACTTATTTGAAATAAATAATTTTCTATGATAAAAAGTGAATTTTAAGGTTATAAAAATTTAGTCTTTTTAAATGTATGTTCCGTGTGTTTTTAATTTTTTTTTAATTCATACTTGTTTAGAAGTTATCCATTTTTTCTTTTATAATAATAAAAATAGATAAATTATGCTTTAAAAACGCGCAATTTATCCGTTGACTTTACAAGTCAAATCCGTTTTAAAAGAGTGTTATGTTTAAATTTGACAAAAAAAATATATTGTGATAAATTTATCACAATATATTATAATTTAAATCGGTTGGGCGCAAGCTTTCAAGGTGGTTTCTTCAGGGGTGAGAAGAATAACTTAGAAGTGTGCGCTTTTTTTATTTATTTCAAATAAAGAGTAAAGAGGCTATAAAATTTAATTAGGAGGGATTTTGTTATAAACAAGGAAGTTTCTAAAACGCAGGAACGTATAATTAATGCTGCAATATATCTTGTTTCTCAAGGAGGGTACAAAAGTGCAACAACAAAATTAATTGCTGAAGAAGCATTAGTGAACGAGACAACAATATTTAAAAATTTCAAGTCAAAGAATGCCTTGTTAGCTATAGCATTTGAGCAACATACCAATCGAATTAAGGAAGAAGCAACGTTGTTCTTTTTATCTGATTTTGAAAATCAACAAGACTTACTAAGACAAACTGGATATTTTATTCAAAGATTATTTCAAAAAAATCGTTATTTAATTGTTGCTTCTATTAAAGAAATTGGTAATAAGGAACTAGATAATTTTTTTAGATGTAGACAAGAATATGTTGATTTGATTTTATCAAACAAGCTAAGAGAATTTCATGATAAAGAGCAAAGTGAAGACCAATATTATAAAACAATTAGTTTTATTTTTAACAATGCACTCATAGCTTTGCTATTAAAAGACATTGGCTATAGTAGTGAGGAAGATCATAAAAAAATCACGGTGGAGGATGTTATTGGTATTGCTTTATTGTTTTTAAATACTGTAGATAATAAATTTATGCTAGATGAAAAAAGTTCCATCAAAAATATAATTAGGATGGAAGATATATGACTACTATGGATTCTATATTAATCAGATTCATAAGAACGTAATTTAGTATCACAATTAAAAAAATACATGAGACATAAAGTATCACTTTATATATATACTAGTTTAAATGGAAATATAATGTAATTTTTTCAACAATATTTTAAGATTTCTATGCCAAAATTGACAAAAAAAAAGTGGTATGTTAAATTTAAGATAACTTAAATTTAACATAGATAAAATCGGTTGGGCGCAAGCTTTCAAGGTAATTTCTTCAGGGGTGAGAAGAATATATTGGAATCTTGCGACTTTTTGTAGTTAAAAAATAGAGTAGAGGTGAAAAAAATGAGTAAAAGTTCTATTGAGTTTGTGATAAGTCAAGAAAAAAAGGCGGAGAAGATAGAAAGAGAGTCAAAAAAATTCAATGAAGAGTTGCTGTCCAAAACCAATAAAATACTTGAGGAAAAAAAAAGAATATTAGCTAAAGATATAGAGGATTATAAAAAAGAAAAAGAACGAAACTATCAATTAAAATTCGAGGAAAATCAACAAATTATGTTAGAAAAACTCGAGTCAAATAGCCAGATGATTAAAAATAAAGTCAGCTTGAATCAAGAAGAGGTCATTGAAGATATCGTGAGGGAGGTTGTGAGTCAGTATGGCCATAGCTGAAATGAAAAAAATCACCCTAATTGGACAACATTCTGAAAAAGAACAACTAATAAAATCTACGCAAGAATTACAGAATCTAGAGTTAGTTAACATAACAAAGTTACAAGAAAAAGAGAGTTTTTTACACTATTATAATATGGATATGGCAGTAAACAGTCAAAAGGAAATAGAAAGTACGTTGCGGTTGATAGAGGAATCCTACGCTTTTATTCAGAAATTCAAGCTAAAAGCAAAAGGATTCTCTAATTACAGAATAGGTCGCAAACAATATGAATTCAATGAAATAGAGCAAATGGTTGAGAGTAGTGAACTACTAGAACTCTGTGAAGGACTTAAAATAGTTGAAAAAGAATTGCATCATCTAGATCAATTGCGTAAAAATAAAAACAATGAATTAGATTTCTTTACTCGTTGGAAGAAACTAACGTTTAATCCAAAGATACGCGAAGAATTGAATTATTTTATTATTTTAATTGGTACCGTTTCAGTGGATAATGGAATGAAATTAAAAACGAACCTTGCTGAAGAAAAGGATGTATATTTAGAAGAAATTTATCAAACTAGAGATGACATGGGCCTTGTTCTTTATTTTGATAAATTAGATTCCGCTAAAGTGGAAAAAATTACTCAAAGCCATCACTTTTCATCCCTAATCTATGATTATCCTAATGAACCAGTAGTTGAGTTGGAAAAATGTCAGCTTAATATTGCTGCGATTATAGAAAAACAAAATAAATTAAAAAATAAAGTTAGTGAATACGTTAATCAAGCAGAGCTTTTAGAGTTAGGAATAGAGTACTATGTAAACTTTTTAGAAAGAGAAAAAGGAAAATCACTAGTAATGAATGGGCAACATCTTTTTATTTTGAGCGGGTGGCTAGAGTCAACAAAAATAGAAGAATTTAAAACATTATTATCTCTTGATATAGGTGAAGAGTCGTATGCTTTAATTGCGGAAGAAATTAGCCCAGCTGAAGTAAGCAAGGTACCAATTGTACTCACTAATAACGCAATTGTAGAACCTTTTGAAACCTTGACGGAGATGTATAGTATGCCTAAGTATGATGATGTAGACCCGACTCCTCTTTTGATGCCTTTTTATATGGTCTTTTTCGGGATGATGGTTGCGGATGTAGGATACGGTTTATTATTACTAATTGTTACCTTTCTAATACAACATTTTTTAAATTTAGATAGAGGGATCGCGAAGAACATCCGCTTTTTCTATTTGCTTTCCTTTCCTACAATTTTATGGGGAGCAGTATACGGTTCATTTTTTGGTTATACACTGCCGTTTCAGCTGTTAAACCCGCAAAAAGATGTGAATACAATCTTAATTACTTCTGTCGTTTTTGGCTTCATTCAACTAATCTTTGGGCTATGTGTAAACGGCACAGTTTTGTGGAGAAAAAAGCAAATCAGAAATGGATATGTAGAGTCGTTTTCATGGGTTGGAATTTTATGTGGGATTGCTTTGATTACGCTAGAGCTATTAGTGTTTCCAAGTTATGCAGTATTCTTAATTGGGGCTAGTTTAATTGGGATTAATGTTTTTGGATTGCTACTATTTTCCACTTTAGGATCTAAAAATAAATTAGTAGGATTCGGGAGCGGCTTATATTCCTTATACGGAATTACGGGCTATGTAGGTGATTTAGTGAGCTACACAAGATTAATGGCACTAGGAATAGCGGGTGGAAGTATTGCTCAGGCTTTCAATTTAATCATTGACTTATTGCCACCAATTGCCAAATTTACCGTTGGAATATTACTATTTGCATTACTACACTCTATTAATATTTTCTTAAGTTTCTTAAGCGCCTATGTGCATGGTGCGCGGTTACAATATGTTGAATTTTTTGGTAAATTTTATCAAGGTGGAGGAAGAGCTTTACAGCCTTTAAAGACCTATGAAAAATATATTTATTTAAAGAAACGTGAAATGAAATCAAAATAAAGTATCTATTGTCTTAATTGAATAGATTAAAAAAAAGATATGGAGGAATTGGATCATATGAATAATTGGTTAACTTTTTTTATGGAAAATAATGGTGGAATTGGATTTGCAGGGTTAGGGATGGCGGTAGCAATGATTTTTGCAGGAATTGGCTCAGCTAAAGGAGTTGGTATGACCGGGGAGGCAGCGGCAGCATTATTAACGGAACAACCTGAAAAATTTGGTAAGTCTTTAATTCTTCAATTACTACCAGGAACGCAGGGACTGTATGGTTTCGTTATTGCATTTATGATTTTTATTCAAGCTGATGCGGATTTAAGTCTGACTAAGGGGATTTATTTCTTTGTCGCTGCATTACCAGTCGCGTTTACAGGATTATTTTCAGGGATTTATCAAGGTCGTGTTGCAACAGCAGCGATCCAAATTTTAGCCAAAAGACCAGAACACGTGATGAAGGGTGTTATATACGCAGCAATGGTAGAGACATATGCAATTTTAGGTTTTGTTATTTCGTTTATTCTAGTTTTTAATTAATTAACTGTTTTGAATAAAAGGAGTGAAAAAAATGTCAGATTTAACAAAACTTACAGAAAAAATGTTAAAGCGAATAGAGAATGAATCTGAAGAAAAAACTGCAAAAGCAAAAATTCAAGCTAAAGAGTTGTTATCTTCAGGAGAACGGCAATTAATGGATCAGTCTCATAGTGAAAAAGCAAAAATTGATGCAACTATTTTGAAGGATTATAACTTGAATTTAAATTCATATAAAATAAAATTACGAAATAGATTGCTAGCTGAAAAACAACAAATTATTGAAGAAACATTTGAACAGGCATTGAAAAAAATGAAGGATTGGAATTCTACTGAGTTTCAAGACTTTCTAGAACATGCAATTAAGCAGTTTAGTACAGAAAAGAAAATTGAAGTTATATTAGGCAACAAATCCAGTGGCTATATTTCACAAGAATTTCTTCACGAGTTAGAAATAAAATCTAGTTTTTTAATAGTACTTTCGCAGGAAAAAATTGCTAATAAATCAGGTTTTATTTTAAGAATGGCTGGAATTGATTATAATTTTTGCTTTGAAGATATTATAAAGACAAAAAAAGAAGATTTAATGCCTATGGTTTCAACTAAACTATTTAATTAGAAGGACGGAGGTCAGTTATGAAAGCTACGGATTATGCTGGAACGAATGCGTTAATTCGTGTGTATGAAACACGCCTTTTAAGAAATGAACAGTTCGAAACGATGCTTCATGCAAGCAGTTTTGAAGAGGCCGTCAATGTTTTGAAAGATAGCTCATATCGACAGGATGTAGAAAAAATAAAAGAAAATAAAGACTATGAACTGTTAATAGACAATGAAATGCAACGAACATTTAAAGAATTATTTGAGATCAGTCCAGAACCACGTTTAATTGAGTTTTTTTCTTTACGATACTCTTATCATAATTTGAAAATTTTATTGAAGGCTAAGTTAGTAGGGGAGAATTTTGATTATTTATTACTAGATATTGGCAAAGAGCCGCTTTCAGCTTTACGTCACGTTGTTGAGGCGGGAAAATCTGAAGTACTTCACCCAATTATTATAGAAGCTTTGGAAGATGCGCTTGATTATTATGAAGAGTATCATAATATACAGGCGATAGATATCATTTTAGATCGTTTTTATTTTAGACATATTAAAGCGTTATCTCTAGAATTAAACGAACCAAAAATTATTGAATTAGCAAATCTATTTATCGATTTTAACAACCTTTCAATTCTATGTAGAGCGATTGATCAAAAACAAACACGAAATTTTCTTCATGCTGTCTTATCAAGTTCTGGTGAGGTTTCTAAAGCAACTTTGATTGAGCTAGCTTCTGAGGATTTAGGGAGTTTGTCAAAAAAATTAATGAAATTGCCTTATAAGACTATTATTCAAGCAGCTACTAATTCGGAAACCAGACAAATATCGCCAATTAAAATTGACTTAGAGACTGATAATTCGCTAATGAAGTTTTTTCAAATGGCGAAATTTGAAGTTTTTGGCCCTATGCCTATATTAGCCTATCTTTATGCAAAACAAACCGAGGTAAGAAACCTAAGACTTATTTTAGTTGGGAAAAAAAATCAAATCCCGCAAGATTCTTTGAGAGAAAGGATGCGGTTGAACTATGGTGCATAAAATTGGAGTAATTGGAGACAAAGATTCAATCTTACCGTTTAAAATTCTTGGTTTTGATGTTTTTTATGCAGAAGATGCAGCTTCCGTTAGAATAATTATTCCTAAGCTGGCAGAAGATAATTATGGAATTATCTATTTAACTGAGCAACTTGGAGCGTTAATACCAGAAACAATTAAACGTTATGATGAAAAAATTACTCCAGCTATTATTTTAATCCCCAATCATTTAGGTGTTTTAAATATTGGAAAAAATCGAATTCAAGAAAATGTAGAAAAAGCAGTTGGAAAAAATATTTTATAGTAGGGGGATATTGGTTTGAAAAAAGGTGAAATCATTAAAGTCTCAGGTCCTTTAATTATGGCTAAAGGTATGGAAGAAGCGAATATTCAAGATATTTGTCAAGTCGGTAAAATTGGATTAATTGGTGAAATTATTGAAATGCGAGGAGATGTCGCCTCTATTCAAGTCTATGAAGAAACGTCAGGGGTAGGTCCAGGCGAACCCGTCACGACAACTGGTAATGCGTTATCTGTTGAATTGGGCCCTGGTTTAATTGCTCAAATGTTTGATGGAATCCAACGTCCTTTAAAAGAATTTATGGAAGTGACAAAAAGTGATTTTTTAGTTCGTGGTATTTCAATCGAAGCATTAGACCATGAAAAAAAATGGTTGTTTGAACCAGTTTTAGAACTAGGAATGGATGTTTCTAGCGGAGATGTTATTGGAATCGTTCAAGAAACTAAAGTGATTGTGCATAAAATAATGGTTCCTAATGGAATAAGTGGAAAAATAGTTGCATTAGAAGCTGGACATTTCAATTTAAAGGAAACAGTCTATGCCCTTGAAACTCCCAGTGGATTAAAAGAATTTACAATGATGCAAAAATGGCCCGTTCGACGTGCCCGACCGATTGCTAAGAAATTAAACCCAACAGAACCGATGACAACAGGGCAAAGAGTTATTGATACTTTTTTTCCAGTAGTTAAGGGTGGAGCTGCAGCGGTTCCGGGACCATTTGGTGCTGGGAAAACAGTTGTACAGCATCAAATAGCTAAGTGGAGCGATGTAGAAATTGTTGTGTATGTTGGGTGTGGAGAACGTGGGAATGAAATGACTGATGTAATAAATGAATTCCCAGAGTTGATTGATCCTAATACTGGAGAGTCTTTGATGGAACGGACGATTCTCATAGCCAATACCTCCAATATGCCAGTAGCTGCCAGAGAAGCTTCTATTTATACTGGTATTACAATTGCTGAATATTTTCGAGACATGGGCTATAGTGTGGCAATTATGGCAGATTCTACTTCGCGTTGGGCAGAGGCATTACGTGAAATGTCTGGTCGTTTAGAAGAAATGCCTGGAGATGAAGGGTATCCTGCATACTTAGGTAGTCGAATAGCAGAATACTATGAGCGAGCAGGTTTAGCTATTGCTTTGGGTTCAGAGAAACGTCAAGGGAGTATTACCGCTATCGGAGCTGTATCTCCACCAGGAGGAGATATTTCAGAGCCAGTTACTCAAAATACGTTACGGATTGTTAAAGTCTTTTGGGGATTAGATTCAATTTTAGCTCAAAAACGTCATTTTCCCTCCATTAACTGGTTAAGTTCTTATTCGCTGTATTTGCCAGAAGTTGGTAAGTTTAATAATCAAGCATTAAATATGGGTTGGAGTGAGATGGTTACAAATGCTATGAGTATTTTACAAGAGGAATCTCAGTTAGAAGAGATTGTTCGTTTAGTTGGACTAGATTCATTGTCAGAAAAAGATCGTCTTACTTTAAGCATTGCAAAATCTATACGTGAAGATTATCTCCAACAAAATGCATTTGATGACGTAGATACTTATACCTCGCGTCAAAAACAAGCCTATATGTTGGAACTTATTTTATATTTTGGAGAAGAAGCACGAAATGCAATGAATCTAGGGGCTTACCTGTCAGAAATATTGGAAGGGACGCTTCAATTGAGAGATAAGATTTCTCGTAGCAAATATATATCAGAATCTGAATTAACAAAGTTTGATTTAATCAAAACTGAAATAAAACAAGTGCTTAAAGAAATTGTAGCTAATGGAGGGATGGATAATCATGCTTAAAGAGTACAGAACAATAAATGAAATAGTCGGTCCTTTGATGGCGGTTGAAAAAGTTAACGGAGTAAAATATGATGAATTAGTTGAAATTCAGATGCAAAATGGTGAGGTTAGACACGGACAAGTGTTAGAGGTTGATGGAGATACAGCTATGGTTCAAATATTTGAAGGCTCTGATGGAATTAACTTAAAAAATTCAAAGGTCCGATTTTTGGGGCGTCCTCTTTCGTTAGCTGTTTCTGAAGACATGGTTGGCCGTGTTTTTGATGGTATGGGGCGTGTGAAGGATGAAGGTCCAGATTTGATTCCAGAAAAACGTTTAGATGTAAATGGTGAGGCAATCAACCCTATGGCACGAGATTATCCGAATGAGTTTATTCAAACTGGAATTTCTGCTATTGATCATTTAAATACATTAGTCCGCGGTCAAAAATTGCCAGTTTTTTCAGGTTCGGGGTTGCCTCATAAAGAATTAGCAGCTCAAATAGCTAGGCAGGCAACAGTACCAAATAGTGAAGATACATTTGCAGTTGTATTTGCAGCAATTGGAATCACTTTTGAGGAAGCAGAATATTTTATGGAAGATTTTCGTAAAACTGGGGCAATTGATCGATCAGTTATGTTTATTAATTTGGCCAATGATCCTGCTATTGAACGTATCGCAACACCCAAAATGGCTTTGACAGCGGCAGAGTATTTAGCCTATGAAAAAGGGATGCAAGTTTTGGTTATTATGACAGATATGACGAATTATTGTGAAGCCTTGAGAGAAATTTCTGCTGCACGTCGTGAAGTACCAGGGCGTCGAGGGTATCCAGGGTATTTATATACAAATTTAGCAACATTATATGAACGTGCTGGGCGGTTGAAGGGGAAAAAAGGTTCTGTTACCCAAATACCAATTTTAACTATGCCAGAGGATGATAAGACACATCCCATTCCTGATTTAACAGGATATATAACCGAAGGTCAAATTATTTTATCTCGTGAGTTATATAAAAGTGGTATACAACCTCCTATTGATGTATTGCCTTCTTTATCACGTTTGAAGGATAAAGGAACAGGAGAAGGGAAAACACGTCACGATCATGCCGCCACAATGAATCAATTATTTGCTGCATATGCAGAAGGAAAGCAAGCCAAAGAATTAGCTGTTGTACTTGGTGAATCGGCACTTTCCAAAGTTGATAAATTATATGCACTTTTTGCTGAACGCTTTGAAAAAGAATACATTAATCAAGGTTTTACTACAAATAGAACAATTGAAGAGACGTTGGACTTAGGATGGGAACTGCTGTCAATTTTACCAAGAACAGAATTGAAGAGAATTAAAGATGAGTTGCTAGATCAATTTTTATTAAAGGGAGAGTGAAACTACTGTGGTACGTTTAAATGTAAATCCTACACGTATGGAGCTTTCAAAATTAAAAAAAAGATTAACAACGGCAACGAGAGGGCATAAGCTGCTTAAAGATAAGCAAGATGAATTAATGCGTCGTTTTATTATTTTAGTCAGACAAAATAACCTGTTAAGAAGCGATGTTGAAAATTCCTTAATTACAAGTATGCAATCGTTTGTTATGGCAAAGGCTCTTTTGAATGAAAAGTTTATTGAAGGATTAGTAGTAGTTCCTGCAAGAAAAGTAATCGTAGATATTTATGAAAAAAACATAATGAATGTAGAAGTACCTGTGATGAATTTTTCTTATCCAGAGGCTGAAAAAGAGTTACCCTATGGTTATCTAAACTCGAATAGTGAATTAGATCAATCAATTGATGAGCTATCGCAAATTTTACCGAAATTACTGGAGTTAGCAGAGATAGAGAAAACATGTCAATTACTTGCTGACGAAATAGAAAAAACTAGACGACGAGTAAATGCGTTAGAGTATATGACGATTCCTAAACTAAAAGAAACAATTCGTTATATACAAATGAAACTTGAAGAAAATGAACGCGCAAATATTACACGGTTAATGAAAGTAAAAGATATGGGAATAAAATAGGAGTATTCAAAAATAAATTCCAGCTACATTATGCGATTGATTTGTTATGATAATGAGCATAAAAACGTAGCAAAGCATGATGGGAATTTAGAACACAGCTAAACCTTTAATTAGTGACAAACAAAATATTATAGAGGATCAGAGAAGTAATAAAGGTTATAGAAATAACATGAAAAGTGATTTAATTAAATTTTAAATTTTAATTTTTCAGGATAGTCCAATTAATTATTCAAGGAGGTAACATGGGTAAATTTCAATTCATAAAAAAAGTAGAACAAATGATTACGCCAAAAGATACTGCAACTCTACAGGTCATGGCACCTTTAAGTAAGTTAATACCAAAAAGATTTCAAAATGCAGTCATGAACTATTCTGCACAGAAAAATCCTTATATGGGTTTTGTTGTGGAGCCATACAGTACATTTTTGTGCTATGAAATTTTAGATTTGAAATGGGCAGAAAGTCTTATACCAGATGATTTTGAATTGATAAAAACAAAAATTTTTTCCGATGGTGAACCAAAGTATTATATGATTTTTGGAACGTTTAATGTTCATACAAGTGCTTTTTGGGGCACACGTTTAGAGGTGAATATTATTGCGAAAAATAATAAGACTAATTTATTAAGTTGGGTTATTATTGATTATGATACGAACACGTTGAGTCATGATAAATTAAACGGTGTTGTTGAATCAACGACTGAAAAAGTTGTTTTTACAACAGATTATGAAGGTACTATTATTGCGGATATTGAAAATAAAGAAAAAGAGCGTTCTTTGATATTTGATTTAAGTACACAAAATTCAACAGAAAAATTATTAGATAGTCGCTTATGGTTGGAAGGAAACTTGTCTGTTGCATACGGGCGTGATATTTCTCAAAATACCAATGAAGCCTTTTCATTAAAATTTAACCAAAAAGAAGTTGAAAAAGGGTACCGTGTTCCGCTAAAGCAAGTGAATATTATAAAAAATAATTGGTTTGGAGGGTTGTGTCAGAATGAGCCAGATGAAGTTGTTTATTTTCCATATGCACAACACTATCTATCAGATAGTCCAGGGTATTATAGTGATATTCGCAGTCAAGAGCAGATGGTTGAAGCTTATGAAAACTTGGTTTTAGATAGTATACCTGATTATTCCTCAGAAATTCATAGAAAGACAATTAAAGTAGCTGTTGTTTTTAATGTTTTTTTTGTATCGACATTGATATTCTTACTTTTAAAAAAAAGAAATGATTAATCGAATCATCAGTTGAATGCTGTCTTTATGATGACATTGTAGCAGAGAGCACTGATGGCATTGGTCTATAGTATTTATTATGTGTCATGAATTTAAGGAGCTAGAATATTGTACCTGTGTGTTTCGTCTGGATTGTTTTTTTATACCATTTTGTAACGTACACAAAATATTTAAAACTCCCAAAAAAGATTGTCACAACTTTTTTGGGAGTTATTTTAAATCGTTCCGAGGATGGATTAACTCTGCTTAAAAGTCTAATAGATAATGTATTAGACTTTTATCATTTTATAAAAATTAAAGAAACCTAAGTTTGTAGTTAGGGGTTGGTAAGGGAAAGATTAACCTGTATCAGAAGTATATGCGATAGATAAATATTTAGTTTCAAAGTAGATTCCTTCTAAGCAATTAATTAAGTAAGATACTGCAACTACTACTCTTGAAAATATGAGTTTAAAAAAATTTAGAAGAGTGGGTACAGAGAATGAAACAGCTGAACCAGTTATTATTTTTATCCAGTCGTTTACTTAGAGAATTTATAGCAGTTATATATAAATGATGGTTTATGATAGTTGTTCTATTAGAAGTATCAATTTTTGTAACAAGTATTAGGTATTGATGAATAATAGTTAATGCTTATAAAAGATTATCCCAATAATAGAATTAATCTTTTTGAGCATTGCAATGTATCTGTTTGTTGAACTAACTAATTTTTTATAGAAATAAATGTAAATATTATGTTTACAAAAATAATCTTATTAAATACTAGATTAGGAATTAATCATATGAAATCATTTATAAATACAGGTTGCATGTGATTTTAATTTTTCAATTTCATACTTTTTAAAATCTACTAATGTTTTTCTACATAAGAGGACAATAGCAAAATAATACTTTGAAAACTATTGACAAAAAAAAGGTAGTATGTTAAGTTTTTAAAATTATATATTAAGAAAAATAAGGAGTGATTTGAGTGAATTTTTTTTTTAATAGAAGAACATTGAGAAAAATACTAGCATTCTACTTTATCGTAGAAAATAATGGAAATGTCGATTTGAATAACGTTAGTGAGTATTTAAAATGTACAGTAAGAACGACCAAAGATGTACTGGATGAATTAGAAAATGATGTAAAACAATGGGATAGCGAAGTATATTTACAACAAAAGTCTGATGGTTATTTATATGTTTATATTCCTTCAGACCTTTCAATTCATGGTATCTATTTATACTACTTAGAGGACAATATTAATTTTAATTGGATGAAGCAATATTTTTTTGAAAATACTGTGGAAATAAATGAATATGCCTTAGATCACTATGTTTCGTATTCTACGATGTATAAAAATATGAAGGTAATTGATAGAAATATTCTTTCTCGATACAAGTTACAATTTAATACTAATGTTAATGCAACAATTTTAGGCGATGAAAAGCAAAAGAGACTATTCTTTTTTGATTTTTTTTGGTATTCATATAGTGGTTTGAAATGGCCTTTTTATAATGTTGAAAAAAAAAAGTTCGATATCTTTTTTAAGTATATAGAAAAAATTAGGGTTCGAAATATTGGACTTTCAGAAAAAGAAATTTTACGTTATTATTTTGCAATAATCTTTCATAGAATAGAAATAGGTGAGACTTGTGACGAGTCTATTTTGAAAAATCAATTGCTAGATGATAGTAAACACTACACTATACTTAAAGAAAGCTTGTTCCCAATCTATAAAAGTATATTTCCAAAGTTGATGAAAAAAGATATTGAATCTGAAATAGCATTTCTTTATCTTACTATTTTTGGACTTGAATTCCATTTAGAAGATAATGCGATTGTATCAGAAATGTTAGTTTACGTGCAAACACATGACATCAATGTAGTAGAATACACAAATTTTTGGATGAAAGAGTTCTTTCTTTATTTTGATATTAAATTAAATGCTAGAGAATATAGTATTTTATATTCTAATTTAATTCATATTCATTCTAGAGCTTCATTATTTGAGGGTATTGACAGTATCTCTGAAGATATCCCAGGCATTTCAAAATCCAAGGGGCCACTTACACATATAGTAAATAAATTTTATGAAATATTAGTTGAGAAATCAACATTTGAAAATCCTCTTTTTGAAAACAGAGTATTTTTAATCAATAAGTATTCAGTTTTGATAGAAAAATATGCAGGGAAAAAATATTTAATTAATCACATAAAAATTTGCCTGTTATCAATTTACGGGGGTGAAACTAGTAAAGATTTTAATGATTTACTAAGAATGAATGATCTAGATCAAATTGTTGATGTAACAATATCTCTAAGTAATGATGTTGATTTAATTATTACAGATAGAGTTTATGATGAGTTAAAAGACACTGAAATAGAAATGTTATTATGGGAAGTAAATCCATCTGATAGGTCAAAAAATAGAATTATACATCGTATTAAGGAAATCGTTGATAAAAGAATTAGATAGTATACAAGCTAAATAAAACTTACTGTAAAGGAATAATATCTAGTTTAAAATATAAGTAAAATTGATTTAGCACTTATTTTTATTTTTTTGTCAAAAAAAAATAAAAAATAAAAAAATAGTAAGTAAAAAAGGATGAAAATTAAGCCGAGAAAAAAGAAAAAAGGATGAAATGCTTTATTAAAGGCATTTCTTCCTTTTTTTTTCTGTAATAAGAACTACATTTAAAAAAAAGTATTACAAGAAGTGACTTGTTATAATAAAAACTGTCTTAACAACTAAGGATGATACATATAGGTTAATAAGAATATATTTTTTAAATATTGTTTAAAAACAATAGAATTATCGTGGTAAGGACATCCATGTGAAATATAAAACTATACACTATTTAAAAAATGCTCCTTATAGTGATGATTTTTATCGAGAAAGGTTGTTATGAAAGATATAACTACTTTGTATTAACACTTCTTAGGTTTTTGGTGATCCTTTTACAATAAGAAAACCATAAAAATAATTTTTAGTGGAGGTGGAAATGAAGGTGAAAATATTTTTGAGTATTATTTTTGTAGTTTTTATGGGCAGTTTTATTTTGTATGAAGAAGTTTTTGCAATGGATGATAATACAAGTCAAGCAGGTATTAGTTTTTCAGAAAATGAAAATACAGATAATAACGATTCCATAAAGGGTGGTCAGACTGAAAACAAAAAAGTTTCAAGTTTGGAGTATGGCACAAAGAAAGAAAATATCTACTTACCTTCTACAGGTCAATTTCAAAAAAAGTATGGTTTAATAAGTTTTGCTTTTTTGGTAAGTGCTTTAGGTCTTTTTTTATTGAATAAAAAAGAATATCGCAACAAATTTAACATGAATGGAGAAAATTATGAAAAAATTAACGAAAATGAGTATTGTTGGATTAGGTTTGATAATGACTACTGGTATTGGAAATACAGCTTTCGCTGCTGAAGCAGACGGGTTTAAAACGACAGCTGACTTTACATTAGAAGGAGGAACTGAAGACAATAAGCCAACTAATCCCATTATTCCAATTGATCCTCCTACGAATCATACGGGTAATTTAGTAATTGATGCAGTATCAGATTTCACCTTTGAAAACGGAAAAATTGAAAGTAAGACAGTTACTTATAATGCTGTAATACCAACAGATAAAACGTTAGGAACACAGGTTACAGACATGCGAGGAACTGGTGCAGGTTGGGACTTAACAGCTAAAATTTCAGATTTTGAGAATGCAGATAAGACAAAAGTCTTAAAAGGGGCACAGCTATTAATCCCAGAAGGAAATGTCTCAACTACAAGTGTGTCTAAAGATAATCCAGCTATTTCAAAATCTGTAACATTGAATGCAACGGAGCAATCTATTTTCTCTGCGAGTCAAGACTCTGGTATGGGTACATGGTCAACAGATTTTGAGGGGAAGGGAAACCATGTCTCTATAGTGGTACCTGATGGGAACTATGCAGATAGTTATTCTGCCGAAATTGTGTGGTCTTTACAAGATGCACCAAAATAAAAAAATTAATTTAGGAGGAGATAAAATGAAGAAGATTGAATTATATCTAGTTTGTGTGGGCTTACTTACTGTAGGGGCAGGATTTACAAATACTCAAGTACTTGCTGCAGAAATTGATACACAACAGAGTACTACTGCGGTAGAAATTGAAGCGGGTGGAAATGAACAAAATCCTATTATTGATGGAGTACAACCAGGAACAGGTCATACAGGTTCTTTAGTAATAGATGCTGTATCAAATTTTAATTTTGGAAAAGTCAAATTAGGTGTGACAACGCAAAATGCTATTCCGGTAGAAGGAGAAACTTTAGGTGCCCAAGTAACAGATGTTAGAGGTACCGGTGCAGGCTGGAGCTTAATGGCAAGCATTACTGAATTCTCAAATTCAGATGAAACAAAAAAACTGAAAGCGCAATTAACAATTCCATCAGGTAAAGTAAAAGGAACTGATGCTAATAGTTTGACTCCTGCAATTGCTTCAGGTGCAACTTTGAATGAATCTCCATCAAAGATACTTTATGCAGAGCAAAATTCTGGAATGGGTACGTGGTCAAATGCTTTTGAGGGGAATTCTGGAAAAGTTAATTTACTTATTCCAACAGATAGTTATATTGATTCGTATAGTGCAATAATCAACTGGTCATTGCAAGATGCACCAGCATAAAAAAATAAATTATATTTAGGAGAAAATATGAAAAACAAATTATTAATTTCGTACGTTGCTTTAACTAGTTCTGCTTTGTTAGTAAATCTAACTGAGGTGGAAGCAAGTACCACTAGCCAAGAAACGAGTGAAAATATTATCACTTTCGTTGGAGGTGGGGGAGATATTACAGGACCAGTAAATCCAGAAGATCCGGATTTACCAATTGTAATCGATCCAGCTGATCCCAACAATCCTGGTACAGATAATCCAGGTCCCTTATCTCTGGATTTTGTATCAAATATACAGTTTGGTGAAAAGAAAGTAAGTGGTAAAGATCAAGTATATAGCGCGCTTAATAAAGCTCCTTATGTACAGGTTACAGATGTTAGAGGTACGAATGTTGGGTGGAGCCTCTCTGTTACAGCTAGTGAATTTGTAGCAACGAATGATTCCACAGAAGTTTTAAAAGGTGCTGAACTTTCTTTTAAAAATCCAACTGTGAAAGCTGCAAGTAAAGGAAATGTTTCAACTCCTCCTACGAGTAATGATGTAACATTATTAAATACAGAGACGCAAACAGTAATGAATGCGAATGTAAATCAAGGTAGTGGTACATGGCTGACTACTTGGACAACAGGTACAGATTCAAATGACAATGTACAATTAAAAGTATACGCTGGATCTGCAAAAGCCAACACAACGTATACTGCAGATCTAAAGTGGGCGCTCTCTGACGCTCCAAAATAGAATTAAAATAGGGCAACAAGAAGCTCATTTCTTGTTGCCTCTTTTGAAATAGGAGGCAACGATTTGAAAAAAAAATTTTTAATAATCTGTATATTTATATGTAGCACTCTATTCATTAGTACTAAGGTAGATGCTGCATCAATGGGGTACTCAGTTAAAGCAAATATCCCAGAAAATCAAATTGATAAAGACAAGTCATATTTTGATTTAAAAATGAAACCGAATGAAGAACAAGCAATTACTTTAACAGTAAGCAATAGTTCTGAAGAAAAGATAGAGTTAAATATTGTCCCAAACAATGCAAAAACTAACCAAAATGGAGTTATCGATTATAGTGAAGAAAACCTCAAGAAAGATAATTCTCAAGTATATTCATTAACCGATATCATTTCTGGTAAGCAAAAAATAGCATTAAATCCAGGAGAAACGAAAGAAGTAAGTTTTCAGTTAAAAATGCCTAGCGAAGAAATTGACGGGATAGTGTTAGGAGGTTTTTATATCTATAAGGAGGACACGGATTCAAAAAATACAAGCGAGAATGTTCAAATAAGAAATTCTTATTCTTATGTAATTGGAATTCAATTATCTGAAAATGACACAATTGTTGAACCAGTTGTCAATCTTAATAAAATAAAACCTGCTCTTCAAAATTATCGTACTGCGATTACTGCAAATATTCAAAATAGTAAACCAACTATTATAAATAATTTAGTAATAAATGCTAAAGTAACCGAAAAAAATAAAACTGAAGTTCTACATGAAACGGTAAAACAAAGTATGTCAATGGCTCCTAATTCAAATTTTGATTTTCCTATTAGTTGGGATAATGAGCCGTTAGAAGCAGGCGATTATACCCTCCATTTAAAAATTAATACAGGTGAAAAAGAATGGAGCTTTGATAAAAATTTTTCAATTGGTAAAGAAGATACAAAAAAATTAAATGATGAAGCAGTAGACATTAATAAAAAAGAAATAAATCGGAACATAGTAGCATTATTAATTTTTCTACTTATAGCGAGCTGTTGCATTGTGATTATTGGTTTATTGATTAGACGTAAAAAGAAAATTGAAAGAGAAAAAAAATTAAAAGCTGCCAGAATTAAAAAAAGAAGGAAGGCAAAAAATAGTGAAAGAAATAAGAAAAAAATCACATAAAAGAAATTTTTTCCTTTTGGTATTTGAATTTATTCTATTAGGTTTGTTACTATTCATTAAGCCACAGTCATCTAGTGCATATTCTCCATTTGAAGTACCTACTGGAACCATATCATTATATATAGTTGGTACGGGGATATTTCCAGATATTGATAGCAATGGTTTAGTATACGGATACAGAGATACTAGTTTAATAACTGATAGATATTGGTACTCAAAAAAATTATCAAATGGACAATTTATTTTCACCTCAATGAAGGCCCCTAATAAGTTATTAACAATAAACTCTGATAACAGTATATCGGTTGTTCAGTATACGCAAGATATTTATACAGATGAAAGTAAAATTCCTACTAATTCTAGATTCTATGCCAAGTATGTAGGGATTTCATCAAATCGATATAGTTTTACAGTATCAACAAGCAATAACTTTGATTATGGGATAGGTTTTGACTTTTATAATAATTATTATTTTTCGTACAAACCCACAAACTCGAATACAACAGTTGATGGAAGATGGTTAATGTCATTTGGACAACTATATACTACTACAAATATGCTGAATCTTAAAGTAGATAGTGTTGTAGGAAAAAAATATATAAATTCAGATATCCATATAACTGGATCATTAAATGTATCTGGAGTAGATACATCAAAACTCACATTAAACATAGGTAATAATGTTTATTCAATTAAAGATATGGATGTTACTTATATAAATGGAAAAGCAACATTTGATGTTCCAGTTCCTTTGACTTATGACAAATTTCAAGAAGGAAAAAGTTATTCTATTGAAGTTTCTGCCAATACAGGTTTTTTAGATTCTTATGACAATAGTCAGAGTTTTACCGTTGACTATTCAGTGATGACAGGTAGTAGCACCAATAAAAAGGTTGAAGCCGGAACTGATTTTAGTAAATTAAATCCTGAAGATTTTATAACAGATTTAAAAGACAGTGCAGGAAATACTGTTAAAATAAATAAATTCGTAAATATTCCAGATAATAAAAAGGTCGGTAAAAAAAATATTGGTATTGAGGTTACTAATGGCATAAGTACAAATACAATAACAGTTGAATTTGAAGTGGTTGATACAGTAAATCCAACAGCAACTGCGGTTCCACAAAAAATCCAAAAAAATTCAACTTTCACCTCTAATGCTTCATCTTTAATTACGAATGTATCTGATAATGGTGGAGCAGATAGTATTACCTATTCAATAACAAAAATTCCATCAACTGATAAAGTTGGATACTTTACCGCTGAAGTTACGTTAAATGATCAATCAAATAATCAAAGTGTAATTGAAATTCCTGTAACAGTTTATGATGAGACTACACCGATAGTAGGAAATAGTATTTTAACTGGTAATGATTTTGACATAACTATAGAGGATTTAAAAAAAGGTGTAAGTAATTCAAATTTAACCAATTTAATTTTAGAGAAATCTGATTCTAAGGCTTGGGATATTGTAACGGGCAAAGAAATTGAAACGATTAGTGTTGCACAAAATGATTTAGATTTTTCTAAAGGAAGCTATAGTGCTCTAATAAGAGCGCAAGATTCCAATAATAAAATAGTAGAAAAGACTATAAAAATAACAGTAACAGATGGCTATCTTGAATTTAGTTCAGTAGATACTAACTTAGACTTTGGTAAAATTAGCATATCAAGTACTGAAAAAAATTATAATTTATATACAGATTCTAATATAACTATTGAAGATTCAAGAGGAATAGATTCTGATAATTGGAAGTTGACGGCGAAAATAGTAACTCCGTTGACATATGAAAATAGTGAGCTGAAAGAAACCTTATACTATGTAGATAATTCAAATAATACATTTATTTTTAATAATGAGGAGAGCACAATAATAGAGCAAAGTGCCGTTGACAAGTATAAAATAACCAATCTAGAGCTGAAAAATGATAATAGTTCAGGTTTATATTTAAAAATGTTGCCAGGTCAAGGTAAAGTTGGAAATTATAGTGGCGTTATTCAATGGTCATTAAAAAATGCTCCATAAATTATATAAATTCTAAACTTTAGGGAGGAATAGTTATTAGTAAAGTAGAAGAACATTGGGATGATAAAATTATTTATTATGTAGTTTTTAAAGCTAAGATAAAAATAGGAGGTATTGAAAAAATAGAAAAATTTTCTAAAACTCTAATATTAGATCCAAACTTAGATAGAAAACAGATAAAAGATATTATACACAAAAAATTGTATAATATTGTAGAAATAGTCCATATAGATCAATTGGAAGATTGTATTTGTTTAAAAACTACTTAAAACATTTATGAAACTGAATCAATAAAAATTGAAAAAAAGTAGTATCAAAATTATATATATAGTTAGCTTATATTATAGAAATAAACTAACCAAATTAAAATAAAATTTGGTTAGTTTATTTTTTACGTCCAATTAGCATTATCATAGGCGAAATTGTAGGGATTTGAGTAGTTATACTTATTTTTTGTGAAACGTGTTGATATTAACAAGAATCAAAAAAGAGAGTATTTATAGTATCTATTGCTAACATGTAAAAAAACACTGTAATGTCATATGTTAGCGATTTAAGAAATTTTTACGATGTTTTAATTACTTTTTACGATTTTAAATTAGAAAACCACTTCAAAGAAATTAATATGAAAACTGGTTTTAGAAACGTAGAATTCTTTTATAAAGAAGAAATAGAAAAAATAGTATTGGATATGGAGCAATCAAAAAATGTAACAATGTTCCAACGATTTATTTTTGAATTATCATACGACACTGGTATTAGAGTTACTGAGTGTTCTGATATTAGGATTAATGACATTGATTTAAAAGATAGGGTGATAAGAGTAAGAGGGAAGGGAGGTAAAGAGAGGTTGGTTCTTTTGGGAAAAAGTTGCGTATCAGCATAAATCCACATAAATTAAGGCATTCTTTTGCTACACATTTACTCCAAAATGGCGCTGATATTAGGACTATACATGAACTACTAGGTCATTCTAGCATATCATCAACAAAGATTAAACTCATGTCCAGTATAAAGAAAAGCAAAAAGCTATAAAAAATATTTATTTAGGTAGTTATTGATTTAAACAGATCGTTTATATACTATATTTAGAGAAAATTAAGCGTTTTGTGAGGTGCGGTGCAAACAATTGAATGTTATACCCATCAAACGAAATTATTAAACAACAAATTGTAGCGCAATTGAATGAATATGTATTAACTCAGCAACAAGTTTGTGACTATCTAAATGGATTCTAGTTATTTGAGCAAATTAATTAAACAAAAAAACTTGAAGCATTTCATATTTTAGAAAATGGTAAAATGAATTTGAATTTATTTTTCAATCTGATGTTGATAAATACAAAAAAATATTTAAAATTCCGTCCCAAGGTGCGTATAGTAAAGGTACGATATGAGTGGAACAAGTTTATTTAAATCGAAACAGGGTAGCCGCAACATTCGCTGCCTTGTAAAAGATTTTATATTCTAGTTTACATAATATATATTATACAAAGTAGACTGTCCATTAAAAATATTAATTTATAGCATTTAACTTGCCCTTTAACTATGAATCACATCCTTTTTTTAGTACGTAATCTTTATTTGAGGCTTAATTTAACCGTTTTATGTAAAATAACTTGTTAATCCAATAAAAAATTAAAACAAGTTCATAGGAGCTTATTTTAATTTTGAATACTTCCTGGCTTACTATCAGCTTTATTCTAATTTATAACTTTACAATACAACCTGTTATCCTAGTCTATACAAACAGGTTCTGTTATAATTATAATTAAAGTAACAATCGATTACTGTTTCTAAACCACCCTCACCTAACGAATTTCCAACTTCATTGCGACATAAATTTTTTTAATAGTTTTTGTCTTTGTAACAGTTTCTATTGTAGTTATACTAAAATTTAAGGAGTGATTATGATGTGTACGTCGTTAATTTACCAATCTAAGGATCAATCAAATTTTTTATCAAGAACAATGGATTTTGCATTCGAACTAGATGCCTCTCCTGTATATTTACCAAGAGGTTATGTGTTTAAAAGTAATGTTGTGTCTAACGTCACATATAAAAGTAAGTATGCTTTTTTAGGTGCTGGCCGTAAGTTAGAAGACTATTTTTTTGCTGATGGTTTAAATGAAAAAGGACTTTCAGTTTGCGCTCTCTATTTCAGTGACTATGCTGAATACAATCCTTCACAAGAACCAGGAAAAGTAAACATAGCCCCTCACGAGCTAGTATCTTGGCTTTTAGGAAACATTGCATCAATAGATGAGTTAAAAAAAGAAGCATCTAATATAAATGTTGTTTCTGCTAAAAATAATTTATTAGATGTTGTTGTACCACTGCATTGGATTGTCGCAGATCAAACAGGCAGTTCAATCATTATAGAAATTACTAAGTCTGGAATGTCAATCTATGATAATAAAGTTAGAGTTATGACTAATTCCCCAGACTATCCATGGCATTTGGCCAATTTAAATCATTATTCTTTTTTAAGTAATCAATTAAAACCAGCTAGTCATTTTTATAAATTTAAACCTAATTCAGGTGAGCTTGGTAATGGTGCTTTTGGTATGCCAGGTGACTATACATCTGAATCCCGTTTTATAAGAACTGTTTTCAATGCTGAATTTACAGAACCTGGCAAAGATAAAATTTCAGCTATCAATAGTTTATTTCACATTCTCTCATCAGTGTCTATTCCGAAAGGGGTTAAAGTAAAAGAAGATGGTACACTTGATTACACACAATATACAGCAATAATGGACGTGACAAATTTAGATTACTATATGTCATCTTACGAAGATACTTATCCATTAAAAATTTCTTTAAATTCTAACTTAATAAGTCAGACCGAACCAATTGTGTTTGAGTCAAGTAAAGTTCAACAATTTAATGTACTAACACCCTAATACTATAGAAAATTCCCATTAAAAATCTTATTTAAATGACTAGAAACAAATACAGCCAACAACATATACGTTGTTGGCTGTATTTGTTTTGCTAACTGAAAATCAAACCATCTTAACTTATAAGTTATAATCCGATAAATACAGCAAATGCTGGAACAACGATTACCGTAACTACACCAACTACCACCACGGCGATACTTGCCATTGCTGCTTCGACTTCGCCTAATTCAATTCCGACAGCAACTCCTAAGGCATGACCGCTTGCTCCTAACGCTAGTCCTCTAGCAATTGGATTTTTAATCTTGAATTTTTCTAATAAAAATCGTCCTAAAGCATAAATTATCACAGCATTGAAAATCACAGCAAATGAAGTGATTGCAGCAATACCACCAATGGATTCAGACAGCGGAACTGCTATAGCGGTTGTTGATGCTTCAGGTAATAAGGATGCCATAATCGATTGATCTACATGGATTATTCCTGATAAAATATAAACAACTGCGACTGATCCAATTGATCCGACAATAATAGCTGAAACAATTTGTACCCAATATTTTTTCAAGACATCTACCTGTTTATATAATGGAATTGCAAATGCTATTGTGGCAGGTTCTAGAAAAAAACTAATCATTTTGCCGCCACTACTGTATTCAGTATAACTAAAATGGCCTACTTTTAAAAAGATAATCCCTAAAACCATTGCCACAAATAAGGGTGTAAATAGGAAGAAACCGTTTGATTTCTTAAAAAGAAACGTACCAATTCCAAATGCTACCATTGAAACAATAATCCCAAAATATGGAGTCATATCACTTCACCTCGTCTAATTTTTTATGTGTTCTCTTAATAGAAAAAAGCGATTTCAATCCATCCCAAGAGAAAGATTGATTCTTTTTTAAGTTTAAGAGTGCTGTTGCTGTCCAACCAGTAATAGCAAGTAATATAATTGTGGCAATAATAATAATCAAAACAATTCGCACACCATATTGTCCCATAATTCCTAATGAATTCATAACCGAAATACCTGACGGAACAAATAGAAAACTAATTAGTCCTGTTAAACTATTTCCCAAGGATTCTACTTGTTCTAACTTAACTATTTTTAAGCATAATGCGATGAATAATAAAATTAAACCCATGACTGAAGCTGGCATTGGAAATGGTAAAATACCTACAATCAGATTAGCTAGTAACATAATAAAGGCAAAAACAAATGCTTGTTGTAAAAACGTATAAATTTTCTTTGTTTCCATAGAATATCGCTCCCTTAATATCTTTTGATACTCTTATTATACTATCCTCCCCTTTTTTTATACGCTTTCAACGTTGGAATGACAGAATATTCAGCTGAGTTGCCAAAATCATCTGGTGAGTGACCTTATTCAATATAAAAATCCACTAGAGAAATCAATTTTGACTTCTCTAGTGGATTAATTTAGTCCTATTTCTTCTTTAAGCTGTTTGACATAAGAACGGCTAACGGGAATTTTATCCCCATTTTTAACAGTAACTTGATAGGTATGATTAAACCAAGGTTGAACTTCTTGGATGGCTTCGCGATTTACAATAAAACTACGATGAGTTTTAAAGAAAAGCGTTGAATTTAATCTGCTTTCTAGATGAGTCAATGTTTCATTCGTATCAATTTGTTGCTGCTTCGTAATGATATGGCTTGCACCGTTATCGACACTTATATATAAAATATCGCTTAGTGCAATCACAAAAATTCGTTCATCAGCTTGAATAGCAATCTTCCCATTTATTTCTCTAGCCAGGTTTGTTGTTTCTTCACCTGTGCTTAGATGGGAAATAGCAGAATGGCTTTTTTCAACTGCTTGTCTCACCCGCTCTTCCTCAAATGGTTTTAAAATATAATCAATTGCATCAACTTCAAAAGCTTTTAATGCGTATTCATCATAAGCTGTAGCAAAAACAATTTTGGGGGGATGGTTCATTTTCTTGAATTTATCTGCTAAATCAAACCCACTTTCATCTGTTAAATGAATATCAAGAAAGACTAAATCAGGTTTTTGATTGACCATTTTTTCTAATGCTTCTTCAATTGACTCTGCTTTATCAACAGAGATTACATTGGGATGCGTTTCAACTAGATAAGCCAACTCATCACGAGCTAAGGGTTCATCGTCAACAATTAAAATATGCATATCACCCCTCCTCCCTATCTAGTGGTATTTTTAATAACACAGTTGTTCCACCCGTTTTATTTTGACTAAACTGTAAACTAGCTTCTAAACCAAATAAACCAACTAAACGTTTATTTAAATTTTCTAATGCAGTCCCTGTCCCTTTTTCAGACTCAATGACTTCTTTCCCAACCTTTTCTACACGATCTAGTGGGATTCCAATTCCGTTATCTGAAACTTGAACAAGCACAAAATTTTCTTTCTGTTCCAATTGGACAACAATCTGATTATCTGTTTTACGATTTCCAAAAGCATGGCGAATGGCATTTTCTACTAAAACCTGAAGTAAAAATGGTGGCAATAATAAAGTTTCTAAATTTGGATAAATATTGAAGGTTACTTGAAAACGTTGTGGAAAGCGTGCTTGTTCTAATGATAAATAGGCTTCTACATGTTTTAACTCAGCAGTTAAAGGAATTAACACCTGACGTGCACCTTGTAAGTTAGCTCTAAAATAAGTACTTAACTGAAGCAATAACGTACGCGCTTGTTCAGCATTTTGTCGCATTAAAGCCGATATAGTATTCATTGCATTAAAGAAGAAATGTGGATTCACTTGAGCTTGCAAGGATTTAATCTCGGCATCCTTTAATAACTTTGATTGAATTTCCGCTTCACCTAACTCTAATTGACTTGAAAAAATAGTACCTAGTCCTTCTGCTAATTGTTCTTCTACGTGGGTCAATTTTGTTGGATCTGTAAAATACATTTTTAATGTCCCAACGACTTGGTTCTTTGATATCAATGGAATCACAATTGCTGCACTTAATTGACAAGTAGGATTGCTACATCCAATTTGATTTTTAGACTTTGCAATAGCCAATTGGCCATTTTGCAACACATCTTTGGAAAGTTCAGTAATCACTTCTAATTCAGGAATATGATGGTCACTTCCAGCTCCAACATGGGCTAATATTTGGTGGGTATCCGTCATACTAATAGCTGCAACTTTAGTATATTGTTGAATGATTTTTGCAACTTGGCGACAAGAACTTTCTGTTAGACCTTCCCTAAAATAAGGTAGGGTTTTTGCTGCTAAGTCTAGCACGTCATGGGTTTGGACAGCGCGCATTTGTTCTTCTTGTTTAAGCGTCGATGTAATAATTGATAAGAAGATAAACGTTCCGATACTGTTTAATAATATCATTGGAAAAGCAATAAATTTGACCAATAGCCAACCTTCTAAAAGTGTCCCACTAAACAAAAATACAAATAACATCTGCACTAACTCCATTAAAGCTCCGATGCCTGCTGCCTGAATAGGTGATGGAAACTGCTTTTTCCTAGCAAATCTAGCGCCAGCTAAGCCAGAAAGAATCCCGACAAAACTAGATGAAAACAAATAAAATAAAGAGGTTCCTCCACCTTGAATGACACGATGCATACCCGCAAGTAAACCCACTCCTAAACCAACAAAAGGGCCACCAATTAGTCCTGAAACACCTATAGTTAACGTTCGAGTATTAGCAATTGAAGCATTGTCTGATAAGACTGTCAAAAAATCTGTTGAAATAATTTTATTTGCTGTAAGTTCAACCCCAGTAAAATTAGAAATAATTGCAAACAAACCAAAAACAGCCATTAATTGTAATTTAGAACTCAAACGTTCGCGATTTAATAAAATAGTTTTGAAATAAGTCACATTAACTAACAAGTAAGCTAATAAAATAATTAAGCCAACTCGTTCCATCATCATAATAAATAAACTAAACATTCGTTACGTCCTTTCCAAAAAGTACTCTATTTAGTTTACCATGGTTTATAAGAAATAAACAATTGTATGATTAATTTTATCTTCTTATTTAAAATAAAAATCACCTGAAATCATTATTTTCAAATGAATCCCAGATGATTTTATCTTTAAAGTTGTTTAGCTTAAAGCTTCTGTTAATTGAGGAACGACTTGTTTCTTACGTGAAACAACCCCTTTTAGTAGTGCTTTATTATCTGTCAATGTTACGTTGAAAGCTTCTTCAACAGCAGTGATTGGATTCCCTAAAGCTAAAATAACGGAATCACTATCTAAAATATTTGTTACAACTAAAATAAATAAATCAAAGTTATTTTCAACCATCTCTTTAAGCATAGTTGCTTCAATTGCAGCTTGTTTGTTAAAGACATCCTCAATAGCTACTGTATTGACTTGAGCAACACGGACATTTTTAGGTCCCATTGGGAAACTTTTAGCATCCATATTTAATAACTGTTCAGGCGTTTTATCTGCTAAATTTGTACCAGCTTTCAATAAATCTAAACCATATACGGCTAAATCAATTTCACTCATGATAGCAAGCTCTTTAGCGGCTTTTACATCCTCTTCCGTACACGTAGGTGATTTAAATAATAAACTGTCTGAAACGATAGCGGATGCCATTAATCCAGCAATTTCTTTAGGAATCTCGATGCCATGTTCTTTGTACAATTTCAAAATAATTGTATTTGTACAACCAACAGGTTCAGCACGGTAATATAAAGGATTTGCTGTTTCAAAATTAGCGATTCTGTGGTGATCTACAACAGCTAAAACTTCAACTTCACGAATATCTGCCACACTTTGCTGGAACTCATTATGATCAACTAACATAACTTGCTTCGTTTCATTCGCAACTGTTTCGACAATTCTTGGTGCAGGTACATTAAAATAATCCAGGGCAAATGCTGTTTCTTCACTGATTTCACCTAATGAAACAGCTTCTGCATCTACTCCTAATTGTTTTTGTAAATACGCAAAAGAAATAGCTGAAGTGATCGCATCTGTATCCGGGTTTAAATGTCCAAAAATTAATACTTTACTCATTAAAAAAACTCCTTCAAAATTTAAATTTTATGATTTTAAGCGGGAAATATAATCAGACTCACTCATATAAGCATCAAATGACTGTAAGAAGTTAGCGATGCGTGGAATTTGATCTTTGTCGCTTCGGAAAACAAATGACATTGTAAATTTAATTGCTGGCTCAAAAGGAATGGCTTTTAGCTCAGCTTCTTTTTCATGGGCCTTGATAAATGAATTTGGTAACGCCGTATAACACTCAGTTGCGTTACTAAATTTATATAATTGTGCTGGAGTCGTATAGTTTCCAGCTACAACCGGTAAGTCTGCCATTTGATTTTTAAAACTTTCTTTCAATACTTCATTGATATAATAACTATCTGGATAGGTCACCCAACGTTTACCAGTTGTATCTTTCATTTTAATTTTTTTCTTTTTATCTAAATTTTCATCATGGTGTAAAAATAAAATTTCTTCATCCATAATTTTTTTAGATTTATAAGGTTTCCAATTTTTGATACTTTCATCTGGTAAGTACATAATCGCTAAATCAATTTTGTTATTCTCTAATTTTTCCCAAATTTCATTGCGTGGCAACATCATTAATGCAATTTCAACGTCAGGAAACTTGTTAAAATAATTAATAATAAAATCAGTAAATACTTTATCTTCAATTGAAGATAATAAGCCAATTCTGATTTTTCCAATAGTTGCACTGGTTGTTTGTTGAATTTCATCTGTGGCAGCATTTAAAATGTCATAGACTTCATGAGTCGTACGTAACATTGTTTTACCTGCATCAGATAAATGTAATTTTTTTCCAACAGAATAAAATAAAGGCGCACCTGCAATTCGTTCTAATTTTTTTATTTGTTGAGTTAATGCTGGTTGCGTAATCCCTAACAATTGAGCCGCTTGTGTATAATTCATTGTATCAGCTAACTGTAAAAAATAATTTAACGTTTTAGATGAAAAAATATTGTCTGACTTTGTTTTCATACAATTGACTCCTTTTTATAATAAAATTCCACTAATACTATGATAATCAATAAACAGAAAAAGAGCAACAAAAAGTTGCTCTCTTCATTAATTTTTTCTTATATACTAATTTAAATATCCTGTATAGTCAGCTGTTTGTAGGATTTTTTTCGCATTATTTACACGTTCAGTCGATGGCGTTTCAATTCCCTCTAAAGGATAAGGAATACCCATTTCTTGATACTTATATAATCCCATTGTATGGTAAGGCAATACTTCAACTTTCTTAACATTATTCAGTGTTTTAATGAAATCAGATAGGCGAATTAAATACTCATCATAATCGGTTCTCTGTGGGACTAGAACGTGTCTAATCCAAACAGGTTGATTGATTTCAGATAAATACTTAGCCATTTCTAGAATATTAGAATTACCTAAACTAGTTAAAACTTTATGTTGTTCATCATCAATATGCTTAATATCAAATAGAATCAAATCTGTATATTTCATCAATTCTTCAAATTGACTAAAGAAAGGTTCTTCACGTGTAAATGGTTTGCCACAAGAATCAAGGGTTGTATGCACACCTGCTGCTTTGGCCTTTTTAAATAAATCAATTAAAAACTCCATTTGCAATAAAGGTTCTCCACCACTGACTGTTATACCACCATCTTTACCCCAATACGTTTTATAACGTAAGGCTTCTGCTAGTATATCATCTGTTGAACGTTCTTTTCCGCCACCGATTTTCCAAGTATCTGGATTGTGACAAAATTGACAACGCATCCGGCATCCTTGTGTAAAGACGATAAAACGAACTCCTGGTCCATCTACCGTGCCAAAATTTTCAGTTGAGTGAATTGTACCGATTACAGGTTGTGACATAATTGCTCCTCATTTCTTTGAATAAAAAGAGATGACCGGAGCCACCTCTCTTATCTAATTTTTTAATTATAAACGATCATGTGAAGTTCTAGCAATAACATCCGCTTGTTGTTCAGGTGTCAAGTCACGGAATTTAACTGCGTAACCAGATACACGAATTGTTAAGTTAGGATATTTTTCTGGATGTGCTTGAGCATCAAGCAATAACTCATTTGTAAAGACGTTGACGTTTAAGTGGTACCCACTATTATCAAAGTAACCGTCCATCACGTTTCTTAAGTTATCAATTCTTGTTTCTTCATCTTTACCTAAACCAGTAGGATTGATTGTTTGGGTATTTGAAATTCCATCTAATGCGCAACCGTAGTTTAAGCGAGCAGTTGAATTAAGTGAAGCTAATAATCCATTCTTTTCACCTAAGAACGCGCCATCTTGATAACTTGGGTTTGCTCCTGGTGCTAAAGGTTTACCTGCACGACGACCATCTGGTGTATTACCAGTAGCTTTACCATAAACAACGTTTGACGTAATTGTCAATAGAGATGTTGTTGGTGTTGAATTACGGTATGTGTGTTGACGTTTAATTTGTGTCATAAAGTAATCAAGAATCCAGTTTGCTGTTTCATCTGCTTCTTCTTGATCGTTTCCGTAAGTTGGGAACTCATTAGTTGGTTTGTAATCAATTGCTAAACCATTTTCGTCACGAATAACTTCTACATTCCCGTGTTTAATTGCCATCAAGCTATCAGCAGCATGAGAAATACCTGCAATACCAGTTGCAAAAGTACGTTTCAAGTCACTGTCCATCAAAGCTAATTGTGGTGCTTCATAAGCATATTTATCATGCATGTAGTGGATTACATTTAATGTATTTACATACAATTCTGCTAACCAATCCATGATATCTTTGTAGCGTGAAATAAATTCATTGTAATCTAGTGTATCACCAGTCATTGGTCTGAATTTAGGACCAACTTGTGCTTTAGTCATTTCATCAACACCACCGTTGATTGCATAAAGAACGGCTTTAGCTAAGTTCGCACGAGCACCAAAGAATTGCATGTCTTTACCAACTACAGTTGCAGATACACAACAAGCAATTGCACAGTCATCAGATCCCCAATTAGCGCGTAATAAATCATCATTTTCAAACTGGATAGAAGAACTTTCTTTCGCAATTTTAGCAGCAAATGTTCTGAAACCAGTTGGTTCTTTAGAAGAATATAAAACAGTTAAGTTTGGCTCTGGAGAAGGTCCCATATTTGTTAGTGTATGCAGAATACGGAAATCGTTTTTAGTTACTAATGAACGACCATCTAATCCCATACCAGCAATTGATAAAGTTGCCCAAATTGGGTAACCAGAGAATAATTGATTATAGTCTGGCGTACGTGCAAATTTAACCATACGTAATTTCATAATTAAATGATCAATCATTTCTTGAGCATCAAATTCAGTAATCAAGCCAGCTTCTAAATCACGTTGGATATAGATATCTAAGAAAGCAGAGATACGACCAATTGACATAGCTGCTCCATTTTGTGATTTGATTGCTGCTAGATAACCAAAGTATAACCATTGGATTGCTTCTTTAGCTGTTTCTGCTGGTTGAGAAATATCAAAACCGTATGAAGCAGCCATTTCTTTAATTTGACCTAAAGCTCTATATTGTTCAGAAATTTCTTCACGTAAACGAATAACGTCATCAGTCATGACTTTATTCCCAGTGTTTGCATGGTCTTTCGCTTTTTGTTTCATTAAGAAATCAACACCGTATAAAGCAATACGACGATAATCACCAATGATACGGCCACGACCATAAGCATCTGGTAAACCTGTAATGATTTTATTTTTACGAGCTGCACGCATTTCAGGAGTATAAGCATCAAAAACACCTTGGTTATGTGTTTTACGCCAGTCCGTAAAGATGCTTGTCATTTCGTCATCTACTTCAAAACCATTTGCTGTCAATGCATTGTTTGCCATATTAATTCCGCCAAATGGCATGAAAGCTTGTTTCAATGGAACGTCTGTTTGCAAACCAACAATAGTTTCTTCTTCTTTAATTAAATAGCCTGGTTTATGAGAAGTAATTGTTGCAGGAATATTGTTATCCATATCATAAACGCCATTTTTTTCATGTTGAACGTCAAATAATTCTTGTAGTTTAGTCCATAATTTATCTGTACTTGGTGCAATAGGTTCTAAAAATGAATCGTCACCTGTGTATTCTGTGTAGTTTGCTTGGATAAAATCTCTTGTGTTAACCGATGTTCTCCATTTTTCGCCTTTGAATCCATTCCATTGTTTCATAATAAAATGAGCCTCCCGATAACTGTTTTTTTGTTTTTAATTGAACTTTTAATTTAATGTAACAGCTCTTACAAACATAGTATAACACGTCATAAAAATAAAACAAGGATTTTTTACGAATTTTTCGTACAATCTTTTGTTTTAATAACGAAAAAACGGTACAAACGTTGATAATTAAGCATAATAAGTATGTGAAATTATTATCCAACTTAGAAGTAGAACGGATATTTTTTTCTAATAACAGCTTTTCTGTTATATTAAAAACGCTTAAGCTGTACTATAATAGATTAGTTTAAGCATGAAAAATTGCACAAAAAGTAATACAGAATCACGAATCAAGTTCAATATTGAACTTGATTTGTTAGAAAACTGTCGCCTATCGGTGTTAATTGCAAATAAAAAAAGTTTAGAAACAGTCATTCCTGTTTCTAAACTTAAAAAATTAATTTTTCCCATTATCCTTTACAATTACAGGATAAGGTAAAATGATTTGACAATCTTGTGGCTCGCCATCTGTTGTTTCGTCTAAAATAAAGGAACCATTTGAATAACGATCACTAACTTGATAGCTATCTGTATTCACAATAAATTCTTTGCCTTTAGTGGTGACAACGTTAATGGTTGTATCTTTCTCAACTGCCTGCATGAAAATCATACGGTGTGGATTTTTTTTCAATTCTCTCAAGACAAGTAATCCACGTTTAGCACGTCCTAAAATATCGAACTCACTTACGTTCATCTTCTTAACAGCACCACGTTGGGTTAACATCACAACGTTTGTTCTTGTCGAGTCTGTAGCCATTAAAATGCCATTGACAACATAATCATGCTCTTTCAGATTAATCGCTTTGACACCGGCAGCTTTAGAGCCTACTACTGGGACTTCCGATAACGGATAACGTAAACCAAATCCACGATTCGTTACTAAAAAGACATCTTTATTAGCAGGATTTTCAGAATAAACAACTTCAATGAGATGATCGTCTTCTTGCTTCAACTTCATCGCAACGGTTGCTCTCGTCTTATATCCACGACCAGCAACAAAATCGGCAACTGCCGTTTGCTTAATCATGCCGGCTTTCGTAATAAAGGTAAAGGTCGCCTCTGGTAAATAATCAACTAAGCCAATTGTTTTAACAATTGTTTCATCCATTGCTAATCCGATAGTTTGGGAAATATGCTCGCCAATATCTTTCCATCGTAAGTCTGCAATTTCATGAACAGGACGATAAATTAAGTTACCATTGCTTGTAAACATTAATAGATGATTTAATGTGTTCATCTGTTTAACAAAAATTGGTAAGTCTCCGTCTTTCAATCCAATCTCTTCTGGTTTAGAAGCACTGTAAGAACGCAAACTACTGCGTTTTAAGTAGCCTTCACGCGTCACTGACACAATTACTTCTTCTTGTGAAACAAGAACCTCAGTGTCGATTTTAAGCTCTTCTATTGCATCTTGAATAATGGTTCTACGAGGAGTTCTGAATTTTTCTTGAATCTCCTTCAATTCATTTTTCAAGACACGCGCCATTTCTTTTGGACTATCTAAAATTTTACGATAAGAAGAAATACTAGCTGCCAATTCTTTAGCTTCTT
Organism: Carnobacterium maltaromaticum DSM 20342; assembly: GCF_000744945.1. Lineage (NCBI taxonomy): Bacteria > Bacillati > Bacillota > Bacilli > Lactobacillales > Carnobacteriaceae > Carnobacterium > Carnobacterium maltaromaticum. Next base: position 676,365 of record NZ_JQMX01000001.1, read on the forward strand.
TTTCCAACGCAGTAATATCCGTATTAGTTAAACGGTATAGTTGTAAAGAAACAATGGCTTCTGCTTGAGGTTCTGTAAAAGTAAACTCTTTAATTAAATTTTCTTTCGCATTTTTCTTATCTTTACTACTTCTGATAGCCGCAATCACTTTATCTAAAATCGACAAAGCTTTAATTAAACCTTCAACAATATGTTGTCTCGACTCTGCTTTAAATAAATTAAAGTTAGTCCGACGAGTAATAACCTCACGCTGATGTTCAATATATGCAGATAACATTCGCACAATACCGACTTGTTCAGGGCGTTTTTTATCAATCGCAACCATATTAAAGTTATATGAAACTTGTAAGTCTGTATTTTTTAACAAATACGTTAAGATACCTTCAGCATTTGCATCTTTCTTCAATTCAACAACAATTTGTAAACCTGTTCGATCGGATTCATCACGAACTTCAGCGATTCCATCAATTTTTTTGTTTAGACGAATTTCATCCATACGCTTAACCATCACTGATTTGTTCACTTCAAAAGGAATTTCAGTAATCACTATTTGTTGTTTTCCACCACGTAAATCTTCAATGTGCGTTTTAGAACGAACGATAACTTTGCCTTTACCTGTTTTATAGGCTTGGCGAATGCCATCAATTCCTTGCAAAATACCACCAGTTGGGAAATCCGGTCCTTTCAAGTGGTGCATCAATTCTTCAACCGTAGCTTCAGGATTATCAATTAAATGAATTGTCGCATCAACCACCTCACTCAGATTATGTGGTGGGATATCTGTTGCATAACCAGCTGAGATCCCTGTTGCTCCATTTACAAGTAAATTAGGGAATTTTGCAGGTAATACAGTTGGCTCTTTGTCTGTATCATCAAAGTTTAATACGAAATCAACCGTTTCTTTTTCAATATCACGTAGTAATTCAGCTGAAATTTTTGATAAACGTGCTTCTGTATAACGCATTGCAGCAGGTGGATCTCCATCCATACTCCCATTGTTTCCATGCATTTCCACTAGAACTTCACGTAATTTCCAATCTTGACTAATCCGTACCATAGCTTCATAGACACTTGAGTCTCCATGAGGATGATAGTTACCAATTACGTTTCCGACTGTTTTGGCTGATTTTCTAAAGCCTTTTTCTGATGTGTTTCCCTCAACATTCATCGCATATAAAATACGGCGTTGAACAGGTTTTAAACCGTCACGAATATCTGGAAGTGCCCGCTCTTGAATAATATATTTAGAGTATCGTCCAAAACGATCACCCATTACTTCTTCAAGGGTCAGTTCCTGAATATCAGATCTAATTTCCATCTTCAACACTTCCTTCTGTTTCAAATAACGCTACTTGTTCATTGCTCGCTTCCATCATTTGGCTATTTTCTAAAATACTACCACCGTCTTCTAACGAGAACTCAACATGGGATTCAATCCATTTACGACGAGGTTCAACTTTATCCCCCATCAAGGTAGAAACACGACGTTCTGCTTGTGCAGCATCATCAATTCGCACTCGAATCAACGTTCTTGTTTCAGGATCCATTGTCGTTTCCCATAGTTGATCGGCATTCATTTCCCCAAGACCTTTATAACGCTGTAAAATGTAGCCTTTTCCAACTTTTTTTGTTTTCGCTTCTAGCTCGTCATCTGTCCAAGCATATTCAATTACTTCTTTTTTGCCAATGCCTTTTGAAATTTTATATAAAGGCGGCAAAGCAATATAAACTTTCCCTGCTTCAATAAGAGGTTTCATATAACGGTAAAAGAAAGTCAGCAACAGAACTTGAATATGTGCTCCATCTGTATCGGCATCGGTCATGATAATAACTTTATCGTAATTACAGTCAGCTAAATCGAATTCAGCACCAACACCTGCCCCGATAGTATAAATCATTGTATTGATCTCTTCATTTTTTAAAATATCTTGTAGTTTAGCTTTTTCAGTATTAATTACTTTCCCACGTAATGGCAAAATAGCTTGGAATTTCCGATCGCGTCCTTGTTTAGCAGAACCACCAGCGGAATCTCCTTCGACTAAATAAATCTCATTCCGTTTAGGATTACGGCTTTGAGCCGGAGTTAATTTGCCAGATAGTAAAGATTCGTTTTTCTTGCGCTTCTTGCCATTTCGGCTTTCTTCACGTGCTTTACGAGCAGCGTCTCTAGCTTCACGCGCTTTTAAAGCTTTACGAACCAACATTTGGCTAGTTTCTCCATTTTCAATTAAATAGAAACCAAGTTGCTCACCTACAACAGCATCAACTGCAGCACGTGCTTGTGGTGTACCTAATTTCCCTTTGGTTTGTCCTTCGAATTGAAGTAAATCTTCGGGGATACGTACTGAAATAATTGCCGCAAGTCCTTCACGGAAATCACTACCTTCAAGATTCTTATCTTTTTCTTTTAACAAATTGACTTTACGCGCATATTCATTGAACGCTTTTGTTAATGATGTTTTCATCCCAGATTCGTGTGTTCCACCATCTTTAGTCCGGACATTATTAACAAATGATAAAATATTCTCTGAATATCCATCGTTGTATTGAAAAGCAAATTCAATTTCAATTTGATTGTTTTCACCAGAAAAATAGGCAACAGGATTTAAATGATCTTTTTCTTCATTTAAATACTCAACAAATTCTTTAATTCCTTCTTCATAATGAAAAATCTCACTTTTTTCTGTACGTTCATCAATTAATTCAATCTTTAGTCCTTTTAAGAGAAAAGCAGATTCTCTTAAACGTTCAGATAAAATATCATACGAATAGTTGACGGTCGAAAAAATAGTTGTATCTGGCTTGAAATGCACAGTCGTTCCATTTTTTTCTTTTGTATTTCGAATTTTTTTCAGTGTGTCAACTGGAATTCCGCCATTTTTAAAGCGTTGTTCATAAACGACACCATCTCTCACAATTGTAACAACTAGCCATTCAGAAAGAGCATTTACAACACTTGCTCCAACCCCGTGTAAGCCTCCTGAGGTTTTATAGCCACCTTGACCAAATTTACCCCCAGCATGCAGGACAGTAAAAATAACTTGAGCAGTGGGAATTCCAGACGCATGCATACCAACGGGCATACCACGACCATTATCTTTCACACTGACGCTAGTATCTTTGTGTAGCGTAACAGTAATTTCTGTACCATAACCTGATAAAGCCTCATCAACTGAATTATCAACAATTTCATAAACTAAGTGATGTAACCCACGGCTATCAGTTGATCCAATGTACATTCCTGGACGTTTTCTAACGGCCTCAAGTCCTTCAAGAACTTGGATGGCTTCATCGTTATATTCCATATTTATTTTTTTCGGCATCTTCAAAACTCCTTAGACGATAGAAACTAGCGCTAATAGTTAGCGCATCTATACAATGATACTCTATCTTTTTGATAATGAAAAGTCAAATCCTTTATTTTAATTGAAAAAACTAACATTCTTTCACATTTTCAGCTAAATTTAAGTAAAAATGACTGTTTTGTACTTAGATTCTTATTTATTTTTTTATTTATGAATCATTAACATACTCTTCGCCATTCTAAATTCATTCCTTTTTTCTATTTAAATCGTATAAATAGCTAGCCAATACCCATGTAAAATGCTAAAATATGGCGGAACGCAATTTTTTATTTAAGGAGCGAGTTAATTTGCTTGAAATCTGTATTATGTTAGTCATCGCCTACTTATTAGGCTCGATTCCTTCAGGTGTTTGGATTGGAAAAATTTTCTATCACAAAGATATTCGCAACTTTGGTAGTGGGAACTCTGGAACAACAAATACGTACCGAGTTTTAGGAAAAAAAGCAGGAACAGCTGTGTTACTAATGGATATTTTAAAAGGAACCTTAGCAGCAAGTTTACCTTTCTTTTTCCACAGTGATGTCAATCCTTTAATCATTGGCTTAGGAGCCATTGTTGGACACACATATCCTATCTTTGCTCAATTCAAAGGTGGAAAAGCTGTTGCTACAAGTGCTGGGGCATTATTAGCCTATAATCCTCAATTTTTCGTTTTTTGTGCCTTACTCTTTATCACACTAATCTACGTGACTAGAATGGTTAGCTTAGCTAGCATTATTGCGGTTTTGATTATTGCACCTGCTAGTTGGTATTATCATGATCCAATCTTAACCACCATCGCTTCAATCTTGATGGTCTTTATCATTTTAAGGCATCGTGGCAATATTACTAGAATCTTAGATGGAACTGAAAACAAAGTTCCCTTTGGACTGGGCTACAAAAAAAGTAAAAAAACTGAATAATAATGAATAAAAAACCTTTTATCAACAATTTTTTACGTTGATAGAAGGCTTTTTTAGTCGAATCGTTTGTCTAACTAACGGTAATATCAAATTCGGCATCAAACTGTTGAGTCGGTTCTAAGCTTTGAATACCTAGTTTTTCTTTTAGATTTCCGTTGGCATCAAATGTATCTGCAATTCCAAACCAGGGTTCAATACATACAAAAGGCGCATCCGTTTTGGGTGGTGACCACACACCAACATACGGGAAGTCAGTAAATTTAACAGACACACTATGAGGTGTTTTTTCAGACTTAATTGTAAAAATATTTTCGCCTTTTACTTCATATATCAAGGCATCATTATCAAATAAATGACGACTAAGTGCAATATCCGTATTTGTTTGAGCTAATGTTTTAGCTGGCGTATTTAGATAAGCCCCTGTCAAAGGAATGGTTGTTCTTGTTTTTCTAGGTGAAAAACTCAAGAAATAATCTTCAAACACCGTCTCTTTTGTCAAAGGGATATTAAAGCCTGGATGAGCACCAATTGAAAAATAAAGTTTTTCAGTCGAGCTTGGATTTTCAACCGTATAGTGAGTTGTAACTGTTTCTCCCACTAGGCGATACTGAATCTTTAACTTAAAGTCAAAAGGATAAACACGTTTTGTTTCAGTTGTTGCACCTAACTCTAATGTTACAGATGAATCATCTTGTTCAACTATTTCGAAGTCCCCATCACGTGCAAAACCATGCTGATTCATTGGATAGCTTTTCCCATCAACTTGATAGCTATCTTCCTTTAAACGACCGACAACAGGGAATAAAACCGGTGCATGTCGTCCCCAATAGGTTGGATCCGCTTGCCATAAATATTCAATTCCTGTCTCTTTATTTTTAATGCTAGCTAATTCAGCACCTTTAGTTAAAATAGTGACACTAATTCGTTCATTTTCTAGTTGAATCGTCATTTTTTTGCCTCCTTTTTCATAGGTACATGTACTTTCTAGTCGCAAAATAGTCATTAAGTTCATACAATTAAAATTGATTATAGCACAAAATGAGTAATTAAACATGACAGGTTTTGGAATTATCTTGATAGAATAAAAAGTTATCTTGGTTTAAAGACAAGATAACTTTTTACGGGTAACCTCTTAATAAATTTGTTCTTTAGCTAATTCTTGAATAAATTTAGAGTTGTTGACTCGGATGTAAGTTCCCTTCATACCCAATGAACGAGAATCGATAATCCCACCTGATTCTAACTTTCTTAATGCATTAACAATAACTGAACGAGTAATACCAATCTTATCAGCAATTGTGGAAGCAACTAAACGCCCTTCCGTTCCATCTAACTCTTCAAAAATAGCTTTAACAGCTTTTAATTCGCTATAAGACAATGTTTTGATTGCCATCTGAACAATTGCTAAGCTTCTTGTTTCTTCCTCAATTTGATTCGATTTTTGATTAAGGATTTCCATTCCCACAATAGTCGCACTATATTCAGCTAAAATTAAATCACTATCTGTAAATTCACGTGATATTCGAGCTAATATAATCGTACCTAATCGCTCTCCAGCAGCATAAATTGGCACTAAAGTTGTTAAACCATCCGCAACTAAATCACGATTCTCAATTGGAAAAGCCGTATAATCACTTTCAATCCCAATATTCGCCTTGGTTTCAGTAATGCTTAACATACTTGTTGTATAGTCTTGTGGAAATTTCTTATCTTGCAACATTTGTTTCACACGTTCATTATTAATCTCATGCTTTTCATTAAAACCTAATAACCGACCTTTTTCACTAATCAAGTAGGTATTAGCATCTAATGAATTGCCTAAAATCTCGACCATGCTGTTAAAAGGTAAGGAGCCAGATTTAGCGACTTTAGCTGAATCAATGCCACCTTCTTGTTGTAGCATGCTGTTAATTTGACGCATTTTCAAAAGTAATTCGTTCATTTTCATTCCTCCATCAATCAACTTATAAAATGTAACGACTTAAATCTTTATCTGCAACAATATGTTCTATTTTATCATTTACATAGCTTTCTGTAATGGTAATATCCCCCATGTGCATATCTGGTGCTTCAAATAATAAATCTTCTAATAATTTTTCAAGAATCGTGTGCAAGCGTCTAGCGCCGATATTATCTGTTTCATGGTTCACTTGATAGGCAATTTCAGCTAAACGTTCGATTGCTTCAAAAGTAAAGGTCACGTTGATATTCTCAGTACCCAGCATCGCCACATATTGTTTAACCAACGCATTATTTGGTTCAGTTAAAATTTTAACAAAATCACTAGCATCTAAATCATCAAGTTCCACTCGGATTGGAAAACGTCCTTGTAATTCTGGAATTAAATCGCTTGGTTTCGAAACATGGAACGCACCAGAAGCTACGAATAAGATATGATCTGTTTGAATCGTGCCATATTTTGTACTAACTTGTGAGCCTTCAACAATAGGTAAAATATCACGTTGTACACCTTCACGAGAAACTTCACCACTTTGCCCAGCTTTAGATGTAATCTTATCAATCTCATCAATAAAAATAATCCCAGTATTTTGAGCTAATCGAATCGCTTCTGAATGAATATCTTCTGGATTGACTAACTTAGATGATTCTTCTTGAATAAACAATTCCAAAGCTTCTTTCACCGTTACTGTCCGCTTTACTTTACGTTTTGGCGTTAAAGCACCTAAAGTATCGTTTAAATCAATACCCATCTGCTCTAAACCAGCATTCATTGGTGAGTTAACTGTTTTCTTACGTTCCTCAACCTCTACAGTCAATTCACGTTGGTCTAGCAATCCATCACGAATTTGTTGCGCAATAACCTTACGATTGGTTGAAATCTGTTCAGTGATTTCCTCTTCAGGCTCCTCTGCCATTTGGTTCATATTCATTCCCATATTATTCATCATGCTTTCAAAAGGATTGGTTGATTCAGCTTTTTTCTTCTCCTTTTTAATACCAGGAACTAACAGTTTAGCCAATCGTTCGACAGCTTTGTTCTCAGCTTTAGTATATACATTTGAATATTGTTGTTTTTCAACAATTTTAATTGCATTTTCAACTAAATCTCGTACCATTGACTCTACATCGCGACCAACATACCCAACTTCAGTGAATTTAGTAGCCTCAACTTTTACAAAAGGGGCTTGAACTAATTGCGCCAAACGACGAGCAATTTCAGTTTTACCAACACCAGTTGGCCCAATCATCAACATATTTTTAGGTGTTACTTCTCGTTGCATTTCTTCATCCAATTGCATTCGACGGTAACGATTACGTAGCGCAACTGCGACTGATTTTTTAGCTTGATGTTGCCCAATAATGTATTTATCCAATTCAGCAACTATTTCTTTTGGAGTCATTTGCATATTTGTATTCATCATAAATTCAGCACACCCTTCTTATAATTCTTCAACAACAATATTATGATTTGTAAAGACACAGATATCCGCAGCAACCGTTAAACTTTCCTGCGCAATTTCTTGAGCAGAAAGATGTTTGCCGTGTTTTTTCAATGCTCTACCAGCAGATAAAGCGTAATTTCCGCCAGAACCGATAGCTAAAATACCATCATCCGGTTCAATGACCTCACCGCCACCACTGACCATTAACATTTCATCTTTATTCATAACAATTAATAGAGCTTCTAACTTTTGCATAGCCCGATCCGTGCGCCACTCTTGAGCCAATTCAACTGCAGCACGTTTTAAATTTCCTTTATATTCATTTAACTTACCTTCAAATTTCTCTTCCAAGGTAAAAGCATCCGCTACACTTCCAGCAAATCCAACTAAAACTTCGCCATTATAAATACGGCGAACCTTTCTAGCAGTGCCTTTCATAATAACAGATTCACCCATTGTCACTTGGCCATCACCAGCCATTGCTGATTTACCGTTGTGCTTAATTGCAAATATCGTTGTTGCATGAAAAGTTGTCATTGTATTTCCTCCTTATATAAAAAGCTTGTTGAGCCGATTAGACCTGGCAGAAAAATAGGGAAATTTGATGTGGCGTTTTTTGCCACCTCGAAATTTCATCTTTTTTCCGAAGGTCTGGCTCATAAGAGCTAGCCTGGATAAAAAGCTTGTTGAGTCGATTAGACCTGGCAGAAAAATAGGGAAATTTCAAGAAAAGTCATTCTTTACTTTTTTAGGAATTTATCTTTTTTCCGAAGGTCTGGCTCATAAAAACCGTGCTAAACCCTTTTAACTCGAACTTCAAGTTTTCACCTTATGCTCGTGGATGAAAAGCTCGGTAATCTTTTTGTAAATGTTCTTTTGTAACATGTGCATATATTTGAGTTGAAGATAAACTTGCATGACCTAACAACTCTTGGACTGTCCGCATATCTGCTCCATTATTCAACAAATGTGTTGCAAATGTATGCCGCAGCATATGTGGGTGGATTTCAGAAGTCAGACTACTTTTTTTAATAACTTGATTGAGAACATATTCCACACCTGTTGCTGTAATACCATCTCCATGATGATTAATAAATAAATAGTCATGCTGTTTTCCATATTTTGTCATTAAAACCTCTCGGCCAAGCTTTAGATAAGTTCGAATCGCCTCTTCTGCATAATGACCAAAAGGAACGTAACGTTCTTTATTCCCTTTCCCGTGTACTAACAATATTCCTAATTCAAAATCAATATCCTTTAAGCAAATGCCACAGCATTCACTGACTCGAATTCCTGTTCCGTACAATACTTCAAGAAGTGCTTCGTTCCGAAAATCCAGTGGTTCGTCTCCTTTAACAGCCTCAAACAAACTTTCCATTTCTTTTTCGTAAAAAAAACGTGGCAAACGTAAGGATTTTTTCTTTAAGTGAATATACGAAAAAGGATTTTCTTCAACGACTTCATTTTTTAAAAGAAATTGATAAAAAGCACGTAAACTCGATATTTTTCGGGAAACGGTATTACGGCTGTATTGTTTTTCGTTTAAAACACCTAAATAGATGCGAACATCAGCTAACTCAACAGCCAAAAAAGAAGCCTCTCCGGTTTCAGCCAAAAAATCATGAAAATCAGAGATATCTTCATCATAGGCTTTTCTAGTTAATTCAGAATAGTGGCGCTCAATGATTAAATACTGTAAAAAAGTTTTTTTCCACTGATCTTCTTTCAAAAAATCCCCCCTATTCATAGACAAAATTACTTTATCATATCAACAAAGAGAATACAATCAATAGATTACTGAATTGAGCGAATTTTCTTTAAATTTGCAACTATTTCTAATGAACGCTCTGCATACGCTGTATTTCGTAGGTTTTTATCGCGAATTCTTTCGGGTAAAGGTGGAAATAAACCAAAATTGGCATTCATTGGTTGAAAATAACGTGCATCGGCATGCGTAATGTAATGAGCCATACTTCCCATCGTTGTTTCAGTTGGTAAAACAAGTAATTCCTCACCTTTGATTAACTTAGCTGCATTGATACCAGCCAATAATCCACTTGCGGCACTCTCAACATAGCCTTCTACACCTGTCATTTGACCTGCAAAGAATAAATCTGAACGTTTTTTAGATTGATAAGTCTGTTTTAATAAATCAGGCGATTTCATAAAAGTATTGCGATGCATCACACCGTAGCGTACGATTTCAGCTTGTTCTAAACCTGGAATCATTTGTAAAATCCGTTTTTGTTCCCCCCATTTTAAATGAGTTTGGAAACCAACTAAATTATATAACGACCCTGCAGCATCATCTTGGCGCAGTTGGACCACGGCATAAGGCCTGCGTCCTGTTTTAGGATCTTCCAACCCGACAGGTTTCATTGGACCAAATAATAATGTTTTCCGACCTCTTTGAGCCATTACTTCTACAGGCATGCATCCTTCAAAAAACTTTTCTTTTTCAAAAGATTTCAAAGGAGCAACTTCAGCTTCCACCAAAGCATCATAAAACCGATTAAATTCTGTTTCTGTCATTGGGCAGTTAAGGTATGCTGCCTCACCTTTATCATAGCGTGATTTTAAATAGACTTTATCCATATCGATGGTGTTTTTATCTACAATTGGAGCTGCTGCATCATAAAAATAAAGCCCTTCAGATTCAGTAAATGCAGAGATTTCCTTGGCTAACGCCTCTGAAGTTAAAGGACCTGTTGCAATGATAGTGGGACCTTCCGGTAAGGTCGTGACTTCTTCCGAATAAACCGTAATATTAGGGTGATTTTTCAAGCAATCCGTTACTTTTTTTGAAAATGTATCTCGATCCACAGCTAAAGCCCCGCCTGCTGGAATCGCAGTAGCATCAGCTGCTGCGATAATTAATGAATTGAATTGGCGCATTTCTTCTTTCAATAAGCCTGCTGCATTGGTTAGTTGATTGGCTCTTAACGAATTGGTACAGACTAGCTCTGCAAAATTAGGGCTGTGATGTGCTTCAGTATTTTTTACTGGCCGCATTTCATATAAGTGGACCTTCACGCCTCTTTCTGCAATTTGAAAAGCAGCTTCACTTCCTGCTAATCCTGCTCCAATCACATTAACAAATTGTTCATTATTCATTTATACTATCCCTTCTTTCCACAACTAGATACCATTTATCTTTTTTTAAAAGTTAACCCTAACTATTCATTTAGATAGCGTTTTCTACTTATACAATTATACACTTTTTTGCATAAAAGTTAAATCGGAAATTCTGTAAAGTTGACAGCTTAATAAAAATTTTAACTCTTTTCAACTAAAAAATGAATAAAACTATAAAAACACCCTTAGGAGCAGAGTTTCCTCTAGCTTCTAAGGATGTCTTGAGAATTATTTCTGAACTGCTTCTTTATAATCACAGTCACTACATACGACTTGTTTACCGCCCTTAAGTTTCTTCTCAACTAAATAATGTTGACACTTAGGACAATCTCTTCCAACTGGTTTATCCCATGAAACAAACTCACATTCAGGGTATTTATCACAGCCATAAAAGATTCGATTCTTTTTAGATTTACGTTCAATAACTTGTCCTTCTTTACAGACTGGACAAGTAACACCGATTTCTTTCACAATAGCTTTAGTATTACGACACTCAGGGAAGTTACTACATGCATAAAATTTCCCATAACGTCCTAACTTAATCACCATTGGATGGCCACATAAATCACAATCAAATCCAGCGGGTTCATCTTTGATTTGAATTTTTTCAATACCTTCTTCAGCTTTAGCAACTTCTATTTCAAAAGGTTTATAGAATCGGTCGATAACTCCAACCCAGTTTTCTTTTCCTTCTTCAACAAAATCGAGTTGTTGTTCCATATCTGCTGTAAAATGAATATCAACAATTTGAGGGAAGAATTCAACAATAATTGTATTCACGATCCCGCCAAGTTCTGTTGGTTCAAATCGTTTACTTTGTAACTTCACATAGTAACGTCTTTGAATTGTTTCTAATGTTGGAGCATATGTTGATGGGCGTCCAACACCATTTTCTTCTAGGGAACGAATTAAGGTAGCTTCTGTAAATCGAGCAGGGGGTTGAGTAAAATGTTGTTTTGGCTCAATATCTACTGATTTAACTAAATCGCCTTTTTCCATATCAGGTAAAATATTATCTTTTTCCTCAGTACCTTCATCATTGCCCTCAATATAAACTTTTGTAAATCCTGGGAATTTTATTTTTTGACCATTGGCTCTAAACATAACCCCGTTTTGTAACAAATCAACGCGCATCGTATCAAAGACAGCGGGTGTCATTTGGCTAGCAACTAATCTCGACCAAATGAGTTTATATAATTTTAATTGATCTTTCGTTAAATACTTTTCAATTTCAGCGGGTGTTCGTAAAACACTTGAAGGACGAATCGCTTCATGGGCATCTTGAGAGCCCTGTGCATTTTTGGTTTTCTTAAAGGTTGTCGCAGAATACTCTTTTCCGTACTCTTTAACAATAAATTCTGCCGCTTCAGCCTTCGCACTGTCAGCAATCCTAGTTGAATCAGTTCTCATATAAGTAATTAAACCAACTGCACCACCACGGCCTAGTGAAATTCCTTCGTATAATTGTTGAGCAACCATCATTGTCTTCCGCGTTCTGAAATTCAATTTACGTGCAGCTTCTTGTTGCAAGCTACTCGTTGTAAATGGAACGGCTGGATTACGTTTACGTTCTTTTTTTGTCACATTTGTTACTTCAAAATCTTTGGACGTTAATTTTTTTATAACTGCTTGTACATCATCCGTATTTTTTAATTCTTTTTTCTTACCATCAATACCATAAAAATTGGCTTTAAATTTTTTAGCCGCTTTTTTAAAATTACCACCAATCGTCCAATATTCTTCTGGCTTAAAAGCAGTAATTTCATTTTCTCGATCAATGATTAACTTCAGCGCAACAGATTGAACTCGACCTGCACTTAAGCCTTTTTTGACTTTCTTCCATAAAATTGGACTAATTGTATAACCTACCAAACGATCTAAAATTCGGCGTGCTTGTTGTGAATCAACTAAATCCATGTTAATTGACCGTGGTTCTTTAAAAGCACCTTTTACTGCTTCTTTAGTGATTTCATTAAATACAACACGATTTTTATCCTCGATATCTAAACCGAGTAAGAAAGAAAGATGCCAAGCAATGGCTTCCCCCTCCCTATCTGGATCGGCTGCGAGAAAAACTTTTTCAGCTTTTTTAGCGTGCTTTTTCAAGTCTTTAATAATATCGCCTTTACCACGAATAGAGATGTAATGAGGTTCATAATTATTTTCTACATCAACCCCCATTTTACTTTTTGGCAAGTCACGAATATGTCCTAAACTTGCTAGAACCTTATAATTTTTTCCTAGATATTTTTCAATTGTCTTTGCTTTAGCTGGTGATTCTACTATGACTAAATATTTATAGGCCAAAGAAATGCTCCTTTCATTGAGCTTTTAATAGTTTTCTTTTTTAAATTGAAATCGTAATTCATCTTATGCTATTTTTAGGTACTTTGTCAACTAAGTAACGTATTAGTTTATTATATATAATAGAAGAAAAAATAAAAAACAATCGATATTCATTTGAATTTGTCTTACTAAAAATTCGATTTACTGATAAAATTCTTCTAAAATATCTTCCGTTTTTGTCACACATTTTGCTCCTTTGGAAATCAATTCATTCGTTCCAGTAGACAAACTACTTGTAATATTACCTGGTAGAGCAAAAACTTCTCGCCCTTCTGCTAAAGCTAAATTTGCCGTAATCAAACTTCCACTTCTTGCAGCAGCTTCTATCACTAGTGTCCCAATTGCTAAACCCGAAATAATTCGATTTCGCATTGGAAAATGTTGTTTTAAAGGCTTTGTACCAAGTGGATATTCTGATATAACCAGGTGTTCTTTAGCGAGTTTCTTTTGTAAATCCTGATTTTCCTTAGGATAACACAAATCAAGCCCTGTGCCAACGACTCCGATTGTTTCACCAGAAAGTTCTAGTGTTAATTGATGAGCTTCGTAGTCAATACCCGTAGCTAAACCACTGACAATTAAAAAATCTGAGGCGATCAAACCAGGTAAAATTTGTTTTAAAGCTCGTACTCCATATAAAGTGTTTTTTCGTGCTCCAACAACAGCCAACATTTTTTTTCGTAATAACTCTTTATTTCCCTGATAGAATAAAACTGCTGGCGGATTGTAAATATGCTTTAAATAATCTGGATAATCGTCATCTAAAATAGTTACCCAACCGATATGCATTTTTTGATAGAGTTTTTTTATTTCTTCAAAATTAATTTTATGATAGCTTGTAATAAAAGCGGTTCTTTTAGATGCTGATAATCCAACTAGTTGACTCAACTCATACAGTGAACTAGTTGGTTGATCAATTAAAGCCGCTATCATTTGAATGCTTGCCGTAGCACCGATGCCTTGACAGAGTGTAAAGTGAACTAATTGGTCTCGTAATGTTTCTTTTTTCATTTATTCCAACCCCTCAAATTTTAGTCTTCTCGTCATAATATCCACTAAAAGAACTAAAAACTTTTAAAGTGAGGCGGACTAACTAAAAAAACTGCAAGAAATACAATTTGCAGTTTCTAGTCAGGCTATTCAGTTGTTTCTAACACCAGCTCTTTCACCGGTGAAAAAGATTTACGATGAATAGGTGTAATACCTTGTGCATCTAAACCAGCTAAATGAACTTTTGTTCCATATCCCGCATTCTTTTCAAAACCATAACCAGGATACATTTTAGCGTATTCTTTCATCATCCGATCACGTGTAACTTTCGCAATAATACTTGCTGCAGCAATGGATAAACTTTTTGTATCCCCTTTAATAATTTTACTTTGCGGGATTGGTAAATCAAGGGCCATCGCATCAATAAGCAAATGTTCTGGATCAATTGTTAGATTTTCAACAGCTTCAATCATTGCTAATTTCGTTGCTTCATAAATGTTGACTTGATCAATAATACCTTCGTCTTTTATGCCTATACCAATGGCTAAAGCTGAGTCTTTAATTTTATCAAATAACTCATCACGTTTACTTTCTGAAAGCTGTTTTGAATCATTGATTTCTAATACATGAAAATCATGAGGCAAAATAACAGCTGCCGCCACAACTGGACCTGCTAATGGACCACGTCCAACCTCATCAATTCCAGCAATATAATTCCGGCCATCTTGCCAAACAGCTAGCTCATAAGCCAGCATCTCTTGATGTTTAACTTCAAGAGCAACTAGTTTATTTTGTGCTTTTTCCCAACTTTTAATCGCATTAATAGTTCCTTTGCGTTCATCATTTTTCAACTCGATTAAACGAGGATCATTTGCATCCGTAATGCTAGCTAAAATGGTTTTAATTTCTTTAATTGTTTGCTTTTTTTCCATTACTCATTTTCCAATCCTTCTGTTGGCAATGTAACTGGCGCTTGATCTAATGTGTAGCGCCCCAATCGACCACTTCTAATTTCAAAAACAATCATTTCACTTGCTCTAGAATAATCTTCTCTAAAGCCACGCTTCTCACTAATTAAAATCAATAACTCTGGCAACTCTAAAACCAATTCTTCCTTTGTCAAACTATAACGTTTAGCAAGTTGGTTTGGGTAATACGTTCGCATTACATCTAATCCAAATAAGGCAATATCATCCATTTGTAAAAGGGTATCTTTTATTGCACCTGTCAAAGCTAATTTTTTTCCGATTTCTGGGTCTTCAAATTTAGGCCATAAAATTCCAGGAGTATCTAATAGCTCAAGCTCTTTGCCTAATTTCAACCATTGTTGCCCTTTAGTTACGCCAGGTTTATTTCCTGTCTTCGCAATATTTCTTTTGATAAAACGATTAATTAATGTTGATTTCCCAACGTTTGGAATGCCTATACTCATCGCTCGTATTGCTCGAGGGTTAATGCCTTTACTACGCATACGGTCAAATTTTTCTTTTAATAGTAACTTGGCCTCAGACATCACATTTTGCATACCTTTACCTTCTTGGGCTACGATTGGTACAGCTGAGATTCCTTGTTCCTTAAAATAATTTACCCAGGCTTTTGTTTGACGCTCATCAGCTAAATCACTTTTATTCAAAATAATGACACGAGGCTTCTCTCCGATTAATTCATCTAAAATTGGATTACGACTTGATAAAGGAATGCGTGCATCCACCAATTCAAAAACAATATCAACTAATTTTAATTTTTCTGAAACCTCACGTCGTGCTTTTGCCATATGTCCTGGAAACCATTGAATTGTCATTTACTTTTTCTCCTATTCTCACTAAAAAAGAATGGCAATAATAACTGCCACCCTTTTCAATTTTTATTCTTATTTTTCACGAGCCTTAATAAAGCCAAAATCAGTCAATGGCCATATTCTAAATTCGGCTGTTCCATCTATTTTATCAGCATGGACAAAACCAAAAATCCGACTATCTTTTGAATTGGAGCGATTATCCCCCATCACAAAATATTCACCTTCAGGAACCTTAGATTCCCCTGTTTTACCCATTAAAGTGAAATCGCCTGTTAACAATTGGTTCTCTTTTAATTTAGCTTTAAATACATCTAAATAAGGTTCATCTACTTTTTTACCATTAATGTACAAAATGTCATCTTGAATAGTGATTTCATCCCCAGGCAAACCAATAACACGTTTAATATACAATCTTGAAGGATCATCCGGTCCTGGAAATACAACGATATCAAAGCGGTCAATTTTTTCGAATTTATTTAAAACAATTCGATCACCATCTTTTAAAGTTGGCATCATTGATTCTCCATCTACACTGACTGGAGCAAATAAAAATTGTCTAACTAATAAAGCAATGACTAAAGCTACAATAATGTAACCAAAGGTACTAACAATTTCATTGCGTTTATTTTTCTTCCCTTTTTTATTTTTTCCACTTTGTTTAGAAGGATACTTTCTACTTCTTGGTTCAAAATTTTCGATTTCATCAAAACTAGTGTCTGAATAATTTGTTTTTGCCATATAAGTTCCTACTTTCCTTAAACTTTCACATTTTAGAGTTCATTTGCTATAACTAGAATCAATTAATAAAACCGGCTCGTTTCATAGGATAGTAAATAAAATTTGTTTTACCAATAATATCCTTTTCATCTACAAAGCCAAATGCTCGACTATCATTACTTGATCTACGATTATCACCTAAAACAAAATAGCTATTCTTAGGTATTTTATTTGTGCCTGTTAATTGTTCTAAATCAAAATCGGATGTCCACGTTTCACCAGCTTTTTCAACTAAGCTATTTTTCAAGAAAGGTTCACTTACTTTTTTGTCATTGACATATAGCTGATCCTCTTTATAGACAATTGTGTCTCCTGGTAAACCAATAATTCGTTTAACTAATGTGCGATTAGAAGAATCTTGAAAAACAATGACATCAAAACGTCTCATTTTAGATATTGATTCAACAATCATTTGATCACCTTGGTGCAATGTTGGAATCATTGATGAACCTTGTACCGTGATTGGCAATAGAATGAAATAGCGCAACGCAACGGCCACACAAACAGCTAAAAGGAATGCTTTAAACCAATCCCACAGATGGTCTCGCCAAATTTTATTTTCCATGCACTTCACTCCAAACTACTAAACTTATTAATCCTCTTCTATCATACAAGATTATTCCTAAAATAACTATTAATTTACAACAAATTAATGCTGTTTTTTCAATTTTTTCTCCCTTCCACTTGAATAAAGCGCTTTCCTGGATAATCATTATTAAAAAAGCACTAATTAAATAAAAAAGCCATCAAAGAAATAACTTCCCTTGATGACTTTTCCAACTCGTTACTTTTCTTGTAAATAAGAAACGGCTTTTTCATATTGTGTATCATTTTCTTTAATTAATTTAACTAAATCAGCAACTAATGCATCTGCTGTTTTTCCTGTAACAATCCCATCAACTGGGAGTTCATGTGCTGTTTGGAATTCATTCACAGCTTCGGTAGTTGAGGCATCAAAATAACCATCTGTATTATCAAGTGTGTAACCTAAAGCTTTCAAAATAGCTTGCAGATTTTTAACTTGATCAGATAAATCACCTGCTTGGTATTTTTTGGAAGGATCCACGCGTAATAAATGCACATAATCTGGCAAATCTACAGCGATGGTTGGTTCCAAGCCTTTTTTATGAATCCATTGCCCTTCTGGTGTTAACCATTTAGCAATTGTAAATTTCAACTCACTCTTATCTGATAAGTTCGCTACTGTTTGAACAGTTCCTTTACCAAAAGTTTTCGTTCCAATAACTGTCACATTTCCAGATTCTTTCATAGCACCTGCTAAGATTTCAGAAGCACTAGCACTACCTTCGTCCACTAACAATGTCACAGGTTCAGTCACTTTAAAGTCACCTAATGAAGCATCAGCTTTAATAACTTGTGGCTCTTGTCCTCTTTCTTGTGTTTGCATTAGAATTTTACCTTCATCAACAAACATATTAGATAATTGTAAGGCTTGGTCCAGTAAACCACCTGGATTTTGTCTGACATCAAAAATGAAAGATTTCGCGCCATCTTTTCGTAATTGTTCAACGGCTTCTGTAACTTCTTTATACGTTGGAGTAGCAAAACTGGTGATTTGAATATAACCAATCGTTGGATCATTTTCATCTAAACGACTCTTAACAGTTTCAACTGGAATCGTATCCCTAGTCACAGTCACATCGAAAACTTGATCTCCACGTTTAATTGTTAACACTACTTTTGTGCCTTTTTCGCCACGAATAAAGGAAACAGCCTTTGTCAAACTAAGCCCTGTTAATTCTTTATCATCGGCTTTTAAAATAATATCATTTGTTTTCAACCCTGCTTTTTCAGCAGGAGATCCGACAATCGGTGCAGAAATTGTAATTGCGTCGTCTTGATTCATAACTTCTGCGCCAATGCCCTCAAAAGAAGAAGAAATACTATCATTTAAGGCCGTTGCTTCTTCCGCATTTAAATATTGTGAATAAGGATCATCTAAAGAATTTACCATCCCGGTAATTGCTCCTTCAATCAACTTATTGCTATCCGTTTTTTGGAAAAAACGAGTCGTTAACTGTTGATAAACCTCTTGTAATTTAGCAAATTCCTGTTCAGTTTTTGCTCCACTATTAGTAGCTGATTGGCTAGTAGCATTTTCATTAAGTTGCTTTGTAACAAAATACGTCCCACCAGCAGCAATTAGCGCAACCAGTAACAATGAAACAATATAAGCTGGTAAACCAATTTTAGTTTTTCTTTTGGAGCTATTTAGCTGAGTTTCTTTTTCCTCTGATTCATTATTCATATGGCGCCCCCAAAATTATTTTTGTTTTAACCCTGTTTCTAGTGCAACAATCATCATATCTGTAAATGTGCGCTCTCGTTCATCAGAAGAGGTGTCTTCTCCAGTAAAAATATGGTCACTAATGGTTAAAATAGCTAATGCTTTACGGTTGTGTTTCGCGGCTAAACTGTATAATCCAGCTGCTTCCATTTCAACTGCTAAAATTCCATAATTAGCCAATTTAACTTTATCTAATTCAGCATTATAAAAGCGATCAGCCGATAAAACATTGCCGACTTTTAAAGAAAGACCTTTTTCTGTACCTATATCGTAGGCTGTTTTCAATAAATCAAAATCAGCGATTGGTGCAAAATCAACTTGACCACCAAAAGTATTTCGATTAATACTTGAATCAGTTGTTGCTGCTTGCGCTAATACAACATCGCGAACTTTTACATCTTTTTGCATTCCGCCAGCAGTCCCTACGCGAATTAAATTTTGAACATTGTATTCCGTTATTAATTCTTCTGCATAAATCATCATTGAAGGTAAGCCCATACCTGTTCCTTGTACAGAGATACGCTCACCTTTATAAAGCCCTGTATAGCCAAACATATTCCGAACTCGATTGTATTGTTCCACTTCTGTTAAGAATGTTTCTGCAATATACTTTGCTCGCAATGGATCACCTGGCAATAAAACTGTTTCTGCAATTTGACCTTTTTGTGCTTCAATATGAATACTCATGTTTGATTTCCTCCAAATTAAGTTCATTTTTATTTGTTAATTCATTTTCTCAATGTATCGTTCCCACGCCTCATCAAAAATGCGCATAGAGGGTAAATACTCTCCATTCATTTCTAGGTAATGACTAATATCATGATAACTCTCTGATTGCTTTGGAAAAGCGATGTCTAAAAAGGCATCATTAGCAAATTGACTGACTTCATCTCGTTTATGTGGATTTCGTTCAGTCATTAAAAAGTGATAGAAAGATTGTCTCATCACACACCATCCCTTCTATTTTCTTTTTCATACGCTTGTCGTTCTTGCTGTTCAGCTTCGTAGCGAGCAGGATTTTTCTTATAAAAATTTTGATGATACTCTTCGGCTGGATAAAAAACACTCGCTTCTTCAATCATTGTAACAATTGGCTTTTTATATTTTCCACTTGCTTCAAGCTGGCTTTTAGAGTGTTCAGCAATTTCTCGTTGTTTCTCACCTGTAACAAAAATAACTGGACGATAATTATCCCCACGATCTTGAAATTGCCCCATAGCATCTGTTGGATCCGTTTGTTGCCAGTAAATATCAACAAGCTCTTGATAAGAAATAATAGTTGGATCAAAAGTTATCTCAACAGCTTCTGTATGTCCCGTCTTATGACTCATAACGTCTTCATAAGTAGGATTTACTGTTTGCCCACCAGTATAACCAGAAAGAACTTGCTGAATACCTGGTTGTTCATCAAATGGCGCCACCATACACCAAAAACAGCCACCAGCAAAAATTGCTATTTCCTTCATTTTTCCACCTACTTTTTATTTTTAATTTCTTTTAAAGGAACTGAAATTGTGAAACGAATATCATCATTTTTCAAATCAAATTTTTTCGCCTTGATTGTCATTCCAGTATCCGTTTTGTACTCGTTTAAGTTTAAAACAATTAATTGTTTTTTGCTATCAATTTGTACCCATTCCGGTATTTTAAGTTGCTTAGCAAGCAAGTTCATGACAGAAGTTATTGGTAAATTCAGCTCCCCAACTGAGAGATTAGTAGCTTTCAGCTGAACATTTCCATTTTCCATCACATATGGTAATAGATATAAATAAAATTGAACATCATGCCCAAATAATTTAAACGTACCAATCAGTTCCGCTTCATCATTTAAAACTAATTCATATTTAATGCCATCATCTTCAATAAATTCATTTAAAGAATGAGCAACCAGTCGATTAATTTCTGCTTTTTCAGCAGCTACTTCAAAAGAGACATCTTTTTTATTTTTGGATGCAGTTGTATCGGTAATCGTATTAACTGGTACAGTTATCTTAGTAAATCCCCATATGCCTAAACCTAAAATAATCGCAATTAAGCCTAAAAATGCCCATTTCCAAGGATTATCAATTCTAATTTTCTTAAGCGACTTTAACCAATTTGTTAATTTTGTTTTCATAAAGTCAATCGACTTCCTTTACATTTTATTTTTTACCACTCTTTACGACTAGCCATCATTTCATCAAAAAGTGATTGAGCCATCAGTTCGTACCCGCTATCATTTGGATGGAAGTTATCTTCCTCAAAAAGTAAATCATTAAATACTTTGCTTTCTTTCTTATCGTTTACACTAGAATCAATTGTATCTTTTTGATCTTCAGACAGTTCTGGTTGGTTTCCACCTTTATATAAAATATCATTAATTGGAATAAAGTGAGCCTTTTGCTCCTCTTCAACAACACTTTGGGTCGTTTCATTCCAAGAGTCAACAATATCTTGCATTTCAGTTATTTCTGAAAAGTATAAATAAAATGGATTATAGATACCAAAAACATAAATTGGAGCATCTGAATTTAACGAACGTAGCTCTTTAAAGGTTTCTTCAATTCGTTCTTTATATTGCTTTTGAGGTTTGATGAAACTATCTTCTTTGACTTTTAATAACGTTGAACGAACAACTTTCATTAAATCATTGCCACCAACTGTCAAAACAATCACATCAGCCTTTTTAACATCATTTTGCAATTTCTCATCTTTTTTTATCCGCTTCAAAATTTGATCGCTACGATTCCCTGATATCCCATAATTACTTGTTGATACGGTTTCAATTTCGTCTTTGCTTTCAAGTAATTCTGCAACTAGCGGGACATAACCACCTCGCCCAGTGCTATCGCCGATACCTTCTGTTAAAGAATCGCCAATTGCGACTAAGTTCAACTCTTTTGTTTTGATTTGCTCGGAACTGCTTTCTTTGCCCTTATTTTCTATTATAGTAGTCTTACTGTTATCTTTTGAAATAAACATCATTACTTGAAAGACAATCAGAGCTACCACTCCTAAAAAAAGGATGATTCCTAAAAAGGAACGTATTCTCTTCATTCTGATCCCCCACTTTATTTTTAGTGAGTTTAAAAAGAACAGATCAAGTTTAATTGATCTGTTCATCAAAATCACTTTGCTTTAGTCTGTATAATACATAATCGCAAATGCACCTTTTCCAGCATGAGTAGAAATAATTGGACTCGTTAATTTCACACGCATTGGTGTATCTGGCAAAATTGCTTGAAATTCATTTTTTAAATTTTCTAAATACACTTCGTCATCCGCAAATGAAAAAGACATCGCATTTAAATTAGGCGTATTTTTCAGTGTTTCTTGTAATTCAGCAATCCATTTATTGATTGGCTTCATACCGCGTCCTCGAACACAAACTTCAAGTTGACCATTGACTAATTCCATCATCACTTTAATATTTAAGAAACTTGATAGCGCACCGGCTAATTTCCCGATTCGCCCACCTTTGACTAAGTTTTCTAAAGTCACGACACAAATATAAAGTTTTGTATGTTCCTTAACATGTTCAATTCGCTTAAGAATCGTTTCTTTATCTGCCCCTTCCTGAGCTAATTTCGCAGCTTCAAGAACTTGGAATGACAGTCCACGATCCGTAAAATCACTATCAATAACGGTCACATCAGTTTTAGATAATTGAGCTGCTTGGTGCGCAGCATTAACTGTTCCACTTAACTTTTCAGTCATATGAATGGAGATAACCTCACTACCATCGGCCCCTAGTTCATCATAAAGCTCAACAAAATAACCGATTGGTGGTTGACTTGTCTTTGGTAAATCCTTAGCTTCAGCCATCATGCCCATAAAGTCTTCTTTTTTAATGGTTACACCATCTGTATATAACACATCATCAATCATCACCGTTAATGGCAAGACATGGATTCCTAAGCTTTCAATTTCATCTGAGCCTAACTCGGCGGAAGAGTCCGTCACAATTTTAATTTTCTTCATTTTTTATTAACCCCACACTTTCTTTATGCAAAAATTGACTTGTTCGTGCTATAATAATAAAAAGCAGATAAAAAAGGCTTCTTCATTAAACACGTTTAAATTTTTAACTTCTGTAATGTAGTATAACAGATTCTTGAATTTTCGTACACTAGAGATACGAAAACTTCTGTTGAAATCTGAATAAAAATCCAATAAATTTGTTTAAGTGAGAAAAATAGACTATTTTTCAACATATCTAAGTAAATTATCAACTCTGGAGGGTCGTCAACTATGAAAGAAACACTTAATAATCAAACTCATTTTTCAAAAAGTTACTTAATTGTCAATGAAGTTTTTAATGCTGTAACACATGGTATTGCTACTGGATTAAGTATCGCAGGTCTCGTCATCTTATTAATTAAAGGCGCTCAATCAGGTTCCGTTCTCGAAACAGTTTCTTACGCAATTTATGGCTCAACATTAATTTTACTTTACCTAGCTTCAACCTTGTTTCACAGTTTAATTTTCACAAGAGCTAAGCGTGTTTTTCAGATTTTTGACCATAGTAGCATTTATCTACTTATTGCTGGAACGTACACTCCTTATTGTCTAGTCACAATTGGTGGAGCATTAGGTTGGACACTATTTGGCATCATTTGGTTTATGGCTATTTTAGGTGTTATCTACAAATGTATTTGGTTAGATAAATACCAAAACGCATCAACCGTTATTTATATCATTATGGGTTGGTTATGTATTCTTGCAATGAAGCCTTTGTACGATGGATTAGGACCTGTTGGCTTCTGGTTATTAGTTGCCGGTGGGGTATCCTTTACAGTAGGTGCACTAATCTATAGTATGCGCAGCGTTAAATTTATGCATGTTTTATGGCACTTGTTCGTTATGTTAGGAACTGGATTTATGTATTTTTCAATTTTATTATATGTTTAAAACTAAAAAATAGCTAAATAAAAAGAAGAGAACCATCTCAAAAGTAATGAAGATGGTTCTCTTCTTTTCATATGTTCTATACAATTTTTTACTTGCGTTTATAAGCTTCAAAAACATGTGGATAGCGATTTCTTTCATCTAAAATTCCAGGATCAGCTGAAATTATTTCCCATTCAGACCAATCGAGTTCTGGAAAAATTGTATCTCCTTCAAACGTCCCCTTAATCATTGTACGGTAGAGAATATCTGCATCATCAATAAAAGCATTAAAGACACCTGTGCCACCAGTAATAAATGTATCCTTCTCATAATTTTTAGCAAAATCAAGAATTTCTTCTCGAGTGTGCATCACAGTTACGCCCTCTGCTTCGTACCCAAGATCCGTAGTTAGTACGATATTAATTCTATTTGGTAATGGTCTTTTCCCCATACCTTCAAAGGTTTTTCGTCCCATTACAATCGCATTTCCAGTTGTCATCTCTTTAAAATATTTCAAATCATTTGGTAAACTCCAAGGCAAGGTTCCTTTGTTGCCAATCACGCCTTGCTCATCTTGCGCCCATAAATATGCAATCATCACTATTCATCCTTTCATGCTTCTTTCTATACAGCAATTGGTGCTTTAATTGCTGGATGAGGATCATATCCTTCAATTTTAATATCTGCGACATCAAAATCGAAAATACTTTCTTTGTCAGGATTTAATTTCAACGTTGGAAACTCTCTAATATCTCGTGACAATTGTTCAGTCATCTGTTCCATATGATTAGAATATAAATGTGCATCACCTAGCGTATGAACAAATTCTCCAACCTCTAAGCCAGTTTCATGAGCAATTAAATGTGTTAATAAAGCATAGCTAGCAATATTAAAAGGAACACCTAGAAAAATATCTGCACTACGTTGATACAATTGACAACTTAATTTTCCATCTGCTACGTAAAACTGGAATAGTGTATGACATGGAGGCAAAGCCATTGAAGGAACATCTTCTGGATTCCAAGCTGAAACAATTAAACGTCTTGAATCTGGTGTTTTTTTAATCATTTCAATGACATCTTTCAGCTGATCAATCGTTTCCCCTTGGGTTGTTTTCCAATTACGCCATTGGGACCCATAGATATTTCCTAATTCACCATAAATGGCAGCAAAAGCTTCATCTTCTAAAATTCGAGTACAAAACTTTTCCAACTCAACTTGATAAATTGCATTAAAATCAGGATCAGTTACTGCACGACGTCCAAAATTAGTCATATCTGGACCTACATAATCTGAACTTTTAATGTATCGCTCAAAAGCCCATTCGTCCCAGATATGGTTATTGTGTTGGAGTAAATAACGGATATTTGTATCGCCTTTAATGAACCAAAGCAACTCACTTTTAATTAAACCCATTGGTACGCGCTTTGTTGTTAACAAAGGAAAACCTTTGGCTAAATCAAAACGCATTTGGTAACCAAAGAGACTTTTAGTTCCTGTTCCTGTTCGATCAGTCTTAACAGCCCCAGTTTCCATTACTTTTTTTCCTAATGCTAAATATTCTTTTTCCACATTATTTCCCTCCGTTAATCCGTTACAAATTGACCTAAATAGTCCCAACGATTCATTTTATTCTCTAAATCTTCTTCTAATTTTTGCATTTTCACCTGTAGTTCTTGCAGAGTTGTAAAATCACTTCCTGATTCAGCCATAGCAACTTTCACATCTTCAATCTCTGATTCTAAAGCTTCAAGTTCTTCCTCAATGGTTTCCCATTCTTTTAATTCTGTAAAAGTTAGTTTTACTTTTTCTTTTTTTATTTCCGAATCCTTTGTATTTGCTGCTGCCACTGGATCAATCGCTTTTTTATTTTCATGAGTTTCAGGTGTATCTTTATTTAAAGCAATATATTCTGTAATACTTCCTAAATAAGGTGTGATAATACCATTTCCTTCAAAAATCAGTAAACGTTCCACTGTTTTATCTAAAAAGTAACGATCATGTGAAACAGAAATAACAGCTCCTGGGAAGGTCTCAATGTAGTCCTCCAACACAGTTAATGTCGCAATATCTAAATCATTAGTTGGCTCATCTAATAACAAAACATTTGGACGTTCCATAAGCAGTTTTAGTAAAAATAACCGTCTTTTCTCGCCACCAGAAAGTTTACTGATAAGTGCACCATGCATATGACGGTCAAATAGAAACTGTTCTAATAATTCCGTTACACTTACACGAGTTCCATTGGTTGTCTCAATTTCTTCACCAACCTCTTGCAAATATTGAATAACACGTTTGGTTGGATCCATATCTTCAGTCATTTGGGTATAATACGCAATCTTAACAGTTTCTCCAACAATCATTTCACCACTATCTAAAATAAAACGACCGGCTAAAGTATTTAATAGCGTCGATTTACCAGCACCATTTAACCCACTAATTCCAATACGATCTCGCGTTTGAACAAGTAAATTGAATTCGTTTAAAATAACATGATCATCTAAAGTTAAACTAGCATCTTTTAATTCAAAAACACGTTTTCCTAAACGACTACCGTCCATATTTATTTCAACTTTCCCATCGCTTTTCGCTTGGTTAAGATTGCCTTCTAAATCATGAAAACGATCAATTCGTGCTTGTTGTTTGGTAGTCCGAGCTTTTGCACCAGCTCGCATCCAATCTAACTCTTTTAAATAGAGTTGTTTACGTTTTTGATCCTGTTTTTCAGCTTCTAATTGGCGTTCTGCACGCTCTCTAACATAGCTTTCATAATTTCCTGTATAACTTGTTAGTTTTCCATAAGATAGCTCTAACATGCGATTGACAACACGATCTAAGAAATAACGATCATGTGTTACTAATAATAACGCACCACGATAACTACTTAGGTATTTTTCCAACCAACTAATTGTAGCAAAGTCTAAATGGTTGGTCGGTTCATCTAAAATCAATAAATCCGGAGCTTGAATTAAGACTTGAGCTAGCCCAACCCGCTTACGTTGTCCACCAGATAAAGTTGCAACAGATTGTTCTAAATCTTTTACACCCAGTTGATTTAAGATCATTTTAGCATTTGTATCGGCAATCCAAGCATCGTGACGATTCATTTCTTGTTCAGCTTGGCTATATTGATTTTGATAATTCTCATTCATAGGGTCTAAAGTTAAGCGCTCTAAGGCTTTTTCATAGCCACGAACGGCTACTAAAATTGGCGTATCTCCATCAAACACCGCGTCGAAAACCGTTTGTTCAGGATTTAAATCTGGATGCTGTTTTAAATAACCAATTCGATAATCTTTTGCTGTTTGAATATCGCCTTTTTCAGCCCCATCAATTCCGGTTAATACATTCAACAAGCTTGTCTTACCAGTCCCATTAGTTCCGATTAAACCAACTCGTTCGCCTTCATTTATTGTAAAAGAAATGTCGTCAAACAATGTTTTTTCGCCATATGTTTTCGTCAGATTCAGTACTTTTATATCTTTCATCTTGAATACACCACTTCCTTTTATCTAAAACTATATCCTCCCTATTTTAACATGGATTCCCTCAGACGAGTATGCTTTTTGAAAATTAGTTTGAAACTCCGAACTATCTCTCATTTTTTGATTGAATAAGTTTTTTAAATAGCAGTAAGTCAGCTTGAATTTTTTCATTTAATTGACGATTATAAAAAATAGACGCTGGGTGAAAAGTTGGAAAAATTGCATATTCTTTTTCAGTCCATTCATATCCATCTAAACCATTATTTTTTAATTTAAGAATAGGGCTGATAATTAATTCGCCATGGACCTGTCCAACTTTTTTATCCTTTCCAAGCAAACGTTGCAAGCCTATATTTCCCATCGTTAAAATGAAAGGTGGTTGAATCTGATCAATTTCGTAGTCTATCAATGGAGCGTGGGCCAACAATTCTTTTTTATTTGGGGCCCGATTGTATTTCCGAGATGTTATTTCACCAGTTTTTCGATCCAGTTTTTCTTTTATTTTATAAGGTCTACTTCGAAAAGGACTTGTGATATAAACATCCTCTCTAGTTACTTCTAATAAATCAAAAAAACGCATTAATTCCTTGCCCGCTCGTCCAGAAAAAGGCACACCTGTTTCCATCGCTTCAACTTCTCCTGGAGCTTCCCCAATCAGCATAAACTTAGGATTTTTAGGACCTTGCCCAGCTAAAAATCCTTCAACTGCGTATTTCTCCGTTTTTCTTTTAGCTTCTTCAATCATCTTTTTAGTCAAAATTGTATCCACTAACTCACTACCTTTCAAAATCGCTTAAAACTCTTCTTGTTGCTCTTTCAAACTATTTTCACAATAATTTAAATAGTCCTCATTAATTAAAAAATATTTTGGCAAAAATAAACCAATCGTCTGAATTAGAAATGAAGAGTGTGCTATTTTAGGATTTAACATCATATGCTCTGCATTTTTAATCACCTTAACTTGTAAGGAACCATTGGCAATTTTCTGTGAATAAATACGTTTTGTTTCATCAGAATCAACATTTTGATCCTTTTCTGCAAGAACCAGAGAAATCTTTGAACGGACTCCCTCTAAATCTTTCGACGCATCAGAATTTATATTTCTTTGAATAAACCCATAACGGTCCTCTGACAAATCATACTCTCCGCCACTTTTTAAATAGTCTTGATAGCTGTTATTCTTTTTTATCAATTCAGACTCTGCATCAAAATCAACACCTGCTTTTTGAAGTTCTTGCTCTGATTTTCCAGCTGCTCTTAGTTCCTCCATAGTGTTGTATTTCCCTTGGCTCTGCCAATTAATTGCTGGCGCTACAAGGATAGAGAAAGTTATATCTTCTTGACTATTCAATACTTTGGGAATAACCCATCCTGCTTGGCTAGCTCCCCATAACCCAATCTTAGCTACCATTTCCGGCTTGTTCTCTTTCAACCATTTAATGACTTGTTCCACTTCTTTTGCACGATCATCCATCGATTGACTTAACCAATTTCCACTTGATTGACCTACGCCTAACTTATCCCAAGAAATAGATGCATATCCTTGTTTTGCAAAACGTTCCATCAAGGGTTTATACCCACCTTCTTGCGTGGCTTCTTGAGGTCCATCACCATGAACAAATACGACAACACCATTAATTTTTTGCTTTTTTGGTGCTGTAATCACAGCTGATAATGTGCCACCAGTTGTTGGAATGCTAACTCTTTGTTCTTTCATTTGGTAATCATTCCCTACAAGAAAAACAGCAAGTATTGCGATTAAAACTAAACTAAGGCTTAAAACAATTTTTTTAATCATCAGAACTGTCCTTTCTATAGCGCATAAACGACCATTTAGAAACTCCCATAATATACTCACTTACTCTGCTATAAATAATCTTTTCTAAATGAAATTCTTTCTTTTTGTATAAATAGTATGCGGCTTTGTTTTTATTCGCTACATAAAGAGTCAACGTTTTATCTGTAGCTAATCTATTTTGTGCCTCTTCAATTAATCTATTCCCAAATCCTCTACCTTGATCAATTGAACGAACAACGAGCATTTCAACATAGCATTCTGACTTTGCCACCCGATGGCTTAACAGCATCACTAAAAAAAGCGCACGAAAACAATCAGCTATTCCCAATGAATACTCAAAAAAATGCCGTAATAAGTGAGTTATTTTAACATTCTGATTCGATAAAACAATACATCCGCAAACCTCTTCACCCTCTAAAATGAAAATAATTTGCGCGTTAGCGTAATAATAATTTGATAGAGCACGACTAAAATGTTCTACTGAGTGCTTAGCATACAACTTATGGGTGAATTTTTCGTTAAATCCTTCTAAAATTAGGTTTGAAAAGACGGAGTCATCAATATCCCCTTCTTTTAAATCATGCAATTTAAATGTCATTTCACTCTCACCTCTATAGAATAAACCATTTCATCTGAATACCCCAAAGATAAATAACTATTCTCATGTATATAAAGATCATTAGTAGCTACAAAGCCTAATAAAAATAGAGAATCTTTCATAAAAGCAGCTACTTCTTCTTCAAACTTTTGTTCACTATTCGCTAAAAAATGTTTAACTGCATAGTTTCCAGCTTCTAACTTTTTATCATAAGAACTAGAGGACCCTTCATAGTACGAAAGAGTTTCGCCAGTAGTTTTATGATACATATAATAAAGTTCAGCACTTAGATCAAAATCGGTCTGTTTTAACTTACTTAACGTTTGATAGTCAAGTTGAAACATACCTACTTGATAGGATTCTGGTAGTTTTTTTAAATACCTATCTGAACAAAAAACAACTTCAATTTTTCCTATTGTAATAGATTTTTTTATTTCTTTTAATTTTAATAATTTGTCCTTTATAGCTTCTAGTTCATCAATTTGATCTTTTGTTCGATTATAAATTTCATCAAAATGATCTCCAAAATAATCAACCCTAAAACTAGTTCGAATTTCCTCAATTGAAAAACCAATCGTCCGCAACATTTTTATTTGAAAAACCATATAAAGATCTTTCTCCGTAAAAAAATGATACCCATTCTCATTTGAAACAGACGGTGTTACCAATTCTTTGTCTACATAATGCCTTAATGTAGATTTAGAAATGTTAGTTAATTGTGCTACTTGTCCACTTGTTAATTTAATCATGTTTCCCACCTCCTTGCTTTAGCATAAACTATGTGGTAACCACACAGTCAACAATTTATTTTTTATTTCGTTCACCTCAAAAATAATTCCCGTCTAAAACACCTTTTATTTGACCATTTCATTAAAAATAGAGAAACAAAAGATTTTCATCTATGTTTCTCTGCATTTATCTATTTAAAATAAGCCTGATACTGTTCCGTCTTCTGCAACATCCATATTCAAAGCTGCAGGTTGTTTAGGCAAACCAGGCATCGTCATTACATCACCCGTTAAAGCAACAATAAATCCAGCTCCTAATTTTGGAACAAATTCTCTAATTGTCACGATAAAGTCGGATGGACGTCCCAATAAACTGGGATCATCCGAAAGAGAATATTGGGTTTTAGCCATACAAATAGGTAAATTACCCCAACCATTTTCTTCGAAATTTTTCATTTGTGTTAAGGCTTTTTTAGAAAAGGCAACACCCTTTCCACCATATATTTTTTGAACAATTTTCGTAACTTTGGTTTCAATAGTTTCATTGTCAGTATCATACAAAGGAGAAAAAACCTGTGTATGGTCTATCTCTGCTAAAACAGCTTCTGCTAAAGCTACACCACCTTCAGAACCTTTCTCCCAAACTGAAGTTAATGCAGCTTCAACACCTAATGCTAGACATTTTTCTTTTACCATTTGGACCTCAGCAACAGTATCACTGACAAATTCATTAATTGCCACAACTACTGGCAATCCATAGCTTTGCATATTTTCAATATGTTTTTGTAAATTTGAAAATCCAATTTTAACGGCTTCCACATTTTCACTAGCTAAATTAGATTTAGGAACGCCACCATGCATTTTTAACGCGCGAATAGTCGCCACAACAACGACTACATCAGGAGCTTTTTTCAACTGTGGGACTTTTATATCAAGGAATTTTTCAGCGCCTAAATCTGCACCAAATCCAGCTTCAGTCACAGTATAATCTGCTAAATGTAACGCTGTTCGGGTTGCTAAGACACTATTACATCCATGCGCGATGTTAGCAAATGGGCCACCATGAACTAAAGCAGGTGTATGTTCTAATGTTTGAACTAAATTAGGTTTGATCGCATCTTTTAGAAGCAATGTTAAAGCACCTTCAACTTTTAGATCCTTGACAGTAACTGGCTGACGTTGATAGGTATAGCCAACTACAATTTTTGATAATCTTTTTTTCAAATCCTTTAAACTTGTAGCTAAACATAATATTGCCATAATCTCACTAGCTACCGTAATATCAAAACCATCTTCGCGAGGTACCCCTTGTAAAGGACCACCAAGACCGATTGTCACATGTCGTAAGGCACGATCGTTTAAATCAACAACCCGTTTCCAAATAACGCGACGAGAATCAATCAATAATTCATTTCCTTGAAAAATATGGTTATCAATTAAAGCAGATAACGCGTTATTTGCTGCGGTAATCGCATGCATATCGCCAGTAAAATGCAAATTAATATCTTCCATCGGAACAACTTGAGCATATCCGCCACCAGCAGCACCACCTTTGATTCCCATTGTAGGACCTAAAGAAGGCTCTCTTAATGCAATCATAGTGGATTTACCAAGACGACTTAGAGCATCTGCTAAACCAATTGTAACCGTTGATTTCCCTTCGCCAGCAGGAGTTGGATTGATTGCTGTCACCAAAATTAATTTACCCGTTGAGCCTTCTTGACTCTTTTCAAGTGTTTCAAAATCTATTTTTGCTTTATACTTCCCATAAAGCTCTAAGTGATCACTCTCTAAATTTATTTTCTGCGCAATTTTTTCAATTGGTTCCATTTCTGTTTGTTGTGCAATTTCAATATCTGATAAACTCATTCAAAATCTCCCCCGTTTTCCAAACTAATCGTGATTAGTTTCAATCTATCTGGGTCAATTATACAATACAACCTTGGTAAAAAGGAACCCGATTGTTAAAATCAGTATTTATTTTATAATTATCAGCGATTATAATTGACGTGGGAGCGGAATCTTTCTATAATGAAGGTAGCCAGACAATAACTCTTTTGAATGGTCACTACCATTACGAGTATAGGGGGACATGTACATATGGAAAATGGAACAGTCAAGTGGTTCAGTACTGAAAAAGGGTACGGATTTATTGAATATAATGATGGTGAAGATTTGTTTGTCCATTTTACCGGAATCGAAGGAGAAGGTTTTAAGACTCTTTCAGAAGGACAGCATGTCAGTTTTGTTGTACTTGAAGGCACCCGTGGTTTACAAGCTACCCAAGTGAATGTTTTAGAAAAAGAATAATTATTGAATAAAAAGCTCATAGAAAAATCCCCGCAAAGTAAAAAATACTTTGTGGGGATTTTATCTTTTTCCGCTTTCAAAAAGTTCTTCTTTAATAATATTTATCAATACCTCCGTAGCCTTTAATTTGGCTCCCTTGTTTCGTCTTTCGAATGAAATTATTCAATCTTTTATGAAATTCATCTGGTCGTTTCCGCGCAGCATCAATATAAGCAATTCGAATACGTTTATAGGGATCTGAAAATGTTTGATAATTTTCCCAAACTTCTTGATCTTCTTTTAAGAGGCACAGAATATCTTCTGGAAAAACGAATAATTCTGAAAGAACTTTTGACACCTCATCTAGAATAGTTGGATGAATGAGTTGGTTAGCCATTAACCAATGTAGTCTTTCTTTATTTGCTTGGGAATAGGTGCTCTTAGGATTTCTTCGAGAAAACCTTTGAACTTTAAACTCTTCATTGAATGATCTTACCGTACTATCTATCCAGCCAAAACATAAAGCTTCTTCTACGGCATCGTTGTAGGAAACCCCACTTTTATGTGATGCTTTTAGAGGAAATAAAAACCAAATTTCAGGACATTTATCCGCATTCGTTAGCAGCCAATGCCTCCATTCTTCTCGATTTTCAAAATAAATTGGATTCACTTTTGACTCCATATTCCTATGCTCCTTATTCCACCTATTATTTTTTTCGGGTTTATCATAAGAATTTTCTACTCATTTTTAACAATAAACCTATTATAACACAAGAAAAATGATGAAAATTAAAAAATAAAACTCAAACCATTTATCAGGTTTGAGTTTTATTAATTTGTAGCTTTTTTTACAGTATCCATTCTATTTTCCACGGTTGCTCCATGAATATAAGAAACTGTGTCTTCATCTTTAGTCACAGAAACTTCCGGGTACATTTCAAGAAATTTTTTCCAAAATAATTGCTTATTCTTTTTATTGAAAAAATAAAGCACAACTGAGTGTTCATCGTTTTTCATCTCTAAGTCTTGTCCCCAACGATAAACTGTCGCATGTCCAATCTCATCAATCGAAATATCTGTCTTTTTAATTCCTCTTAAATAATTCAAATAAATTTTATTTTGTTGGATAATCAAATGTGAGCCCATCCCTAAATAAACACTAGTGACAAATAAAAGAGCAAAAATAATACTAATCGCATTTGCACGCTGTATTTCTAAAATTCCAATTAAGCTAATAGAAAATAGGATTGAACTTACAGACCAATAAATAACTTGATACGCAGGCTCTAAGGAAAGTCGATAATTTTTTTTATCTTCATTTTTCAAAACTGTGCTCACTCCTTTTTGCGTTACTCCACTGTTTACATAGTATCACAGATTAAAAGAGGATGCCATTAAGAAAATCATAAACCAATAATCTTAAGAATAAATTATGTAAAAAAACAAAGGAAGTAAGTATTATTTTGGATAAATACGTAAACAAAATATTTTATTTATATAAATAAAAGATAAAACACTAGCTTTTCTTTCATGAAACTTTTACACTTGTCTTATTAAACTTATTTAAAAGGAGCTAACTATGTTAAAACTATATACTGATGCTTCCACTAAAGGGAACCCTGGCCCAAGCGGCGCTGGAGTTGTCGTGATTGGGGAAAATATTTATGATCAACTTGCTTTTCCATTAACAAACTTATTAGACAATCATGAAGCTGAATTTGAAGCCTTAATTTGTGGTTTAACCTATTTAAAAGAACAAAATATGCAAGCTGGCACATTAATGATCTATACAGATAGCCAAATTGTAGCTAGAGCCGTTGAGCGCAATTACGCAAAAAAAGCAAATTATCAACTATACTTAAGTCAAATCCGTTCTCTTTTAGCTCCTTTTGAATTAACTTTTATTAATTGGGTAGCTGAAAATCAAAATAAAGGTGCAGATCATATGGCTCGTCAAGCTTTACAAGAAAGGTTAAAATCAATTGAACAAAAAAGCTCAATTGATTGAATTTTTATGAATAAACAGTATACTAAAACTAAGGAATAGTTCATTTGCTTATGTTGGCTCTTCCAGTTTAAAACAATAAAGGAGTTGTTCTAATTATGATAGTCCTATTAACAGCTAGATCAGCCTCTGATAATGCAGGTATTGCTATGTTGCTACTAACTTCACTGATTCTTTTTATTTTAGGTCGTTTGATTTATAAAGGCAAAATGCTTTGGATTTTAGCCAAAGAACCAAAAGGGAATCCTAGCAAATTAAAAATTCAACAACAATTTAGATTAGCTAGACGAGTTGGTTCTAGTGCAATTTGGGCCGCAGTAGTCACTTTATTTGGTGGTTTAAGTTCAATTAGAGTTTCTTCGGATAGCCTTCACACTCTTTTCTTTTCTGCCTTTATCTTTTCAATAGTTGGTCCAACTATTTATTTAACACAAAAAACAAATAGGTCATAATTTGGCTATAAAAGCTTGTAAAAAAGGCTAAGAATTCTCTTAACTGAGAATTCTTAGCCTTTTAATTTGATTAATAGTGATAAACTTCTTGGTAAATCTTATCTTGCAGTGCCAATAAATAACGAGGATTTAAAGGTTCGCCTGTTGCATTTTTAATTAATTCATTTGGTTCTTTAAGAGAACCATATTGATGAATATTATCCGTTAACCATTGACGGATTGGTTCATAGTTACCCGTTTTATAGATAGCTGCCAAGTCTAGTTCTTGAGCCATAGAATGTTGTAATTGAGCTGCATACATAAAGCCTAAAGCATACGATGGGAAATAGCCAAAACTGCCACCACTCCAATGCACATCTTGTAGAATACCAACTGTATCATTTTCAGGTGTAATCCCTAGATACTCTTGATATTTTTCATTCCAAATTTGAGGCAAGTCAGAAACAGACACCCCTTCATTAAAAATCAGCTTTTCAATCTCATAACGGATAATAATATGCAATGGATATGTTAACGTATCTGCTTCAATTCGAATCAAAGATGGCGCTGTTTTATGAAGACCTTTATAGAATGTCTCAAAATCAATGTCATCTAATTTTCCTTCACTATATGATTGAAGCAATTCATAGTTGTCCTGCCAAAAATTCTTATCACTACCCATCACAATTTCGTAAAATAATGACTGCGATTCGTGAATCCCCATTGATACTCCTCCTCGCAAAGGAGTGTAATCAAAACGTTCAGCAATATTTTGTTCATATATACCATGACCAGCTTCATGAATAATGCCAAATACAGCCATTTTAAAATTATGTTCATCCCATCTTGTTGTGATTCGTGCATCATTTCGG
This sequence comes from Carnobacterium maltaromaticum DSM 20342, assembly GCF_000744945.1. Taxonomy (NCBI): domain Bacteria; kingdom Bacillati; phylum Bacillota; class Bacilli; order Lactobacillales; family Carnobacteriaceae; genus Carnobacterium; species Carnobacterium maltaromaticum. The sequence continues at coordinate 712,465 of NZ_JQMX01000001.1, forward strand.
TTCATACTTTCCATAAAAGGATGTGTCGTATCATCTAAACGACCCGCGGTAAAACGATAACCCATTTTTTCAATCACTTTTATACTAAAAGCTCGCTGATTTTCAATACTGATATACCGACTTAAAAAATCAGTTGTTGGAGTTGTTCCATTTTCGTTAATTTTTTTTACTATTTCTTGAATCCCCTCACGAAGTTCAGTAAAAACAGCATCTAAAATCTCGACAGTCATCCCTGGCTCATATTGGTTTAATAAAACATCATAGGGAGTCTTTTCATCCTTATGCCAATACTCAATGAATTTCTTTTTAAAAGCAATAATTTTAGCTAATGAAGGTTCAAAAATAGTGAAATCTTGTGCATCACGAGCTTTGCGCCAAGAGCTATCTGCTTGAGAAATAACTTTAATAAATTCTTGGTACTCAGCTTGTGGAATCTTATGATTTAAATCATAGTTCTTTTGGACAATTTCAACCATTTTTTTCAATTCAGAGTTCAGCTCTTCTTGATGTTGGCTTAAATAAGCCAAGTAATCAGCCATACTTTTAGAAACTGATTTTTCAAAAGCTAAACCAGCAATATAGCTAGTTACTTCTGAGCGGTGCTCACTAGAATCTTCTGGCATACCTGTTAATGCATCCCAACCTAATAAAGCATCTGTTTCTTCTAGCAATGAAATTTCTTTTAATAAACCTAAAAATCCCTGTATTTGTTGTTCTAATTCTGTCATATTTAGTCCTCCTGTTTACGCGGTGCACGAGGTGGACGTTCTCCCCAATATTGGAAGAAATCGGTTCTTAAAGCACCGTTGTATAATTTACGTTTTTTAGTTGCACGTTCGCCATAAAAACTTTCAAAAGTTAAATCACTTGTTAAAATATACTTACTCCACGTTTTTAGTGGACGATAAGTCGTACCCATTTGACGATAAAGAGTATGAACAGCTTCCTCTTCACCTAAACGTTCACCATATGGTGGATTTGCAATAATTACTCCATATTTTTTATCGGTAGTAAAATCACTTAACTGCATTTGTTTAAAGGTGATGCTATCTCCTAAACCAGCTTCAATAGCATTTTCTTGTGCGATTTCAATCATATAGCCATCGATATCTGTCCCTACAATATCTAATTCAACGTCATAATCCGCTAAACCTTCAGCTTCCGTACGTACTTCAGACCAAATCTCTTTATCAAACCATTCCCACTCTTCTGCCGCAAAACTACGGTTAAAGCCTGGTGCAATATTGTGCCCAATCAAGGCTGCTTCAATTGGAATCGTTCCAGAACCACATACAGGATCATATAGAGGGCGGTCTTTTCTCCAACTTGTTAACATAACTAACGCCGCTGCCATATTTTCTTTTAGCGGAGCGCCACCTTTAGAGGTACGGTAGCCACGTTTAAACAAACTTGGTCCAGTAGTATCTAAAGTCAAGGTAACTTTATCTTTTAACAAAGCCACTTCTAATTGATACAAGGCACCTGTTTCAGGCAAACGAGTATTCCGATGGTAGACATCACTTAACCGGTCAACAATCGCTTTTTTTACAATCGCTTGGCAATCTGAAACACTATATAGTTTTGATTTAATCGATTTTCCAGCTACAGGAAAATGCGCATCCATCGGCAATAAATCTTCCCATGGTAGAGCTTTCGTTTTTTCAAATAATTCATCAAATTCGTACGCATCAAATTCTCCAACAATAATTTTAACTCGATCTGCTGTGCGTAACCATAAATTGGTTTTAGCAATGTCACGTTCTGTTCCTTTAAAAAAGACCTTACCGTTCTCTACTTGACACTCATACCCTAAATCTTTAATTTCTTTCCCGACAAGAGCTTCAATCCCACTAGCTGCCGTTGCAACAAGTTGAAAATTTTTCATTTAAATTCCTCACTTCTATTTTGATTACTTGATCAAAATAAGTTTATTTCATTCCTCTATCTACAAAAAACTTATTTATAAACAGTTCTTTCCTATTGTAGCACTTTTTAGATGCGATTTCACAAAAATTTGATCGGTTGATACAAACTAAACTAAATAAAAAAGCGCCACCTTCAAAAGAAGATGGAGCCTTCCTGAATTTGTAAATTTCTGTAAGCCATGTTCTGTCTCAGATAAAAAGTCAGGGTCTCTTTTATCCGGAGGTAATTATCTGTCTGCAATTACTTGCCTCTTTCTCTCGTTGAATTCCTTAGAAAGAGTGCCCCTACCAAAGTTTGGGTTGCTCGCTCGAGGGGTTTACCGCGTTCCACCATTAGCGTTTCCACTAATGCTTCGTCACTGTGGCACTTTTCAAGAATACTCAGGCATAGTTACAAGTAACCTTAGCACTTTTTTTCTGCCGTTACTTTATATTTCTATAAAGGCCTTAGCTTATTTTTTCGCTAAGCACGAACACTACAAGCATCTCAGCTTGTGCGAGCATGGACTTTCCTCAGCCTAGTCTAGCTAGACCGCAATTACCCAAAATTTACAAATTTTATTGAATTTTTTATTCATTTAACTAAATTTAAACTTATAATTCATCTGTATCGTCTAATTTTGAACCAAATACGTGTCTTTCTAAGTTAGAAAGGCGTTTTAAAATATCAAAATTAGTTACTGTTGTATTCGGTTGTGCTGAATACGCTGGTTTTGCAACAGTCGCTTGTTTAGTTAATTCGTCCACTTTACTAAGTAAACGCTCATTTTCAGCTTTCAGTTGCGTTAATTCTTTGTTGTACGATTCATAATCGCGGATTACATTATCCAAAAACTCATCAACTTCCGCTGGACTATAGCCGCGCATTGCTGTTTTAAATTCTTTTTGTAAAATATCTTTTGTGGTTAAATTTCTATTTGCCATGGTTACACCTCATTTTTTCATACTCTCACAAATTGATTATAACACAATTTTGTAACTTAATGCTATTGTACCAAAAATAACAGTAAAAAAAAACTAATTTTACAAATCACTACTACTATTTTGCAATTGATCAAAGTCAATCAAGGAACAAGGATAGTTAACTTGATCTGCTTTACGTTGAATTGCTTCATATAAGTATTTTGTTTTCCCTTCAAATTCGGGATCATAAACTAATAAAGCTTCATCACTATGGTCTAATAAAAATTGTTGATGCGCTCTTAATTGGAGCGGATTTTCATATGGTTTATGCGAAGTGCTATCTGTATAATCTGCGTATCCTTTAATTTTTTCTAATTTCATTCGATTTTGTTCATTCCAGTTAGAGCCAAACTCATAAAACGGAAAAATAACCCCTAGTTTGATTTCTGGATAATCACTTTTCAATTCATTGACTACTTCTGCACTCCATTGTTCTACGCCAGATTGTCCACCAACTAAAATCCATTCAACCCCATTTTCAATCAAGTTTATTAAATTTTCTTTTAAACATTTTTTTATGACTATTATTTTAGGATCATCCTCTTTAAATACACCTAATTCAAAAGAACGATATCCACTGATTATTAAATTTGACATAAGCTACCAGCCTTCTACTTTTCTTTACCGCCTATAATTTGATATAATAGAAAAAGGAGTGTGATTATTTGTGGCTATTAAATATCCAAACGGTAAGAGCTATACTAATAGTGCCGAATTTAGCAAAAAAAAGCAAGCCCCGAAAAAAGATCATTCTTTCGCCAAACGTGGAATGACCTTGGAAGAGGATATAAATGCTAGCAATGAAAGCTATCTAGCTTTTGGAAAAGCGGTTATCCATAAAAAACCAACACCTGTTCAAATCGTGCAAGTGGATTATCCAAAAAGAAGCGCTGCGGTAATTAAAGAAGCTTATTTTAGACAAGCTTCTACAACAGATTATAATGGGGTATATAAAGGTTTTTATTTAGATTTCGAAGCGAAGGAAACGAAAAACAAACAATCTTTTCCTTTGAAAAATTTCCATGAGCACCAAATAACTCATATGAAACAATGTATCGAGCAACAAGCCATTTGTTTTGTTCTCTTGCGTTTTTCATTATCTAATCGGCTCTTTTTGCTTGAGGCAACCAAACTAATTTCATTCTGGGACTTACAAAATAATGAAGGTCGCAAGTCAATTCCATTAGAAGAACTTGAAAAATCTGGCTATGAATTGTATTATGGGTTATCCCCTCGCATCCCGTATTTAGATGCAGTTGATTTAATTATTGAAAAAGCGGACGAATAATCGTCTTTTGAAGGAGTAGATAAATGATGGACAATAATAATGACGAGATGTCACGAGTTGCACAGAAACAAAAGAAAACAACAACTAAAGTTAAAAAAAATGGAAAACCTAAAATGAAACTTTGGAAAAAAATCATTTTAAGTATTGTTGGTATCGGCGTTATCGGACTAGCATCTGGAGTAGCATTATTTGCTTATTATGCTTCTTCTGCCCCAACGTTAACTGAAAAAGATTTACGTGGCGTGATTTCATCTAAAATCTTAGATAGTAAGGGTCAGGTTATTAAAGAAATTGGAAGTGAAAATCGTGAAGTCGCTGAAGGGGATGAGATTCCTCAACAACTTAAAGACGCCATTACTTCCATTGAGGATCGCCGTTTTTATAAACATTTCGGTATTGATCCCATTCGAATTGGCGGGGCTGTCGTTGCCAATTTAACTGGTGGATTTGCTTCCGAAGGTGGAAGTACATTAACCCAACAATTAGTTAAACTTTCAGTCTTTTCCACAAAAGCCTCAGATCAAACCTTAAAAAGAAAAGCTCAAGAAGCTTGGCTTGCTATTCAATTAGAGCGCAAATTTTCAAAGGAACAAATCCTTGAATTTTATATTAATAAAATCTATCTTGCTAATAATAATTACGGTATGGCCAAAGCTAGTACCTATTATTTTGGAAAACCTTTAACTGAATTAAGTTTAGCTCAGGTGGCTTTATTAGCTGGTATGCCACAAGCTCCTAACACCTATGATCCTTACACGAATCCTGAGGAAGCAACTAAACGTCGCAACTTGGTCTTAGACGCTATGTATGACAATAAAAAAATTACAGCAAGTGAGCGTGATGCGGCTAAAGCAGAAGATGTAACGACAGGTCTTGTGGAACATCAAGCCGATAGTTCAGATGATTTAGTGATTGATGCTTATTTAGAACAGGTTATTGAAGAGGTTACGAAAAAAACAGATTTAGATGTCTTCACTGATGGATTAACTGTTTATACAAACTTAGATATGGATGCGCAAAAACATCTTTATGATACCTTAAATACAGAAGACTATATTGCTTATCCAGATGATCAATTGCAAGCTGGTGTCTCTATGGTAGACGTAAATACTGGACAAATTAAAGCGTTAGGTGGAAGTCGCAAACAAACTGCTCAACGTGGCTTAAATCGCGCTACTGATTTAAAACGTAGTGTTGGTTCAACAATGAAACCTTTATCTGCCTACGGGCCAGCAATTGACTATTTAAATTATTCAACCTATCAACAAGTAATTGACGGACCTTACACTTATTCTGATGGAACGCCAATTGCCAATTATGACAAACGCTATCGAGGTCAAATGTCCATTCGAACAGCGTTAGAAGATTCGAGAAATATTCCAGCATTAAAAACCTTGCAAGAAGTCGGTTTAGATAAATCGAATACATTCTTACAAGGATTAGGAATCGATATTAAGCAACCTGATGGAGTTACCAACGGCTTAGTCGAATCTAATGCTATTGGTGGTGAGGTTACCCCTCTTCAATTATCTGCGGCATATGCGGCCTTTGCCAATGGTGGGACGTATTATGAACCTTATGCAGTTAGCAAAGTTGTCTTACAAAATGACTCTGAAATTGATTTAAAAACCAAAGGTACAGAAGCAATGAAAGATTCAACTGCTTACATGATGACTGATATGCTGAAAGATGTCATTAAAAGCGGAACGGGAACAAACGCACAAATTCCAAACTTACCACAAGCTGGTAAAACCGGAACAACCAATTACGATGATACAGTTGCGGCTAAGTTCCCTGATTCTTCTGCTCCAGATGCTTGGTTCAGTGGATATACAACAAATTACTCAATTTCTGTTTGGGTAGGATATGATGATCCAAATGCAGATAATCATGATCTAAATCCGACTTCACAAAAATTACCAGGCTTAATTTATAAAGAATTAATGTCCCACGTTTCAGCAAATATCGAAACAAAAGATTGGAAAAAGCCAAGTACAGTTGTCTCTTCCGCTGTAGAAAACGGTTCTAATCCTGCTAAAAAGCCAGGACCAAACACACCACAAAGTAGCATTGTTAATGAACTATTTGTCAAAGGTTTTGCTCCTACAGAAACATCAATTTCTTACGGGGAAGCATTAACTGCTCCAACAGGATTAACGGCTAGCTACGATAAAGCGAAGAACAGCATTTCAATTTCTTGGGATGCATACAAGTTACAAGCTTCAGGTACACCAAGTTATGTTCTAACAGTCGGTGGACAAAGTTATACAACCAGTGATTTAAATTATACGGTCTTATCACCTCCTGAAGGTGAAGTAAGTATTAGCCTTTCTGTTAGCGCAAATGGAAAAACTGGACCTGCGGCATCTACTTCAGTTCAAGTACCAAAAACAACTGAAGAACCGCCAGCAAAAGATTCTTCTAGTGATAGTTCTAGTCAAAGCAGTTCGTCTAGTTCAAGCAGTAGCAGTTCATCTGCTACATCTTCTTCATCAGAACCAGAAAGTAGCAGTTCTAGCAGTAGCAGTGAGGAAGTTCCTGATCCAGAGGGCACACCGCCTCCTGGAGGGACCGCAAGAAATACCAACGCTAAAAGTGGCAGTAAAGAAACCATTCCATTTTTAGCTGGACTGACTAGTTTTGTTAAAAATTGGTTTTAATCGTTGAATAAAAAAAGTTCTCTCTCAAAATAGTTTTATTTTGAGAGAGAACTTTTTTATTTATTTTTAAATACCCATCCGTTGTTTGCCTTCACGACATTCTTCTAACAACGGGCAAATATCACATTTAGGACTCCTAGCTGTACAATGATAACGACCAAAAAAAATAAGACGGTGATGGGCTTCAACCCACATTGATTCGGGTAATTTTTTCATTAATGTTGCTTCCACTTCACCCACCGAATCTTTTAAGCGGCATATCCCTAAGCGTTTTGTTACTCGTTCAACATGGGTATCAACGGCTATAGCAGGTACACCAAAAGCATCTCCTAGTACAACATTGGCCGTCTTGATACCTACACCTGGTAAAGAAGTAAGCTCTTTTCTCGTTTTTGGCACCTCACCGTTAAACTCATCAATCAACTTACGACAGCATCCCTGTATATGTCTAGCTTTATTACGAAATAGACCAATCGTCTTAATATCATCCATGATTGCTTCCACTGGAACAGCCAAAAAGGCTTCTGGAGTTGGATATTTTTCAAATAGATGTGGTGTGACTTTATTAACTGAAATATCTGTTGCTTGCGCACTTAGCATCACCGCAATTAATAATTCAAAGGGATTTTTATGTGTCAATTCACATTTAGCATTAGGGAACATCTCCCCCATCACTTCAATAGCATGAATTGTTTTAGCTTTTGAGAACAAACTTCTACCTCCTCTACTGACTACTCATTTTTCAACCAATTATGCAAAGGTACTTGCATGGTAGATTCATTTTTTGCTGCTTTTTTTACTTGATTCGCTGGTGCTGAATTTTGTCTGAATTTTTCAGACTCTTTTAATACTTGATCTTTTGTCCGTATATTTTTGCGTTCCCAGCTTAACAAAATTCGATCAACATATTTCAAGCTATAAACTTGGCTCAAAACAGCTTCTCGTAAAGCCAACTCGATTAATTCCAACGCATAATGATCTTCATCTAGCCACATTCCAATCGTTTCAATTTCAATCGGCGATAACGGTCTGCCAAATTCTGCTTCAAATTGTTCATATAAATTCTTTTCTTGATCAATCGAATCAGATTGTTTTTTTATTTGCTCTTCTTGATGGATATAAATGACTAATTTATCCCAAAGTAAGGTTAAACTATAATAATCCTGACTTTTCCCATCAGGGCTTGTTTCCGTTTCGATAGTTAAGACTTGTTTCTTTATCAACTCATGGATACCTTGAAAAACTTCGTCTGTTGAGCTGCCCATTCGATCTGCAATTTGTTTGGTATCGGGAAATAAACTCCCTTGATCGATCATCGCTTTTAATTGGATAATTAAAACAAGCTCTTCATTGCTTAGACCTATTTGACGGTAATAGGTTAATAGAACATTAGAAACCGTTGTGTCTCCCGCTTTTAACCATTTTTGTAACACTTGATTATTCATCTTCATCAAACTCCTTACTTCATTATCTTACGCTATTTTTTGTGGTAAAACAACTGATCAATGAAAAGAAAAGATGTTACCTAATAAATAGGTAACATCTGCTTTCATATTAAGGATAGATACGATTTAATAGACGTGGGAATGGAATTGACTCACGAATATGTTCTGTACCACTAATCCAAGTTACCGCTCTTTCAAGACCTAAGCCAAAACCAGAATGCGGAACTGTTCCATATTTACGTAAATCTAAATACCAAGCGTAATCTTCTTCTGTTAAACCGAATTTTTTAATTGCAGCTGATAGATTATCAAAATCAACTTCACGTTCACTACCACCAATGATTTCTCCATAACCTTCTGGAGCAATCATATCTGCACATAAAACAACATCATCACGATCAGGATGTGGCTTCATATAGAATGGTTTAATCGCTTTAGGATAGTTCAAAATAAAGACTGGTTTATCAAATGAACTAGCAATAAAGGTTTCGTGAGGTGAACCAAAGTCATCTCCCCATTTAACATCATCAAAGCCATTTTCATTTAATAACTTAACAGCATCATCATATGAAATTCTTGGGAATGGCAACTCTGTATATTTTTTCAATAATTCTTTATCGCGTTCTAAGACGTTCAATGCATAATCACAATTATCTAAAACACTTTGGACTAAATAAGCAACGTATTGTTCTTGGACTTCTAAGCTTTGATCTTGATCCATAAAGGCCATTTCTGGTTCAATCATCCAAAATTCAATCAAATGACGACGAGTTTTAGATTTTTCAGCTCTAAATGTTGGACCAAATGAAAAGACTTTACCAAAAGCCATTGCAGCTGCTTCCATATACAATTGACCACTTTGAGAAAGATAAGCTTCTTCATCAAAATACTCAGTATGGAATAATTCTGTTGTATCTTCAGCAGCACTTGCTGTTAAAATAGGTGGATCAATTTTCATAAATCCTTCTTTATTAAAGAATTCGTAAGTTGCACGAATCAATTCATTTCTAATTTGCATAATTGCATGTTGTTTTGAAGAACGTAGCCAAAGATGACGATGGTCCATTAAAAATTCAGTTCCATGTTCTTTAGGAGTAATTGGATAGTCATGACTTTCACCAATAACTTCAACACCACTGACAACAATTTCGTAACCGAATTTTGAGCGGCTATCTTCTTGAATCGTTCCTTTAACCATAATTGATGTTTCTTGATTTAAACCTTTTGCTAATTGAAAAACATCATCGCCAACTTCACTTTTTACTACGATTCCTTGGAAAAAAGCTGTTCCATCTCGTAATTGTAAAAAGGCAATTTTACCACTTGAGCGTTTATTTGCCACCCATGCTCCAATCTCTACTTCTTCACCAACATAATTTTTTGCTTCATTAATCGTAATTCTCTTCACGTCTGCTTGCTCCTTTAGTTCAACTGAATTTTTTAGTCATTCATTTTTTCTAGTACATACTGATTTATTCGCTCAATCCCTTTAGTTAATGTTACTAAATCTGTTGCATAACTAATTCTAAAATTATCTGGTGCACCAAACCCAGAACCTTGGACGACCGCTACATGAGCTTCCATTAAAAGTCCATCGACAAATTCATCAACAGATGAGAACCCACAAGCCATCGCTGCTTTTTTGACATTAGGAAATAAATAAAAAGCTCCTTGTGGCTTTTTGACATCAAATCCAGGAATAGCTGACAATAGTGAATAAGCTACATTTAATCGTTCTTCAAAAGCTTGACGCATCGTTTCAACAATCTCTTGATCGCCACTTAATGCTTCAATCGCTGCATATTGACTCGCTGCTGTTGGATTACTAGTTGAATGACTTGCCACATCAATCATGGCTTTAATAATCTTCGCATTCCCCAAAGCGTATCCAATCCGCCACCCTGTCATTGCATAAGTCTTTGAAACACCATTCACTAAAATAGTTTGAGCTTTAATTTCATCAGATATCGTCGCAATCGAAATGAACTCATGTCCATTATAAATCAGTTTGCCATAAATTTCATCTGAAACAATTAAAATATTATTTTTAACTGCCCAATTTCCAATTGCCGCCAACTCTTCTTTTGTATAAATCATCCCAGTTGGGTTCGAAGGAGAATTCAGTAAAAGGGCTTTTGTTTTGGAAGATAGCTGTGCTTCAAGTTGCGCCACAGTTACCTTATAATCATTTTCAGGTTGTGTTTCAATCACAACAGGTTGTCCTGCCGCTAATTTCACTTGTTCTGTATAGCTAACCCAGTAAGGTGCTAAAATTAAAACTTCATCACCTTCATTTAAAATAGCTTGAAACAAATTATATAACACATTTTTAGCACCGTCTGCGACGATAACTTCATTGTCTTCATAAACAAGTCCTTCATCTTCTAAAACGCGCTGTAACACCGCTTTACGCAACTCTGGTAAACCAGCCGTTGCAGTGTAGTAACTAGCACTTCCGTTTTCAATAGATCGAATCGCTGCTTTTTTGATTGAATCCGCAGTCTGAAAATCAGGTTCCCCAACCCCTAAGCCAATAATATCAATGCCTTCAGCAAGTAATTTTTTAGCTTTTGCACTTGTTGCTAAAGTAATCGATGGTGATACATTTTTCATTCTCTCAGAAATTAAATCCATTCTTCCACGCCCCCATTATTTACTACTTAAATATTGCCAATATCACGAACATACTCTCCGTCTTTTAGCGTAATAATATGATAACCTAGTCGTCCATTTTCTTCTTTATAAGCAACTTCCCAAATTGGGACGCCTTTTTCCATCCCAATTCTTGTTTCTAAAATTTTCTTAGGATTTTTGGCTTCACGAGTTAACTTACGAGCTTCGCTTTCAGAAATTGTATCGCTTTGTTGAATAATTTGCGTTTTTGCTCCTTTTTTTGCAATAATCACGATAATATTTTCTTTTTTATCATTTTTTCCAGTTACTGTAAAATAAGTTTCAGTTCCATTATACCAGAAAAATTGATCCATTTCTTTTAATCCTGCATGTTCTTCAGCGATTTCTACAGCTTCTTTTCGTGCTTTCGCCATCGGTTGATGCCCAACATAATACACATACCCCGCTCCAATGACAATAATGGACATCACAATCGTTAAGGTTAAAATAATTCCTTTTTTCATTCGTTCACCTACTTTAATGAGTTTATAATTAATTTCACACGATTAGTTTTATTCTAACTCTTCTAGTATATCAAATTTCCAGCGCTTTTTTTACACGAAATTCTTATATTTAACGTAAGAATTTTTTGGTTTCAGCCGAAATTTCTTTAATCGTTAATGACTCTTTAGGCAATTCTTTAGGTAATGCTTGCAGCATATGCTTACCGTAATTAGTTTTAAATAAACGATCGTCTAAAATTAATAGAATCCCTTTGTCCTGCTCTGACCGAATTAAGCGCCCTAATCCCTGTCTTAAACGTAAAGTTGCTTTTGGTAAAGCATCTACTGAAAAAGGATTTAACTGTTGCTGGGCAAGTAATTGGTATTTCGCTTTTGTATAGGGCTGCTCTGGTGAATCAAAAGGCAAACGCGTAATCACAATCATCCGCAAGGCTTTGCCTGGTAAATCGACACCTTCCCAAAAACTATCTGCACCTAACAAAATCCCACCATTGGCATGAAAAAAACGTTTTAACATCCGCTCTCTACTGCCAGAAATCCCTTGAGCTAAAATTTCTCTTTCTGTAAATAAAGCTTTTTGTTGAATGCCTCGATAAACATCTTGCAAGGTCTCTAATGAATTAAATAGCACGAGCATATTTTCTACATTTTCTGTCGCTAATTGTTCTAAATGGCTGATAATGTCTGTAACATATTGTTTCTTCGATAAGCTCTTAATTGGTTTCATATCTGTTGAAAAATAAAGTCGTGCTTGCTTGGCATAGTTATACGGTGAAGGTAGTACTAAAGTAGTTAATTCAGCTTCACCAATTTGCTCTGTGAAATAAGAAAAACTTTCTTTAATTTCTAATGTTGCACCTGTATAAACTATTTTAGGAATCTTTTCAACCAAATTTGTTTGTAAGAAACTACCACTATCTAATTTTGAACGTTTTATTTTAAAACTATTTTTTGGACTTTTTTCATTGTAAGTAAACCAAGTCACATCATTTTTTTCAGACAATTGGAAAACTTCCGTAAACACCACATGGTTCTTAGCTATGCCCTTAAGCAATTGGTTAAACTCTTCTACAAAATAAATTTTGGATAATCCTAGTTGTTCTTTTTCATTTAAACAATTAGCTACGATTTGTTCTCCAATAAAATTAATTTCAACAAATAAAGCATGAATATCTTTAATCGCTTTTTTTATTTCTAAAGGCCAAATCGTTTCAGGATCCACTAAAATTTCTGTATATTCTTGATGTTTTTGTGAACCTTCTTTTAAGGAGTAGCTCCAAGCTAATAAATAATCAATAAAATCAGATAATTGCTCATCCAAAGATAAAATACTCATTTCTAAACTCGTCAGTTGATACATTTTAATCGCTTTTACTCGTTTTCCTAATTGACAAAATTGTTGTAAAAAACTTGAGTCCACTTCAACTTTACCCAATGTTCGGAAAGCTTGAATTAAGCTGTAGTAATTAAATAGCTCGCTAGAAGCACTAATAGCAACATCAGAAAGATGGTGAGCTTCATCAACGACTAAGGTTTCAACACTTGGTAATTCTCGTTCTTCTCTTTGCAAATCGTGGCATAAAAAAGCATGGTTCGTCACAATTAAACTGGCTTTTTCTGCTTGTTTTTTAGCAAATAAGTAAAAATCTTCGTCTTTCCATGCATCTTCCTTGGCGTCTACCAACCAACCTCGATGGCGCACTTTTTGCCAAAAAGGTTGATTTAAATTGGCTAAATTCAACTCATCAATATCTCCTGTTTTAGTTATGGTTAACCAAGTTAAAATTCGCATTTTAATTAAAGCTTCGTTTTTATGTGTCGTTTCTTTTTTTAATTCCGCTTCATACTTGGCTAGATGTAAATAATGACTTTTGCTTTTAATAATAGCTGCAGAAAGTTTAAAAGGCAGTAGTTGATTCAACTGCGCAATGTCTTTTTCCATCAGTTGCTTTTGCAATAATGTCGTATAGGTACTTACCATTACCGGTTTTTCTGGTGTTCCATGATAAGCCAATGGAATTAAATAACCTAAAGTTTTCCCAACACCCGTCGCAGCTTCTATCGCCATATGTTTTTTAGAATCCCCAGAAAAATAAGTATTTAAGGTATCCATCATGGTTATTTGAGCTTCACGTACTGTCAATTTATCTTTAAATAAAGTCGTTTTCTCATCTGTACCGAGTGGATAATCAGATTGCTCCCGATAAGAACGGCTTTCAATTACAACTTCTTTCTTTTGAAGCGCAATGCCATTTTTTATAAGTAGATTTTCTGGTAACGGTGGCAAACTACTTTTAAGTTCCTCTAAACGATCACTAAAAAATTCAGCGGTATCCATTGAACAATGTTGAGCCAAAGGAACCAATTTTTCTAACGTTACTAGGGGCAATTCTTTGGCTTTTTCTTTTAGAAGTAAAAAAAGTTGCCCAGTAACATACGCATCACTATCTGCTTGATGCGGATTCTCATGTTTAAAATTAAATTGCGTAGCTAAATCCGTTAATCGAAAACTTGGTGCTGTGGGTAGTAGAATTTGAGCTAACTCAACAGTATCCATCCCTTTTAGTTTAAGCGGCGGCAAGCCACTTTGTTTTAATTCTCCATTTAAAAATTGATAATCAAATTGAATGTTATGAGCGACAAATATACAATCTGCTAAAAGATTATATATTGTAGTAGCAACATCTTCAAAATAGGGCGCATTTGCAACTTGTTTCGTTGTAATACCCGTTAAATATTCAATTTGCTTTGGAATACGCATTAATGGGTTAATGTCTGTCGCAAATTTTTGAACAATTTCGCCATCTTCAATTAATACACAGCCAAATTGGATCATTTTATCGCCATTTTCAACATTTCCACCAGTCGTCTCAATGTCAACAACTGCGTATGTTTCTGTCTTTTTCAAAATCGTCACCTAATTCTTGTTTCGTCATGTTTTTCATCACTATACATCATACTATGAAGTGGCTAAAAATACAAAAAAACCTTACGAAACAACCAAAAAATCTGGAAATTTCGTAAGGTTATACTATTAGAATTTTTCTGGATATAAATCTTTCACTGTTTTAGTTGGATCAATCACAATATATAAATGATTGTCTTTAACATGAGAGCTTTGGTACTCATTGTCATTGCCATCTGAATCTGTCGCTTTATATGGGAAATACACGCGGTCTTTATCCACAATTACGTCAGATTTAGGATGATTTGCATCTTTGTATAAAATATCCATCATTTCGATATCTGGATATTGTGTTGCACGTTCAAACATACCTAATTCTAATCCACCTAAGTTAATATCATCTGTATGAACATGATCTGCTTCTTGAGCAATTTCAATTCTTAAAGACTCACAAGGATAAATTTCTTGAAAATCACTTGTTCCAATTCTACCAAAACTTTTCGTAATTTGTTTAATCCATAAATCACCGATATGCTCTTTTCCAATTGTCCATGTTTCACCATTTCTGAAAAAGAATTTTAGTCCTACTACTTCTCTTTTCATGTGTATGATCTCCTTCGCAGTGTATTCTTTAGAATTTGGTGTTAGCGCTAACGAATTAACCTAACCCACACATACAGTTTACCATACTCTAAAATAAAATGCTTAAATTTAATCAGATTTTTAATCCATTTTGGAAACCCTCTCAAGTAATTAGACGTTAGATGCTATTATTTTCGCCAAGGGTCATGACAAGTAAAGCTTTTTGCCCGTGAAGTCTATTTCCCGCTTGTTGATAAATTAAGGAGTGTGGTCCATCGATGATTTCGCTAGTGACTTCTTCCTCACGATGGGCAGGTAAGCAATGTAAAAAATGATAGTCTGGTTTTGCATACGCTACTAATTTCGCATTTACTTGATACTCTTCGGCAAAATCTTTTAATCGACTATCATTTTCTGCTTCTTGTCCCATACTTGTCCATACATCTGTATAAATAAAATCAGCATCTGTTACAGCCTCAATTGGACTTTCAGATATGGATATAACGGCACCTGTTGATTCGGCAATATCTTGGGCTATTTTTAAAATAACCGGATCAACTGCGTATCCTTGAGGAATTCCACAATGAATCGTTAACCCGACCAAAGCACTTGCTAGTAACAATGAATGACAGACATTATTTCCATCGCCTAAATACGCCAATTTAACGCCCTCAAAAGTCCCCTTGACTTCATAAATAGTCAGCAAATCAGCGATTGCTTGACAAGGATGATGCTCATCTGTCAAACCATTAATAATTGGCATCGTCCCGTATTCAGCAAGTTGCTCCACAGTTTTATGGGCAAATGTCCGAATCATTAACCCATCTAGGTATTCGGATAGAACCTTTGCGGTATCGATGATTGGTTCGCCACGACCAATTTGCAAATCACGAGAAAACAGCACAATAGCAGAACCACCTAACTGCAACATTCCAGCTTCAAATGATACTCTTGTACGAGTAGAAGCTTTGTCAAAAATCATGCCTAATATTTTGCCTTTTAAAGCTTCTTGATATTTTTCAGGCTTGCCTTTGATATCAATGGCTAATTCAATCATGGATTGTAATTCCTCTGAGCTCCATTCCAATAATGTTAATGTATCTTTTTTAGTTGTCTGCATTAAAATCCTCCTATTTATAAGAACTAGTTCCCTTACAATTTAGCTAACACTTTAAACAATTACTTCTTGAATCATTTGACTCGCCTGTTCCAATTCTGTTTTTGCCACTGTTAAAGGTGGTAAAATGCGCAGTACTTTTTCACCAGCACCAAGTACAAGTAAACCGTTAGTTCTTAATTTTTCAACAATTTCTACAACTGGGATTGTCAGTTCAATGCCAATCATCAACCCTATACCTCTGATAGCTACAACTTGCTTCTTAGCTGCTAACTGTTCATTTAGTATTTGTTTAAAAAACAAACTTTTATTGGTTACATCTGCTAAAAATGATTCTTCATTAATAATTTCAATTGTTTTACTAGCAACAGCCATCGCTAATTTATTGCCTCCAAAAGTTGAACCGTGAACTCCAGCGCCAAAACTCTTAGCTAATTCTTTTTTTCCTAACATTGCTCCAACTGGAAAACCACTACCTAAACCTTTTGCAAGTGTGATAATATCTGGTTCAAAATCATAATGCTGATAACAAAAAAAGTTCCCTGTCCGACCAATTCCTGTCTGGACTTCATCAACAATCACTAAAACACCCATTTTATGACACAAAGCAACTAAATCCGTAATATACTCCTTTTCAGCAGGAATCACGCCACCTTCACCTTGAACTAATTCCAACATAACCGCTGCTGTCTCTTCATCAATAGCTGCCTCTAATGCAGAAAAATCGTTATAGGCTACATAATCAAAGGTTGGCAATAATGAGCCAAATCCTTCATGAATTTTAGCTTGTCCTGTTGCGCTCATAGTGGCAAAAGTCCGACCATGAAATGAATTTTTGCACGTTATAATTTTTTCTTTCCCAGTATGTCTACGGGCTAATTTCAGTGCGGCTTCATTGGCTTCTGCACCACTATTCGCAAAAAATGCTACATAATTAACTCCACATAAAGCTTCAGCCACCTCTTCTTGCAAACTATTTTCAAACAAATTTGATGTGTGCCAAATTTTATGACTTTGTTCTTCTAGGACACTCACCAGTTGCGGATGACAGTGACCTAAGTTACAAACCGCTATTCCAGAGGTGAAATCTAAATAACTTTTCCCTTCTTGATCAAAAACGGTAGTTCCAAGTCCACGAACCAATTCAATCGGTACTTTTGTATAATTTTGAAACAAAGAGCTCACCATTAACTTCCCTCCCCAATCATTTTAGTTCCTTGCATCGTTAGTCCTAATGTAACCCGAACTTGTTTCACTCCATTTCGCAAAGCGTAATGAGCACACTTTAATTTAGGAATCATCCCACCAGAAACCGTCCCGTTTTCAATAAACAAATCCAGTTCCTGATAAGATAAGCTTTTTAGAATTTTCCCTTCTTTTTTAACGCCTAAAACCTCGGTCATTAAAATCAATTCCTCAGCTTTCATGGCTTCTGCAATTTTACTAGCTGTATCATCTGCATTAATATTCAACCATTGACCCTTATCATCAACCCCTAATGGTGCCACAATGGCAATATAGCCTTGATCTAGGACATCTTTAAGCAACTCAGTATTTACTGTTTTTATTTCTCCAACAAACCCCAAACTACCTTGTTGAACTTGACTAGCAGATAGTAACTTGTTATTAGCAGCATTCAACCCTAAACACTTTATTTTTTGCCGAGCAAATTGCTGAAGTAGGCTTGGCTGAACTTCCCCTAATAAAACCATTTTTGTCACTGCCAAAGCTTTTTCATTTGTGACACGTAAACCATTTTTTATTTCAACAGGGATAGCCAAATTTTCCATCCAATGTGTAATAGCTTTACCACCACCATGAACAATGATAATTTCTTTGCCTTGCTGCTGTAATTTTTTTAGATCTAAAAAAAATGTATCATCTAGCTCTTCACAAGAAACGCCGCCAATTTTAATCACAATCCGATTTGTTCCACTCATTTAATTTCCCCCTTATATAAAAAGTTTGTTGAGTCGATTAGCTCCGGCAAGAAAATAAGAAAAATTGAAATGGCACTTTTTGCCATTTCGAATTTTTATCTTTTGTTGAAGTACTGACTCATAAAAGCTAACTTTATTAAGTATGGTAACAAGCATTTATTTTGACGTATTCATAGCTTAAATCACATCCCCAAGCTACACCATTCTCATTGCCAACACCAACATCTACAGTGATTCGAATGACCTCATTTTGAAGATACTCTCGTAGTGCATTTGCATCATATAAGACCGCTTTTGTTCGATTTAATACTTCAATCGGTCCAATTTCAATGTTGATATTCTCTGGATTTAATGTACCTTCGCTATAGCCTAAAGCACATATAATTCGCCCCCAATTAGGGTCTTCGCCAAACATCGCTGTTTTTACCAAACTAGAGGAAACAATTGTTTTAGCAATCATTCGTGCTTCTAAAACAGATTTAGCTGATGCAACCGTTACTTCAATTAATTTTGTTGCTCCCTCACCGTCCTGAGCAATTTTTTTGGCTAAGTGCTGACAAACAGCATCAAAAGCATTTTTAAAAATAACATAATCTGACGTATCACTTGTTAGTTCTTCATTTTTAGCTGCTCCGTTTGCCATAACTAAAACCATATCATTCGTAGAGGTGTCCCCATCAACTGTAATTTGATTGAATGTTTGATTCACACTTTGACGCAATGTTTGGTCTAATAACTTTGCGTCAATAGCTACATCAGTTGTGATGAATGCTAACATAGTCGCCATATTGGGGTGAATCATTCCTGAACCTTTTGCCACACCTGAAATAGTCACCTTTTTTTTATTCAAGAGAACTTCCACCACAATCAACTTTTCACAGGTGTCCGTTGTCAAAATACTTTCGTGAAAATCACTTGGCTCTCCTTTTGAATAATCAAGCGCCGTTATCCCAGCTGTAATTTTGTCCATAGGCAATGGTTCGCCGATAATCCCTGTTGAAGCTACCGCAATTTCGGTTGCTGGAATACCTAATTTATTCGCTGTTAATTGCCGCATTTGGTAAGCATCCTCTATCCCTTGCTGCCCATTACAAGCATTTGCATTTCCACTATTCACTATAACTGCTTGTAATGTTTGGCCATTCTTCAAGCTATCTTTCGTTATATTAATTGGTGCAGCTTGAAACTGATTCGTTGTATAAACAGCTGCAGCTTGGGCTGGGAAAGTTGAATAAATCAACCCAATATCTTTCTTTTTATATTTTAATTTACCGTGTACACCAGCTGCAAAAAAACCAATTGGTGAAGCAATCGTTCCTTCGATATTTTTCATTTATTCATTGCTCCTTTTCTAAAATTACTTATGGAAAAATCGGGCTAAATTTCAAACCATCATTAGGTGCGAAACCAAAACTCTGATTTAAATTTTGGACTGCTTGACCAGCGGCTCCCTTGACTAAATTATCAATCGTCGAAACGATAATGACTTGATTTGTAGTAGGATTTACTGTCATTCCTATATCGCAAAAATTTGATCCCACAACTTGTTTAATGGTTGGCAATTTGTTTGGTGCTTGTATTCGAACAAAAGGCTTATCGTTATAATGACTCGTATAAAAAGCGTTTAACTCCTCTGTTGTTAATCTGCTCTTTAACTTAGCATATATCGTGGTACTTATCCCTCGCGTAATTGGGATTAAGGAAGTTGAAAATTGAATATTCTCAACTCCTGACTGCCATTTTTTTAATTGTTGAATGATCTCAGGGATATGTTGATGTTGATTCATTTTATAGATTGTTAAATTATCATTGACTTCCGTGTACATGCTTGTTGTTTGCATTGATTTTCCGGCGCCAGATAAACCTGATTTGGCATCGACAACAATCGAATCTAGCTCAATAAGGTCTTCTATTATCAAAGGGGCTAAAGCAAGTAAGGTTGCTGTTGCGTAACATCCTGGATTTGAAATTAATTTTTGCTTTTTAACATCAGCCCATTCACTTAAACCGTAAATAGCTTGATCCAATAGCCCTTTTTCAGCTGCTGGAAAATGATACCAAGTTGGATAATCGTCAGGATTTTTCAAACGTAAATCTCCTGATAAATCAATAACCGTCAAACCTGCCTCAAGAAACGGTGCCACTTGATCCTTTGCTATTCCTGAAGGAGCTGCAAAAAAAACAACTTGGCTATGTTGACAAATACGTGAAACATCAATTGGTTCTAATGGTAATTCGCAAATCCCTTTTAAATGCGGATATAAATATGCAACATTTTCTGAATAATTAGAATAACTATGCAAAGAAAAAATCTCTACTTTTGAATGTGATTCTAATAAACGAATTAATTCTAACCCACTATATCCCGTTGCCCCAATAATAGAAATCTTCAAAAAACCACTCCTCATTTGAATATAAAGCTTATTATAGTCAAAGACATTCTAGAAGTCAACTTGTTTAACGCACTTTTTCTAATCTTTTTCTAATCTTTGTATAAATGCATAAACAATGTATAAAAACACCCCGAGATATTCACTTATACTAACTAAAAAAAGAGCTAGAAATGATCATGGGATTGTCATTTCTAGCTCTTTTTTTAGGAAGTCTCATAGATTCTCTTCGATTCATCACATTAGTTAACTAGTTTTGACCAACTCTTTTAAACTAACTCTTCGAAATTTCGAAGGAACAAAAATACTTTAGCAAATCATCTCTAATTCAATTTTTCATAATTTAAACACATTTTTCACTCTCAAAAAAACCCTTATTTCCAAAGAAATAAGGGTTTAACAATTCATCTAATTAATTAGTTGAAAATACGGAATCTTGCTGCATCATCCATATATTCTTTTTCGCCAGCTTCTGCTACGATTGAACCAAAAGGCATTTGTGCTCTTAAGTTCCAAGCTGCTGGTAAATCCCACTCTGCTTTAACTGCATCGTCAATAAGTGGATTGTAATGTTGTAAACTTGCACCAATATTTTCTTCTGCTAAAGCTGTCCAAACAGAATGTTGTGCAATTCCGCTTGATTGCTCTGACCAAACTGGGAAATTATCTGCATATAATTCAAATTGGTTTTGTAAGTTTTTCACGATATCTGTATCTTCAAAGAATAAAATTGTTCCATATCCAGAGCGGAATGAATTCAATTTAGCTAAAGTTGACTCAAATGCATCTGCAGGAACTTCTTTTCTTAGCGCATCTTCAACAATACTCCATAATTTATTATGAGATTCGTTAAATAATACTACAACTCGAGATGTTTGTGAGTTGAATGATGCTGGGCTTTCTTTAACTGCTTCTTTTACCAATGATACGATTGCATCATCTGCTAAAGTTACATCTTTACCGATTCCATAGATAGAACGACGATTTTTTAATAATTCAATATATTTGTTTGACATGTTGTTTTCCTCCTCTAATTTGCTTACAAACAATATATTACCATCTTTCTTTTAGTAAGTAAACCTTTTTTACTTACTTTTTTAAAGTTTTATACAAAACAGGGATAAAACAGGCTATTTGTGTACTTCTACTCCACTAACAAATAGATTTTACCCCTTATTGTTCTTCTAACATTCCACTTCCTAAATAGTTTTTTAAAATTTCTCAGTCCATACTTCCCTCAGCTAAATAGCTCTGCTTGACATTAGATTCGCATTAATCTATATTTAACATAGATATCTATCTATATATAGAAGTAGATTCTATAAAATAGCTTTCACATACTGATAGCTATTGATCCATATAATTTATATCAATAAAAGGAGCGTTTATTAAATGACCTATGCACTTGAATTAACAGATTTAAAAAAAGTCTATGCAACAGGCGTGGAAGCTTTGCGAGGCATCAATTTAGTCGTAGAAGAAGGTGATTTTTATGCATTATTGGGTCCAAATGGTGCTGGAAAATCAACAACAATAGGCATTATTACATCACTTGTTAACAAAACTTCTGGAAAAGTAAAAGTTTTTGGTTATGACATTGATACAGACTTAGTTCGCGCAAAACAGCAGATTGGTCTCGTCCCTCAAGAATTCAACTTTAATCCATTTGAAACAGTGGAACAAATAGTTGTCAATCAAGCAGGCTATTATGGTGTCCCTCGAAATGAAGCACTAAAACGTAGCGAAAAATACCTAAAACAATCTAATTTGTGGGAAAAACGCCACGAGCGCGCACGTATGCTCTCTGGAGGAATGAAACGTCGCTTAATGATTGCACGAGCATTGATGCATGAACCGCGTCTACTAATTTTAGATGAACCGACCGCCGGTGTTGATATTGAATTAAGACGAGAAATGTGGACATTCCTAAGAGAATTGAATGAGAATGGCACCACTATTATCTTGACAACCCATTATCTAGAAGAAGCCGAGATGCTTTGCCGTAATATTGGTATCATTCAATCTGGTGAATTAATTGAAAATACAAGTATGAAAACTTTGTTAGCAAAATTAGAGTTTGAAACCTTTATATTTGATTTAGCTCCTTACGACAAAAAGCCAGCAATTAACGGTTATCAAAGCTTTTTTGAAGATGACTTGACGCTAGCAGTTGAAGTTGAGCGCAATCAAGGGTTGAATAACTTATTTGAGCAACTGACCAAACAAAATATAAGTGTGCTCTCCATGCGCAACAAATCCAATCGACTGGAAGAACTATTTCTAAAAATCACGGAGGAAAAACATGTATAAATTATATTTTACAGCACTGAAAAGCTTAGCAGCAAAAGAAACCAACCGCTACCTACGAATTTGGATCCAAACCTTAGTTCCGCCTGTTATTACCACTTCGCTTTATTTTGTCATTTTTGGAAATCTAATTGGAGGAAGAATTGGCGAAATAGAAGGATTTTCTTACATGGAGTTTATCGTACCTGGACTCATTATGATGTCTGTTATTACAAGTTCGTATTCAAATGTCGCTTCTTCTTTTTTCTCACAGAAATTGCAAAAGAATATTGAAGAATTATTAATTGCGCCTGTTCCCACACATGTTATCATTTGGGGATTCGTCATTGGCGGACTCGGTAGAAGTATCTTAGTTGGCACACTCGTTACAATCATCTCATTGTTTTTTGTTCCACTTCATGTTTACTCATGGTTCATTGTTATCGTTACACTCCTTATGACGGCCATTTTATTTTCATTAGCTGGTCTACTGAATGGTGTTTTCGCTAAGTCTTATGATGATGTCTCAATTGTCCCTACTTTTGTTTTACAGCCACTAACTTATCTTGGTGGTGTGTTTTATGCTATTTCAATGTTGCCGCCATTTTGGCAAGCAGTTTCTAAAATTAACCCAATTGTTTATATGGTTTCTGGATTCCGTTATGGCTTCCTTGGACAAACGGATGTCCCAATCGCATTCTCTTTATCTATCCTTGTTCTCTTTACCATCATTTTGTATAGTGTTTGCTGGTATTTAATTAATAAAGGTCGAGGTTTAAGAAGTTAGGCCTTTATTTCGGCCGAAAAGACACCTGTCTTTTCGGCTTTTTTTCTCTACATAATAAGAGCATCTGTACTTAATACTTAAATGACTAAAAACTAAATTTTACACAACATAATCAGTTCACCGTCATCATCTGTTTCTCCAGAATCAATAAAACCAAACTCTTCATATAAGTGAATAGCTAGTTTATTATTCAAATCAACACCTAACGCAACCGTATTTGTAAGACCATATGCTTTTTCCCGAATGTTATACATTACCGCTCTCATCGCTTTTTTTCCATAACCATAACCTTGATATTTCGCATCAATTAAAAAATGCCAGATATTATACATCTGATCATTTTCATCAAAAATAAGTGAAACATATCCAATTAGTTGTTCCTCTTCATATATTCCGTAAGGACTTACTGCATCTCTGGATACATAAGCATATGCTAGACTTTTACTCGTAGTTGCAACGAAACTTTTTTGACTTTCCTTAACTTGTAGTTGTAAAATATCTTCAATATTCTCTTTAGTGACCTCTTTCAAGCTAATTTGATTCATTTTTTCTCTCCTAATCCTTAAATTAGTCAAGTAAATATAATCCATTCAACACGTAAAAGCAATCACTTGACCAAGATTCCTTTTATTATTTAAATTACTCATTTTTATCATAGTAATCACTCCTTCATTTATAATTATGAAAATAGTATAACACGCGGTTTAAAACAATGCAAAGCTAGTCTATAGTTCTTATTGTTCACAACAAAAAAAAGCTTACAAGAATTCATCTCATAAACTTTTAAGAATTTTTTTAACCTTATTTACCATTAAGTAGCATTCAATTTTATTGTAATTTAAAAATCTGATTTGTGAGTTTTTGAAATTCTGCAATATTCTCTGATAGCAGAGAATAATAATGCCATTTACCTTCTTTACGAGCGGACACAATCCCAGCATCTATCAAGACTTTCATATGATGTGAAAGCGTTGGCTGTGTAAAGTTAAAATCATCTAAAATATCACAAGCACATTTTTCACCCGTAGAAATCTTATCTACTATCTGTAATCGATTTGGCTCAGCAATAGCTTTCATCATTTTTGATACTCTTAAATAGTCCACTATCCCACCTCCACATAGATATCTATCTATGTTTAATATAGGGGTTTATTCCTATTTTGTCAAATCCTACTTTCTCTAAAGGCTATTGCTACTTCCCACAAACATAAAAAAACCAACAATAATAAATGACCTATTGTTGGTTTCACTACTTGTTATTTGGTTAGTTTAGCCATAAATTTTTCGCTATTGACGATGGCTCTTTGATGCGTTCCTTCAGCAATAATTGATTCTCCTGCCAAAGCCTTTAAAGTAAAGCGCAAGATATTTTTTGTTTGCTCAATCAACTCAGCCTCACATTGAATTTCTTCACTAATCCTACTCGGGCGCACATGCTTCAAGTTCACTTCAATTCCTACAGTTGTTTCTCCTTCATTAAGCAACTCTAAGATGCTGTCTTTGGCTGTTTCTTCTAGCATTGCAACTAAGGCTGGTGTTGCTAAAACAGCTAAATCACCAGATTTCATTTCTATAGCTGTTTGTTCTTCTTTAACAATAAACGTTTTACTTAGTTTAGTTATCATACTATCAGGATTCCTTTCAGAGCTCATTAAATTTCTCGTTCTTTAGCCCAACTTAAAATAGCCTCCGTTTGATTAGAGAGTCGTCCAATAAGTACTTCTCTTTCTATTTCAACTAATAATTCACCTAACCAAATACCTGGTTGGCGATTTAAAGTAGCTATCAGCTCGTTTCCCGTCACTTTTAACTGTTTCTTATTATGGATAGGCAAGTTTTTATAGTGCGTTTCTAACGCAGCTAGGTCACTTTCACCAGTTAACAAGGCGTGCATTTTTTCAACGGCTACTGCTATTTCTAAACCGGTATGATAGAGCTGTTCTTTTGACCAGCCTGTAGTCAAACGGAAATCTAACGCTCTTTTGGCTACTTCAACTTCTTGAATCGCTTTTTTTGAGCATTTCCACTCGCGCATAAAAGCATCAATAGATTGATTGTCTAATTGAATAAAATAAACAAGCAAGGTCCATGCAGTCAAACTATCAGGAAGTTCTCCACTTAAATCTGCATAGCGATATAAACCTTCTCCATGCTTTCTTAAACCAGGACAGTACTGATACAGTTCGGTTTCAATTAATTTAATCGTTGCTTGACTACGCCCTTTACCTAACAGTAGCTTAATAAATTCTACTTGTACGCGTTCTACTGCAATCTTTTCTAAAAGAGCATGGTGCTCCATAATTGCAGCTTCTGTCTTCGCTTCTAAAGTAAAGTCCAATTGGCTAACAAAACGAACACCACGCATCATTCTAAGAGCATCTTCATGAAAACGTTCCGTAGCGGAGCCAACAGCTTTAATGATACCCTTATTTAAATCTACTAAGCCATCAAAATAATCAATAATCTCGCCATCACGACTCATTGCTAATGCATTTACCGTAAAATCACGCCGTTTTAGATCTTCTTCTAAAGATCGCACAAAAGTGACTTCATCTGGTCTTCTAAAATCTTGATAGGTCGATTCCGTTCTGAACGTAGTAATTTCATACTCTTCTTTTTGCCATAAAACCATAACGGTCCCATGCTCAATGCCCACATCAACCGTTCTAGGAAAAATAGCTTTAATTTCTTCTGGAAAAGCACTTGTTGCAATATCAACATCTGAGATAGGTTTCTTAAGAATCGTATCTCGGACACTTCCACCAACAAAATAAGCAACAAATCCTGCTTCTTCAATCTTTTGAATAACAGGAAGTGCTTCTTCAAATTCTGGAGCTAATTGCATCATAACAAATTTTCCAACCCATAAACCAATTGATTTAGTTCCATAACTTTTTCGCATCCCAATGCTACCCCAGTCATAAAGGAAGCCCGGTCATAAGAATCGTGACGTATTGTCAAACCTTCTCCAACACTACCAAATTGTACTTGTTGGTGAGCAACCAAACCTGGTAAACGGACACTGTGAATCTTCATTCCTTCAAAGTCAGCGCCACGTGCCCCTTTGATTATTTCTTTTTCTTCAGGATTTCCTTGTTGATGGTAGCCACGGGCTTCAGCAATCATTTCAGCTGTTTTAATGGCCGTGCCACTTGGAGCATCTAATTTTTGGTCATGATGCAATTCCATAATTTCAACATCAGGAAAATAGTGCGCTGCTTTTTGAGCAAATTGCATCATCAAAATCGCACCAATTGCAAAGTTAGGTGCAATTAAGCCACCAATTTGTTTTTCGCTTGATTCAGCAATTAATTCTTGAACCTGGGTATCTGTGAATCCAGTTGTCCCTACGACCGGACGAATCCCGTGCTCAATCGCAAACTTCGTATTTTCATAGGCTACTTTTGGAATTGTAAAATCAATCCAAACATCTGGTGAAATTTGGCTATCTAATGCTTCTTTTGTCGTAAAAACAGGCACATTTTCTTCACTAAAAAGCGCTAACTGATTGATATTTTCTTCTTTTGCAAATGGATCTAAAACCCCAACTAATTCAAATTCTTTTTTATCTAAAACCATCTTAGTGGCTGTTAAACCCATCTTACCCTTAAATCCGGCTACAACTATTTTAATCATTTTTTCCATCGTTCCTTTCAAAACGGAATTTATCCCGTTGATTAAATTTTTTCATAACTAAATCAAAAGCTTCAGTCATGTCTATATCTAAAGAATTTGCCATTGATAAAACAACAAAAAGCACATCGCCTAGTTCTTCCGCTACTTCTTTGGCTGGTTCACTGGTTTTTTTTAATTTTTCACCATGATGGTGATTAATTTCCCGTGCCAGTTCCCCTACTTCTTCAGTTAAACGAGCCATTTGACCCAACGGCGAAAAGTACCCAGTCTTAAATTGATTGATATAATCATCGACCTCTACTTGCATATCTTGTAAACTTTTTTTCAAATGACTGTCCTCCTTGCTATGTTTCTCTTACTTAGTATACAATTTCTTCTCATTTGATGCTAGTCAGAAAAAGGATATTCCTTTAATAAATAATAAAAGCTCGTTGAGACGATTAACACTTTCAAAAGCTTATTGAGTTTGCTAAGGATCGAATAAAGGCCGGAAAAATTTGATGTGACGCTTTTTGTCATCACGAAATTTCATAGAAATCGGATCAAACTAACAAGAACCTCAGTAAACCAATAGTTTAGGATCACAGTCCATCTTCGATGGATGTGTATCATGGTTCTAAGTTGCTAAAGCAACAAGAACCATGACAAAAAAAGTGCTAGAGAGGAAACTCTCTAACACTTTTTGGCTATAATTTTTCAAATTCAACCATTAACTGGTTCCATTCTTTGGATAATTCGTCAAACAATGCTCGGTTTCCCTCTTCTAATGCTTCATTAATTTTTGGCGTTAATTCTGCTTTTTTTCGTTCTAAGTCAAATTTAACTAATGCTTCATCAACTTCTTGTTTCACTTCATCACTAACACTGTCGTTCCAACGATGATACGGGTTGTCTTCTAAAACAGCTACATATTCTGGTGATTTCCATTGATCATTGAAAAACAATTCAACATACAGTTGATCTGCCCAATTTAACCGAATCTCATGAAAACCTTGTTCAGGATCTTCAAAAACTGCGCCTTCCTTAAAGAAACGAAACGGCTCTTCCTCAGTACCAATAGCCGATAAAGCCATACCTCTAGGAGTTGTTCGAACAGCTTCAACAAAATGAACTTTATTTAGAACTGTTTCATGAGTCATTAAATAGTTTAAAATCCACATAGCTTCTCTTCTTTTTAGTTGGTGGTAATCTAAAAACCAACTTAAAAACTCTTTTTTTGTTTCTAAAGATATTTTAGTGCTCATCTCAACCCCCCCAATCTCGGCTTACACATATCATGATCTATCTAATCCACTAATCTAAATTAATTATAGCCTATTTTATTAAATATCGCTATTAATTTCATCTAAGATGGCAATCATCTCTTCATCTGAGGATTCTATTTCAAGATACTTCTCGATAACTTCCTTGGTTAATTTTAACGCTCCTTCTTCTCTTAAGAATAAGGCATATGCTTTTAAGAAGTCTTTATTACGCGTAAAACTTGGGTACGCTGTCTGGTATGCTTCAGCAGCTTTAGCATAATTTTCCAATCCTTCTTGCGCCAAAGCTAAGCTCCAGTAAAACTGTGCATCTGCTTCTTCATTTTCCAGCGCTGTCTCAATCTTGACAACTGCTTCATTAAACCGCTCTTGTTTTAAATATAAATTAATCAGCGCGAGTTGCACTGTTTCGTTATCAGGATTCAACTCCAAAGATTCTTGATAGTAATATTCTCCTTGTTCTTCATCGCCTAATTTCAAGAATAAATCAGCAGCATAATAGAATAATTCTGGATTGTATTGATCTGCTCTTAGTCCCTCACGAATAACCTCGGTAGCACGGTCTAATTGATTCTCTTCTTCTAAGCTTTTAGCTAAATAAGGGTAAAGAGACGTATAACTAGGATCTAACTCTTTTAATTTAAATAACGTTTCGCTTGCTCGTCGATACTCTTTATTTTGCAAATAAGTAAAACCAAGTTCAAATAATAAATCAGTCGTTTCATTTTCTTTTTCTGCTAACTCTAAATATGGAATTGCTTGCTCAAAGTCTCCAATAGCGCTATATGCGCTCCCTATTCGTTGTGCCAGGTTAATTCCACTAATCTCACCTAAACCTGCTTCAGAGAGCTCCTCGTAGCCATAAATAGCTTGGGCATATTTCCCCATTACAAAATACAATTCAGCTAGTGCAAAAGTTAAAATAGGCTCATCTGGTAAAAGTTCTTTAGCTAATAATAATTTTTGTTCACTAACTTCATACAATCCTTGAACTTGATATAAATCAGCAGAAACTAATAAGGCTTGCGGGTAAGCCGGACTCTCTTCTTCAATTGCCATTAACCAATCCATCGCCCCATCAATATCATCTTCTTCAATTGCAATTTCTGCCAAACCAATCTTCAATTCATCATCATGGCTAAAATCAATAAGTAAATGCTCATAGATGGCTTTTGTTTCTGCTAAAAAACCAAGTTGATAGAGTGTATCTGCTAGGACATATAATTCTTCGGGTTGATCTTTTTCTAAAGCCTCGATAAATAATTCTTGCGCTTCTTCTAAAGCATTATTTTGTAAAGCCTCAATCATTTGTTCTCCATAATTCATAGTTCTATCTCCTAACGTATATAGTCTCATTTTTTTATAAGTTGATACTCTTCGATCGCTTCTGCCACAGTTAAAACCGGCACAGCTACTTGCTTCAATTTACCAAAGCTATCTAATAATACCATTAAAATCGTTTTTTTACCTAAATCATTTTGCGTTAATTTTGCTAAAAGATCTGTTATGAACCAACTTTCAGGTAAATTCAAATCATAATTTAAATCTGCTAACCATTTAAACCAACCATCCAAATCAAGTGATGCTCCCATATACTTCGCCGAAATAAGTAAAGAAAAACTGAGTCCAATAGCTAAACTGTTACTTGACATAGATTCTTCTGTTGAATTTAGGGTAATCGCTAGTTGAAATTCCGAACCAAAGTAGCGCGCTAGCCCATCTGATTTCACTTTATTGCTCGTTTCAATCAAATTTAAGTAAGAAGTGACATAAGGAACGACACTTTTTATTTCTAGCTCTTTTCTAGTTGGAAATTGCTCCTTCAATAAATCATAAAAAACCGAATCTAAAGTTACAGCTAACTGTAGCCAGCAACTGAACCCCTCTTGCAACTCACTCAATTGATTATCTTGGAGAAACCTTGCTTCAAAAAAAATTGCTGAGACAGCTTGCTGAGTAGCAAGAATATCTAGATTTCTCTGATGATTTAAGGCTACTTGATGTAGCAAACTTATTTCTAAGCCCATTAAAGTTGTCGGAATATCAATCAGCGACACACCACCTAGGTATAAACTAGCAAAAAAACCAGCTAATCGACTGACACCTTCATCTCCAAAAGCTATGACACTAATGTAACTTCTTAGTTCCATTTCCTCACAATAGGCAAGCACACTAGAAAATTCAGCTAGATTGGCACTTTGTTGACCATTTGGACACACATACCAAAATTGATTGAATTCATTTCCAATCGCTAACCGTAATTTTTCATAATAACGATCATAGCTAGTTTGATTTGTAATAATTAAATACTTATTGGTTTCCTGCAATAAAAAATTATTTTCAGCTACTAATTTAGAAATGGGGGCTGCAAAATAAAAAGGGACAACTTGTTGATTCCTAGTTAGACTTATTTTCATCTTTAGACCTCCAATCCTCTTTCTAATTCAACTTATTTTACCATAATTCTTAACTCAATATGTACGATAATCAACTTTACGTTATTACTAAGAAAAGGTTGCTGCACAAAAGTGCAACAACCTTTTTTAAACGTCTTATTTAACTGCGTCTTTAAGAGCTTTACCTGGTTTGAATGCAGGTACTTTGCTTGCAGCGATTTGGATTTCTTCCCCTGTTTGAGGGTTACGACCTTTACGTGCAGCACGTTCGCGCACTTCAAAGTTACCAAAACCGATTAATTGAACTTTTTCTCCAGAACTTAAAGTAGTTTGGATTGTTTCAAATACTGCATCAACTGCTGCAGTTGCATCTTTTTTAGTTAAACCTGTTGAAGTTGCAACGCTTTCGATTAATTCTGCTTTGTTAGCCATGTGTATCTCACCTCCCTCGAAAAGAAGAATATATGCTTTGTTTGAATAAGCAAATATACATCGATAATACCATTTTTGAGTGGTCCAAAAATGGTTTGAATGAAATTGTAGCCTGTAGTAACCACAAACAACATTTCATCTAAAAGATATCATAGAAATGCTTATACTGCAATGCTTTTTACTCTTTTTCAGTAAAAATTTAATCTTTTTCGCATTTTTTTTCATATTATTTGAAAAGCGCAAACAAATGTGTTAAAATGCCTATTTTCTTTGTCTAGCAATAATTCGAATCGGCGTACCTTCAAAGGTGAAAGCGTCTCGAATACGATTTTCTAAAAAGCGCGAGTAAGAGAAATGAAGCATCTCTGGTTCGTTAACAAAAATAACGAAAGTTGGTGGTTTAATTGCCACTTGAGTTGCATAATAAATCTTCAAACGTTTGCCTTTATCAGTCGGAGTTGGATTCATTGCTACAGCATCCATAATTACATCATTTAAGACTGCAGATTGAATTCTTAGATTTTGACTCATGCTAACACGTTGAATCACATCTGGTAACGTATTTAAACGTTGTTTCGTTTTCGCTGAAACATAGACAATTGGTGCATAACTTAAATAAGCAAAGGATTCACGAATATCTTCTTCGAATTTCTTCATTGTGCTATTGTCTTTTTCTAACGTATCCCATTTGTTTACAACGATAATAATACCGCGTCCTGCTTCATGAGCATAACCCGCAACCTTCTTATCTTGCTCTCTAATCCCTGTTTCAGCATCTAGTACAACTAAGACAACGTCAGAACGTTCAATCGCTCGTAAAGCTCTTAAAACACTATATTTTTCAGTTGTTTCATAAACTTTTCCACGTTTTCGCATTCCAGCAGTATCAATCATAACAAATTCAGTTCCATCAGCTGATACAAACTCAGTATCAATTGCGTCCCTAGTCGTTCCAGCAATATCTGAAACAATAACACGTTCCTCGCCTAGAATAGCATTTACTAATGAAGATTTCCCAACATTTGGACGACCAATTAAACTAAATTTAATGACAGAATCATCATATTCTTCTTCAGTTTCTTCTGGGAAATGCCCAATAGCTGCATCTAATAAATCACCTAAACCTAAACCGTGACTTCCTGAAATTGGATAAGGCTCTCCTAATCCTAATGAGTAAAAATCAAAAACATCATTACGCATTTCTGGATTGTCGATCTTATTAACGGCTAATAAAACCGGTTTTTTAGTTCTGTATAACATTTTAGCAACATTTTCATCTGCATCCGTAACACTTTCACGGCCACTAGTAATAAAAATGATCACGTCAGCCTCATCCATTGCAATTTCAGCTTGTTGCTTAATTTGCTCTAAAAACGGCTCGTCTCCAATATCAATACCACCTGTATCAATAATATTAAATTCTTTTCCTAACCACTCACCATCTGCATAAATACGATCTCTGGTGACTCCTGATACGTCTTCTACAATTGAAATTCTTTCCCCAACAATTCGGTTAAAAATAGTTGATTTTCCAACATTTGGACGACCTACAATGGCGATAACTGGTTTTGCCATGGTTTTAGCCTCCTTCTTTTAGTTTATCTGAAACTTTATTCATTAAGTTTCTAAATTGTCAAAAACATGTTTCCCACAATTGCCAAATAAAAAATCATTTTATTAGTATTTCATTTTCATTATTCAGACTACTAACTGGTTTCAATTTTCCTTTTAGACGAAACATCTTTTTAGATTTCTTGTTCCTCTTAGTAGTTTATAGAATAAACGTTCAAGTTGCAAGCTTTCCGTCCAATTTATTAGAAGAAATTAAGATGCTTTAGAACGAATGTCCAAAAAAACAGAAAATGAGGCTGGGACAGATGTCCTTAGCCTCATCATCGCATAAACAATCTTACTTAAATCTAAGTAAAATTCGTTTTATTTTTTATTCATCGTCCTCTGAAGTCATATCTGAAAGTTGTTCACCTAAAATATCACCTAAAGTAAAACCTGAATCTTCTTCTGGTAATGTATAATCAACAACATCTTCTTTTTCAGATTTTTCTGAAGCTGGTTTTTCTTCCAACGCTTTAATACTTAAAGATAAACGTTGATCAGTTGGATTCACTTCAAGAACTTTAACCTTAATTTCGTCACCTTCATGTAAAACTTCATGAGGCGTTGCAATATGGTTGTGAGAAATTTGAGAAATATGAACTAATCCTTCTACGCCAGGATAAACTTCCACAAATGCACCAAAGCTAGTTAAACGTTTAACGATTCCTGATAAAGTCGAACCTACAGCAGCACGTTCTTCAATATTTTCCCAAGGTCCTGGTTGAGTATCTTTGATTGATAAAGAAATTCTACCAGTTTCTTCATTGATTGACAAAATTTTAACTTGAACTTCTTCGCCAACTGTTAAAACATCACCTGGTGCTTTCACATGATTGTATGAAATTTGAGAAATATGAACAAGTCCGTCTACTCCACCAAGATCAATAAATGCACCAAAATTAGTTAAACGAGCAACAGTACCTGTGACTGTATCACCCTCAACAAGTTTTGTCATAATTTCTTTTTTAGCTACTTCTTTTTCAGCTTCAACAACAGCTTTATGTGATAAAATCAAACGGTTTTCACTTGGTTCAATTTCAACAATTTTAAAGCCTAATGTTTGACCTTTATAAACAGAAAAATCATCAACGAAGTGTGCATCTACCATTGAAGCTGGTACAAATCCACGAATCCCAACATCAACAACTAAGCCACCCTTAACAACATCTGTGACAGGCGCTTGGATAATCGTACCTGCTTCAAAGTCTTTTTGGATTCCTTCCCAAACTTTTTTAGCGTCAATACGACGTTTTGAAAGTAAGAAACTTCCATTTTCTTTATCTTTAATAGGTTTAATTACAACTAAATCGACTACATCTCCAACATTTACCACATCGGTTACGTTTTCAAAGGGAGTAGATGATAATTCATTAAAAGGAATCACACCTTCTACACCACCGCCAACAATCCCAACAATTGCTTGTTTGTTATCTTGAATGGTTAAAATTTCACCTTGAACGATATCGCCAATATTTACATCTTGGACACTGTTCATGGCATCCATCATTGTTTCTTGATTTTCTACGTTTTCAGTCATTTTTTAGTCCTCCTTAACAGCCTTTTAAGTCTACATTCTCTATTTTAGCGAATATTCGGAAATATTGCTACAAAAAGATTCATGAAATTGAAAAAAACGCTATTTTTTTACAGTTTCTTCAATAATACTTTTAATTTTCGCGACAACACCTTCAATGGATAAGCTCGTGGTATCAACTAAAATAGCATCCTCCGCTTGTAGCAATGGTGAGACTTTACGTGTTGAATCTTTATAATCACGATCTGCAATTTCTTGTTGTAAGACTTCTAACGCAGTCGTAATCCCCTTCGTCTGATTCTCTTTAAAACGTCTTTCTGCTCGCTCTGTGACACTAGCCACTAAAAATATTTTAATTTCAGCATCAGGTAACACTGCTGTTCCAATATCGCGACCATCCATGACAATACCGCCAGCCTTAGCGATTTCTTGCTGACGCTTGACTAATTCTACTCGCACAGCCTGATGAGCCGAGACCGCTGATACACCATTGGTCACATCACTTTGACGAATTTCATCCGTCACTTCTTTTCCATTGACAAAAACTTTTTGAATTTCCGCACTTGGATCAAAAGTTATCGTCATATCCTGTAACAACTGAACTAACCCTGCTTCGTCATCAATTGAAATATTATTTTTCATTGCCATATAGGTCAAAGCACGGTACATCGCTCCTGTATCACAGTAGATATAGCCCAAATCTTTTGCTAAAATTTTAGCTACTGTGCTTTTACCTGCTGATGCTGGACCATCAATTGCTATTCTTAATCGTTTTTCTGTCATTATTACGCCTTCTTTCTGAACTTTAACTTCTCACGCAGATAAAAAACCGTCAAGAGCTGACGGCTTTTTATCCTTTTTTCTAACTTAATTTATTTTTAAAACTTGCCCAACAGATACCGTATCAGAACTTAAACCATTTAACTGTTTAATTTGATCTAATGTCATACCGTTATTTACAGCGATTCTATATAAGTTATCCCCGGATTTTACTGTATACGTATTTGTTACTGGCGGCTCTTCAACTGGTGGAGGGGTTTCCTCAACTGGTGGTGTTGGTTCAACAGGAGCTGGCGTTTCTTCAACTGGCGCACTAGAAGATGAAACAGCTGATGAACTTTCTGCCGGTTTTGACTCACTGCTACTTTCTTTACTACTAGAACTACTACTTTCTTTGCTACTACTGCTACTATTCATTGTTACTTGGTCATTAGCAGACCCAGTATCTTCTACATCTTTATTGTTTGAATACCACCAAACGACTGAAATCGGTAAAATAATTAATAATGCCAAAAACACACATAATGTTGTTAGAATAGGAGAGATTCCTCCCTTAGCTTTCTTGCGAGCTGTTCTTGAATAGTTCCCTTCAGAGAAACCACCTTCATCGTCAAATTTACGTGACCATGCTTCTTCTTTTTGCTGATCATCAATTCTTTTTTTACTCATCTGGTATTCCTCCTAAAAATATTTCGACTTAATTGTACCATACTCCTCAGATGTTTGTCTTTTAAAAATTTCTTATGAATAGACTACTAGATTAATTGATACCTTTAATGTACCATTTTTTTGCTTATCTAGCCATTTTTAGAATCTTTATCTAGCTTAAATAAATAGGTTATTTTTTCCAACCATTTTAGTTCTTTATTTTCTTCTGCAATCCCAGGTCCCTTTTCTTTAGCTAAATAAGGTTCGTACGCTATTCCACAGTTGCTACAACAATTACTAATCTTTGTTGCCTGACTTTCTTCAAAGTAGTGAAGCATCACCGCTCTTTTACAACTAGTCGTTTCCGCATAATCAGTCATATACTTTAATTGAGCATTTTTTTGGTAACTTCTATTTTTTAATTGAGCTTTGGCTTCATGTAATGGGATGTTTAAATTTAAATAACTTTCGAGTAAACGGTACTGACTCTCACTACAACTTCCCGGTACAATGCTTCCTTTGCGATACACATATTCGAGCATTGATTCTGTTGGCAAATCATTTTCTTGAAGACGCATCTGAATATAGACGTCACTTTTTTCATATAACAAAACAGCTAGGCTAGGTAAGCCATCACGTCCACAACGACCTATTTCTTGTAAATAACTTTCCATACTGCTTGGGATATGATAATGAATTACAAAGCGAATATTCGGTTTATTAATGCCCATTCCAAATGCATTGGTTGCACAAATAATGTCTATTTTATTATGAATAAACTGTTGTTGCAGACGGATTCTATCCGCCGATTCAACTTCTGAATGGTAGCTTTCTGCAGAATAAGGTGTCATCTTTCGGATCATTTCAGCAATTTCATCTGCTAGTTTTCGACTTGAAAAATAAATAATACCAGGCTTTTCTAGTTTAGTCACATAGTCCATTAGTTGCTCATTTTTATTTTTATAACACTCAGCCACTTCCAGTGCGATGTTTGGTCGATCTACAGAATGAATAATTTGAGTAGTTTCTTCTGGAATCAACTGGAGAGCCGCAAAAATATCTTCTTTGACACGTTGATTGGCTGTTGCTGTTAATGCCATTGTTAAAGGCGAATTTAGTTCCTTCAAAACAGAACCTAACGTTAAATAATCTGGGCGAAAATCCATTCCCCATTGTGAGATACAGTGAGCTTCGTCTATGGCAAATAAAGCAATCGTACTTTTTTTCAGTGCATTTAAAACACGCTCTTGTTGCAGCATTTCTGGTGATAAAAATAAAAATTTCAATTCATTGAACTGCTGGAAAATATAAGCTTTTTCACTATAATCTAGTAGGCTAGTTAATGCCGCAACTTTTTTTTCACCCTTTTGTCGGAGCTGCTCAACTTGATCTTGCATTAGTGATAATAACGGTGATACAATC
This sequence comes from Carnobacterium maltaromaticum DSM 20342, assembly GCF_000744945.1. Classification (NCBI taxonomy): domain Bacteria; kingdom Bacillati; phylum Bacillota; class Bacilli; order Lactobacillales; family Carnobacteriaceae; genus Carnobacterium; species Carnobacterium maltaromaticum. The sequence continues at coordinate 749,614 of NZ_JQMX01000001.1, forward strand.
ACAACCAATCCCTCACTCAAATAGCCAGTCAGTTGATAACAAATCGATTTTCCAGTTCCCGTTGGTAGTAAAACTAATGTATTTTCACCACTTAAAGCTGCTGATATGGCTTCGTATTGTCCTGAGCGTAATTGTCGATAGCCAAAATGTTCGAATAATGCCTCTTCTATAATTTGTTGTTTAGTTCGCATTTTTTTCACGCCACCTTTCAATTTGCATGAGACGATACACGTAAAAAGGTACTTCTGGGAAAATTTCTTTTATATCAGGAAATGAACTCATAGGCTGATTTTCTAATTGTTGTTTAACTTCCAAAAAAGGTTGTTTCTTAATTAAACTGTGAACATTAAATTTTTTATCTATCAAACTTAATTCAATCACATGTTCAGAAACTGTACTTAATTTTAATTGCCTAATTTTAGCAATTTCAATTAAATCCAAGCCTTCCATTAAATTTTTCTGCGTTTGTCTCACACTTTGGCTCACCGCTCCATGCGTTTCCAGTAAATCAGTAAAAATGCTGAAAAAAATTGGGAATGTCTCTGGTTGTTCGGTAACTTCATGAATTAACTTACTTAGTCCATCTAACAAAATTATTCTAACCTCAACAGCTTCTTTTAAAAATGCCGTTGCTAATTGCATGGTTGTTTGTCCGTAATAATCATGACCAGTTAGAAAACCAATCATAATCTCAGCACTTATTTTTGATTGGTTTCTAGCTAGTTGAAGCCACTCTATTCCAAAGGCTTCGGCTAATTCCTCACGACTCTCAGACTTGCTTTTTAACCATTTTTTTACCCATACTTGGAGACTCCATTCTTTTTCTATTGGAATATAGGATTGATTTTTATAACGAATTTCCGATAAAACTTGGCTTACAAAAACTAATCTACGCCAATAAACATGGATCCAACGACCATTCTGCAAAAAGTTTAATTCCGTCGGATAATACTGTTTTTCAAAGTAAGCAGTAATTTCTTTTTGCCCCATTTCCGTCAAACAATAATAGTCATTTTCTTCTTTTTTTAGAATTTTTAAAGCTATTCCTTTTTTCAAGCTATGTTGATAATGCTCTTTTTTCAACTTATTAAAGAGGCTAAAATAAGCAGATAATCGATAAATTTCTGCCTGATATAAAATCGAAGCTGTCCGTTTGCCTGATATAATATGGAAAACAGTCATGGCTTTTCGAGGTTCACTAGTTGAAAAAAAACTAAATAAAAGGTAATCTAAGTATGAAAGTTCATCCATTTACGCGCGCTCCTTATCTATAAATAAACTAAAAAGAGGTTAAATCATGCCTAAATTCTACACAAAAGTCGATCAAGAAAAATGTATTGCTTGTGGCTTATGCCAAATAAAAGCGCCACAAATTTATGAGTATACAGAAGATGGCTTGGCCTATAATCTCATTGATCAAAATACTGGTCAAATGCCATTACCTGATGCACTTATTTCTGAATTTAAACTAGCTTATACAGCTTGTCCAACTAACGCTATTTTACGGAAATCAGAACCATTTAATGCTAGTCCTTCTATCATAACAAATAACTAGCTATCTGGCACGAGTTATCTAAGTCAATTCTAAAACTAAAAAAACAAGGCTTAAAAGGACATCCTTTTAAGCCTTGTTTTTATTCATTTATATGTGTAGCTTGGTTTTTAATAATCCAAGGTTGCAATTTAGTAAACATAAAGATAAATACACTACTTACTAATAGTCCTTTAATAATGTTAAAAGGTAAAACACCTAAAAGTACGAACTCTTTGATAGGTCCAACGCTGAACCCCATGACAGCTAAATACAAAGGTGTGATGATTAGCCAGTTGGCAAGTGACATGATAGTTGCTAAAGAAATGACTCCCGTCACATTAGCTACAAGCGTATTTGACATTGTTAATGTTCCTTTTTTCATGTGTTTGCTCATAATAAAATAAATTGGGTAACTATAAACAATACTTGCGATAAAACTAGCAATATCTCCGATTGGGTAGCCCATATCACCTGATGTTTGAAGGTAATGTAATACCGTACGAACAAGTGCAATTAAAACTCCACCAACAGGTCCATACAAAAACATTCCTAACAAAATTGGAATATCACTGAAATCGACCTTCATAAATGAAGCACTGGGTAAAATAGGAAAAGCAAAGAACATCAATACATAGGCGATTGCACCAAACATTGCAATCCCAACTAATCTTTTTGTGTTACTGGTTTTCATAAAAAATCCTCCTAAAAGGATTCATCTAGAGCGATTATGGAATTATTTAAATCTAAACAAAAGCGCGTCCCTTTATCGAACGTTCTCAAAAAAATGCTCCGCCTAACTTCTTTCTCTTCAGAAAAAAATCAAACAGAGCATTTGAATAGATTCAAATAAGCCCCATCTTCTTTATCCAGACTTTACTGTCGGTACTGGAATTACACCAGTTCAGCTAAATGGCGAACCAAATAGGTCGTGGACTATACCACCGGTCGGGAATTTCACCCTGCCCCTGAAGACGAATCATTAAATTATTTTTGACACAGCGCTGTGTACTATTCTATTATACCTTTTTTACTTAATTTTGCAACAAAAACTTACTATTTGTTAGTGAATTATACTTTTCCCTCTCTAACTAATGGCTTTAGATGCCAAAAAAAGCAAACAGGAAATTTCACCCTGCTTGCCTTTCGATACTAAAATTAGTTAATTGACCTTATCTCTGTATGGCAAATGAATAATAAAACTTGTTGAGACATCTTCGATACTTTGGACTTCCATATAGCCTTCATGCTCTTCGACAATGCTTTTGACAATCGATAAGCCAATTCCAGTACCACTCTTATTTTCTTTATTCATTACTCTAGATTTATCAGCTTTATAAAAACGTTCAAAAATAAATGGTAGGTCCTTCTTAGGAATTCCAGTTCCATTATCCTTAACTTCAATCAGTAACTCATCCATTACTTCATCTAAATGAACCAATATCTCTACTTGCCCATTTTTTTTATGAGCCATTGTTGTATGTCTAATCGCATTATTAATCAAGTTAAACAAGACTTGGCTCATTTTATCTTCATCCATGTAATATGTTTCCATATCTGGTTGAATCTCAAATGACAGTTTCACTTCACTCGATTGGGCAATTTGATTGAAACGTGAAGTTAAATCTCGCACAAAACTATATAAATCAACTTCAGTACGCTGCAATTCAATATAGCCAGCTTCCATTCGTGATAAATCTAACATTTCATTAACCATTCGGCTCATTCTTTCTGATTCTTCCCAGATTATTTTCGCCATCTCATGTTTATCCTCACGCGTTTCGGCCACATCATCTAGAATTGCTTCACTATAGCCACGAATCATAACAAGAGGCGTTCTGAGCTCGTGTGAAACATTATTAATGAAGTCGACCCTCATTGTATCTAAACGTCGCTCCTTAGTCATATCTTGGACAGAAGCTAATACGCCCCGAACTGTTACCATATCTTCACTGTATAATGGAACCAGATTAATTTTATAATAGTAATCATCTAACTGTAGCTCGAATATAAGATCAACCGTATTTTCAATGACATCATTAATTTTTTGGTCTAAGATATAAGGCATGCGCTCAACATCAGAATATTGAGCACTCCGACGCCACTGCTGTAGAAATTCTTCGCCATTAGGATTTGACATTAATAAATCCTTATCTCGGTTATAAAATAGAACTCCAGTTGTCATTGAAGACAAAATATGTGCGAGTAACTCCTTTTCTTGCCTTGTAGCCATCCCGATTGACTCTAGCGACTTACCCATTTTATTCATTGCTAATGCAAGTTGCGAGAGTTCATCTCTCGATCTAATTGGGGTCTGTCTTGTAAAATCATTTTTTGCATATTCAAAAGCAATGTCGCGCATTCTTGATAAAGGATTCCCAATTCGTAATTTTAAATAATAGTAAAATAAAACAGATAGAATTAGCAACATAATAAAAATGAAAGCTGTCCATTGATTCATTTTCTTAGCAATCGACGTTAAAAAAGATAAATCGGCATAAGAATACAGCGTTCCTTTTTTTCCATCATAACTAAAGTGTTTAATATTTAATATAAATTCCGAATTGTTTTTCCCACCCATATTGCCACGGATTTCTCTATCTTCAGTTGCTTTAGCAGCCTCTTGAACATCTTTTCGAGTCATGATTTTATCCGCATAAGTAGTAGACAACGTTTCATAGTGCTCATTAAAAAAAGATTCTTTTTTTCCATCATACTCAATTAAAAAAAAGAGATGCGCATCAAAAGGATCAAATTTTTCAGGATTATTCAATAAAAAAACTGGATTTTTAACAACCAGCTTTTCGACACTCGAAATTGATTTATTAAAATCAGTTACATATATTTCTTCAACTGTTCGTTGATAAATTGTTGAATAGATTAGTGTACTACTAATCAAACAAAAGGCGACAATTACCATTGTCACCAGCCATGTTCGAAAAACGATACTATTTAATTTTGTCATACTCCACTACTCCTTAGAGTCATAGTGAGAATTGAATTTGTAGCCTAAACCCCATACAGTCACAATCATTTTAGCTGCTTTATCTGACTGTTGAGCTAATTTTTCACGTAATCGTTTTACGTGCGTATCAACAGTGCGTAAATCACCAAAAAATTCATACTTCCATACTTCACGTAATAATTGTTCGCGGCCAAATATTTGGTCTGGTGCTTGAGCTAAATACAATAATAAATCATATTCTTTTGGAGTTAAATTAACCGGCTTACCATCCGCTAGAACACGATGGGCTTGATTATCAACTTCAATATGCGGGAATACGATTAAATCAGGATTTTCTGGAGTAATAGGTTTCGCACTTTGAGTTCTTTTCAAAATAGCGGCTACACGTAGGACAACTTCTCTTGGACTAAAGGGTTTTACAATGTAATCATCTGCTCCAACTTCAAAACCTTGAACCCGATTTGTTTCTTCGCCTTTAGCCGTCAACATCATGATTGGTGTATCTTTTGTTTCTCTTAAATTTTTAGCTACATCAATTCCATCCATTTTAGGTAACATTAAATCTAACAGAATCAAATCGTAATCATTCTCTAAAGCTAAAGAGAGAGCGTCTTCTCCATTATCCGTTTCAGTTATAATAAAATTTTCTCGCTCTAGATACATTTTTAATAAGCGACGAATCCGCTCTTCGTCATCTACAATCAATATATTTATTGCATCAGTTTTCATCTAAGCTACCTTCTTTCTCCAAGTAAATCCACTATCTTCTCAATTATACACAAGAAACCTTGATTTTTTCAACCAATAACCTTTTTAGCGTTTATCTTTTTGGTTTTGAGATTCTTTTGCTAAATTGCGTAAGCTATTCACTTCAAATGATTTCAACTCACGCCATTCACCCGGTTTTAAGCCTTCTAAATTTAAAGAACCATAGGTTTCGCGCTTTAATTTTTGAACTGGAAAACCTAATGCCATAAACATATTTTTAACTTGGCGATTACGACCTTCATAGATAGTCAACTCAACAATAGACGTTTGTTTTACACGATCTGCTGAAATTAAATTAGCTTTAGCAGGAGCTGTTTTTTTGCCATCTATTTTGATTCCACGTTCTAATTTTTTGATTGACATTGGATCTACCATTCCTTTTACCTTCGCTACATAAGTTTTTGGAATGTGGTACTTAGGATGCATCAGTTGTTGCGATAATTCACCATCATTTGTCATGATTAAAACACCAGTTGTATCATAATCTAATCTTCCAACTGGATAAATACGTTGTGAAACTCCACCAAAGAAATCAGTCACAACACGACGCTCTTTGTCATCTGATACTGCAGAAATAGTATTTCGTGGTTTGTATAGTAAGAAATAAACAGGTTGCTCACGATCAATGGGAACACCATCAACTTCAACAACATCAGAATTTCCAATTTGAATACCCATTTCTTTAACAGTTAGCCCGTTCACCTTAACATGACCTGTAGCAATTAATTCTTCAGCTTTACGTCTTGACGCAACACCTGCGTGTGCAATAACTTTTTGTAATCGTTCCATTATAATAATTCCCCTTTTTTCAACATTTATTCTTCTTGCGATTGAAATTGTTGATTGAATTTTTCAAAAAACAAATCAGATTCAACTTCTTCTTGATCTTGTTCTAATTCATCAATTGCTGGCAGTTCTTTAATATTCTTTAAACCAAAATAATCCATAAAATAATTCGTAGTCCCATATAAAATCGCCCGTCCTGGGCCATTTACACGACCTTTATCTTCAATTAATCCTCTAAGTAATAGTTTTTGTAAGGCTCCACTTGTTTGGACACCACGAATTTCATCGATTTCCATTCTCGTTAAAGGTTGCTTATACGCAATAATTGCCAACGTTTCTAAGGCTGCCTGAGATAAATTTGTTGATAAGGGTGAGACAGCATATTTTTTTATAATTCCAGCATATTCTTTTTTTGTTGCTAACTGATAGTGATTCCCTACTTCAAGCAGCATTAAACCACTCGCCTTAGAAGACTCATAATTTTTTTGTAGCTGTGTTAATAATTGAAAAGCAAATTGCGTTGTACATTCTAAAACAGTCGCAATTTCTTCTAAAGAAAGCCCCTCATCTCCTGCCACAAAAAGTAACGTTTCTACAGCACCAATTTCATTCATCATCATTCTACTCCTTGAGTTGTTTCATTTTCATCTTGAGATCCGTAAACTAAAATATCTCCACAAATTTCTTCTTGATTGATCCAAATCGCTCCTTCTTTAATTAACTCTAAAAGAGCCATAAAAGTTGTGACCATTTCTGATTTAGTTGGATCTTGAAAGAAATCATCAAATAAAATAGCTTCATCTTTTTTTAAGCGTTTTAATCGTTTGACAATTGTCTTCATCTTTTCATCAATTGTAATTTCCTCTGACGAAATCTTCGTTTGCATGGGTATTTTTTGTTGTTTTTTTGTAATCATTTGATGAAAAGCAGTAAATAAATCAATTGTCGTTACCTGCAATGGCTGCAAAGGAACATCAATCTGTAAATCTTGCAAATTCATTGGTGTTTTTGTGTAATATTGGCTCCGCTCTTCTTCTTTATCTTTGAGTAGGTCTGCCGCATATTTGTATTTACGATACTCTAGTAACTGATCAACTAAGGCATCTCGAGGATCTTCTCCCTCTTCATAAAAGCCTTCTTCGTCCTCGTCTACTTCCAATTCTTGCTTTGGTAAAAGCATTTTACTTTTTATCGCCATCAAAGTTGCTGCCATTACTAAATAATCACCTGCTATATCTAACTCTAGCTCCTTCATAGTATGGAGATAGGCTAGATACTGGGCAGTGATTTCAGCCATCGGAATATCATAAATATCTAATTCCAACTGTTGAATTAAGTGTAACAATAAATCTAGAGGTCCTTCGAAAACATCAATTTTAACAGTGATATCTGCCATTATTTTTTCAACCTCTTTCTTTAAGTTAGCTCGTTCGGTTTCTCAGAATTTTCTTTATAATGCTCCCATTTAGCAATGATAGGCGCTGTTTCTAATGTTCCAATTATTTTTCTTTCTGGTAACTTCTCATCTAGTTCCTGCAGCATTCGAAAACTGATGCCTTCTTTACGAAAAGATGGATTAATCGAAATATGACGTAGTAAAACCATTTCCGGCTCAATTTCAATGCCTAACATTCCAATAAAATCGGTAGTTTCCTCGTTGCTCCACAAATATAAGCGTCGATTTTCTTCTGCTTGATACCAATTAATCTCTGCTTTTAAACGTGAAACCTCTTTTAAATCAGGCACAAAAGAGAGTAACCCCATCATAATTTTTTCATAATCATTCTTGTAGTTAATTAACATCAAATATCCTCCTACTTTACTCTTAACCCTTCGGTAAGGAGCGGTCTAATCTCATTAGATCAGCATAGCTTTCTCTTTCAACGACTAGATAGTCCGTTCCGTTTTCCACAAATACAACTGGAGGTCTTGGAATACGATTATAGTTATTAGCCATCGAATATCCGTAGGCACCTGTACTAAAAACAGCTAAAATATCATTACGCTCTGCTTTTGGTAACGGTAAATCCCAAATTAACATATCCCCAGATTCACAACATTTTCCTGCTATCGAATAAGTTTCTGTAACTGGATCATTTCCACGATTGGCTAAAATCCCAGTATACTCAGCATCATAGAGTGCCGGACGAATGTTATCAGACATTCCACCATCCACAGCTAAATAGTTGCGCACATTTGGTACTTCTTTTTCGGATCCTGTTTGATACAACGTAATACCTGCGTCTCCAACGATACTGCGTCCTGGCTCAATCCAAATTTCAGGCATCGTAATTCCATACTCTGTGGTTTTAGCAATTACTTCAGCGATAATTCTATCAACATATTCTGAAATGGCTAAAGGTTTGTCACTTTCGATATAACGAATGCCAAATCCACCGCCAAGATTAAGAACTTCCAAATCAAAAGCTGTTGCTTTTTGCCATTCCTTAACAGAAGCGAGCAACTTGTCAATCGCCATTATAAATCCTTCTGTCTCGAAAATTTGCGAGCCGATATGGCTGTGTAACCCAATCAGTTTCATGTAAGGCATTGTTAACGCTAAATCAACTGCCGATTTAGCTTGACCATTTAAGAGATCAAACCCAAATTTAGAATCTTCTTGTCCCGTTGAAATATACTCATGAGTATGAGCTTCTACGCCAGGTGTAACACGTAGTAAGATGTTGACTTCTTGTTTCCGTTCAGTGGTCAACTTATGCAACAAATGCAACTCACTAAAATTATCAACGACAAAACAACCGATTTTATAGTTTAAGGCTTCGATCAATTCACTTTCTGTTTTATTATTTCCATGAAAATGTATTTTTTCAGGTGGATAATCAGCTTGAATGGCTGTATATAATTCACCACCAGAAACGACATCGACAGAAAGACCCTCTTGCGCCATTAATTGATACATAGCTAGACATGCAAAGGCTTTGCTTGCATAGGCTACTTGAGCTGTTATATTTTGTGCCGAAAAAGCTTGTTTAAAAGCTCTTGCTTGCTTTTTTATTTGAAAAACATCATATACATAAACAGGCGTTCCATATTTCTCCACTAGTTTAACTGTGTCTACCCCACCAATTTCTAAATGGTTTTCTTGATTAATTTTCATAGTCCCCGTTAATAAAGAATTCTCCATATTTTCTCCCCGTTTCAATCCTTACTAATTTATTCTATTTACTTTAACACACTCTTTTTATATACTCAAATATTGTTCTAATTTAATAGATAAATCAATATTTTAAAACAGACTGGCGTCAGGCCAATTGTTTTGACGCGGAACAAAAACGAGCCACTTTAAAGTGAAGTGCCTCTTTTTGTCTTTTTATCCAGTAACGCTATGATACCACTATTTCCGCTTAATTAAAATGAAAAAAAGCGTAATTCATGGAATTCACAGATTAAATAGCTGCTAAGGTGTTTTTAACCAAAGCTTTAAAGGTACCTTTTACACGTTGAGTCGTCTCAACAACCTCATCATGGTTCAAGCTTTCTTGCATTCCGGCAGCTAAGTTCGTGATACATGAGATACCAATAACTCTCAGCCCTGCATGTGCAGCTACAATCACTTCCGGAACCGTAGACATCCCTACTGCGTCAGCTCCCATTATTCTTGACATTTTGATTTCAGCTGGTGTTTCATACGTAGGACCTGTATAGCCAATATAAACACCCTCTTTTAAATCTAAACTCATTTCCTTGGCAACTTCTCGAACTATTTGTTGGTAAGCAACATCGTAAGCTTGACTCATATCAGTAAATCGTGGTCCCATAGCAGGATCATTGGGTCCCATCAAAGGATTTACGCCCGTATAATTAATATGGTCAGTAATCAGCATTAATTCACCTTGTGCAAAGCTTGTATTGATACCACCAGCGGCATTTGTTACGATTACTGAATGAATGCCAAGCTCTTTCATCACGCGAATTGGAAATGTAACTTCTTCTAAAGTATAGCCTTCATAAAAATGAAAACGACCTTGCATAGCTAAAACTTTTTTCCCACCTAGTTGTCCATAAACAAGCTGGCCTGCATGACCTTCAACTGTTGAAACTGGAAAATGAGGAATTTGATCATATTTAATCTTTTTAGCTTCTCCAACCTCATCACCAAGTTCACCGAGTCCTGAACCTAAAATCAAGCCAATTTCTACATCTTCAATACCTTGTTTTTTGATAAATTCTGCTGCCTCTGTTATTTTTTCTTGTAATTTTGTAGTCATTATTATTCTCCTTTAGTTCAATAACTTAGATTAATTCTTTTAAAAAGCTTGTTCCAAATCCTGTTCCATCCACCTTGAAATTTTCTGCAATTGTTGCTCCAATATCAGCAAAATGGCCTTGAGGAATTTTACCATGTCCACTTAGTTTCGGTGAATAGGCCAACAAAGGAACATATTCTCTTGTATGGTCTGTACCAGGAGCAGTAGGGTCATTGCCATGATCTGCAGTAATTAAGAGCAAATCGTCTGATCGTAATTCTGCTAAAACTTCAGGTAATCGTTGGTCAAATTCTTCAATTGCTTCTGCGTATCCTTTAACATCACGACGATGGCCAAACAAAGCATCAAAATCAACAAGATTTAGAAAGCTCAAACCATTGAAATCTTGAGTCATCACTTTTAATAGTTGATCGACTCCATCCATGTTGCTTGTCGTACGGACAGATTCTGTAATCCCTGATCCATTAAAAATATCATTGATTTTCCCAATTGCAATAACGTCATTTCCTGCTTCAGATAAATCATTTAAAACTGTTTTACCAAAAGGATTAAGCGCATAATCATGTCGATTACTCGTTCTTTTAAATGCACCTGGTGTTCCTAAATAGGGACGAGCAATAATCCGACCAATCATATAAGGATCATCTAACGTAATATCACGGACATATTGACAAATTTTGTATAATTCTTCTAGTGGAATAATCTCTTCATGCGCCGCAATCTGTAAGACAGGATCTGCAGAAGTATAAATGATTAAATCACCAGTTTTCATTTGATGTTCACCAAAGTCTTCTAAAACTTCAGTTCCGCTGTAAGGCAAATTACAAACTATTTTACGTCCTGAAAATGCCTCGATTTTTTCTAAAAGTTCTTGTGGAAATCCGTTTGGAAAAACTCTAAATGGGGTTTGAATGTTTAAACCAGTAATTTCCCAATGTCCGGTCATTGTATCTTTCCCTACCGAGATTTCTTCTAACTTTGTATAATAACCCTGATTATCGATACGTTCTGCAATACCTTTTAGAGGACGAATATTTCCTAAACCTAATTTTTCTAAATTTGGAATCGTCAAGCCAGCCTCTTCAGCAATATGACCCAGAGTATCACTACCTATATCTCCGAAAGCTTCAGCATCAGGGGCTTCCCCGATTCCAACTGAGTCCATTACGATTAAATGAATTCTTTTAAATACCATTTTATTCATCCTCCTACTTATTTATTCATCTAGTTAATTATAGTAAAAAAAAACATGAAATACTAGAAAAACACCTAAATTTTCATCTATTTTAAGCACGCGGATGATAGGTTTTATACACTTCTGTCATCCGTTTTTTAGTGATATGTGTGTAAATTTGAGTCGTCGAAATATCAACATGCCCCAAAAGCTCTTGTACCACTCGCAAATCAGCTCCATTTTCTAATAAATGAGTTGCAAATGAATGCCTTAAAGTATGTGGTGTGACCTCTTTTTCAATTCCTGCTAAGAGAACTAATTTTTTCAAATTTTTCCAAACACCTTGTCTAGTTAAACCGCCACCATGATGATTTAAAAACAAATAAGGCGTTCGCTTACCTGATTTTTCTAATTTTACCCGACTATAACGTAAATATTTTTCAATCCATTCAATGGCTAAATCACCTAACGGAATAATTCGCTCCTTATCTCCTTTTCCAATTGTTTGAATCAATCCTAAAGATAAATGCAAATCGGTTAACCTTAATTCCGTTAATTCAGTTACACGCAACCCCGTCGCATACATCACTTCTAGCATGGCCCGATCTCTCAGTCCTAAGGTAGTATTTGTGTCTGGAGTTTCAATTAACTTTTCAACTTCCTTCATTGATAAAATTTTAGGGAGTGTTTGCGCTTTTTTAGGAGTATCAATGTGTAACATTGGGTCGATTTCACTTAAGCGCTCTTGTTTTAAAAATTGATGGAATTTTCGCAAACTAGAAACCATCCGAATAATCGTACCTGCAGCTTTCTCTTCATCTTTAAGCTGTTGCAAAAAACTCAGCACAAAATAACGATCTAATTCATTCCAACTAGCTATTTGATGCTCGTTTAAATAATCTAAGTAATGAACTAAGTCTCGGCGATAACTTTCAATTGTATTTTTTGAAAGACCACGCTCGATGGTTAAAAAATGAAGATACTCTTTTAAATCATCTTCCATTTTACTCTTCCCTCTTTTCTACAAAATTTACAAAGAAAAGGAGCAGTGAACACTAACTAAAATGATCATTGCTCCTTTTTTATTAGACTATTCCGAGTCTTTTTTTCCTTTTTCCTGACACTCTTTACAAATGCCGTGAAATGTTAACCGATGATCTTTAACAATAAAATGAAAACGGCTTTCTACCACACGCTCGATATCTTCCAATAAATCATCATGAACTTCTTCAATACTCCCACATTCAATACACAGTAGGTGATGATGAAAATGTTTAGCGCCTTCTTTACGAACATCATAACGGGCCAAACCATCATTAAAACTTATTTTATTCACAATATTTAATTCTGTCAAAATCTCTAGCGTTCGATAGACTGTTGCTAGACCGATGTCTGGACTTTTTTCTTTCACTAGCATATAAACTTCTTCAGCACTTAAATGATCTTTTTCTTTTTCCAATAACACTCCAACTGTGGCCTCACGCTGAGGGGTTAATTTAAATCCAGCTGAATGTAATTGATTTTTAATTTTTAGTAATGGAGATTCAGTTGTTTTCAATGTACTAGCCTCGCTTATTGATAATTATTATAAACAGTGGTACCTTATTCTCTTCTTTAGTTTATAGATATTACAATGTAATTGCAATGAGTTTCCCTTGTTATATTAAGTTTTATTAGTAAAATCTTATTTTTCATTCTCATTTAGAGCTTCAACTAAAATAGTTTCTCCATCTTTTTGAACTATTTTACGCTGTTTCATTAAGTTTCCTAATGCACGTTTAAATTGACCTTTACTAATACCAAAACGCTCTTGAATAGCTTCAGGATCACTTTTATCTGTATAAGGGAAACTACCTGTTTGTGTTCTTTCTAAAATAGCTAATAACATACCAGCATCATCATTAATAGCTTCAAAAGCTCGAGGCATTAAAGAAATATTTAATAAGCCATCTGGACGAACACCTATAACGCGTCCTTGAATCACTTCACCTAAACGAGGTTCATCTTTTCTTTCTGAAGGATGAATAAAACCTAAATAAAAGTCTTCCGTAATCAAGTACGTTCCAACTAATTTCAAACGGAATGCTGTCCCAGTTATATTTTTATTTTTTAATTCTTCAATTTTCCCTTTACGAGCAATTGATTGAAATACAGATTCTTCTGCTAAAGTTCCCCACATACGATCTTTTTGGTCAACTTTAATAGCAATCATCAATTGATCACCTTTTTTTGGCCATAGACGCTTTTCTGTTGGCAATTCGTCTAGCGAAACAACCATTTCTTTATCAGGTAAACCGATGTCTACAAAAACACCTAAATCTTTTCTTGTATCCACAACTGTTCCCCAAGCATAATGTCCCACACGGACTTTAGGTATTTCTTGTGTCATCACAAAGTCTTTATTCATAGCAATATAGGCAAATCCTTCAACGGGGTCACCTAATTGATAGTTCATTGTTTCAGTTTTATTTAGGCGGTAAGTAACGCCCTCTTTTTGGATAAAATAAGCTTTCTCATTCTCATCTGTCACAATACCTGTGACGATTTTCCCTAAGGATTCATTCATTTTTTGTTCCTCCGTCTTTTTCGTTCATCTTATTATAGCTTAGAATACGAGCTTTGCCTATAAATTTTCATTTAAGTTAGAAAAACTCTTCTATAGTAGTCTAGTGGAATTACTTACCCAATTGAAATAATTGTAAAATACAATAAGTTAAACCTGCCGCTATCACAGGTCCTGCTGCCAATCCTTCAAGTAAAACAACGCCCATAATCGTTCCAAATACTAACGCAACCGTTACTTCTGGGCTTCCAGCTAACAAACCAACGCCTTTACTTGATAATAAGGAAACACCAATCCCACAAAGAACTGCAATCCATCCAACAGGTGTCTTAAAAGCATTTACCAAGTCTTTAAACCCGATTTGACCTGTTGCAATCGGAATTAGAATAGACACTGTAATCACCGTTACTCCCCAGTTAATCCCTTTTGATTGGATCAGTGTCATCCATTTATCGGTTTGAGGAATTAATTTTAAGATTAAAACAACCACAGTTGCAATAATTAAAGATTGATTTTTAGCAATTAAAGCAATTCCTAATATAACACCTAAAAACAGCCAACTTTCTATCATCATTTATTCGCTCCTTTTCCATCCTCTTTATTTTAACGAAAAACGACCTGAAATAAAAGGGCAATCTAGTATTTAATCGACTACATCAACTTTTCAAGACCATTCAAGCATGTAACCTTTTCCCCAAACTGTTTTGATATATTGGGGTTTCGAGGGAAAAGTTTCAATTTTTTTCTTCAAATTACAGATATGGACATTAATACTATTTTCACCTTCATGATAGTCTTCTTGCCAGATAGAACGATAAATTCGTTCTTTTGTTACGACTTGATTAGGATGTTGCATCAAGTACTTGAGAATCTTAAATTCAGTCGTCGTTAATTCAATTTCGACTGTTTCTTTTTTAACGAGCATTTTTTCTATATTTACAACTAAATCACCTATTCTAGTGTCACTAAATTAATTTTGATTATTAAGAGTGTTGCTAGATTGGTGACCTACAAGATTACAAATTTGTTTAATTAAATCATTTATTTCAAAAGGACTAGTTATGTACGCTTCTTTTTTCACACCTAATAGCCTTAAAACTTTTTCTTGAGATTCTTTATTCGTTATAACTAGAACAGGTACTACATTTTTTTGACCTTTTTTTAGTAGAGCACCTAGTTCTTGTTGAGTAATTGAACAACTGTCAATCAACAGCAAATCTGGAGTTTGTTTCTTAAGCTCTTCATCTACTGTCTCACTACTGTTTGCAAGTCGAATATGATAGCCTGATGCAAATAATTCTTCTGCAATTTTTTGATTTGCTTCTTGCTTGTTTTCAACAATTAACACTGTATAGTTCATATTATCCCTACCTTTAACTTTACATAAACAGCACCTTTTTATTATACCTAAAACACTAGACTGACTTAAGTTAATTCTTCATTATTAAGAAAAACTTTACAAACCATTAAGGTCCTTTGGGTACAAAAAAGTCTTGACCTAAACAAATGTTTAAGGTCAAGACTCGTCTTATTTTTTAATTAAATTGCTGTTGTAGCACCGCGGTAAATAATACCACGACGAGAATCAACAGTAATTAATTCATCGTCTTTAATTAATGAAGTTGAATTTGCAGCTCCAACAATTACTGGAATGCTCATAGCAATTCCCACGACAGCAGCATGACTTGTTAAGCCGCCTTCTTCAACAACGATTGCTGCTGATTTTTCGATTGCTGGCAAGTACTCTTTGTCTGTTGTTGGAACAACTAAAATTCCGCCTTCAATAGCATTTGCATTTGCTTCTTCTGCATTTTTAGCAACGACTGCTTTACCAATGACAGAAGTTCTACCAATACCGTGACCACTTGTTAATTGTGATCCGATTAATTGAATCTTCATTAAGTTTGTTGTACCACGTTCACCAACTGGAACACCAGCAGTAATAATAATTAAATCGCCTTCTTTAGCAAAACCTGTTTCTTGAGAAACACGAGTTGCTAAATTGAACATATCATCAGTTGAAACTGGTTTTTCAGCAACTTGAGGATAAACACCCCATGAAAGTGCTAAACCACGCATTTGACGTTCAGAGAATGTAATCGCAAGGATATGTGATTTAGGACGGTACTTAGAAATCATACGTGCAGTGTGACCAGATTCAGTCGCTGCAACGATTGTTTGAATACCTAAGTTACGAGCTGTGTGTCCCACTGATTGACCAATAGCTTCAGTCATGTCTGTTTTGCTGTATGCTTTCAAAGCAAAAGCATCTTGATTAACTAGAGCTTCTTCAGTACGGATAGCAATGCTATTCATTGTTTGAACGGCTTCAACAGGATAATCCCCAGCAGCTGTTTCACCAGAAAGCATAATTGCATCTGTTCCATCAAAAATTGCGTTTGCAACATCACTTGCTTCTGCGCGAGTTGGACGTGGATTTTTTTGCATAGAATCCAACATTTGAGTTGCCGTAATAACTGGTTTACCTAATTCATTACATTTTCTGATTAAAGATTTTTGAACGATAGGAACATCTTCAGTTGGAATTTCAACTCCAAGATCGCCACGAGCAACCATTAAACCATCAGAAATTTTCAAGATTTCATCGATATTATCGACACCTTCTTGGTTTTCAATCTTAGGAATGATTTGGATGTGTGTTGCATTGTGTTTTTCTAAGATTTCAGTAATTTCTAAAACATCACTAGGACGACGAACGAAACTAGCTGCAATATAATCCACATCATTTTCAATTCCGAAAATAATATCAGCTGCATCTTTCTCAGTAATTCCTGGCAAGTTAATTGAAACATTTGGCACGTTAACGCCTTTTTTATTTTTTAATGTACCTGAGTTTTTAACTACTGTTACGATTTCATTCGCAGCACGATCAATATCAGTTACTTCTAAGTCAATTAGGCCATCATCTAAAAGGATGTGTGAACCTGGATTAACATCATTAATTAATTCTGGATAAGATACAGAGAATCTTGTATTATCGCCTTCAACTTCAGTCATTGAAATACGTTCAACATCTCCAGTAGTAAATTCAACTTTACCGTCTTTCATGTTGTGTGTTCTAATTTCAGGACCTTTAGTATCTAAAAGAATAGCTACCATTTTACCAGTAATTTTTGATGCTTCACGGATGTTTTTAATGCGTGCACCGTGCTCTTCAAAATCACCATGTGAAAAGTTTAAACGACAAACGTTCATTCCAGCTTCGATCAATTTCACCAAAGTTTCTACTGATTCACTTGCTGGACCGATTGTACATACAATTTTCGTTTTTTTCATGTTTTATAATCTCTCCCAAAAATATATTTTTAAGCCATAAATCTCAATTATTTGATTCTTTTTAATAAGAAATCTCTTTATTCAATTGATATAGGGATAAATCAGCTTTATGCTTACCTTTTTCAAGTGTTTCAACAATATCATTTTCAACAATCTTGTTATCGCGAATCCCAACGCATAAACCGCCACGACCTACTTTTAACAAATCAACAGCATGAGCACCGAAGTTACTTGCTAAAACACGATCGCGAGCTGATGGAGAACCACCACGTTGTACGTGACCTAAAACTGTTACACGAGCATGGTAATCGCCGTGTTCAGCTAGCTTCTCAGCAAACTCATTTCCGCCCATAACGCCTTCTGCAACCACAATTAAACTATGTTTTTTACCGCGGTCACGGCCTTTTTGGATTGTTTTTGCAACTTCTGCCATATCAAATTCTTTTTCAGGAATAATAATTTGTTCTGCTCCACCAGCAATACCAGCCCAAAGAGCGATATCCCCAGCATCTCTACCCATTACTTCAATAATAAAAGTCCGAACATGACTAGTAGCCGTATCACGAATTCTATCAATTGATTCTAAAACCGTATTGATTGCTGTATCAAATCCAATACAAAAATCTGTTCCAGGAATATCATTGTCGATTGTTCCAGGTAGACCTACAGCTGGATAGCCATGTTTTGTTAGAGCCATTGCACCGTGGTACGAACCGTCTCCGCCAATAACAACTAATCCTTCAATACCAAATTTTTTCAATTGCTCAATCCCTTTTAATTGGCCTTCCTCAGTGGCAAATTCAGGATAACGAGCTGAGTATAAGAATGTTCCTCCTCGTTGGATCATATCTCCTACATCACTAATTGATAATTTACGGATATCCCCAGCAACTAAACCGGCAAAACCGTAGTTGATTCCGTAAACTTCCATACCTTCGTAAATTCCTTTACGAACAACTGCGCGAACGGCAGCATTCATACCAGGAGCGTCCCCGCCACTTGTTAAAACAGCGATACGTTTCATATACCTCTCACCTCATAGAATTATTATCGTAAAAATAACTTTTTTCTTTCAAAAAAGAATTTTTACGTCTTCCTAAACCTTTTTCTAAGCCGTCGTTGAAACAAATCAAACAATAGCATCGTAAAAAGCTCACATGGCTATTCTAACACTTTTCAGAGCAATTGTCTTTTCAAAATAGCGATTTTGCAAAAAAAGAACGTTATTTGTGCAATATGAACCAGAGATTCAACTTTTAACTCCCTTTTTGAAGCACAACATTGCCTTTTCCGACTAATTCTTCTAATTTGAGAATGAGTTCTTCTGAACCATTTACCCATTCAGATTCATTGAGCACCATTTTTTTATTGGTGGCAACATAATATAGAATAACCGGAATATTCCCATGCTCTTCTTGCAGTAGCTGATTCATTTTTTTTAAAATTTCAGGTGAGTCCAATTCAGATTGAATCCGAATAAAGCACTTATCTTTACTACTCTCACTTCCAAGAACAACCGCATCTAGAATTTGATTGACTAAAATTTGTTTTTCCTCTTGCTGACCTTCTTCAACTTTACCTTCTATATAGATAATTTTATTTTTCTCAATTAAACGTCCAAATTGACGTAATTTTTGCGGAAATAAAGTAATGGAACACTCAGCCGATTGATCATTAACTTGGACAAAAGCCATTTGTTCACCTTTTTTTGTTCTAATTTTACGAACACTTTTTACCAGACCAATAATCCGAGCATTGGTCCCAGCTTGTAAATCTTTGATATAGCCTGCTTGTTTTAAAAACCGAATATTCTCAAAACTTTCAACTGGATGACCAGATAAATAAGCGCCTAATGTTTGCTCTTCCATCTCTAATCGTTCTTCCATACTTAGATCAGCTGTATGAGTTTCATATTTTGGCGCTAAAATATCAAATAAACCAACATTATTTCCACTAAATTTGACACTTGTTAAAATCCCATCTAAAGAAGCAACTAGCACTCCACGGCTGTATCCAAAACAATCAAATGCTCCAGCATAGATAAATGGACGAATAATCTCATCTTTCAGCCATTTTTGATCTATTCTCCGTAAAAAATCAACTAAATCCTTAAATGGTCCATGCTCTTTTCTCGAAGCAATAATCTCTTTGACTAAATCACGACGTAAGCCTTTGATACTAATTAGTCCAAATTGGATTTTACCTTCCTTCAAAGAAAACATATACAAACTTTGATTAATATCTGGTGGTAAAACCGTTATTTTTCGTTTTTTAGCTTCCAATAAATATTCTTTGATTCTTGTTGGATTGTTGATAGCTGAATTCAACAAGGCAGCAAAAAAAGCATGGGGATAATGAGCTTTTAAAAAGGCCAGTTGATACGCAATAAAGGCATAACCAAAGGCATGCGCTCGATTAAATCCATAGTTAGCAAAACGTTCAATGTAAGAATAGACAGTTGTAGCAACTTCAGATGTATACCCTTTTTCTAGTGCACCTTCAACAAAATGTTTACGCTCTTCGTCAATAATATTTTTCTGCTTCTTACTCATAGCACGACGTAAGATATCCGCTTGCCCTAGACTAAAACCACCCATTTTAGAAGCCACTTGCATAACTTGTTCTTGATAAACCATAACCCCGTAAGTAACACCTAAAATTTCTTTCAAGCTATCATGAGGGTATTCAATTGGAACTTGCCCTTTTTTCCGATCGATAAACAAATCAATTTGCTCCATCGGACCTGGTCTATATAAAGCATTAACCGCAGCCACATCTTCAATTGATGTTGGACCAAGCTTCCGTAAAACATTCTTAATACCAGATGACTCGAACTGAAAAACACCAGAAGTGTCCGCTTTTCTAAATATTTCTAAAGCCGCTTGATCATCCATTGGAATTTTATGAATATCTACATCTGTTCCATTTTCACGTTTTACTAGTTGTAAGGCGTTATCTAATATCTGTAAATTACGAAGTCCAAGAAAGTCCATTTTCAATAAACCAATCTCTTCCACATTACCCATGGCATATTGCGTCAAATGAATTCCATTACTGCCGTGTTGCAACGGAATTAACGAAACTAGTGGTTGATCACTGATTACAACCCCAGCCGCATGAGTAGAAACATGACGTGGCAAACCTTCTATGCGTTTAGCTGTATCAAATAAAAGTTTATTTTTTTCATTTTCATTCACTAATTTTTTTAAACTACTTGATGTTTTAAAAGCTTCTTCAAGGGTAATCCCTAGTACCGTAGGAATAGCTTTCGACCAAACATTCGCTTCATTTTGGCTCAAGCCAAAGACACGAGCTACATCTCGTAAAGCCATTTTGGCTGCGAGAGTCCCAAATGTCGCAATTTGTGCCACATGGCCCTGTCCATATTTATTTTTAACATAGATTAACATTTCTTCTCGTCTGTTATCCGGAAAATCTAAATCAATATCCGGCATCGTAAAACGTTCTTCGTTTAAGAAACGTTCAAAAAGCAAATCATACTCAATTGGATCTACATCCGTAATTTCAAGCACGTAAGAAACCAATGAACCTGCAGCTGAACCCCTACCCGCTCCTGTTAAAATCTTCGTTTTATGAGCATAGGCCATTAAGTCCCAAACAATTAAGAAATAATCTGAAAAACCCATCTTCTGAATGACACTTAATTCATAATTTAAACGTTTTTGATAACGCTCATCTGCATTAGGAACACGTTTTTGTAACCCTTTAAAACATTGTTCTGCTAAATAATCTTCTGTTTTAGCATCTGTTGGAACAGGGTATCTCGGAAGCAAATGTTGGTGCAATAAGATTTCTGGTTGAATTCGATTAGCTAATTTTACAGTTTCCTCAACTTCTTTTTCTAAACCAGCTGTTGCGAATCGTTCTCGTATTCCAGACATTTCAGGTAAATAGAAAGGGCCACTGGTAGACTCGATAGCTAAATCAATTTTTTCACCTGCATCAATAGCACGCAGCACCTTTGTACTGAAATCATCATTTGGATCTAAATAGCGTATATCATGTAATGCGACAGTTTTCAAATGCTTTGTTTCAGCTAATGCCTTCAAATTTGACTGAATTGGTTGTAACTTTTGATGGATTTGAACACCTAAATAAAAATTTTCTTTTTTAAATAAGTCCAACCATTTCGTCGTAATATCATCAGCTAGTTGGGGATTTTTATTAAGCAAAGCCTGTTCGATTTCCCCAGTTTCACCGGGTGTAACTGCAATGACATGTGCAGAGTATGGTTTTATATGTTGAAAATCAAGCCGTTCCCCATCAGGTAAAAGCTGTTTTTCAGTAGACAAAGCCATCAAATTTTGATATCCTTCTAAATTTTCAGCTAATAAAACTATCGGATAATTATTCCCACTATCCATTACCCCTGCAATATCTAGTGTTAAACCTAAAATAGGTTTAATGTTATGCTTTAAACAACATTTATAAAAATCCACGACCCCGTATAGTACGTTGTGATCCGTTAAAGCTATTGCACTATACCCTTTATTTTTAGCAGAAATAACCAACTTTTCAATTGAAGTTGTACTTTTTAAAAGACTAAAGGCACTGATTACTTGTAAGTGTACAAAAGTCATACTGTTGGTCACCCCCATCGTTATTTATCTACTACTAGTTAAAACCAATCATCTTTCCTATTATAACCTGTTTTCTGCCTACTTAGCAAACGAACATTCCCCTTTATTTTTTAAAGATTTTAATCATTTTTTTTAAACCTAATTTTTTTAGATGATTCTTATAAATAAATCAGGTTTAGGCTTTACAAAACACTAAAATATGATAAAATATAAGCGAATGAGAAGAGGTGCAAATAATGAAATATGTAGCAACTATATTTTGGGCATTTTGTGTTGGACAAGCAACTTATTATATTGGAAGTGCCCTTGGAAATAGTACGTATGATTTTAAATTAGCAACACTACTTGGTTTAGCTGGCGGCGTACTTTGTATCGCTATCGGAGAATTACTAGCTAGTGATTCAAAAAAAGCTAAAATTGAAACAACAACAGATTAATTAATTGAATGTTCAAAAAGAAAAGTATCGCTTTTTAGCTGGTACTTTTTTTATTTTCATTCTATTTTATTTTTTAAATCTGTTACCGAAAACCTTTTGCTCACAATTGAACAAACGCACATTTTATGCATGCGCTTTTATTCACAAATGTATATTTAGTTAAATACATAAAAAAACCTTGAATCAACTCCGCGTCAATTCAAGGTTTCTCACTAATTTTTTTATACATCTTCACTTAAATCAATATTCTCAAAAACCAAACGGTCACCGAGTAATGTCACAATGACTTTTGTTTTTGGTAGGACGCGACCAGCAATCATTTCTTTTGCTAGCGGCGTTTCAACTTCTTTTGTTAAGAAGCGTTTTAATGGACGAGCTCCATAAATTGGATCATAAGCATTTTCAGCAATCCACGTTTTAGCTTCATCAGAAATCTCTAAGACAATTTCTTGATCCACTAATCTTTCACTTAGTGAAGCTGTCATTTTAACAATAATCCCTTTAACATCTTCTAAACTCAATGGTGTGAACAAAACAGTGTCATCGATTCGATTTAAAAATTCTGGTTTAAATGAACCTTTTAGTAAACTCATAACTTGATCCTCAACAGCTGGATCAACTTGACCATCGGCATCTGTTCCATCTAGTAATAAACTAGAACCAATATTACTTGTCATAATTAAAACAGTGTTTTTAAAATCAACAATTCGGCCTTTAGAATCTGTTAAACGACCATCATCTAAGACTTGCAATAAAATATTGAAGACATCTGGATGAGCTTTTTCAATTTCATCCAAAAGTACAATTGTATATGGACTGCGACGAACTGCTTCTGTCAATTGACCGCCCTCTTCGTAACCAACATATCCTGGAGGCGCACCAACTAGACGAGAAACACTGTGTTTTTCCATATACTCACTCATATCAATTCGAACCATATGCTCTTCGGAGTCAAATAAGTTTTCAGCTAACGCTTTGGCTAATTCTGTCTTCCCTACTCCAGTTGGTCCTAGGAACAAGAATGATCCCAATGGTTTTGATGGATCTTGTAGTCCTGCACGAGCACGAATAACAGCATCCGTTACACTATCAACTGCTTCTTCTTGACCGATTACACGTTTATGCAAGGTTTCGCCTAGTTTCAATAATTTTTCGCGGTCGCCTTCAACCAATTTGCTAACAGGAATACCTGTCATTCGACCGATAACCGTCGCAATTTCATTTTCAGTTACCGCTTCTTGAACAAGACGATTATCGCCTTTAATTTTTTCTTCATTCTCAGCTTCTAAAGCTTCAATTTCTTTTTCTAATTCTGGAATTTGACCATGGCGTAGCACTGCTGCACGTTCCAAGTCATAATTTGATTCTGCTTCTTCTAGTTCACGACGTGCTTGTTCAATTTCAGCCCGTTTATCCCGAATTTTAGAAACCTCTTCTTTTTCAGTTTCCCACTTCATTTTCAATTGATTCGCTTGTTCTCTTAATTCAGAAAGCTCTTCTTGTAATAAATTCAAGCGTTTCTTACTTGCATCGTCGCTTTCTTTTTTCAAAGCAGCTTCTTCAATTTCTAACTGCATTAAACGTCTTGTGACTTGGTCTAGCTCTGTTGGCATTGAATTCATTTCAACACGAATAGTTGCACAGGCTTCATCGATCAAATCAATCGCTTTATCTGGTAAATAGCGGTCTGTAATATAACGGTTCGATAATGTTGCTGCTGCTACTAATGCATTGTCATGAATATTGACACTATGGTGAATTTCAAAGCGCTCTTTCAGTCCACGTAAAATACTAATTGTATCCTCAACAGTTGGTTCATTGACTAAAACTCGTTGGAAACGTCTTTCTAAGGCTTTATCTTTTTCCATATATTGACGATATTCGTCCAAAGTTGTTGCCCCAATACAATGCAATTCACCACGAGCTAGCATTGGTTTTAAAAGATTCCCTGCATCCATGCTACCTTCTGTTTTTCCAGCACCGACAATTGTGTGAATTTCATCAATAAAGAGAATAATTCGACCGTCACTTTTCTTAACTTCCTTCAAGACTGCTTTTAATCGTTCTTCAAATTCACCCCGGAATTTTGCTCCAGCAATCAAAGCACCCATATCTAAAGAAAAGATAGTTTTATCTTTTAGATTTTCAGGAACATCTTTCCGCACAATCCGTTGAGCCAATCCTTCAATAATTGCGGTTTTACCAACACCTGGTTCCCCAATTAAAACAGGATTATTTTTTGTTTTCCGAGACAAAATTCGGATTACATCGCGAATTTCTTCATCACGACCGATGACCGGATCTTGCTTTCCACTTTTAACTGCCTGAATCAAATCAGTACCATATTTTTCTAATGCTTGGTATTGTTCTTCTTGATTTTGTGATGTCACACGATCTCCTCCTCGCATTTTTTCAATTAATTCACGCAAGGTTTTTTCATTTAAACCTTGCTCTTTTAGATATCTAGTTAAGCTATAATTCTTTAATTTCATTAAAGCAAGCACAACTGTTTCTGTTGCCATATATTCATCTTTAAAAGATTCTCTAATTTTATCTGCTTCTAATAATAAATTGTACAAATTTTGGCTCATACCTTGCCCGTATTGAACATTGCCACCTTCAACAGATGGATAGCGATCTAATTCACGATCAACTTCTTGTTCAAATGCGGCGGTATCAATTCCGCTTTCTTGATACAAACCTCGAGCAAAATGATCAGGAGATAAAAATATTTTCCAAAGATGGACAATATCGATATCCTGATTATGGCGTGTCACGGCGATTTGTTGCGCATCACCTAATGCTTGTTGCATCGTTGAAGTTAATTTTTCTAATTCCATAAAAATTCCTCCTATAATAAAAAGTTTGTTGAGCCGTTTAGCTCTGGCAAAAAGATAGGAAAATACACACAAAGTATCTTTTTACTTTGAGGGGATTTTATCTTCTTTTCGAAGAGTTGGCTCATAAGAACTAGCCTTGATAAAAAGTTTGTTGAGCCGATTAGGCCTGGTAAGAAAATAGGGAAATTCGATGTGGCGTTCTTTGCCATCTCGAAATTTCATCTTTTTCTCGAAGGACTGGCTCATAAGAACTAGCCTTGATAAAAAGTTTGTTGAGCCGATTAGGCCTGGTAAGAAAATAGGGAAATTCGATGTGGCGTTCTTTGCCATCTCGAAATTTCATCTTTTTCTCGAAGGACTGGCTCATAAAAACTGGTCAAGACAAAAAGTTTTTTGAATTCTTTTAGGCTCATTTAAGAGCAATTTCCAACATGATTTTTATTTATTTAATTACTTTCTATTAGTATTATATCTAATTGGTCAAAAAAGGTCAAACAAAATCTATTTATTTTTTCGCAAAAAATACCCATTAAATTCACATCAAAGCATCGCTGTGTTTTCAATAGGTATTTTGACCAATCTTTGTTTTTTCTATTCAGAAATTTCATCTCTTACTACTAACACATCACAAGCAGCATGTGTAATAACATAACTTGCTACCGAACCTACTAACACACGCTCAATTGCATTTAAGCCAGTTGCACCGACAATAATTAAATCAATTTTTTCTTTTTCAGGAATTGTTTTAGCAATTAATTTTTTAGGATTGCCAAATTCGATAATAGATTGCACCGAATCAACACCTTGTTCTTTTGCATAAAGCAGTAGAGTATCAAGCTTTTCTTTTGATTCTTTGGTTTCATTTGCAATTAATTGATTCAAATCAATCCCTGCATATCCATAACTGAAAACTGAATCACTATCATTAATCACATGCAAACTAATTAGTGCAGCTTTGTTTCTTTTCGCCACTTGAACGGCTTTTTTAAAGGCTAAATCAGATTCTTTTGATCCGTCAATGGCTACCAATACTCGTTGATATTCTTGAGGCATAGTTCATCATCTCCTTTTCTTTAGTATAATACAACTGAAGCAAAACTTGAACTGATACCCCTTTTAATTTAGGTAGAAAAATACTAAATTTTGAAATAAAATCATCAAGTTTACCATAATTTTATTATGTATTCTTTATAGCTTTTCTTACTAACACAAAAGAGAATGCTAGATTTTATGTAAAAAAATGAAGAAGAAAGACAAAATACCTTTCTTCTTCATTTTCACAGTGGAGAAATTTCTTGACCTTTTTCATCGCCTTTACTGGTTGCTTCTAACCAATTCATGACTAATATTTTGAGAATTGCGGCTACTGGAACCGATAAAAACATTCCCAATACTCCGAAATAAGCCCCACCAACTGTAATCGATAAAATAATTAAAATTGGGTTTAAATTCAGTGCCCCTCCCATAATACGAGGTCCGATGATATTACCGTCAATTTGTTGCAGGATTAGTAACGAAATGATCGTAGCTATTGCTAAGCTTAGTCCGCCAGTGAAAAAGGTAATAATCATCGTCACAATCGAAGCGAAAATGGAGCCGAAATAAGGAATCATATTACAAATACCTAATAATATTCCTAGTGTTACTGCAAATTTCACACCTAATAGGGATAAAATAATTGTTGATAGCACTCCTAAAATACACGCATCAATAAACTGACAAATGATAAATTTATAAAATATTTCATTCGTTCTTTGCACCAATGTTTTACTGCGCTTAAATGTTTTTTCTGATAAAATTTTCTTAGAAACTTGTGCAAAAAAACCAAGTAAAGAATCTTTGAAAATCAACGCATAAATTGAAATAACGAAAGCTAAGAACGTATTTAGTACACCCACAGAAATATTTTTGGCAAAAATTCCTAATGAAGCTAAAGACGCCGTACTTTGCATTAATATTTTTTCAGGCGTGTAACTAGATGTAAATGATTTAAAGAAGTCTTCTAACTTAATTAACTCAATAATGCCTTTATCTTCTAACCCAGTCGCAAACTCTAATAAAGAGCTAT
Organism: Carnobacterium maltaromaticum DSM 20342; assembly: GCF_000744945.1. Lineage (NCBI taxonomy): Bacteria > Bacillati > Bacillota > Bacilli > Lactobacillales > Carnobacteriaceae > Carnobacterium > Carnobacterium maltaromaticum. Next base: position 776,873 of record NZ_JQMX01000001.1, read on the forward strand.
AAAAAGCTGGCAACAAATGGATGACATCGATAATATTTTGAATAATTAAAGGCACAAGATAATTCAAAATTAAAAAGATTAAAAAGATACTAAGAGTATATAAAATCAACACACTTATTGCTCGACTGCGCTTTTGTATAAGAGGGACATTAATTTTTTTAACAAGAATTTCTATTTTTTTCTGAGCACCATTTAATAAATAAGCTACTATAAAGCCAAATATAAAAGGTGATAAGACACCTAAAAATCGACCTATTCCATCCATTACAACTTGAAAATTTGTTATGAATATAAAACCAAGTATAACTACAACTACGAATAAAAATCGTACAATCCAATAATTCCAATCAATTTCTATTTTTTTCATAATTTATCGGGTTCCCCACACCACTTTCTTAGTTATTTAAATAATAATAGCTCATTATACCATTTTTAGCTATACGTTGCTATATGAGAGAATCATAAATCCCACCACATTAAGCAAATAAAACTTATAAAAAAGCTAGCTCACTTTTTAGACAAAGTAAGCTAGCTTTTAAAAATTCACTCATTTTTAACGAATCCCCAAAGCAATTCGTGCATATCTTGACATTCTATCGGTTGTCCACGCAGGATACCAAACAAGTTCCACTTTTGTTTCTGAAACTTCTGGTACTTCTTTTAGTGCTTGGATAATGTGCTCTGTAATCACATCTGCCAACGGGCATCCCATAGTTGTTAGAGTCATTTTAATGACACATTGTCCACCATTATATAATTCCACTTCATAGACTAGTCCTAGGTTCACAATATCAATCCCTAATTCTGGATCAATAACTTGTTCCAAAGCAGCTACGATATGTTCTTTAATTGCATTAATTTCATCTTCGGTCCAAACTGTTTCTTTATCAGTCATGTATCATACTACCTCCAGTTAAGTTCTGACATAATCATACCTTTTTTTAGATGAAAAGTAAATCTTTCTTAGCTTCTATTTAGATATGCTCAGCAAAAAAATCGGCCATTTCGACTGAAGTTAAATAGGGAACTTTATGCCCGACTCCTTCTGTTGTCGTAAAACTAACATTCTTAGCAAAATTTTCTTCTTTTATTTTTTGATAAAAATCAAAAGTTGGTTGATAAGGTACCATTGTATCACTTGTACCATGCCAAAAATGAACGGGTCGGCCTGCAATCTTTTCCGGTTGACAACTTAAATCAATGGGTTCTAATTCTTGTAATTTGGTTAAATATTTTTCAGGCACACTCAGTCCTTCTGCCCAAGATGAACTTAGTAACCAATGTGAAAACTGAATGGGTTCAGGACTTCCCATTAAACAAACAGCGGCTTTAATCCATGGATAGCACGTCAATGCTCCACAAGTTGTAATACCTCCCATTGATAGACCCGTTACGCCAAACCGATTAGGGTCCGATAGGCCTGCTTCTACATAATAGTCTCTAATTCCAGGCAACTCTTTTAAATTATGGGTCACAATGTTCCAAAATTCACTATAAGCTTCCTCAACTAATGGCATTTCCATTCGCTCGCCATGTAAGTATGCATCTGGAAGTAATGCTCTCATTCCCCTCTTTGCTAATTCATAGCCATTTACTAAGACACTTTCTTTATAGTTGGTCCAGCCATGATAAAATACTACTGTCGGTAATTGCTCCGTCGCCTTGTCTTGTGACACTACTTCTAATAATGGATTGCCATCAATGACCACTCGTTTAATTGTAATCATTCTTTTTCCTTCTTTCCTAGTGGGTACAAATCCCCTTTTTTTTATGGTACACTATTTGTATAGCCTTAAAAATAGTGTACCATAAAAGGTTGAATTTGTAAGAAAAGAACCACTTGGAGGTATTTATGGAAAAGAAACTTATTGCAATCGATTTAGATGGCACAACTTTAAATAATGAGTCAAAAATTTCGTTAAAAACGAAGGATGTTTTTAAAAAGGTACGTGATGCTGGCCACACAGTTTCCATCGTTACAGGACGCCCCTACCGAATTAGTAAACAGTTTTACCAAGAACTAGGATTAGATTCACCAATTGTCAATTTCAATGGTGCTCTATGTCACATGCCTGCAAATAGAAATTGGGAATCTCAATATCATATGACTTTAGAACGTGATGTCGCTTTAGATATTCTAAGCTTAAAGCAACATATAGATATTCATATGATTTGTGCTGAAGTCAAAGATTCATTTTACGCAGATACTTTTTATGAACCAAATCAACATTTTTTCCCAGAAGGAAAAAATAGTTTTACAGCGTTAACTCCACAAAATTTAAAAGATAATCCAACTTCAGTTTGTTTATTTACAACTGCTGAAAACCAAAAACCGATTACAAATGAGTTAATTGCTCGCTATGGTGATTCCATTGAAGTTCGAACTTGGGGTGGCAACACACCTTGTTTAGAAGTTGTTTCTGCTGGTGTTCAAAAAGCACTTGGTGTTGAGCGAATTGCCGATGTCTACGGCTTTAAACAAAAAGATATTATTGCTTTTGGTGATGAAGATAATGATTATGAAATGATTCAGTATGCTGGTCATGGAGTTGTGATGCAAAATGGGATTGAAGCGTTAAAAAACATTTCAAATGACATTACGCGTCATACAAATGATGAAGATGGGTTGGCACTTTATTTAGAGAATTACTTGAATTTAGCTTAATAAAAAACGAGACAGAAAATTCTGTCTCGTTTTTTATTTATCTATTTTCTTGACTTCTTTTTGTTTCTTCACGATGAGATTTTTGTCTATCACTATCCCAAAATTCACCAATCACGCGGTTTGTTTGCAAAATATTTACAAAAGCAAACGGATCCGTCTCTTTAACAGCTTGTTCTAAATCATATAGTTCATAGCGTGTTACCACGACCATTAAAACCGAGCTATCTGCGCCTGAAAATCCGCCTTTTGCTGGTAAAAGTGTAATCCCACGAATTAACTTTTCTTTAATCGCTGTTGTCATTTCAGCAGAGTGTTGAGTCACAATCATCGCTGTAACCTTTTGATGACTGGTGTGAATCGTATCGACTACTTTTGTTAAGACATAGATAGACAATAGCGTATATAAAGCATATTCCCAGCCATAAGCAAAACCTGCCAATGAAATGACGATGAAATTGATACCAAACATTAAGGTACCAATAGAACGACCTGTCGTTTTAGCTAAAACCATTGAAACAATATCCATTCCACCTGTTGAAAATCCATATTTTAAAGAAAGTCCAACACCAACTCCACTAATAACTCCACCAACAATCGCATTCATAATCGGGTCATTTGTGACCTCTTGAATGGGTAAAATCATTGAAAATATAGACATTAAAGCAACTGTCAAAAAACTAAATAATGTAAAATCACGCCCGACTTTATACCAGCCTAATAAGGCAATCGGGATGTTGAAAAGCATAATTAAAAGTCCTGTACTAATTTCTATATGACTGAAATCGAATAAAAAGGAAGATAATAGCTGTGAAACTCCATTTAACCCAGCTCCATAAACACGAGCAGGAATTAAAAAATTATTTAATGCAATCGCATTAGTAATTGCCGCAAAAAATACAAAAAATATTTTTTTTGCCAATTCTGAATAAAAACTAGGCGTTTTTAATTGTGCCATTTAAGTTCCTCCTATTTATTTTATATCGGTAATGCATCGTCATTTATTTTAAAAATAACCCTCTTGGATTATACGTTATAACAAGCTCTATTACAACATTCCTAGACTAAGTTTAATGCAATTGTAATTGGCAGAATAGTCTCATAAAACAAACTATTTCTAAAGTAGCTGATCCTATTAAATTTAAAGAGAGTTCAGAATTTTGATAAAATGTGGTAAACTGAAATTATTAACTAAATTAAATGAAGGAGTGTTTATATTATGGCTAAAGAAGCAAGTTTTGACATTGTTTCAGAGATTAATCATGAAGAAGTCAAAAATGCCGTTGCAATTGCATTAAAAGAAATAAAAAATCGTTTTGATTTTAAAGGTTCTATTAGTGATATTAAAATAGAAAACAATCAACTTGTGCTTATTTCTGAAGATGACTATAAAATTGGACAAGTAAAAGATGTTCTAACCAGTAAATTAATTAAGCGTGGTGTTCCGACTAAAAATATCCATTACGGTGAAAGTGAAAAAGCCTTTGGCGGAAATGTTCGACAACATGCGGAGTTAATCAGCGGGATTGACAAAGAAAATGCTAAGAAAATTAATACTTTGATTAAACAATCTGGTATTAAAGTAAAAAGTACGATTCAAGATGATCAAATCCGCGTGACTGGTAAAAGCCGTGATGACTTGCAACAAGTGATCTCTTTATTAAGAGGAGCTAATTTACCTGTTGATTTACAATTCTCAAATTACAGATAAATAAAAACGTATGAACTCTTCCAAATTAATTGGAGTTCATACGTTTTTTTCAATCTAAATCCGCTACTGCGCGCATGGCAACTGTCTCACTACCGGCAAGTAACTTGGAGATTGGACATCTTAGGTCTGCAGCTTCAGCTACTTTTTGGCTTGCCTCTATCGATAGTTCATCAATCCAAACCAAAGCTTCAACATTAAAATGATAGCCAATCTCTTCAGGAATTAAATCAACATTTATTTGAACGCGACTTAAATTACTTTTTCCTTGTTCTTTCAACACTGCTTGAATCGTTGCATTCAAACACGTACTATAGGCTAATCCTAACAATTCTTCTGGATTTGATCCTTCTTCTGAACTTAAAGGACTAGAAACTTGAACAGATAAACCATTATTTTTTACATAAGCAAAACCTGTCCCACCATCTTGATTCACAACTTCAGTATGATAAATACTCTTTTCCATCTGAATGCCTCGCTCCTTCCACTACGAAATAGCCTATTTTAAAAGGGCTTCAATCTTATTGATGATTTGTTGCGCAATCCCTGATCCTGTAATTAACATTTCATAAATCGGCATTACTTCATTTGTAGTACGAGTCAGCAATCGCAAATACACTTCTCCATCACCGGCTAAACAAATGCGGTAATAAGCTGTTTCAGCTTCATTTAATTGGTTAAATAGCTCCAACAGCTCTGCTTTTTTTTGATAGTTTGAAATCATTGCTAATTTTGAATAGACAATCTCTACATCGCTAATTCCATCTGCTGATTGAAAAACGACATGAAATGGTAACGTTTTAGTTGGCGTTAACTGAAAACTTCCACTATAAAAAGTTTGTTTTTGCTCATCAATTGATTTAGCTAATGGAACTTGTTTCTCACGTAAAATCCCCTCGAAACTTGCTGTTATATTTGGCATTATTATTCCCTACCTCTCATAAATCTTTTTCCTCTTAATTATAAACTATTTACTGAGTAAAGAATAGATAATAAAAAAAGCTGAAATCGATTAAGGCTCTTGTAAAGTCAGATTTTCCCTCTACTTTACAGACTATCCCTTAATCATTCAGCTTTTACTACTAGTTAACTAATTATCGATTGATTAGACTGATTTTACTTATCCAACAACCGTTTCTTCTTTTAATAGATGAACATGTTCCATCCCAGCAAACCAATCTTTAATAGTATTGCATTTTTGGATTTTATTTTTATTTTTTCCTTCAATAAAGCTAATTGCAATCACTGTTTTGTACTCTTTATGCTCAGGATATTGCCAGTCTTTACCAAAATAATTTTCTTTGATTAGCATTTGATCCGCATATTTTCCAGAATAGTTCATACAGTCACCTACAATACAATCTCCGTGTTTATTAAATTCCAAATCATAACGCTCACGTAAATCATTCTCAACAACTGCGATGCATTTGTCACTGCCATATTCTAAAAAATAATAATTTCTCATCTCATTTAGCTCCCTTTTTACTAAAACTACTATAAAAAAATAACTGAAATATTTTAACCTATTATAGCACCATCAAGATACAATAACCAGCTTTTAGATTGGACCTTTATCCTTAGATCAACAACACTATTCTTCAGTTGAAAACTATATCAATTTAACATAATACATCGATAAATGCAAGCTTATTTGAATATAATTTTTATAGCATTTAAAAAAGGGAATATGTTTTTATTTTTAAATTTTACAGCTCCTAATTTCAAAAAACTTAGGCTTGGTTAGTTGGTAATATGGTCATTTCTGTAATACCAACTGATTCTGGTTGTGAAATAGCAAAAACCTTGAATATATTCGTCGTAGCCACATGCTTTTTTTGTTCATTAGAATTCGTTAATTTTTCTTAGTACACTCATACTTATTCTATAAGTCCTTCATTTTTAAGTGACTCTTAATTTGAATACTAACTGCTCCTATCGCTAAAAGAAACATAATCAACCCTTCTGTGAAAAAAATGCCTGAGCTGTCTTTAAATGGAATGATCCTTTCTAGGAGTGCAATTGACATCGGCGTAAAGGCTGCCCCTAAATTAAAACCTATCAATAAAAGAGCTGTATCTCTTTCTGAATTTCCCGCTTGATTTTGATTCACTTCATTAAATAGATAAGGAACAAATGTGCGAAAAGAAAAACCGCAGAAAATAGATGCAATAGAAATCCAGATTATCGTTTGAGAATAGGCGATGATGAATAAAGAAATGCCTAAGCCTAAAAAAGAAATAGCTACTGTCCAGTTTTTGGTAAATGTGAGCGTTCGACCAAATAAAAAGCCAGCTAACATTGAACCTAAACCAACTAAGGCTAACAAGTTACTTCCATCTGTTGCTGTACCAATTCCTTTTTCTAGTAATAGCGCGGTACTTTTTATCGAAAATGACATATAAATTGTGACAACTAAAATCAATAATATAAAGTAACCATAAATTGTATTCGTTGATTTTACTTTTTTTAGCTTATTTTTTTCTTTTTCAATAATAGGAGTAACCTTCGGAACAAAGCTAGTGAAAAGTAAAAGAATAGGCAAGGCGATTAGATATGCTAAAAATGATAACCGCCAGTTCGTAATTAATAATTGACCTACAGAAAAGGTTATCAGCATTCCACCAATTCCTTCACAAGCACTTTGTAAACCAATTACTGAAGATAATTCCTGACCTTTATATAATTGAGTTGCAAAAGAAAATAATAAAGGATTTATTAAACCAATCCCCACTCCAAATAGCACCCTACTCATAAAAAGGAGTCCAAAAGAATGGACAAAAATCGGAGCTATTCCCGCTGTTAAAACCATAAATACACCTATTTGTACTGTTAATTTATAACCAATTTTCCGAGCAATTTTATGGCTGATAGGTACAGTTAAAATAATAAATAAGGACGGCATTGTCGTAATAAACTCCACTAGTGTTTTAGGAACCAATGGATATATCAAGGCAATCGCTGGAATATTTGCTGCAATTGCGCCAGCAGACACTATAAGTAATGAAACAGACAACAAAGAAATTTTTATCAGCTTGTGCATTGAATTCTCTCCTAAAATTAATTTAGTCCACTAGTCCATTATTTCTATATCTTTCATTTTTAGCTTACTTTTTTAATTGACTGCACTCTTCATCTGAAACAGGCTCTAACCATTCTGGTACTCCTGCTGTAATCGCAATATGTTCAAACCAACTATCTTTTGTTGCACCATGCCAATGCTTGACTCCATCATGTGTCACAATCACATCTCCAGCTTGTAAAAATTGAGGAGCTTTTCCTGCTTCTTGATACCATCCTTCTCCTCCGGTAACTAATAAAAGTTGGAAGCCTTCGTGATGAATGTGCCAATTATTTCTACATCCAGGTTCAAAGGTTACATTGGCTACACCGACATTCACTGCTGGATCTGCAATCAAAGTTTTCAGATAACTTTGCCCAATAAAATAATTTGCGTAGGCCTCATTTTTTCACCAATTGGAAAAATAATACCTTTTTTTACTTCTTCAAATTTTGCCATTTGTTCTTCCCCCAATTTTTAGTATATCTAAGAAAAAAGTTGTATGATTTACTATTAATAAGTAAATCATACAACTAATAATCACAACCGTCTAAAGCTTAAAAAATTCTTTACTATGCTTCAAAAGCATGATGAAATCGTTGAATCAATTCTTTCACAACTGGAGATTGAATTCGATTTTTCTTCCAAACCAATACACAATTTGTTTTTATTTCAGGAAATAGTGGTACAAAAGTAAATTCAGATGCATTTCGATTTAAGGTAGCTCCTTCAATCGTTAAAGCTGATCCTACACGATTTTCGACTAAAGAAAAAATATTAAAAATCAAATTATAGGTTCCTATAATGTGTAAAGAATCAAGTGGTTTGTTTAGCCAATCTTCTAACATCGATTGAATTGCTACTCGATTTGAACAAAGAAGCGGTATGCCTTCTAAATCAACAGGTTCTATTTGATTCTTTTTAGCGAGAAAAGAATTTTTGGACACCAGTAAGCCCCATCGCTCTTCTCTAGGCAAAATAATCTTTCCAAAATCGTTTACAGTGGTAGGTTCCAATAAAATTGCCAAATCAAGAATGCCTTTTTCAAGCTTGTCGCTAATATCGTCACTTGTACCTGAAACAATATTAAACGCTACTTCAGGATAATCCTGAAGTAATTCTTCCAGCATCATTGCCATAGTGTCTGAATTATCAGCCTCCACACAGCCAATCGAAAAATAGCCACCATTAATCTTATTTGCTTGGTTGCGAAATTCGCGTTCTGTGCTTTCAGCTAGAGACAAAATTTCAATTGCCCGTTCTTTTAAAAAATAGCCTTCTTCAGTTAACCTTAACTGTTTTTTTTCGCGGCTGAAAAGGGCTGTACCAAGCTCTTCTTCCAATTCTTTAATTTGGCGACTAAGCGTTGGCTGAGTAATATGCAGTACTTTAGCAGCCTTTGAAATGTTTTTTTCCTCAGCAACTGTCCAAAAATAACGAAGTAATCTTAATTCCATAGATACTCTCCTTTTTTGTATTCCTTTATAGTTTACATTAAAATACAAAAAACTGCTAAAAGAATTCATTCCAAATTACAGTTTATTAAAGTGTTTCCATATCAATAACAAATCGATATTTAACATCGCTATTTAAGACTCGTTCATAAGCTTCTGGGATTTGGTCAGCTGTAATCAACTCAATTTTAGGCAAAATATTATTTTCTGCTGCAAACTGAATCATTTCTTGCGTCATAGGAATTCCACCAACATTTGATGCTGTAATAATCGCTTGTTTCCCAAATAATTTTCCAACATGGAAACTTTGCGCCTCTGAAGCTAATCCAACATAAACCATAGCACCGTTAACTTTCAGTAAACTGATATACGCATCAACATCTAAGCTAACAGCTACTGTATTTAAAATAAAATCAAATTGACCCGCTAACTTTTCAAATGTCTCTGGATCACTTGTTAGATAATAATGATCTGCACCAAATTGCTGAGCTTCATTCTTTTTACTTTCAGAATGACCTAACACGGCTACATCTGCACCTAAAGCATGAGCAAATTGAACAGCAATGTGACCTAGACCACCCATTCCAATAATGGCGACCTTCTTACCCGGTCCAACATTCCAGTGTTTCATTGGGGAAAAAGTAGTGATCCCAGCACATAATAAAGGACTTGCTTCAGCTAAATCAAGTGTATCAGGGATTTGAATCACAAATTTATCTTTTACAACAATGTTTTGACTGTAACCACCGTATGTTTTGCTTCCATCATAATTAGTAGAATTAAAAACGACAACAACTCCTTTGGTACAAAATTGCTCTTCGCCTTGGAGACAGTAGTTACACTCACCGCAAGAATCGACAAAACAACCCACTCCTACTCGATCCCCTACCTTAAAATTTGTGACCTGATCGCCAACTGCTGATACGATTCCGGTTATTTCGTGACCTGGAACCATAGGATAAACTCCACGCCCAAAATCATTATCAACTTGATGAATATCAGAATGACAAATTCCACAATATTTTATATCTATTGCTACATCATCTGGCTTTAAGGCACGGCGTTCAATGAAGCCTCGTTCAAATGATGAATAATTTTTGTCTACTGCCTGGAATACTTTTGTTTGACAACTTTCACACATAAAAAAACTCCTTTAGTTATCTGATAATTTATTTGTTTCCTTGTGCTGTTTTTCAAGTTCGCAATCAATACGCAGTTTAGCTTTTTCTAATAATGCGATTTGCTCTTGAAGTTGCATTTTTTGTTCGGTTAAAATCTCAGTTTTTGCTTGCTGCGTTACATTATCCTGAACAAACAAAGTTGCGTAGTCAATTAAGCCTTCAATTGAAAGATTTACTTCCATCATTTGTTTAACGAAGAGAATCCATTTTAGATCCTCTTCATCAAACCAACGAATGCCAGCGTTTGTTCTTTTTATAACTGGAATTAAACCCATTCTTTCATAATAACGAATCGTATTTTCTGAAGTATTTGTTTTTTTACTTACTTCTTTAATATTCATTTTAGCTTCCTACTTTAATAAAAAGATAGTTTTATCAACTTAGCCGTTTAGTTAGCCCCAACAATCGCATGTGGAAGATAAGGTTCCTCTAAAAATTTAATTTCTTCCTCTGTTAAAACTAAATCCAACGCTGGCATTGCTTTCAATAAATGACTTTCTTTTGTAGCCCCGATAATCGGTGCCACAACTTGCTCTTTTTGAAGCAACCAAGCTAAGGCAACTTCCACGCGTTCAATTCCGCGTTTTTTAGCAATTTTTGCTACTCGTTCAACAATCAAACGATCTTGTTCCTCAGTTTTATCGTATTTTGACATCGCAGTTTTATCTGTTTCAAAACGCTTGGTTGATGCACCCCAATCCCTTGTCAAACGTCCAGCTGCTAATGGGCTGTAAGGTGTCACAGCAATCTTTTGATCTGCACAAAGAGGAAGCATTTCTCTTTCTTCTTCACGATAAAGAAGATTTAAATGGTTTTGCATCGAAACAAATTTTGTCCAACCATTTTTATCCGCAACCGCTTGGGCTTTAGCAAATTGCCAAGCAGCCATCGCAGAAGCACCAATGTATCTAACTTTCCCTGATTTAACCACGTCGTGCAAAGCTTCCATTGTTTCTTCAATAGGTGTGTTGTAGTCCCAACGATGAATAATATATAAATCAACATAATCCATTCCTAAGCGTTCTAAACTTTGATCAAGTTGATGGAAAATTTCTTTTCTTGATAATCCACCACTATTTGGTGCTTTTTTCATTGTTGAAAAAAGTTTTGTCGCGACTACAATTTCATCACGATTCGCATACTCATTTAAAGCTTTACCGAGGATGCGCTCACTTGCTCCATAAGAATAAATATTGGCTGTATCAAAAAAATTAATCCCTAAATCTAACGCTTTTTTAATCACAACTTTACTTTCTTCTTCTTCTAAAACCCATTCATGAAAACCACTATTTGGGTCTCCAAATCCCATTGCTCCAAGACATAATTGTGAAACGTCCATTCCAGTGTTGCCAAATTTTACATACTTCATTTTACATTCTCCATTTCTGATAGTTTATTTTTTTCTGGTAAAATTTCATTGATACAAGTTAATGCAGTTAAGGTTCTGGGATAACCAATAAAAGGTAACAAAATCGTAATGGTTTCAATCAAACGTTCTTTTTTATTGCCTATCAGATCATTATTGCGAATGTGCCCTTTTAATTGCACATCTGCGCCGCCCATTGAAGCCAGCATAGTAAATATTAGAAGTTCACGTTCTTGAGCGGTTAAGCCGTCTCGTGTAAAGTAGTCACCAAAACAATTATCTGCTAAAAATGTTGCTAAATGCTTCTGATTTGACGGCATTGTTTCTAACATTTTATCCACTGCATCATCTGCAACTTGCCTGACAACTTCCAAGCCTTTTTGATAGCGATTTTCGACTGTTGTGGTGCCTTTTTTCTCTAGAGGAAGCTTAATTCCTCTCGCTAGTAGAACTTCATTTGTAGCATGTAAAAAATCAAAAACTTTACCTAATCCTGCATAGGGTACAGCTTGATAAACAATTTCTTTGATTTCTACTGGAGAAACACCCACATTAAGTGCCCCAACCATCATTGCTTTGTACTCATTGACCGACTGCATCGCAATTAATGAAGCCAAAGTAAGTTTCATTCGTAGCTTCACATCGATTGTTGAATACTGAAGAACTTCATCGAAAGTAAAGTTATCAAACAGTTCAATAAATTCTGGATCGGTTTCGGCTAGAACGGACTGGTGATTTGGAAAAAGTTCATCGTGATTCTTTTGTGCGGTTTTACTAATAGCCATATTCGCCCTCCTTTTCTGATCTACAAATATAGTCTATCTCTTGGAGTGCACTCCAAGTCAAGCGCTTTCTTTTAAAAAAATAAAAAAATCTTCAAAAATAGTTGGTTTAATCTAGATTTTTCTGATTAAACCAACTATTTAGAAGTTTTTATTTTTATTTATTTTCATTAAAACTGCGTAATGAATTTTCTGTGACTAGCATATGCTCATCATAATTTTCTAATTTAAATTCCAAGCGATCAATTGCACCATTAAGAGCTTCAGCTTTTTCTTTTAATTCTGAAATTTGATTAGCAATAATTTTTTTTCTCGCTGGGACTGTTTCATTTCCTATTTGGAACAAGGTTAGATACTCAACTAATGATTCAATCGAAAGTCCAGCATTTCTCATTTGTCGACTAAATGTAATCCAACGCAAATCTTCTTCATCAAATTCGCGAATGCCATTTGCAGCTCTTTTAACTGGAGGGATTAACCCGATTCGCTCATAATACCTGATTGTATCTGCTGAAACACCACTTAATTCACTAATTTTTTTAATATTCATTGGTTGTTCCTCCTTTGTATAAAAAGCTTGTAGAATGAATAAGGGAATGATTGTATCACCTTCACTCTTCTATTATAGAGGATAATTCGTCTATTTTACAAATTTTTTATTAACTTAGCGTTCACTTTAACTAACAGATATGAAATTTTTGAAGGCTTTTCTGCCCCTTTTGGTAAATTATGTAAAATTTCAAAACTCTATTTTTCTCTAAACAAAAAAAACCCTTGAATAATCAAGGGTTCCTAAGCTAATCTTAACGACGAGCTTCTTTAATACGAGCTGCTTTACCATGTAGAGCACGTAGACAAATTATAGTGTATCCTTAATCTTCGAACATCGTTCAGCCTTTGATAAATAAGGGTTTTTAACGTTATTTACAAAGAGTCATAAATCTATCGTATGTCACTTATTATTCATGTTTTGCCCCTTTTTAAAATGTCACAAACTGTTCGCTTTACAACACGAACATAAGTTCGTGTAATGCAACCATATCTTGGCGGATGGAGGAATTTATATGTTAAACAGATTCAATGAGCGGTATATAGACCGCGGCACTATTAAATGGATGGAAATGTTTTTAAGCGAACATACAGCATTCATGTATGAAGAAAAAAAGAAACGTTCTACTATAGTAGAAAAAAAGGAACAAATGAGTGAGGATGACATTTATTCCACACTAGACGATGCTGTAAAAACTAATTCAATGGTACTTATTCAAATAGAAGAAATTAACACTAACGGCAATTGCTCCGAAGATATTTTAGGATGGATAGAAGGCTATGAAAGCAACAATCTTTATGTATCAGGTAATAGAATAGAGTTAGATTCAATTCGCAATATTCAATTGTACGATCAGATTAAGTGGAGCGAAAGAAAGTGAATCGAATTTTTATTTCTGGTGAAATTCATGGAGAAATTGAAACTCTTCATAGTAATAAAGATAAAGTTGCTAAGTTTACAATACAATCGGATCAGCAACAATTCACTGTACTGTTTTATGGAAAACAAATTGAGCATTTTCTAAATAGAATGTATGAAGGCCATACGTGCTGCTTTCAAGGAAAATTAAACTCAAAAGGTCAGATAGTCGCTAACGTTTATCAACACTTATACTACTTTGCTTATATGAATGAGATGTGGGCACGTAGTGAACGATATAGAAGCTTATCAGAACGATAAAATAGATTTAATCGAGCTACAGTCAAGGTTGTGGGGATTAAATCATTATACAATTGAGGACGTCATAGGTCTTGATTTATGGCTATTCTGCGCAACTATAACTGAGGAAGAAGAATACTTTGAGGAGAAATTCAAATGAACTTTATAATTATTAGCGGTACTGTAACATCCGAGGTTAAAGTCATCAACACAAACAGCGGCACGCCCTTCTGTCGCTTCACAATAGAGTCAGATGGACGTAAGTTCAACTGTCTTGTTGCTAGCAATAAAGCCTATGACTTCTTATATGAAGTTGAGAGCGAAGCACAACTAACAATTGATGCTAGAATTAACGATAAGATGCAACTAGTCGTTAATAGTTATATTGTTGATTCTAAGCCGAGTAACTTTGGAAAACTGTTTAATTATCAAGGCAGACAATTGCCTCATAAAAAATTATATAGTTTTTAAAAATAAAAAGCTCCCTTCTGCTTATTATATAATAGTAGAAAGGAGCTTTTTTATGTATGCCCACTAAATTATAGTGAGCTATTTTTATTTGCATAAATGTAACCATTTAATAGTTATTGAAAATTATTCTTTATTTTATTACTTTACATTTTTAAAATTTTGTATAATATGGTAATATTTATTTATAAGATACTGTAGAAGTGGTCTCTAAGTCATCTTATCTAAAATTTTATTTTACTGGAGGTAGCAATTATGACAGACAAAGGTACTACTGATAAAATCAAAGGTAAAGCTAAAGAAGTTACTGGAGACGTAACTGGGGATAAAGGGAAAAAAGCCGAAGGTTTATTTGATCAAGCTGTCGGAAAAGTAAAAGAAGTTGCTTCTGACGTGAAAGAAAAAACTGAAGACATCGTAGATGACGTTAAAGAAAAATTTGATAAAAAATAATTTAAAAAGCTTCTCAAACCGATTAGGAATGAGAAGCTTTTTTTTAGAATTCTTTCGGAATACTCAAAACATCTTTTAGACGTTTATCCCATCGTGCAGCATTTGTCCATTCAAAAAATGGAATATCTGTTCCATTATTCGCTTTATAAATCAATTTTATTACCGTCATTTCATCTGGAAAAGACAAAGCACGTACTGATGTGCCATCAAAATAAAATACTGCCCCTTTACCATCAATTCGATATAAACATTTCATCTCAATCTCTCCTTTTTGTTGTGTTGTTCCTCCGTCTACTGGAGGTAAATTACCACTTAAAAACAATTCTGATTCAGCCTTACGTCTCCGAACAAGCCCAGGTAAAACTTCACCTCCAGCATTAACGTAAGCCATCATTTCGTTCGCAGTTGATTGCCAATTTCTATTATTAATAAATACCAATAAATTTGATCCTTGTAGAATATAAGGACCTAAATTAAAATGGAAGCTTACTAATGCATCAAATTGGTTTTGATTCAGTTGAACAGTAACAAAATTAAAGATACCTACAGCATGCGTCTTAATGTCTTCATCAAGAAACGCGTTAGCTTGTTGTTCAGTAATTTGCATTCCTGGATATACACCTTTAGTATGTCCATATCCGATAGTCCATACACCAACAGAATCTTGATACGCAGTTAGTCTCATACCTTCGAATTCTTTAATCAAATTTCTTCCATTTTGAGATATTTTCATATTTTCGTTTACCATATCCACACCTCCATTCATTTTAAAACTCATTCCATGCGTCCATGGTAGACATATGCCTTTTGATAATTAACACTCACTAAGTAAGTGTTAACACCATTTTAACAACTAGGTTTGACAAAAAACTTATCGAATCCCTCCAAATTTATTACATGTTTCATTTATATATTCGTTAAAATATAAAAAAAGAAGCTTCTCAAACCGATTAGGAATGAGAAGCTTTTTTAAGTTTCCACTATATAACTATATGCCTATTTTATGTCCACCCACTAATTAAAGTGGGCTATTTTATTTAAACTGGCTATCATTAATTCCGTAACGCTCTTTTAATTGACTGATAATAGTAGATCGTTGGCTTTCTTTGAAATTATGCATTTCCAACATAACCTGTTGTGAATTTTGAGGTGTTAAGAAAATTCGGTCAGCTGTGATAATGCCTGCGTAAGTTTGTTGAACATGTCGAAGAACATTTTCAATATCAGCTTCCAGAATATTCTCTACTTCTACAGCAAATGGAGTAGAATCTTTAATGGGATCATTCACATTGATTCTATAACCAGTCACAGGATATTTTGGATATACTTTTCGTAATTGATCACAGATAACTACAGCTTGAGCATAGTTAATGTAAGTCAGACGTACTTTCCAAGTAGAACCTGTTTTTACTTTAAATGCTCTATCTGCAGAAACTACATTTGCATAGCTTCTTTGGATTTTTGGCAACCAAGCTTTCCCTGTATAATCCCATAAATTAATAATTTTAATCACTGGAACCGGAGGAATACTTGGAGTTAAAAATAATTCTGATTCAGCTTTTCGTCTACGAACGAGTCCAGGTAAAACTTGACCCCCAGCATGCACATAAGCCATCATCTCATTCGCAGCTAATTGCCAATTTTTATTATTAAGATAAGTTAACAGTGTTGAGCCTTGTAAAATATATGGACCTAAATTAAAATGAAAGCTAACCAATGCATCAAATTGATTTTGATTCAATTGAACCGTAACAAAATTGAAAATTCCTACAGCATGCGTCTTGATGTCTTCATCAAGAAACGCATTTGCTTGTTGCTCAGAAATTTGCATTCCAGGATAGACTCCTTTTGTATGTCCATAACCAATTGTCCATACACCAACAGAATCTTGATACGCAGTTAGTCTCATACCTTCGAATTCTTTAATCAAATTTCTTCCATTTTGAGATATTTTCATGTTTTCATTTGCCATTTTTCTCTTCCCCTTTTTATTTTTTCCATGCGTCCATGGTAGACATATGTCTTTTGATAATTAACATTCACTAAGTAAGTGATAAATATATTTTACCAATCACTCTTAATAAAAAGCTTCTCACTTAATTACAAATTGCTTACATATTTTGATTCTATAAATAATCAAAGAATAAAATGCAAGTAGTCTATGTTAAGCGATGGATTTAAAGTAATCATAATCAATCAAATGGTGCACCAATGAAAATTCAAATTTGGATATTCAACCCAAATTTGAAGTAACCTCAAAACCAATGCGGTCAATGGGATTTGAACCCACACAGGGAGATTCCCTACCAGCCCCTCAAGAATCTAATTACAACCGCTATGAACCGCAACTCGGGGTATTCGATGGGGTATTCAAAATTAAGGGCGAGCAATAGGAAATATACATAAAGGAATAAACCAGATAGGTACAATGTTAACACTTTGCCTTTTTAGGATAAAAATGACACCATAAAAAAACTTCTCAAACCGATTAGGAGTGAGAAGCTTTTTATGTCAGTCGTTTTCTTCGGTATTTGCATAGTGCTCAAAAGCTTTCAATACAATTGCTAAAATTAAAAATGTATTGAAAAATCCTGATAATGTAAAACTTAACCATACCGCAGTTGTTATAATTGAAAACATATTATTCGTACATTCAGAAAAAAACAATTGTCCAAATGATAGTATTGAACTTATAAAAAAAATTATAGTTGACAACAGCAGTCTATCCATAATTTTTTTATCTGTTCCTAACTCTTGCAATGCAATTATAAATTTTGAATTTGAAAAAGCTGGTATTAAAGAAAAATAAGAGAAAAACAGTGCTGTTGCTAATGATGAAAATGAAAGTGTAGCTGACATAATATCTGTAAAATTATTAAATTTTGCTGGAGAAAGTTTCATGTAAAATGAGAAACCTAGTACTAAAACACTAAATATTATAGTTGATTTATTACGAACAAATCTACATCTTCTCATTTTTATCATCCTCTCATCTAAACTACTGCATTATAACATCTTTTTAAATAATCGTAATGAACGTTGTAGAGGGCGTACAGTCCACAATCAAAAAAAGTCAAAAGAAACAAAGACACAAGCTGGGATGAGAGAAGTTTCATTATCAAAAAAAGCTGTAAATATAATAGACTCTTTTACTGAACTCAACAAATACTTAAATACAGATTACCTGTTCACAACTTCAAAAGGAACTCCTTTTCAACTAAATGCAATTAACACTTATCTTAGGAAATTAAGTAAACAATTAGAAATTGATAAACCACTCAGTTCACATATTTTTAGGCATACTCATATTTCCAAACTTGCTGAGATAGGCTCCCCTTTATACGCTATCCAAGATAGAGTTGGTCATGAGAATAGTAAAATCACTGAATCAATTTACCTTCATGTAACCAAAGGAGTCAAAGAGAAACTTAATAGAGATATCGAGCTACTTTAAAAGCTTGCCCCTTTTCTGCCCCTTTTGGTAAATTATGTAAAATTCCAAAACTCTATTTTTCTCTAAACAAACAAAAAACCCTTGAATAATCAAGGGTTCCTAAGCTTATCTTAACGACGAGCTTCTTTAATACGAGCTGCTTTACCATGTAGAGCACGTAAGTAGTACAATTTAGCACGACGAACTTTACCAAAGCGAACAACTTCAATTTGTGCAACACGTGGAGTGTGGATTGGGAACGTACGTTCAACACCAACACCGCCTGATAATTTACGAACAGTATAAGTTTCGCTGATTCCAGCTCCACGGCGTTTGATTACAACACCTTCGAAAAGTTGGATACGCTCTCTAGTACCTTCGACTACGCGTGCGTGAACACGAACTGTATCTCCTGGGCGGAAAGCCGGGATATCAGAACGTAATTGTTCATTTGTGATTGATTCCATTAATTGACTCATGTTTTTTTCTCCTTCCAACAAACATTCATATACCTCCATTCGGGCATAGCGGAATATCGTTAATCGAGTAGATTTTCTCTACTCACCTAAAATAGTTTAACATATCTCAAAATGACTGTAAAGGTCTTTTCCTTGATATCTGACATTATTCTTCAGAATCATCTTCCTCGGCTTGAATTTCTTTCAACCAATTCTTCTGTTCCTTAGATAATTCAACTTCTTCTAACATATCTGGACGTCGTTGATACGTGCGACGTAAAGATTCTTTTTCTTGCCACTCACGAATTAATTTGTGGTTTCCATTGGTTAAGACATGCGGAACTTCCATGCCTCTAAATTCAGCTGGTCTAGTGTACTGTGGGTGCTCCAGTAACCCTGTTGAATGTGAATCTGTCATAGCAGAGGACTGATTGCCTAAAACGTCTGGTAATAGCCGTACAGTTGCATCTACAATCACCATCGCACCTAATTCTCCACCTGTTAGGACATAATCGCCTAGCGAAATTTCATCTGTGACTAATTCACGAATACGTTCATCGTATCCTTCATAATGCCCACAAATAAAAATTAAATGCTCTTCTTCTGCTAACTCTTCTGCAACGGATTGAGTAAAAGGAACACCTGCTGGATCTAAAAGAATAACGCGTTTTTTAGTCTCAGGCACCTCAGCTTCAATCGCTTCAACAGCTCCAAAAATCGGTTGAGCCATCAATAACATTCCTGCACCACCACCATAAGGATAATCATCCACATTTTGATGACGATGAGTCGAAAATTCTCGGAAATTTATTGCATTAAACTCTAGCAATTTTTTTTCAATGGCTTTCCCAATAATCGATTCCTTCATTGGCCCATCAAACATGCGCGGAAATAAGGTTAGCACATCAATTCTCATTAGTCTAACAATCCTTCCATAATATGAATTGTGACTACCCCTTCAGCGATATCGACTTTTTTCACTACTTCTTCAATGTACGGAATCAATAAATCTTTTTGTTGAACACGCTGAATCACCCAGACATCATTTGCTCCTGGTGATAAGACTTCTTTGATTTTACCAATCTCTTCGCCTTCTTCATCAATCACCTTTAAACCAATGATTTCATGCAAGTAAAATTCATTCTCAGGCAAATCATGCATTTGATCTGAAGTAATTTGCAACATTCCATCACGGTATTTTTCAACATCATTGATTGACGGATGATCTTTGAAACTTAGAATATCAAAATTTTTGTGCTTACGATGACTCGCTACAACTAATTCTATTAAAGGTTTTCCCTCTTGTTCTAAAAGTAACGTATTCCCTTTTTTATAACGTTCATCTGGAAAATCAGTTCGAGAAATGACACGCACTTCTCCTTTTAATCCTTGTGTATTTACAATTTTACCTACATTAAATAATTCAGCCACAATATCCCTCATTTATTATTATTTTGTCGTCATTATTGTACCATAAAATCAAGATAAACTCTGCCTAAATACTGAAATTCATCTTAAATAAAGCAATTCTAAGGTAAATAAAAAAACCATCTCTAAGTTAGAAATGGTTTTCTTCGTTATTAAATGGGATTAACCATCGACAATTGATAAACGTACACGCTTTGGTCCTTTGACCCTCACGCTGTACACAATCGTACGAATTGCTTTTGCTACGCGACCTTGTTTCCCAATTACCCGTCCAATATCATCAGGATGAACCGACAATTGATAGTCAAGATACTCGTTAGTTTCCTCAATTACAATTCCCAATTCATCAGGATGAGTAACAAGAGGACGAACAATGGTAAGAATTAATTCTTTAACGTCAGCCATAGAAAACATCCTTTTTATTTAACGTTTTTTGAATCATGGAATTTTTTCATAATGCCTTCTTTTGAAAGGATATTACGAACTGTATCAGAAGGTTGTGCACCATTAGCTAACCAGCCAAGTACTTTTTCTTCTTCCACTTTTACTGCAGCTGGTTGTACAACTGGATTGTAAGTTCCAACTACTTCGATATAACGTCCATCACGAGGAGAACGTGAATCTGCAACTACCATACGGTAAAATGGATTCTTTTTAGAGCCCATACGTTTTAAACGGATTTTTACTGCCATGTTTATTTACACCTCCAATTACTTATCTCACAATTACATATATTACCAGTAAATTGCCCCCCTGTAAAGTGTTTTTTCTTTACAGGGCATTTTTTTTTATTTACAGAACCAAAAACATTGATTTAAATGGATTTATGGCTCTATTTTTTCATGAATTTTTTCGTTCATTTTAAAAAAAATACGCTTATTGTCTATTTTTTCTTTTTATTTTTCTTTCTTAATTTCTTTTTATTTTTGCGAACCATAGAATTCATCGCCATTTTACCTAATTTTCCACCTACGCCACTACCAAACATACCGTCCATGCCGTTAAAGTTTCCTTTTGACATCTGACTCATCATTTTTTTAGACTCATTAAATTGCTTGATCATGCGGTTGACTTCAGCAATTGGACGACCTGAACCACGAGCAATTCGACGACGGCGACTTTGTGACAATAAATCTGGATTTTCACGTTCTTGAGGTGTCATTGATAACACAATCGCCTTCATACGAGCCGTATCTTTAGGGTCAATTTGCATTTTGTCAAGACCAGGTACATTGTTCATGCCTGGAATCATTTTTAAAATATCTTCAATTGGTCCCATGTTATTTAGCTGATCCATTTGCTCAATAAAATCATTGAAATCAAAGCTATTATCTTGCATTTTTTGGGTCATTTCTTCAGCTTTTTTCTCATCAAAATCTTGTTGTGCTTTTTCAATCAGCGTTAGCATGTCTCCCATACCTAAAATACGGCTAGCCATACGATCTGGATAGAAAGGTTCTAAGTCTTCTAATTTTTCACCTTGACCTGTAAATTTGATTGGTTTACCAGTTACAGAACGAATTGAAAGTGCAGCTCCACCACGGGTATCTCCATCTAATTTCGTTAAAATGACCCCAGTAATATCTAGTTGTTCATTAAAGGATTCAGCAACGTTAACTGCATCTTGTCCAGTCATTGCATCGACAACTAAGAAGATTTCTGTTGGGTTGGTCACAGCTTTAATATCTGTTAACTCGGTCATTAGGGTTTCATCAATATGCAAACGACCTGCCGTATCGATGATCACAAAATCTAAATGCTCTTCTTTCGCTTTTTCAATTCCCATTTTTGCAATTTCAACTGGACTAACTTGATCTCCCATTGAAAAAACAGGAATATCTAATTGCTCCCCTAAGGTTTCCAATTGTTGAATCGCTGCTGGACGGTAAATATCGGCTGCTACAAGCAAGGGACGGCGGTTTTGCTTCTTACGTAAGAAGTTCGCTAACTTACCTGCAGTTGTCGTTTTACCTGCCCCTTGTAAACCTACCATCATAATAACAGTTGGTGATTTCGGTGCAGATTGAATGGTGGATTGTTCCCCACCCATTAAGGCTGTCAATTCTTCATCGACAATTTTGACAATTTGTTGTGCTGGCGATAAACTTTCTAAAACTTCTGAACCGATTGCTCGATCACTTACTGTTTTAACAAATTCTTTAACAACTTTAAAGTTTACATCGGCTTCTAGTAATGCAAGGCGAACCTCGCGCATCATTTCTTTAACATCAGCTTCAGAGATTTTACCTTTACGGCGCATCTTATTCATTGCTGCTTGGAGACGTTCTGATAATCCTTCAAATGCCATTTATTTTCACCGTTCCTTATTCATTATCTTTTTCTGTTTGTAAGGCTTCAATCAACTTAATTAAGGTTTGATCCAATGGATAGTTTTTCTTGACATAGTTCGTCAATTCTTCAATAACTGCTTCACTTTCGACAAAGTTTGCAACATTATGCAGTTTACGCTCATATTCTTTAAGGATATGCTCAGTCCGTTTAATGTTGTCATAAACAGCTTGTCGACTGACACCAAACTCTTCCGCAATCTCGCCTAGTGAAAAATCATCTGCGTAATACAGTTGCATATAATTTTGTTGCTTTTCGGTCAGTAAGGATTCATAAAATTCAAACAAAGCATTCATTTGATTTGTTTTTTCTAATTCCATTTAAACCCCTTCTTTCATCTTTGACATCTGTCAAGTGATTTCTGTTTACACACTTGTTTAGCGTACCTATTTTTCACCCTATAGTCAATAGATAATTCCTATAAAAGCAAAAAAATATGAATTAAAGAAGCCTATCTTATTAAAAGATAGACTCCAATTCATTAATTTTCTTTGTTAATCAATTGACTAAATAATCCAAAGACGTATTCGTTAGGATCAAAGACTTGTAAATCATCCATTCCTTCGCCTAATCCTACATATTTAACAGGGATATTTAACTCGTTCCGGATGGCCAACACAATTCCACCTTTGGCTGTTCCGTCAAGTTTGGTTAACACTAGCCCGGTTACATCTGTTGTTTCTTTAAATTGCTTCGCTTGCAACATAGCATTTTGCCCAGTCGTTGCATCTAGTACTAATAATACTTCAAGCGGAGTATCTGGCAATTCACGATCAATGACACGTTTCATTTTTTCTAATTCATTCATTAAATTAACTTTATTTTGTAAACGCCCAGCTGTATCAACCATTAAAATATCGGCTTGTTGATTTTTGGCTTGCTTAACTGCATCAAATACAACTGCTGCTGGATCTCCACCTGCCGGCCCACTAACAACCTCGACATTGACGCGCTCACCCCAAACTTTTAGCTGATCAATCGCACCCGCTCTAAAAGTATCTCCTGCTGCTAGTAACACTTTTTTACCAGCAACTTGATATTGATGAGCCATTTTACCAATCGTTGTAGTTTTCCCAACACCATTCACTCCAACAAACAAAATAACCGTTAACCCAGTTGGATTTAATTTAATTTCAGGAATTTCTGTATCGCCACGTTCATATAGTTCAACTAATTTTTCAATAATCGCTTCTTGGACTTCATTTTGATTCTTAGCATTACGCAATTTTACTTCTTGTCGTAAAGCGTCGGTAATCTCCATTGTTGTTTCAAATCCAACATCTGATCCAATTAAAACTTCTTCTAATTCATCAAAGAAATCCTCATCTACTGTTCTAAAATTAGCAAAAAGCTCATTCATGCGTTCAGAAAATGATTTACGCGTTTTTTCTAACCCTTTTTCATATTTTTCAGTGACTTCTGTTTTTTCAACTTCCTCACCTGTAAATGCTTTTTTTATCTTATCAAAAAATCCCATAGTCTACCTTCTTTCTCAGACAATATATTCTATTATACCACATAATTATGCATTTGAATGACTGTTAAAAGTTTCCTCATTCAAAACAAATTTTTCAACTGCGTAGGCAACACCATTTTCATGATTACTTTTCGTCACAAATTGAGCACCATTTTTGACTTCTTCAGTTGCATTACCCATTGCTACGCCTAATCCGGCAAATTGAATCATCGCTAAATCATTCTCTTCATCGCCAAGAGCCATGACTTCTTCTGGTTTGATGTCTAATAAATCACATAAAACTGCCAAACCTCGACCTTTATCCACTTCTTTGTTTAGTACTTCTAATAACACTGGACGTGATTTCATCATTGTATATTTCTCTGTAAATTCAACCGGTATTTTTGCAATTGCCTCATCTAAAATAGCAACATCCACTGCAATTACAGCTTTATTAAATTCAGCATCCTCAGGTAAGTCGGCCATTGTCGTTGGGACCATTGGCAAAGCTTTCATAATGCCTCCGTATAAAGATTCACGATTTTCAGGATACGGCGGTGCATAAACTTGAACTAAATCAATAAAGTTAAGTGGCACTTGTAATTCATTGGTTAATTGATACAATTCTTCTATTTGAGCCTTAGTTAATGTTTTTTGTGAAAGAACTTCGCCCGTCTGAGTCTTTTGAACAAGGCCACCATTATAAGTAATGCCATAATCGCCTTCTTCTTTTAAGTTTAACTCTTCTAAAAAATGAGCCATGCCTAATAATGGACGTCCAGTACAAAGTACCACTTTGACACCCTTCGCTTTTGCTTTTGTTAAGGCCTCTTTTGTTTCTGGTGTAATTTCTTTATTCTCATTAAGTAATGTTCCATCTAAATCAATCGCAATTAATTTAATCATTTTGTCTCGTTCCTCCTAGTCTAGTTGGGTCGGATCTGGTAACTATAAGCTCAACTATTCTTCTCGTATTTCCTTCTTAAGGATACGGTTTAATTCTTAAATTGTGAATACCTATTTGAAGAAAAGGCTTTACCTAGTGTAATCAATCCACTCAACGCCAAATAAAAGGCTGCATCACAATGATAGACAACCTTTTATTTCATTCTTATCCTTTAACTAATCCTTTTTCTTCCACTTCTTCTAAACGTACAGATACAATTTTCGAAATGCCTGATTCTTGCATAGTAACGCCATAGAGAACGTCTGCTTCTTCCATGGTCCCTTTTCTATGAGTAATCACAATAAACTGTGTATCCCCTTCAAATCGGCTTAAATAACGCCCAAAACGAGCAACGTTGGCTTCATCTAAAGCAGCTTCAACCTCATCTAAAATACAGAAAGGTACCGGTCGGACTTGAATGATGGAGAATAATAAAGCAATCGCTGTAAACGCACGCTCTCCACCAGATAATAAACTTAAATTTTGCAATTTTTTCCCTGGTGGTTGAGCGATAATATCAATTCCTGTATTCAATAAATCCTCAGGATCTGTTAAACGTAACTCAGCGTACCCTCCACCAAACATTTGTGGAAAGACAATTGAAAATTTATCCCGAATAGCAAAGAAAACCTCTGAAAAGCGTTTTTTAACTTCTTCATCCATTTCATCCATCGTTTCAAACAGACTAGCCTTCGCTGTCAATAAATCATCTCGTTGTTCTGTTAAGAAACTGTAACGCTCATTCACACGTTCAAACTCATCGATCGCCCCTAAGTTAACAGAACCTAACTCTTCAATACCACGTTTTAGTAATTTTACTTTTTGACGCGCATCTTCTAAAGAAAGCTCTAACACATGATTCACTTTGGCAAAATCAAAGCTTAAACCGTATTCCTCACTTAAATGTCCCAGTCGATTTTCAATTTCAACATCGTGACGATTCATCGCAACTTCCGCTTTAGACCGCTGTTCCAACAAGATATGCTGTTGATTATTTTTAGCTGCAACCGTTCGATCAAATTCATCAATACGTTCTTCCAATGTGTAGCGCTCTTCTTTCATCGCTAAAATAGTTTCTTCAAAGGCAGTCTTTTCGACTTCGATTTCAGCCTGTTTCTCTTCTAAATCACCTTTAGTCAATTGGTGGCTTCCATCACTATTAATCATTAGTTCTAATTGCTCAACCAAACTCGCAAGACTTTCTTTTTCAACTTGTAAAGAATCCTCTAAACGTTTTTGTTCCTTCACTAAACTTGTCACTTGTTCTTTGGCAACAGCCAGTTGAGCCGTGACTTCATGAACACGCTGATTCGCCGAGGCTTGTAATTGAGTTCGTTTATCATTTTCAGAAGAAATCAAGTCGATTTGGCGATTAATATTTTCCATTTCAGTTGAAATTTCAGACATTTCAGCCGTAATCTCAGCCGTTCGTTGATGGTAATGCTCTGTCTCTTCCTTTGCTTCTTGAAACTCAAAAGTATAAGCTTTCAATTCACGAGTCAAACGTTTTTCTTTTTCCTCGTAAAGTTCAACATCATTCTTTAATTGTTGCTCTTTCAGCCGTTCTTTTTCACCAAGAACACGTAATTCTTCTAATTCGAGTTCTTGTTTTTTTACTTGTTGTTTCAAAGCACGAACATCAATTTTCTTCGCTTCTAGAGTTGCTTCCATCGAACTAATTTGTTGATTTAAATTACTTAATTCATTCTTTCTAGCAAAAATACTCCCTTGGTTGCCTTTTTTACTGGCACCACCAGTCATTGAGCCACCTGCATTCATAATATCGCCTTCAAGAGTGACCACTCGATATTTAAATTGAATACTTCGAGCAATTTGATTGGCTGAAGTTAAATCACGAGCGACTATTGTCGTCCCTAATAGATTTTCAATCACTGTCGCTACTTTTTCTGGATAACGCACCAATTGACTCGCAATCCCTAGATAACCTTCATTCCCTTTGACTGTTTGGACAACATTACTTGGTAAATAACGTGGTTTAATTGTTGTTAAAGGTAAAAAAGTTGCTCGTCCTAAACGTTTCTGTTTTAAATAAGTAATTCCTTTACGGCCACTTTCCTCATCTTCTACAACCACATTTTGACTTGCTGCTCCTAAGGCAATATCAATAGCAACTTCTGTTTCTTTTGGTACATCAATTAATTCAGCTACTGCACCAACAACGCCACCTATTTCACGTTTGCGTTTTAAAATTTCTTTTACCCCTTGATAAAACCCAGCGTAATCTTCATTTAAATCTGCTAAACTATCTCTTTTAGCTTTAGCTTGCTGCATCAAACGTAAGGCTTCGTACATTTTTTGTTCATTGGTTTCTAAATCATAACGATTTTTTTGCAAATCAGCTTGAATCTCTTGATGACCTAACAGTTTTGTTGCTAGGTTTTTTTGAACGGTACTTAACTCTAGTTGTTTTTCTTGAACTTTGGCTTTAGCCAATGCACTATCGCTTTCCAACGCCCGAACAGTCGCATCTGACTTCATATTTTTTTGTGATGCTTGTAAAAATGTTTTTTCTAAATATCCTTGTTCATTTCGTAAAGTTGTCTGTTTTTGCATCAAATCAACATAGTCATCGCGTAAACTTTCAACTGTAACAGAACTATTTTGATTAAACATTTTTTGCTCTTTTTCAGCTGCTGCTAAAGTTCCACGCAGTTCTCTTTCATGAGCTTGTTTTTCCGTTAAATCTTTTGTTAAATCAGCTAATTGCTGGTCCAGTTCTTGGATTTTAACTTCTAACTTAGCTTTAGATTGTTCAAACTGTTCACGATTTTCTTTGGTATTTTTACTCCGCTCAGATAAGACTTTTTTCTGGGCTTCCGTTTGTTCGTATGTTTTAACTAATTCAACTAAGCGAGCCTGACTTTCATCCAGTTGAGCATCCATTTTTTGACGTTTTTCCCGCAAGTCTGCTACAGTAGTTTCAGCCGTTTGTAGCTCTTGGCGTGCTTCGCTAATTTCTGTCGCTAAAGTTTCTGCTTGATTTTTATTTGCTAACCATTTTTCTTTTAACATCTCAACTTCAACAACGGTTAAAGCAATTTCCACTTCACTTAACTGTTCTTTTTGCATCACGTAATCTTTGGCAATACTACTTTGTTCCCTTAATGGTTCAATTTGATCTTCCAATTCATACACGATATCTTGAACACGATTTAAATTATCCTCTGTTTCAAATAACTTCTGCTCCGCTTTCTTTTTACGGGTTTTATATTTTAAGACGCCTGCTGCTTCTTCAAAAATAGAACGACGATCCTCTGGTTTGCTGTTAAAAATAGCTTCAACTTTCCCTTGTGAAATAATTGAAAAAGATTCTTTACCTAAACCTGAATCCATAAACAAATCGACAATATCTTTTAAACGACAAGACTGCTTATTCAGATAAAACTCACTATCCCCGTTACGGTGCAATCGTCTTGTGATACTAATTTCGCTAAAATCTAATGGTAAAAAATGATCTTCATTTTCTAAAACTAATGTAACTTCAGCAAGATTTAATTGTTTTCTAGATTCTGATCCTGCAAAAATCACATCGTTCATTCGACCACCACGCAAACTTTTTGCAGACTGCTCGCCTAAAACCCAACGAATAGCTTCAGTAATATTACTTTTTCCACTACCATTAGGTCCCACAACAGCAGTGACTCCATTAACAAATTCAATTGTTGTCTTATCTGCAAAAGATTTAAATCCAGCAATTTCAATTTTCTTTAAATACACTGTGGACGTGGCTCCTTTCTACTCTTACTTTGTTTTAATAATAAATAATGCATTTTCAGCCGCTGCTTGCTCTGCTGCTTTCTTAGTCTTACCTTGACCTTTACCTAAGACTTTCCCCTCAGCACTAACCTCAACAATAAATTCTTTCTCATGGGCAGGGCCAACTTCATCAAGTAAATTATATTCAATGACTATTTCGCCATTTTGTTGGAGCCATTCTTGTAAATTTGTTTTGTGATCCATCACATGTGAGAAAGCACCGGTTGCAATTTTAGGAAAGATGGTTTGGCGTAGAAAATCTAAAACTGCCTCTATTCCTTGATCCAAATATAATGCACCAATAAAAGATTCAAATAAATCACATAACAATGCTGGACGATTCCGTCCATTCATTCGTTCTTCTCCACGACCTAAGCGAATATACGTATCAAAACCATATTCCTTAGCAAATTGGCTTAAACTAGCTTCACAAACAATTGTTGCACGTAATCTAGTTAATTTGCCTTCTGGTAGATCTGGGTAATGATCGAATAAATAACGAGAAACCGTCAATTCTAATACTGCATCTCCTAAAAATTCAATTCGCTCATTATCTTGAATGTGACAATCCCTGTGCTCATTCACATATGATGAATGGGTAAATGCTTCTTCTAAATAAGATAAATTTCGAAATGTAATTCCAAATTTATCTTTTAATTCTTTTAAAAATAGTTCGTTCATTATGTCGCTCCTTTCGATCAGTCATTCAGACTTCTCCTATTATACTCGCTTTTAGCTAAAAAATAAAATTTTTCACTAAAAAAGACTCCATACTTAACAAACACTACTACTAAAACAAATCCTAAGTGTAGTTATTATGTATTTATTAAAACCTTAATCTTGTCTATTATATCACGTTCCTATTCTTTCCTCTATCCTATTTAGAACAAAAAACAGATAGCTAGAATCAACTAAGACTCTGCTATCTGATCGTTTCTTTTTTATTAATTAATTAAGATGAGCATCAATATATTTGACTGCATCGCCAACTGTTGTAATTTGTTCTGCATCTTCATCAGAGATTTCAGTACCAAAAACATCTTCTAACTCCATTACAAGTTCAACGATGTCTAAAGAATCAGCTCCTAAATCATCTTTAAAAGTTAATTCAGTTGTAACTTTATCTTCATCCACACCAAAACGTTCAACAATAATTTTAGCTACTTTATCAAAAGTTTCATTTTGAGACAACTTCTACACCTCCGCGAGTTCATTTTAAAATACAGTTATTAAAATTGATAGTCAGTATCACAATTATTTTACTGATAAGCAGAGCATTTGTCCACCTTTTTTTCTTTTTAGTTAAAAAAAGCCAGCTTTTACTCTGTTTCTTTTTTAGATTCAACTAAAATAGCTTCTGCTTCTGCCTTTGATTCAAAATAAGTGACTAAATCATCAATAACATGAGAATTTAGCATTTCATGGATTTGACGGATTGTAAAATAGACAGATTCTTTTTCAGTTGACCCGTGGGTTTTAACAACAGGTGCTTTCACGCCAAATAATACAGCTCCACCATATCTTGAATAGTCTAATTTATCTTTCATTTCAGAAAGACTGCCTTTCAATAAAGCTCCGCCTAATTTCCCCTTAATCCCACTATCATAAACAGCATTTTTCAATAGTTTCATCATAGACATAGCCGTTCCTTCAATTGTTTTCAAGACTGCATTTCCAGTAAAACCATCTGTTACAACGACATCAGCCACACCATTTAATAGTTCACGAGCTTCAACATTGCCAATAAAATTAATTTCTTTTTCTGCTGCTAATAGTGCATAAGCACGTTTAGTTACATCGTTCCCTTTGTTCTCTTCAGTTCCATTATTCAATAAACCGACAGATGGGTTTTCTACACCACGAACAAATTTCGCATAGTAACTAGCTAAAATCGCATACTGAAGAATATTTTCTGGTTTTGTATCGGCATTTGCTCCAACGTCCATTAAGTTAAACACTTGATTTGCTCCTGTAACAACGGGTAACGTCGGCATCAATCCTGGACGGTCGATTCCTTTAATACGTCCAATAATTAATAAACCTGCTGTTAATAAAGCCCCAGTATTTCCTGCTGAAAAGAGAGCATCCGCTTCTTTATTTTTAACTGCCTGAGCGGCTAAAATCATAGAAGCATTTTTTTTACGTCTAACTGCTCTGACTGGATCATCATCACTATTAATTTTTTCATCTGTATGAACAATTTTAATATTCGTTTCATCTGTTAGATACGTACGAATCGCGTCTTCTTTACCAAATAAAATAAATTCTACATCGTGAAATTCTTTGGCTGCCATCATGACACCTTCAACGATTGCTTGGGGAGCGTTATCGCCACCCATTGCGTCTACTGCAATTCTCACTTTTTTTGCCTCCTAATCTCTCACTTACTCTTCTATTATCGCATATTTTCAAATGATGTGAAACCTAAAAAATGCAAATCAAGGTTTCGCTACTCTCTGTTAATCAAAATCTAATGCGCTCATATTTTCTAAACCAACTTCACGTCGCAAAGCAGCATAATTAGGATTATCAAAGAAGTCAGTTTGATTAATTAAAGCAGCCGCCTCTTTTCTAGCAGCTTCTAATGCTCCAAAATCTCCCACTATATCGCCGACTTTAAAATCTGGTAAACCAGATTGTTTGTTCCCAAATAAATCACCTGGTCCACGTAATTCTAAATCTTTTTCACTTAAAACAAAACCATCTGTTGTTTCTGTCATAATTTTCATCCGCTCAATCCCAGTGTCATTTTTAGGATTAGCAACTAAGATACAATAAGATTCTTTCGATCCTCGTCCAACACGTCCACGTAATTGATGAAGTTGTGAGAGTCCAAAGCGATCCGCATCATAAATGACCATCGTTGTTGCATTTGGTACATTTACCCCTACTTCAATGACGGTTGTCGAAACAAGAACTTGTATCTCATTATTTTTAAACGATTCCATAATCGCATCTTTTTCTGCAGCCTTCATCTTACCGTGAAGCAACCCGACAGTAAAATTTTTCGGGCCATAATAAAGGCACAATTTTTCGTAAATATCCGTAGCATTTTTTACATCAAGACTTTCTGATTCTTCAATTAATGGACAAATCACATAGGCTTGAGAACCTTTATGAAGTTGGGTTTCAATGAAGGATAAGGTATGCTCAAAGTTTTTCGGTCTCGTCCATGTTGTTTCAATTGGAATCCTGCCAGCGGGTAACTCATCAATAATGGAAACATCCATCTCACCATAAGCTGTAATCGCCAATGTCCGAGGAATCGGTGTCGCAGTCATAAATAAGACATCTGGATGCGTCCCTTTTTCACGAAGTATTTTCCGTTGATTGACTCCAAAGCGATGTTGCTCGTCTGTAATCACTAAACCTAATTTAGCAAAATGGACATCTTCTTGAATCAAAGCATGGGTTCCAATAATAACATCAAGCTCACCTGAAGCTAGTTGCTCTAAAATTTCTCGCCGTTCCTTAGTTTTTGTCGCCCCAGTTAAAAGCGCGACTTTCACCTCTAGAGGATCAAATAGTTGATCTAAACTTTCCATGTGCTGCTCTGCTAAAATACCGGTTGGCACCATTAAAGCCCCTTGGAATCCAGCATTGACTGTTGCAAATAAAGCAATAGCTGCGACAATCGTCTTTCCACTCCCCACATCACCTTGTAACAAGCGATGCATATGTAAAGACTGTCGCAAATCACTACAAATTTCATTGACTACACGCTTTTGAGCCTTGGTTAATTCAAAGGGCAGACTTTGAATAAAACGTCTTAAATCAGCAACCTCATATAAAATCGCTGTCCCTCGACCACTAGCTTTTTCTTGCTTTCGTAAGACTTGCATTTTCATTTGGAAAACTAAGAATTCCTCAAAAACAACTTCTCGTCTCGCTTGAATTGTTTGCTCTTCCGCTGTTGGGAAATGCATCGCATAAATAGCTTCTCGATGACTAATTAAACGATATTTCTCTCGCAAATAGTTTGGAATAATTTCTGGGATAACATCTTGATAACGTTCATAAGCCTGTTCAACTAATTGAAAAATTGTTTTTTGTTTTATCCCTTTATTTCCATTATAGATGGACTCAAAGTTACTGGCTTCCTGCTCTGTTGCAATACCTAGTATTTTAATTCCAGTTAAGCTTTTCCGCTTGCCATCCCATTTTCCAAAAACGGCAAGCTCCTCTCCAGCAACTATTTTA
Organism: Carnobacterium maltaromaticum DSM 20342; assembly: GCF_000744945.1. Classification (NCBI taxonomy): domain Bacteria; kingdom Bacillati; phylum Bacillota; class Bacilli; order Lactobacillales; family Carnobacteriaceae; genus Carnobacterium; species Carnobacterium maltaromaticum. The sequence goes on from NZ_JQMX01000001.1 coordinate 809,760, forward strand.
CTTTTCAAATAGGGCTGATTAAAAAAAGAAACCGCAATAACAGCGTGGTCAATCACTAAACGGAATACTAGACGATTTTTTTTCGGTCCAAAACGTGTCAATACAGCCTCGGAAACCACATCACCTTTTAATGTAACTTTTTCTTGGTCTTCAATCTCCGTCAAATCCTTGACTTGAATATCTTCATAACGAAACGGATAGTGAGACAAGATATCTAAAATTGTATAAATGCCTAATTGATGTAACGCTTCTAATCGTTTTGGTCCGACTTGCGGTAAAAGCTCAATTGGATCATAAATTGATTTTCCCATTTATCTATACAGATTGACCAAAGATACGCATTTTAATTTCACGTCCTGTTGGCGTATCTGCCAACCCTCCTTCTGCCGTTTCTTTAAAGATGCTAGGCATTTGTCTGCCAACTTTATACATTGCCTCAATGACTTCATCAGTTGGAATGACACTGGTGATTCCAGCTAAAGCCATATCCGCCGAAATCATAGCTTGAGAAGCACCTAATGCATTTCGTTTTACACAGGGAACTTCAACTAAACCGGCAACAGGGTCACAAATAAGCCCCATCATATTTTTTAATACCATCGCAATCGCTGCGCTACACATTTCTGGAGTTCCTCCTGCAGCATCCACAAGAGCTGCACTGGCAATCGCACTGGCACTACCAATTTCAGCCTGGCAGCCACCTTCTGCCCCACTAATAGAAGCATTATTCGCAATTACTAAACCAAATGCACCCGCTACAAATAAAAAACGCACCATTGCATCACGATCTAAATCTAAACGATCTTTAGCCGCAAACAAGACTCCAGGTACAACTCCAGCACTACCAGCAGTTGGTGTCGCACAAATTAACCCCATTGCCGCATTCACTTCATTCGTAGCAATCGCATTTTGAACGGCAATTAAAATCGTTTCTCCACTTAAAAAATTCCCCTTGGCTAAGTAAGCTTCTAATTTAGTCGCATCTCCACCTGTTAAACCAGTAGCCGAGGTAACCCCAGCAGTGCCTTTTTTAGCAGCATTTTCCATGACACTTAGTTGTTGTTCCATTTTTTTGATGACTTCGTGGCGTGGCATTCTTGTTGTTTGACATTCTAATTGAATCATCACCTCAGCAATACTTCCAACTTGATTCGCTTCTGTAACTAATTCACTGACTGATTGAAACATCTTTCATTTCTCCTTTATGATAAAACGAACGTATCCGTTGTCTATTTACTTTTTGATTTCTTTAGAGAAATTATATCTTCTTTTCCAAAATTATCCTAGTCTAGTTGTCTAAATTCAAGACTTTCTTTTCAAACTCTCATTCTTTATGAGTATAGCTAAAAAGCGAAACAAAATTAGACTTTGCTCCGCTTTCTATCTGCTTATTTAAAGAAACTAGCCTGCTTAATATGCTCAACTTGTTTTAATTCAGCTAAGGTTTCTCCAACTTCATATTGGTCTACCTCAATCATCATGATTGCTTGTTGCCCTTTTGATTCTCTAGAAACTGTCATAGTTCCAATATTAATTGCCTTTTCAGCTAAAATATTTGAAACTTGAGCAATCATTCCAGGAACATCTTGATGCACAATTAAAAAGGTTGGTTGGTTTTCTTCCAATTGAATTTTGAACCCATTAACTTCCGAAATTTGAATTTTTCCTCCTCCAATTGAAATACCAACAACAGACAAAGATTTTTCTGGAGTTGATACGACCAATTTGACAGAGTTTGGATGTTCAGCTTTCTCGTTTGTGGGAATGAAATTGATTTCAATGCCTAATTCTTTGGCAATCTCAATGGAATCCGCTAACCGTTCATCCGCTGGATCCATCCCTAAAAGTCCACCAACTAAAGCTATATCAGTGCCGTGACCTCGATAGGTTTTTGCAAAAGATTCATACAAAAAAATGTCAACTTTAGCTGGTGTGGCACCAAATATTTTCTGAACGACTTTTCCAATTCTGGCTGCTCCAGCAGTATGAGAACTGCTAGGACCAACCATTACTGGACCAATAATATCAAAAACACTGTGATAACGTTGTGCCATTTATTTTCCTACTTTCTAAAAACCATTTACGCCTTAGACTTTACTCAACAGATAAGATATATGGGTAAACGGGTTGATTGCCTTCATGAATTTCAACTTCAACATCTTCAAATTCAGCTTCAATCGTTTCTGCAACTTCTTTAGCTTCATTCATGTCTCCATCTTCACCAAGAATAATGGTTACAATTTCACTATCCTCAGAAATCATCGCTTGTAAAGTTTCAACTGCAACCTGTTTGCGACTTGTTTCTGAGAATTTAATTTTGCCTTCAATAATTCCCATATAGTCATCTTTTTTAATCGTCACACCATCAATTGCTGTGTCTCGAACTGCAATTGTAACTTGTCCACTAACAACATTATCTAATTCAGCTGTCATTTCTGCTTTGTTTGTTTCCAAATCATTGCTACTATTAAAGGCTAACATCGCTGTCATCCCTTGAGAAATAGTTTTACTTGGCACCACAACAACTGGAGTATCACTAACTTCTGCTGCTTGATCTGCAGCCATGAAGATATTTTTATTATTTGGTAAAATAATTACTTTTTCTGCATGAACTTCAGCAACTGCTTTTAAAATATCTTCTGTGCTAGGGTTCATTGTTTGTCCACCACTAATAACATAGTGAGCACCTAAACTCTTAAATAGTTCTTGAACACCTTCACCAGCAGCAATCGCAATAATACCATAAGGGATTTTCTCAACTGGCTTCGCTTCTTTTTCATGGTCTAAAATAGTTTCATGTTGAAGACGCATATTATCCACTTTAATTTTCATTAATGAACCAAATTTTTGGCCATAATTCATTACTTCACCTGGATGCTCTGTATGAACATGAACTTTAATAATTTCATCATCAGCAACAACTAATAAAGAATCGCCAATATCATTTAAATGGTTACGGAAAGTATCGTAGTCAAATTCACTATCAACTGTTTCACCATCGCCAATATGAACCATAATTTCAGTACAATAGCCATATTTAATATCTTCAGTTGCAATATGATTTGAAACGCTGCGATGATGTTCTGCATTGACCATTTCTGTCATTTGCTTTTCATTTGGCTGTTGATAATCTTCTTCAACAATATTTCCAGATAACGCTTCTAAAAAGCCTTCATAGACAAATAAAAGTCCTTGCCCACCACTATCTACAACGCCAACTTCCTTAAGTACAGGGAGCAAATCAGGTGTTTTAGCTAATGACTTTTTAGCGCCTCGAACAACAGCTTCCATTACTACAACTAAATCATCTGTATCTTTAGCTTTCTTCTCACCAGCTTTAGCAGATTCACGAGCAACGGTTAAAATAGTTCCTTCAACAGGTTTCATAACCGCTTTATAAGCCGTTTCAACTCCACTTGTAAAAGCTGCAGCAAATTCTTTTGCTGTTAATGTTTCCTTGCCTACTATTGATTTAGAAAATCCTCTAAATAATTGCGACAAAATAACACCAGAATTTCCGCGTGCTCCCATTAATAAACCTTTAGATAGAGCATTAGCTAATTCTCCTACGCTATCTGATGTTGAAGAATTTACTGCTTTTGCTCCACTTGTCATAGATAAGTTCATATTTGTTCCAGTATCGCCGTCTGGCACTGGGAATACATTTAATGAATTGACAAACTCAGCATTTTTAGTTAAACGTTTGGCACCAATTGCCACCATTGCCTGAAATTGGTTACCTTCTAATTTTGTTACTTCCACCGATATTTTCCTCCTTGGTCACTCTATTTAGCTGAGTGACAATGACTATTGTTTTTAATTAGTCTTGCATGACGCGAACGCCTTGAACATATACATTAACAGTATTTGCAGAAACGCCTAACATTGTTTCCAAATTGTATTTTACTTTTTCTTGCACGTTACGGCAAACTTCAGAAATTTTTGTTCCATAGCTAACAATAATAAAAACATCAACAGCTACGCCATTTTCTTCTTGTCTTACAACTGCCCCACGTGAATAGTTTTCTTTTTTTAGTATATCGTTTAAATTATCACGAATTTGGTTTTTACTTGCCATTCCTACAATACCGTAAATATCTGTTGCTGCGCCACCAACAACGGTTGCAATGACGTCATTTGTAATATCGATTGTTCCAAATTGTGTTTTGATTTTAACTGCCATGTTAAAAATCCTCCTTTTGACTCATAGGCCATAAATTACTATTCTATATTTTATCATAGCTATCTGGTTTTTAAAAGGATAATCGCCGAAACAACTCGATACTCTTATCTTTTTGTCATTTTACTTCACACTATGTAAATAGAAAAAGATTATTTCCAATCCTTTATTTATCTGTTTTCTTCTATTATTATAATCTCTATCTTAATCTAGCTACTTCTAGAGAATGCAAAAAAAGCTGTCAAGTAAAAATACTTGAAAGAAAACTATTGCAAAGTTACGCTAATTATGATAAATTATTGAAGTATGAGTATTGAAGCTTTGCTTCGAGATATCGGCAAAGGAGGAAAGAATAATGGCAAAAGAATGTGTAATTACTGGCCGTAAGAGTAAAAGTGGAAACCGTCGCTCTCACGCAATGAACGCTAACAAACGTACTTGGAAAGCTAACTTACAAAAAGTTCGTATTTTAGTTGACGGCAAACCTAAAAAAGTTTGGGTTTCTGCTCGCGCACTTAAATCAGGTAAAGTTGAACGTGTTTAATCTAAATAAATGAGGAACCTGGTCTTTTATAAACTAGGTTCTTTTTTTATTAAAAAAGAGTTCACTCTAAGTATTTTCATACTTAAAGTGAACTCTTTTTGGTTTAATCAGTACTTTGAATGACAGCGATCACACCACTAGTAAAAGAAAAATGCCCCGTTTCACCAATAAATTCATTACTTGCTAACGAGGTTGGATAAAGGAAGTCAGCTTCGTCTAATCTATATTTTTGATCAACTAACGAAAGCTTTGTGACAGGCGTTAAACAAACAAAAGCTAAATAGCGCTTATCAGCTTCTTTTATTAACTCATAACTGCCTGGTAAATAAAATGATAGACTGTTCTGGCAATCGACCATTTTTATTTTAGCTGCATGTTTAATAAACCTTGGTTGAAGCACCATCCATAAATTAGCTAAAAAATGATCCAGTCGACCAGCAGTCCCACCATAAATAACAACTTCATCCGCTTTTAACTCATTTAAAGCTAAAGCAACAGCCATTTCTGTATCTGTTTCATCTTTTTCTGCTGGTGAAATACGGACATCTGCAATTCGCTCTTTTAGAACAGCTAAATCAGCAGTTGAGATGGAATCAAAATCACCGACAGCCATTCGTGGAACAATGCCTTTTTCGATTAAACGTAATGCGCCTCGATCCACACCAATCCATTTCGTTTCTTGGTTTTCCAGCTGCATAAAATCTGGAATCATGTTTTCTGGTCCACCAACTAACAAAGCTACCCGTGTAGTCATTTATTTTAACGCATCCTTCAAGTTTTGAATTTGTTCTAATGGATTTTCAGCATTATAGACATAAGAACCTGCTACAAATACATCAGCTCCTGCTAATTTACATTTTGCGGCCGTTTCTGGCACGATTCCACCATCCACTTCAATTTCATAATGGTAATTTTTAATTTCTTTTAACGCACTTAATTCAGTAATTTTCTCTAGTGTTTCTTCAATAAAACTTTGCCCACCAAAACCTGGATTTACAGTCATTACTAAAACTAGATCACACTCAGCCAAGACATACTTCACAGCTTCGACAGGTGTCCCTGGATTCAACACAACCCCTGCTTTAACACCAGCAGCTTTAATCATTTGGATAGCACGGTGAATATGAGGTGTACTTTCAACATGAACTGTAATAATATCAGCTCCTGCTTTAGCAAAATCTTCAATGTAATTCTCTGGATTTTCAATCATTAGGTGACAATCTAATGGCAATTTAGTTACTGGACGAATTGCCGAAACAATATTAGCTCCAAGAGTAATATTAGGAACAAAATGACCGTCCATAACATCAACATGAATATAGTCTGCCCCGCCACTTTCAACTAATCGAACATCTCTTTCTAAATTGGCAAAATCAGCGCTTAAAATAGATGGTGCAATTTTCATAATAAATTCCTCACTTTTTTTAGTTTTTCTTCCCATATTTAGGTTTACGATTTTCAACTTCTTCTAAGAATTGTAAATAGTGCTTATAACGGGATGCTAAAATAGTTCCCTCTTCAACGTCTTTTTTGACTTGACAACCAGGTTCTTCACGATGTTTACACCCTCTAAAACGGCACTCATGCTGTACCTCCACAAAATCTGGAAATAATTCTGGAAGTTCATCTGCTTCTACTTCTAGAAATTCAATCGAACTGAACCCTGGCGTATCAGCTACCAACCCACCATATAAAGGCAATAATTCAACATGGCGTGTCGTATGCTTACCACGACCTAAGGCATTAGAAATCACTCCTGTTTTCAAAGCTAAATCTGGTGCAATTTGATTTAATAAAGTTGACTTACCTGCCCCAGATTGTCCCATAAAAACAGTTATCTTCTCTTTAAAATAAGGAGTTAACTCTTCAATCGGTTCATGGTCCATCTCTCTCTTAGGCAAAATAACTGGATAGCCAATTTTTTCATAAGCTACTTTGATTTGTTCCATTTCTTGATACTGTTCTTGATCTAATAAATCAATCTTGGTCAGATAAATAAGGGCTTTAATTTTTTTGCTTTCTAATGTAACTAAGAAACGATCTAGCAAGTTAGAAGAGAAGTTAGGTTCAACTGCTGACATCACAATCACACCTAAATCAACATTAGCAACCGTTGGGCGTACTAGTTCATTTTTACGTGGTAAAAGTTCCTTCAAGATGCCTTCATCTTGATTTCCACTTTCAAAAATAACTTCGTCCCCAACTAAAGGGGTTAAGTTTCGTTTTCTAAAATTGCCTCTTCCTCTAGTTTGATAGGTTTCACCTTCACAATAGACATAATAAAAACCACTTAACGCTTTTCTTATTTGACCTCTTGGCAAAAAATCCACTCCTTCTTAACTATTCTCTCTTCTACTGTACTTAATCAAAAGTCAGATTGCAACTATTTTCTGTTCTCTTTAACTGATTTTCTACTGAACCAATCATTCAATGACAAACCAAAGAGAGTTAGAGAAATCATTCTCTAACTCTCACCTATTCCTTAAGGTCGAACCTCTTCATTAATAATTGTTTCACCATCGCGAACTACTTTATAACGAGCGACTCCACCTTCTTTAATTTTAAAGGTTAAGTCAATCGACTCGGTAGCAAGAATTGATTTAGTTACAACTGGTGTATTAAAGTTATTTTCCTCGTCTTCAATATAAACCTCAAACTTATTAGCTACTGGTTCAGTGATTGAGCTAACTGAACTAATGCTTTCTTCGGAACTACTAGAATTTGCAGATTGATTACTACTATCTGTTGTAGAAGCCGGTTTGTTGATTGTTTTCGCTAAATATTCAAGTGTGATTTTTTTTGTAACACTTACAACTGGTATTTCTTTTGGTCCTTTTGATAATGTGACAGTAATCGAATCATTACGGAAAACTGTTTCTCCAGCTCCTGGTGTTTGTGCCATTACCAATCCAGCAGTCACTGTATCAGAATAATCCGAATTGTACGTAACTTTTAATCCTTGGGCAGAGGCAATATCATCGACATCTTTTTTACCATAATTCAACATATCTGGCATGATAAAACCTTCTTCCCCTTTACTAATTGTAAAGACGACCTGAGTTTCGCTAGGGACAACTTCTTGGCCCTTTTCGATACTTTGTTCAATAATTTGGCCTTTAGGAACGCTTGGGCTAAAGACTTCAATTGGTGTTTTCACATCATATTTCAAATTGGTTAATTTAGCTTTTACAACTTGGAAATCTTCACCAACAAAATTCCCAAATTTTTCAGTCGCTTTACCCGTACTAATAAATAAATTCACTTTTGTGTTTTCTTTGACAGTCCGATCAGTTTTAGGATCTGAACGAATAACTTGGCCTTCTTCGACTTCTGGGTTAGCTTCTTCCGTTACATCCCCAACTTTTAATTTTGCATTTATTAATTCACTTTTAGCTTCTGCTTCTGACAAACCCGTTAAATCAGGAATTTTAACATCTTTCGGACCACTCATTGCAATCGCAAAAAAACCAATCACAAAAAGTAAAATCACACCAATAATCGAAAATAGAATAATTTTTTTCTTTTTACTCTTTTTCTTTTGATCTTTAACCGGCTTTTGTTCATCCTCTTCTTTAACTTCTTCCGCTTCTACAGACTCTGTTTCTAATAAGTCTCCTGGGATAGGAGTTAATACTTTTGTTTCTTCCATCATGCTAGCCGGTTCAAATTTAGGCTCTCCCGCCCGTTGCGGAGAAAGCGCAGTTGCTATATCTGTTGCCATTTCTTCTGCTGATTGATAGCGATCACTAGCTTCCTTCGCGGTTGCTTTTAAGACAACATTTTCTAAAGGTTGCGGAATACGACCATCAAAATCTTTTACAGAAGGAACCGTTTCTTGAAAGTGTTTTAATGCAATCGAAACTGCAGATTCTCCTTCAAACGGTACATTTCCAGTTAGCAACTCATATAAGATAATTCCCAATGCATAAATATCAGATTGTTTCGTTGCCATACTGCCACGAGCTTGTTCAGGTGATAAATAATGAACTGAGCCTAACAAAGAGTTTGTCTGAGTAATTGACGTTTCTGATAATGCCACAGCAATTCCAAAATCTGTAATTTTTACTAGACCCGTTTCATCAATTAAAACATTCTGTGGTTTCAAATCTCGATGAATAATCCGGTTTCTATGGGCGTCTGCTACTGCAGATAGGATTTGTTCCATAATATCAATGACTTTTTGATACGGAATCGGAAAATGATTTCCAATATATTTTTTCAAATCCGTGCCCTTCACATATTCCATCACAATATACTGGAAATTATCTTCTTCACCTACCTCATAAACACTGACAATGTTCGGATGAACTAGTTCAGTTGCTGACAATGCTTCTCTTTGAAAACGACGAATAATATCTTTGTCTTCTCTAAAGTCATAGCGCAATACTTTAACAGCTACATCTCGATCCAGAATTAAATCATGAGCTAAGTATACATTAGCCATTCCGCCGCCACCGACAGTTCCAATAATTTTATAGCGTCCACTTAATTTTTTTCCTATTTCCATAAATGCTAGGACTCCTCTCTCGCGGCGAAATCAGCTAATAATACCGTAATATTATCAGCCCCACCTTTTTCATTGGCTAAAGACACTAGCGCATTTACTTTTTCTTCAATGGATATATCTTGGCTTAAAATTTCTGAAATGGCACTATCTTCAACCATATTAGTTAGACCATCTGAACAAAGCAATAAAATGTCATCTTTTAAAATAGAAAAAATCGTAATATCAATATCAATCTCAGAGGAAACGCCTAATGACCGTGTTAAGACATTTTTTCTAGGGTGATTTGCTGCTGCTTCTGAAGTGATTTCCCCACTTTTTAACAACTCATTAACTAATGAATGATCTTCTGTTAGTTGAACTAATTTTTTATTTGAATACAAATACCCTCGACTATCGCCAATATTAGCTATGACAAGTTCTTCTTCAAATAAAACCGCTGCAACCAAGGTTGTTCCCATGCCATCTAAATCAGAAAATTGAGTAGATTTTCCAACAATACGCTCATTTTCAAGCGTGATTTGTTTTAACATCCATTGTGTGACTTCTTCTGCAGTTGCATAGTTGGTCTCTTCCCAAGCATGACCTAGATGAGAAACAGCCATTTCACTAGCAACATCGCCAGCTTTATGTCCTCCCATACCATCACAAACTACTACTAATCGAAGTCCTGCTTGATTGTCAAATTGTCCAGCAAAATCTTGATTATTTTTCCTTGTTTTTCCGATATCACTTTGAAATACAACCTGCATTTCTCCACCTCTTTAAACTCTTCATGACTTTTAGTTGATTTTTTTCAAACAACTAATGAAAAAACCATCTGTTTCAAAATCATGAGGATAAATTTGTATGAATCCATTTTTAAGACAAGGTTGAAGAGTTTCTCCAACTAAGACTGTCGTTTTTTCAAATTCAGGATGTAACGCTAAAAACTGTTCAACTGTTTTTTCGTTTTCTTCTTCTGTTATGGTACAAGTACTGTAAACCATTATACCGTATTTTTTCAGTTTTGGCGCTACACTTTCTAAGATTTCTAATTGAATTTTTTGTAAATTTAATAAATCACGCTCTTTTTTTGTATATTTTATATCTGGTTTACGGCGCATTAAGCCTAAACCTGAACACGGCGCATCAACTAGAATACGATCGAAGCTTTCATCTGGGAAAACTTCATCGACTTTTCGTGCATCTAAAACAACACCTTCAACAACATCATCGACATGTAAACGTGCCGCATTTTCTTTCACTAATTTTACTTTATGTTTGTGCAAATCTAATGCAACAACTTTTCCCCCTGCTTCATGAGATAAAAAAGAAGCGATATGAGTTGTTTTTCCGCCAGGAGCTGCACACGCATCTAAAACTTGGTGGTGAGGTTCAATCTGCAGAGCTGGAGCAACCAACATCGATGTTTCATCTTGAATCGTTAATTGACCTGAAGTAAATAAGGGCGACGAGGCAAAATGCCCACCATCACTAATGACAGCATCTGGCGTAATTTCACTTCGACGAACAGCAAAACCTTCTTCCTCTAACGCATACAATGCTTCTTCAACTGTTAAATAACGTTGATTTACTCGAGCACTTGCTCGACTTGGAATTAATAAAGACTCTCCCAAAGCTTTGGTTTCAGAATACCCAATTTGATTAATAAATTTTTCAACTAACCATAAAGGCATACTAATTTCCAGACTAAGGCGCTCAGCATCATCTTTAATATCTGTTAAATCCTTGAATCCGCGACGCTCAGCATTCCGTAAAACGCCATTAACAAATTTACTAATTCCTACATGACCTTTCTTTTTAGCAATCTCAGCAGCTTCAAAAAGAATGGCATGTTGCGGAATTTTATCTAAATAAATCATTTGATAAATAGACAAACGTAATAAGTTACGAACCCAAGAATCAATTTTTTTGGATTCATCTAAGAAGTCAGCCAAATAAAAATCTAAGGTTAAACGACGTTGCAAAACGCCATACACTAATTCTGTTAAAAGTCCTGCATCAGCAGAACTTAAATTATTTTTTTGAATGGATTCATTTAATAATAAATTAGAATAAGCACCATTTTTTTCAGTTTTGTCTAAAATTTCCATCGCTAAATAGCGACTTGTTTTTTTTGTATTACGTTTTTGAACTTCTTTTTTTGGTTCTGTTTGTTCTTTAGACATCTTGTCCCACCATTTCTCCAACAGTTAATTGACTGCCGATTCCTCGTAAAAACTCGCCAGCAGTCAATTGACCTTTTCCAGCTGGTTGAATTTTGTTTAATTGTAAAATTGTCTGATCTCCGCATGCAACCCAAATAACTTCTTTACCTAGTTGAATGATCGTTCCCGGAGCTTCAGTTGTTGTTTCTTCAGTAATCGGTGTTACATCCCATAATTTCAAACGATTACCTGCCAATAAAGTATATGCTACTGGCCAAGGACGCATTCCTCTAACCTGATAGTCAATTTGTTGAGCCGTTTTGTCCCAATTAATTCGTTCTTCTTCACGAGAAATATTTGGTGAATAGGTAACTAACGCTTCATCTTGCTTCACTGGTACAATTTTACCAGCTAACAAATCTGGTAAAGTGTCCATTAATAAGTCACGACCTAAAATACTTAACCGCTCAAATAAAGTTCCGACATCATCTTTTTCAGTAATGGCTAATTTTCGTTGACTTAAAATATCGCCCGCGTCCATTTTCTTTTCCATATACATAATTGTCACACCGGTCTCACTGTCGCCATTCATTAAAGCATAGTGAACAGGTGCTCCACCTCGATATTTTGGCAATAAAGAGGCATGGACATTAATCGCACCTAACTTAGGCACATCTAATAATTTTTGTGGTAAAAATTGACCAAAAGCTGCTGTTACAATTAAATCAGGCGCTAAAGCTTCAATTTCAGTCATTTCTTTTGAACCTGTTATTTTTTCAGGTTGTAAAACCGGGATATTATGTTTTAAAGCTGCTACCTTAACAGGTGTTGGTGTTAACGTTTTTTTACGGCCCACTGGTCGATCTGGCTGTGTAACCACTGCTTGAATATCGTAACCAGCACGGACTAATTCATCTAAAATTGGTACTGAAAAAGCGGGAGTTCCCATAAATATAATTTTTGTCATTCGCCATGCTCCTCCATATAGGATTCTAAATCTTGTGGATCAATATGTTCGATAATTTTATCTGTAAAGAGTTTACCATCTAAATGTTCAATTTCATGTTGGAATGCTCTAGCTAAATAACCGTCGGCTTCGACTTCATATTCATCACCAAAACGATCGGTAAAGCGGACAACAATATAATCAGCACGATCAACGGTCCCATACACGCCTGGAAAACTTAAACATCCTTCGACATCAATCGAAGAACCTTCTTGGCTGATAATTTCTGGATTAATCATTTCAAACAATCCTGATTCTTCGTCTAATTCCACAATAGCAATTCGCAAAGAATGATTTACTTGTGGAGCAGCAATGCCGATACCATCATTTTCAACCATCGTTTGATACATATCTGCTAATAATTGTAACGTTTCATCTGTGATTTCAGTCACCTCAGATGCTGGAGTTTCAAGAATATCATCTGGATACTGAACAATTGGCAATAGTGCCATATTAAAACCTTCTCTCTGTCGTTTGTCTCATTAAATAAAATGCATAGGTTCTGAATCAATCGTTACTTGTAAGCCTTTTGCCATTTCTTTTTGTGAGTTGATTAATAACTCGTGAAGCTTAGAAAATAGCAAGGGTTCATGTTTATACTTAATAATTGTTTGGTAATAATAACGGTTATTAACGCGAGCGACTGCTTTTGGTGTCGGCCCTAAAATAATTGTTTCTGGCTGCATCTCAGGTCGAATAAATTGAACAATTTCTTGCATTTTTTTAGCCGCTTGAAGTTCTTCCTCGTGGCTTGTTGTCAAAAGAATCGTATAATAATATGGTGGATAACTTCCCCGTCTACGCAACAACATCTCATGTTGATAAAAATGATCATAATCATGTTGTTGAGCCAATACAATTGCATAATGATCTGGATTGTACGTTTGAACAATAACTTCACCGGTTAACTCAGCTCGTCCTGCACGACCACTAACTTGAGTTAGTAATTGAAACGTTCGCTCACTAGCTCTAAAATCTGGTAATCCCAAAGCAGTATCGGCATTTAAAACGCCCACAAGAGTAATATTAGGAAAATCTAACCCTTTCGCAATCATTTGAGTCCCCAATAAAATATCTGCTTCACCATTTCCAAATGCTGTCAGCAATTTTTCATGGGCTCCTTTTTTGCGTGTCGTGTCAACATCCATACGAATAATCTTAGCTTCAGGAATGAGAGCATGTAACTCTTCTTCAATTTTTTGTGTTCCGGTTCCGTAATAGCGAATTTTATGTCCTTTACAACTTGGACAAGTATGCGGAATAGCCTCTTCATGGCCACAGTAATGACATTTCATTGTCTTTGTATCCATGTGTAATGTCAAGGAAATATCACAATTAGGACACGGCAAAACGAAGCCACAATCACGACACATAACAAATGAAGAATATCCTCGTCGATTCAATAATAAAACAATTTGTTCTTTCTTAGCTATTCGTTCACGTATTTTTTCTTGTAAGACCAATGAAAAACTTGAGCGATTCTGTTTTTTTAATTCATCACGCATATCTACCACTTCAACTTCAGGCAAAGCTTTGCGATTGGCCCGTTCGGTTAATTCTAATAATGTATATACCTTTTTCTGAGCACGAGCACGCGACTCTAAAGAAGGCGTTGCACTTCCTAAAATAACTGGACATTGATGATATAAACTACGCCATAAAGCCATATCTCTAGCATGATAACGGGGACTTTCATCTTGTTTATAACTACCTTCATGTTCTTCATCGATGATAATGACCCCGATATTTGTCACAGGAGCAAAAATAGAAGACCTTGCGCCAACCACTACTTTCGCTTCACCTCGTTGAATTTTACGCCATTCATCATACTTTTCTCCCACGGATAAACCACTGTGTAAGACAGCTACTTCATTTCCAAATCGACCTTTAAAATGATTGACCATTTGCGGAGTTAAGGCAATTTCAGGAACAAGCATTAGAGCACTTTTCCCATCTTTTAAGGTTTCAGCAATAGTTTGCAAATACACTTCTGTTTTTCCACTTCCAGTGATTCCTTTCAGTAAAAAAGTCTCAGCTCTGTTTTCTTTAGTGGCTGCTAAAATTGGAGTAATAGCAGCTGTTTGACTGGCATTTAAGGTAAACGCTTCTGTCTGTTTAAATTCATGATTTTCAAAAGGATCACGATAGGTTTCCTCTTCAAAAAAAGTTAACCAACCTTTTGTTTCGGCCTCTTTTAAATTGGCTGCTGTTATCGTTGTATTTTTAGTTACTTCAGAAACGCTTCTAACATCATTCTCCATAGCTTGTAAATAACTAATTAAAATCTGCTGTTTAGGAGCACGTTTGCCTAATCCTATTTTTGCTTCTTCTAATTGTTCAAAAGAAAGCAGTCGTTTAATCATCCTTTTTTTCTTAGTTCTTGCTTTATCTTTGACTTCATAAACAACTTCAACAGTTTCATGCTTTTTTAATTCCATTAATTTAGGTAATAGTTCTCGTTCTTCTGCTTCTTCCCAACTAATCTCATTCCGTCCCTTAAAAATCGACGTAAAAATAGATTCAGAAACTTCATCAATTAAACGAATTTTCTTTTCATATTTGGCACGCATAACACTAGGCAACATTGTTTGTAAACATGTTATTTGAAAGGCAAACGTTGTTTCAGCCATTTCTTTACCTAAAGCCAGCATTTCTTCATTTAGGACTGGATTCAAATCCATTAAACTCGCAATATATTTAAGTTCACCAGTATAATCTGTTGAGTGGACAATATCAACGACAAAACCTTGCACACGTCTCCCACCACGTCCAAATGGTACCTCAACCCGCATGCCCTTCATTAAAGTTTCTACAAATTCAGGAGGGATCCCATAATCATAGGGTTGATTGGTTTGCATAGTTGGAACATCAACAATCACTTTCGCAATAGAAACCATTCATTTTCACACCCTTTAGTTAATTTGAACATTCTCTAACTTATTTGACTTAACGCTACGTTTAAAATTTCTTTTGCTATCTCTAATTTACTGCGAACAGAAATCTCAATTGGTTCGCTTACTTCTGAATAAATAGTGACTGCATTCGTCTCCTTATTAAAACCAGCATCTGGTTTAGAGACATCATTTGCCACAATCAAATTGGCTTTTTTCTTTTTCAACTTGCCAAGGGCATATTCTTCAACATTATTGGTCTCTGCCGCAAATCCAATTAAAAATTGATGGGTTTTCTTTTGGCCCAATTCAGCCAAAATATCTGTTGTTTTAGTTAAATTTAAAATCAGTTTATCTTCGTCTTTTTTTATTTTTTCTTTAATTTCAATCGCTGGTTTATAATCAGATACAGCGGCAGCCATAATAACTATATCGGCTGCATCGAACTCTGCTAAGACAGCTTTTTCCATATCGGCTGCCGTTTGAACGTTAACGACACGAACACCCTTAGGCGCTTCTATAAGAGTTGTAGCTGAAATCAAATGGACCTCTGCACCTAAATCTCGTGCGGCAATGGCCAGACTGTATCCCATTTTACCAGAAGAATCATTCGTGATAAAACGTACTGGATCAATGCGTTCCTTTGTACCACCAGCCGTCACGACTATTTTTTTTCCACTTAAAGGCAGATTTTTTTGCTGCTTAAGGAGGCTTAATTCAATTTCGTTAAGAATATCTGCAGGTTCAGGCATACGCCCTCTCCCTTCATATCCCTCTGCTAAGAAACCAGTTGCAGGTTCAATAATGTAACGACCGTCTGCAGTAATTGTTTTTAGATTTCTAACGGTTGCAGGATTTTCCAACATATGCTGATTCATCGCTGGAACTACATAAACAGGCGCTGTTGTTGCTAATAATGCTGTTGAAACAAAATCATCTGCAATCCCATTAGCTAACTTAGCGATACTATTAGCAGTAGCTGGAGCGATTACCGCCATATCAGACCAATCTGCCAAATGGATATGGGCAACTTCTTGACTGACTTTTTCATCAAATGTATCTAAATAAACATCATTTTTACTTAAAACTTGAAAAGTTAACGGCGTTACAAATTTCGTTGCTGACGCTGTCATCGCCACCTTCACTTCAGCTCCCGATTTTATGAGCTTTCGCACTAAGTCACAGACTTTATAAATAGCAATGCCTCCAGTTACATACAAGGCAATTTTCTTTCCTTTTAACATACCAAAAGTCTCCCTTCACTACATAGACTGCTTTTGTTTTCGTTGAAAAAAGAAGCTTCTTCATTTATTTGAAATTTTTCACTTTAGTTTCATTTTATTCATCTAATCTATTCTACTAGAAAAATTGCTTTTTGTCTTGATTTTTAACGAATTCATGATGTGTTTTAATGTCTTTCTATTTTTTAAATCGAAAATAGTTTCATTTTAAGGCCCTTACTAAAAAAATATGTAAAAAGAAGCAGAAAATGCCAAACAAAAAAATCTTTTTGTTTGGCATTCTTTATTTTTCTATTCTTCTGGTCCAACTGTTGTTGGGTCAATAACTAAATCCCCAGCATTAATTTCTTCTAGTGCTTTACCAACGTTTTTATATGAATCATACGATTCTAATAAGTGCATTTCTTTCGCATGCAATTGGTGCGCACGTTTACTTGCAATAATCACCAACGAATATTTTGAATCAATTTTTTCTAGTAAGTTATCAATAGACGGTTCTAACATCATATTATTTACAGCTCCTCAATCATTTTTTTATAACGGTGAATCACTCGCGATACACGCAAATGTTCACTTTCAATAATTTGTTTGACATTTCTAACAGCATTTTCAACTTGGTCATTGACAACAGCATAGTCGTACAAACGCATCATTTCGATCTCTTCGATCGCTTTTTCCATACGTTCTTCAATCACAGCCATTTCATCCGTCCCACGTCCAATGATTCGCGACTTAAGTTCAACTAAATCAGGTGGCGTCAAGAAAATAAAAACTCCTTCAGGCATTTTTTCTCGTACCTGCAGGGCTCCTTGAACTTCGATTTCTAAAAAAACATCTTTTCCACTCGCTAAAGTCTCTTCTACGTAAGCCAAAGGAGTGCCGTAGTAATTTCCTACATACTCAGCATACTCTAATAAGCCACCATTTTCAATTAAAGTTTCAAATTCTTCCTTTGTTCTGAAAAAATAATCCACTCCATCAGTTTCCCCAACACGTTTTTTTCTAGTTGTCATTGAGATAGAATAATCAAAATTGGTTCCATCATTTTCAAAAATTGCTTGCCTAACTGTTCCTTTTCCAACACCAGAAGGTCCGGAAAGGACAATTAAAAGTCCACGGTCTGTCATTCTTTAAAACCCTTTCTAAACGATACTTTTTTATTCAATATTTTGTACTTGCTCTCGAATTTTCTCTAATTGCGTTTTCATCAGAATTACAGTATCAGACAGCTTCAATTGATTGGCTTTAGAGCCAATTGTATTCACTTCCCGATTCATTTCTTGAATTAAAAAATCTAATTCTCGTCCGACAGGTTCTGGCTTTTCGACTAACTGTCGAAAATGAACAATATGACTATCTAAACGTTCCAATTCTTCATGGATATCGGCTTTTTCTAACATTATTGCTAATTCAGTTAATAAGCGAGGTTCGTCAATGAAATTTCCTACTACTTCTTGTAATCGATCTTCTAAACGCGTTCGATAATGTTCTTCAAACAACTCCGATAAATCTGTAATTTGATGAATCGCTAGTTGAAATTGTTCTAAATGATTGAGGACATGTTCCTTTAGGCGCAACCCTTCAGATAGTCGGCTCGCAACCAATTCTTTTAAAGCTTTTTCAGTTGCCTCTCTAACAAGTGGTTCAATTATTTCTTCACCCACTTCTTTTTCTTCAACTGTTAAAAAATCAGAAGAAGCAATCAACTCCATTAAATCAGATTTAAAATCTAAGCCAGGAATTTGATCGTATTTACGACTTGCTTCTGTCGCAAATGCTACAGCTTCGTCAACTAATGACCAATTGATCACTAATTTTTTTTGGCTATCAGCACTTTTCTTCAAATTTAAAAAAATCTCAACCCGTCCGCGCTTCAACTGAGCACTAACTTGCTTTTTTAAGGGCAATTCCATAAAATTTAATTCTTTAGGTATTCGGCTAACCACTTCTAGAAAACGATGGTTGACCGATTTCATTTCAATATCAACTTGGACCATTTCTTGACTTGTCGAAGCTCGACCGAAACCAGTCATGCTTTTCATAAGCTCCCTACTTTCTTAAAGGCTGACATTTTCTAAGGCTATTTTCAAAGCTTTAACTTCATCATTAGATAACGTTAACCCTTTTCCCATTTTTTCGTGAGTCGCATCCCAATCTCGTAAATCAAATTTTGGTTGATTGCCATTCCAGCTGACTAAATTTAATTCCTTCTTCCAGCCTTTTGCATTTTCAGAAAGAACTGCAATTTCTTCCATTATTTCAAAAGAAAATTCTTTTGCCATCTTCTTCACCGCCTCAAATCTAGCTTTTAAATTAACTTTATTTCTACTAATTCATAAAAAATATCAAGATTTAGTTTACCATAAAATCAGTCTATATTATAGTTTTTTTTAGTTACTTTATCATCTTTTTCAGTTGATAAATGTAGGTTGCCATCATGAAAGCTACTGGTTTTCGATAAATTAGCCATTGTAGATTTTTAGAAACCATTAGCCTACCTTGCTTAGCTTCCAGTAAGTCAACGAAATAGAGAACCATTTTTAAATTAGAAATAAAGGGAATCATTTGAGCGTAATTATCTAACCATTCATCCCCAGAATAAATCATAGCAATTTCAAATGTAGCTGCCAAACTAGCTGTTTCAATTGCTTTTCTAGCTGCTTCATATTTTTCAAGAATAGCCTGATTAAATTCAGAAAACGAATAAATTTTTGTTGGATTAAGTTGAAATAATTTGCCTGTTAATTCATGAATCGCATAACTTAACTCTTTTTTCCCAACACGACCACGCCAAGCTCCTCGTATTCTTTTTAATAGTAATTCTTGGTTTTTCTCATTCCGATAAAAAGCAGCGATAAAAAATTCTTGCGGATCATTTAATAAGCGGACAAATTTTTGATAAAATAGTTTTTCATGATTCATAATATCCTCATTTTTAAAACTATACCAGCTCCCAGCTAATTTTCCATAGCTTTTTAACGTTTCTAAATAACCTAACCGAATATTGAATTCTGATCGGGCACCGTCAAAGAGCAATACTGCTCCCAATGGCCATTTACTGACAATTTGATGGACAGTCGCTTCAGCTGGAAGTTTAATTGCTTTTGTAATCCCTGGCCCTTTTACATCAACAACGATTAAATTTGTTGCACCCTTGGAAATAGCTAAGTCAATAGGGATATTATCATGATATCCGCCATCTACATAAGATTTAGCTCCGATTTTAGTCGGTTGCATGGCCGGAAAAAAGGAAGCACTACCCAATAAGTAAAGACTGACTAAACCTTGAGGAATCTCATCTAAAAACACAGAAACTTGACGCATAGCTGGAAATTCTGTCAAAACTATCCCAAATTCAATCCCTCGATTTCGCATCCGATCTTCATCTAGCAAACGATCAATGATACTGTTTTTTAAAGGCAAAGCACTAATTCCTTTTTGTCTTAATGCATTGAATACAAAAGTTCCCACCGTTTTCCGATAGCCTTTAAAGCTAGTCGCGTCTACTGGTGATTCAAATTCCAAGACATGACTGGTATCAATCGCCTGCCACATTTCCTTTGCCGCTTAATAGTCACCTTGGACAATCAGTCCCCCGTTTAATGCACCAACTGATGTTCCAGTTACAATTTGAAAATCAATACCTAATTCTAACAAACCTTGCCAGACACCAATTTGATAGGAACCTCGTGCGCCACCGCCACCTAAAACTAATGCTGTTTTTTTGTCTGGATTTTGCTTTTGTTGCATGTCAGATTCTATCAATTTTGCACCTCATCACGTTATATTTTCTTAATTTTACCGAATCCATGAACTAATTGCTAGTCAAAACCTTCACAGTACTCCTCTTAGTCATCAATAAACTCCATTTAGGTCAAGATATTCTTGACTTAAATGGAGTTTATTATAGTTTATACTCTTACTTCACCAAAAGAAAAAACAGCCATCGATCCAAAACCAGTGTGCGCTGCAATGGTTGGTCCATAAGGATAAACTAAGATTTCTTTGACTTTCACCTTTTCTGATAATTCTTTTTTTACTTCCTCAGCTTCTTCTGGAACACCAACATGTCCGACAATAATCGTTTGATTTTCAGGATCACGCAACCCTTCAACTGTTTTATCGACTAAATAATGTAACGATTTTTTGCGACCACGAACTTTGGCAACGGGTTCCAATGTGCCTTCTGGTGTCACAACAATAATTGGTTTCACACTAAGCAACGAGCCCATTGTTGCGGCTACAGATGAAATTCTACCGCCACGCTCAAGATGTTTTAAATCATCCACCGTCACCCATGAATGTAAGTTCATTTTATGATTTTCTACCCACTGAGCAACTTCTGTCAATGTTTTGCCTTGTTCTTTCATTAAAGCAGCTTGGTACACAAGCAACCCTTCGCCTAAACAAGCAGCTTTTGTATCAATAACGGTAATATCTACAGTGCCAAATTTATCTTCTAACATTTGGACTGCTGAAACAGCATTATTGTATGAACCACTTAACCCTGATGAGAAAGCTAAATAAAGAATAGGTTCACTTTTTTCTACAAACGGCTTAAAAGCTTCATAATAAGTCCCAATATTAATTTGTGAGGTTGTTGCTTGTTTTCCTTCTTTTAATTGCTGGAAAAATTGATTGCGGTTAAATGTTTTGCCTAAATCATCACTATATTCTTTTCCATCAATACTAATAATCATACTTATAATGGCAATTTTATGTTTTTCAACGAATTCCAATGGTAAATCCGAACATGAGTCCGTAAAAATTTGATAACTCATTCTAACAACTCCTTAATAAAAAGTTTGTTGAGCCCTTTAGGCCTGGCAGAAAAATAGGAAAATTTGATGTGGTGCTTTTTACCACCTCGAAATTTCATCTTTTTCCGAAAGACTGGCTCAAAAGAACTAGCCTGATAAAAAAACTAACTTCTTCTATATTATGGCATGTTTTCCCTTAAAAAGACAACATTCTAAAAAAATAAATAAAAAAGCTTGCAAAACTGAACGTTTGTTCGTATAATGAGATATACAAACAAACGTTCGGAGGTTTTTACAAATGGAAAATTATTTCGCAGAAAAACAAACTCGTGCTTTTAACTTTTTACAAAAGAAACTTTTAGTCGGAAATACCAAACCATCTTTAAAAATTTTGCCGCAAATGCCCGAAAATCAAATTCGTTTTTTCCTAAACCAAGCGTATGAGCAAAGAAAAGCGATTATTATACAAATAAATAAAACCAAGCACATCCTAAATGTAAACGAACAAATAGGTTTACTGAGATACTCTCCACTTGATCAAAATCGTGCGATTCTTGAAAGTCGCAAAGACAATACTGTTCACATGATTGCTTTACAAGATATTCGTTACATTCGTTTAGCAGATTAATCTAGAGGCTAAAAAAAGAATTTTCACTCCCTATTAGAGTAAAAATTCTTTTTTTATTTTATTTACTTGATCGAACTGGATCTAACTTACGTTCCAAGAACCCTAAGAAAAGATCACTTATAATCGCCATTGCTGCAGTTGGTAATGCTCCTGCTAAAATAATCGCCGTTCCATCTGTTGCATTTGTTCCACGAATAATGATATCTCCTAGTCCACCTGCCCCAATAAACGACCCAATCGCTGTAATCCCAATTGCAACAACTAAAGCATTGCGAATACCAGCCATAATAACAGACATTGACAATGGTAATTCAACCATATATAAAATTTGAAATTTTGTCATGCCCATTCCTTTTCCAGAATCTAGAATATTATGATCAACACTTCTGATTCCTGTGTAGGTATTTTTAATGATCGGCAATAGAGAATAAAGGAATACTGTCACGATAACCGTATTCACACCTAGCCCCAAACCTAACATTAAAATGGATAACATAGCTAATGATGGGACTGTTTGAATGACATTTGCCATCCCTATGACCCAACCTGACATTTTATAGTGTCTAGCGATCCAAATACCTAATGGAATTCCGATAATAGCTGCAAAAAGCACTCCATAAATAGAAATTAGAAAGTGACGCATAAACTGGCTAAAGACATACGCACCATTTTGTTGAAAATAATAAATGAGCTGTTGAAGCATGTTCATCTTTTCCATGATTATTTGCCCCCTTCTTCAAAATAATTGTGTTCTTCTAGAAATTCTTTTGCGACTACTTCTGGTTCAATTAGGTCATTGTCCGCTTTATAATTTAATTTTTGCATCGTTTCTGTTGAAATCGTTCCTTCTAATTTCTTTAAAACCTTATCGATTTCTGGATAAGCTTCAAGAATTTCTTTTGACGCAACTGGACTCGCATCATAAGGTGGGAAAAATCTCAAATCATCTTCTAAAACAACTAAATCATAACTAGCAATCCGACCATCTGTTGAATATCCTAGAACCGCATCCATTTTACCTGCTGCTAAAGCATCATAAACTAAACCGATTTGCATAGGATACACACGTTTAAAGTCAAAGCCATAATCCTTTTTAAATGCTTTATAACCATCGCCCTCTTTTTCTAACCATGATGTATCAACACCCGCTTCAAGTTGATCAGCAACAGCTTTTAAATCGCTAATTTTTTTCAAATTATATTTTTCTGCTGTTTCTTTTGTCACCATAAAAGCATACGTATTAGCAAATCCATAAGAAGGGTAATAGTTTTGATTGTAGCGTTTTTTAAACTCCTGTTGAACAATTTCCAATGCTTTCTTAGGATCTTTTTCTGCTGGTAATTGTAAGATAGACGTTAAATCCGTTCCTGTATAACGTGCAGCTGAAATATTTGCATCTCCATTAATCATCGCTTGATGATTAATCGTTGTTGAACCTAAATTGTTAATAACTTCAACTTTTTGATCCGTATAATGTTCAATCATTTCTTTTACAATTCCTGCTAAAATCTGTGTTTCAGTTGTTACTCCACCCGTTACTTTAATCGCTTCTTTATTCAATCCGCCACCTAAACCAGGTAAAGCACAACTACTTAGAACAAGGGCCACCAATCCAAGCGCCACAATGTTCTTTATTTTTTTCATTGTGTTCATTTTGGAAGCCTCCTATTCATTTGTTCTTAATGCTAGCGGTGTAAACCATTTTTCAACTTTTCCAAGTAAGAAATCAGCTAATAAGGCTAAAATAGTCACTGGAATCGTTCCGCCGATAATCAATTCTGGTTTGTACAAATTCAATCCGTTAAAGATGAAATCACCTAAACCACCTGCGCCAATGTATGATGCTAAAGTTGCCCAAGCAATCACGTAAACCGCTCCTAAACGAATACCCGCCATAATAACTGGAGCCGCTAGCGGCAATTCAACCATCATAATCGATTGAATGTTGGTCATACCCATACCTTTTGCTGCATCTTTTAAATTAGGATCGACACCTTTTACCCCTAAATACGTATTTCTTAAAATTGGTAAAAGAGAATAGATAAAGAGTGCAACAATAGCTGGTGTCTTACCGATCCCTAAGAAAGGAATCATCAAGGCTAGTAAAGCCAATGATGGAACGGTCTGTAACACACTTGCTATACCAATCACTACTGACGCTATTTTATTTGTTCGTGTTAATAATACTCCTAGTGGGACTGCCACTAGAATTCCTAGGCCTAAAGCTACTGCCGAAATGTAGATATGTTCTCCCGTTTTAAGCAATAGATCAGAGCCATAGGTAGTAAAAAAATTCATCATTTTTAGTTCCCCTCTCTATTCATTGCTTTCCGTAACAGCTTCCAATTCAGTTTCACTCTCTACCTTTGGGGTGTCTTCAACTTCCTCATCGCCCCAAATTGTGTCATAAACGACATCAACTAAACTGGCACGAGTCACAATCCCTACTAGCAGACCTTTTTCATCTACAACCGGTACATACTTCAAACCACGTTTTAAAATACGTCGAACTGTATCTCGTAAAAGTGAATCTTTACGAACAAAGAATGCGTTTTTATTCATGATATCTCCAACGCTCGTTGCTGTTTTATGATTGTAGTCAATACTTTCAATGTCAATATAGCCTTTTAATACTCCCGCATCATCTGTAACTAAAAGCGTATCAACACGTTTTTCACGCATCAAACGAATCGCATCTGTTAAAGATTTTCCTGGTGTAATTGAAACTGGCGTTTTCAACATTACTTGCTCAACTGTTTGAATATTTGGTCGAGCCTGGATCAAACGTTCATGTCCAATAAATTCTTCTACAAACTTATCAGCTGGTTCACGTAAAATATTATCTGGTGTATCAAATTGAATCACACGACCTTCGCGCATAATCACAATTCGATCCGCTAATTTTAAAGCTTCATCCATATCATGAGTAACAAAAATAATCGTTCTACCCATTTCCTGTTGCAATTCTTTGACTAAATCTTGCAACGCTTCACGAGTAATTGGATCTAATGCGCCAAAAGGTTCATCCATTAAAATAATATCTTGGTCTGCCGCTAACGCACGAACAACACCAATTCTTTGTTGTTGACCACCTGATAGTTCAGATGGGTAACGATCTAAAAATTCATCTGGTAAATCGACTAATTTAATTAAGCGTTCCGCAATCTCTTTTCTTTTTTCATCGGACCATTTAAGTAATTTTGGCACCATTACAATATTTTCTCGAATTGTCATATGTGGCATTAATCCAATTTGTTGGATGACATATCCAATCTCACGACGTAATTCAACTGGATCTTTTTTCGCAATATCCTCTCCGTTAATTAAGATTTGTCCTGAAGTTGGTTCAATCATACGATTAATCATCCGCATAGTTGTTGTTTTCCCACTACCACTGGTTCCAATAAAGGCAATAAATTCGCCTTTCTCAAAGCTTAAGCTAACGTCATCGACAGCTTTTTTTCCACCTTTGTATACTTTAGAAACATTTTTGAATTCTAACAAATCCTTCACCCCGTTGATTTTAATTTTATTTTTAAAAATTAAAACAAATTTAATCTTGTCTAAACTCTATTATCCATGAAATAGGGCAATATTTCAAATCGAAAGCTTAAGAAAGTCTCTAATTTAATGGATAAATACTACTATACCAGTCATTCGAGCCGACTATTTTTATTTTAAAAGGGACTCTAACGACATGACTACGTGATTAATTCAGCTGATCTATAAAAAAATAGCTTATCTATCCACTTCATAAGTAGACAAATAAACTAGAATTTTTTATAAGATTGGTGACAGTAAGCGTGAAAATTCTTGCTTAAACTTCATCCAACGGCTCTGATTCGCTAAAATCTCTTTCGTTAGTAAATAACATTCTTCCATGTCTTTTTCATATATTGCTTTTAATTCCATCGCAACTACTGGATCATAGACAAAGGCATTAACCTCGAAATTTAATTTAAAACTTCTAAAATCTAAATTAGCCGTTCCAACAGAAGCAATTTCACCATCAATCACCATTGTTTTAGCATGTAAAAAGCCATTATCATAAATATAAACCTTGGCACCTGCCGCTACCATTTCGCCAGCATAGTAAGTTGTTGCACGGTACACAAAAGGATGGTCTGGCTTATTTGGAATCATAATACGAACATCAATACCTGACATAGCCGCAATCGATATAGCATCTAGGACACTATCATCTGGAATAAAATAAGGCGATTGAATGTAAATTGATTTTTTTGCCATACTAATCATCTTAATATAGCCTTTTTTTATTTGCTGTTGTTCTGAATCTGGTCCACTTGAAACAATTTGCATATTCGATTTACCCTTATTATGAATAATAGGAAAATACTCTTCCTTATATTCAATTTTATGCTTATCTACTGCTGCATTCCAGTCCATTGCAAAACGACTTTGTAAGGCTAAAACAGCATTTCCTTCAATTCTCAAATGAGTATCACGCCAATAACCGAATTTTTTATCTTTGCCTAAATATTCATCGCCGACATTAAACCCACCAACATAGCCTATTTTCCCGTCAATCACAACAATCTTTCGATGATTTCGGTAGTTAAGACGCAAATTAATAATTGCCCAATGAGATCCGAAGAAGGGTTCGGCTTTCCCACCTAAACTTTCTAGTCGTTTAAAAAAGCTATGTTTCGTTGATCTGGAACCCATCTCATCATAGATAACTAAAACTTCAACACCTGCTGCTGCTCGTTCTTCCAAAGCAGCCAATACACGTCTGCCAAGTTCATCTTGATGAATTGTATAGTAAAGCATATGGATATGATGTTCCGCATTTTGTATATCAGCGACTAATGAATCGAATTTTTTGTGACCATCAATAAATAATTTAATTTTATTCCCTTTGGTTACAATAGATTCATCGCTTTCTAAAAATAAACTTGCCATTTCTTTTGCATTTTCAGTTGCTTGTGTAGTTGATAGTAACTCATCCTCTAAAAGCATTTCTTTTTGCGCCATTACAAGCTCTTTCATTCCCATACTTTCTTGCGTTTTAATATCGAAAATCTTTTCACGTGAAATTTTTTTCCCAATAAACAGGTACGCAATAAATCCAACAATAGGCAGTAATACTAAGACTAATAGCCAGGCCCAAGTCGCTGCTATATCACGTTTTTCTCTAAAAACAGTTAAAATAGCAAAAACAGTATTAATAATAAATATGGCTTGCATTACCAACATAAATGTACTCATGAAAACCTCCTAATTAACTCTATTATATCCTTATTATTCTACTATGAAGTAAGAGAATAAGCTACTAATAGTTGTCAATAGTCTAAAAAGAAAAAATCCCCTGCTAAAATAGCAGAAGATTCTTTTTTATTTAGAATTTAGAAAGGTTGATCTCGCACCTTTTAATAAAAAACGGCTATCTTTTGGAACAAATAAAGCTGGAGCCTTAACAGCAAGTATACTCAATACCATAATTGTTGCTATAGCCGTTGCTAGACCACTTGCGCCATTCATGACTAAAGAGAAAACAACTGGACTCATGCCACCGAAAGCAAACTCACCCCAGAAAACAACACCAGCAACAAAATGCCAGAAATAGCGAGCAACTGTTCCAACTAAAGTGCCAATAATAATCCACTTCATCCAATCTTTACGGCTATTATTTTGAATCGCTAGTTGTACATTTTTAGCAAATAAACCTGCAAAACCAATAAATAGGAAAGCAAATAAATATTCGATTAAAACTTGTGGCACACTTAAAAAATAAACCTTTCCAACAACAAAATGTAAAACTCCCCATAGAAAACTTGCTACAATACCTGGAACAAAACCTCGTCTAAAACAGTATAAAGTCATCGGAATCATGCCTAACGAAATCGAAAAACTTGAACCAATATCGATTGGAATAAAAGATAAAGCCATAGCTAATGCGGCAATAATAGTTCCTTCAATCCAAACACCTAAATTTTTACTCAACAAAAAAACTCCTCCTTGTGTGTAGAACAGGGCCACACAACAAAGGAGGAGCTCGAATTATCATTTAATAATTACTTCGCCCCGTCACAATCCCTACGCTCGTACTAACGAACAGGTTCGAAGGGTTAGAATCAAAGATTCAATCTCAGCTGAAAACAGCACCCCTTTGTGATGGTTGTTCTATTTAATTTGTGTATTATCGCTAATACTTTTACATAGTAACAGGGTTTTCATAGTTTGTCAATCACTGTAATATTACCCTTTAGTAGTCTATCTTTCAATTTTAAATTTATCATTTAGCCTTTTTCAAATCATCACACAACTGTTGTATCTTTCATCGTGATATGACTATGCTGATAGTCACTAATTGACAAATCAACTACAATATAACCTATTACAGCAGCCATTAAACCTGCAGTAAAGATTTTAAAACTAAAACCTATAAAATGATTTATTTTATCAATACCTACTATTTTGGGCACTAAAATGAAAAATGTCATTGTGATGATAGCTGTCATTAGCGTTAACAATAGGACACGTAAAACAGTTGCTTTTGGTAGCTTATTATAAAGTTGACTTGTCTTAAACTCAGATACATCTATTTTTCCTTTTAATAATTCCTTGCGCATATTGACAAACCCGATTAAAGAGCATGCGCCTCCTAAAAGTAACAAGCCAACAAACAAATCTGTGGTAATATCATTGAATGTTAACTGTCCAGAGAATTTTCTGAAATTAAAAATGTAAAAAATACCATTAATAATAATATTAATAATTACAAAATCTGTTACAATTTTTTTAAACACATACTTTTTCATACTCATCTAACTCGCTCCCTTTTTTATAATAATTTATATTATTACTATATCAAAGAAAACGCTTTCTTTGTTGCGGATTAGTAGCAATAAAATAGCTGATTATTGATAGTATTTTTCAATATATCAGCTATTAACTATTAATGTTTAGGCTTGTCAGTATTGTGATCAAGAATTGTAACCACTCTATTTTTCCGATATTGTATTGGTGTCTCATGATACGTCTCTTTAAATTGTTTAATCAATGCTTTTGAACTTGGAAAACCATGAAGCATACTTATCGTCTCTATGGTCTTGCGACTATTGACAATATCTGGAAAAGCACAATACAGGCGGTAATCATTTAAGTAATTCAAAAAAGTTTTTCCAAACGTTTCTTTAAATAGTCTAGAAAAGTGTTCACGAGAAAAACTAAAAGTTTTCGCCATTTGTTCGAGAGTTAAATTATCCATGTAATGCTTATGAATATATTCCAGAATATGCTTGTTAAGCGCTTGACTACGGCGATATTTCTGAGAAGTTGGTTCTGCTTCTTCTGACTGGTAGTAACGACACAAATGATAGATAATCTCAATTAATCGTGCTTGTATTTGTAAATGACTATAGGGTTGACTCTCATAGTATAGTGACATAATTTCACGAAATAATGTAGCAAGCATTTGATAGCCATTATTAGTTGTTCCCATATCAAACCGAATTTTCTCAACAGCAGGGATAAATTGTTGGATGAAATCATATGAAATAATAAAACAAATTAATTCAAAATTCTCCGTTGGAACGCTACTAAGTTCATGTATTTCTCCAGAGTTTACAACAAAAAAAGATTCATTTTCATATATTTGTTCCTTATCATTTTGACGGACATGAATGGTGCCTGAGACAACATATGTCAGCTCAATACTTCGGTGCCAATGTGGCGGAACAAATTGAAGGGTCGCTGCATCAAACTGATAACTACGACCATCCGGCAATAATAACGGTCGGTCATGTGAAAAGTGTAAAATTCGCATTGGTAAATTCTCATCCATTTGAACAGATTCATAAGTTGTTCTACTCATCATGATTCCACCTTTTATGTTAGAGGGCAATTTTTTTAACTATGCCCCCTCTTTTACTCTTGATTGAACGTTAAGTTTACATTATTCTCTTATAATAGCATAGTATTCTCACTGTTTTGAGGCATAAATTTATATTTCAAGAAGAAAAATAGCATCATTGAAATCAGCATGCCGACAATTACATCTGTAGAAAAGTGCGCTCCCATCACAATTCGGCTAATCATTACAAGAACAATCCACACAATAGCAGTCACTTCTAACAGTCTTTTTTTCCCCACTAGAGATTTTACAAATGTTGGCAACAAGCTGATCCATAAAACAACTGTTGCGTTAGCAGCATGACCAGATGGAAATGACATAAATTCATTATTTGTGGTCAAGCTTTGCGGCAAGTACCATCTCGTAAATTGATTCGCTGGATCGGTCATTTCTCTAAATCGCATCCGACCCCATAACATTTTAAGAATTGTAATTAGTAAGATAGCAGAAATAGCTAGTAGCAAACCAACTTTAGCTGCTTTTCTTAGATTCATATGTTGAGATGTTGGGACGGCCCTAGCTAACAAATAAAAAAACAAACAGGTCACAAGAGTTAGGACCAACTTCAACCAGAGGGGTATGGAAATATGCATACCACTCATCATGACTGAAAAGAAAGAAAAAAGTAACACTAAGGAACTAAAACCTATTTTACCGACATAAAACGACCAATTGGTTCTTTTTTTCGTCGTTACAACTAACGCTGCAGCAGAAAAACAACCAATATACGTCATTGGTAGCTCACCTATTGCTTCAAAAAACTGACCATAATGAGAACTAGTGTTGAAAAGTGCTTTGGAAATCTCTAAATCATAAAATGTACAAATCAGTAACAATGTCATTATTATCACAAAAAAAGTAATCTTAGCCTTTTTCACTTTTCTCAACTCCTATGTTTTAAAATAAAATTGCCCATTTCGATTGCGCAATCTTCACTTTGTGGTAAAAAACCGATTCGATCAATATATGCATGTCCTAATCCTTTGTAAACAATAGTTGTTGTGTCAACTCCCTGCATAATTAATTTTCGGGCGTACGCCAATGTTTCAATTTTAAGAAAATCATGTTCCCCAACTGTCACAAATGTTGGTGGCATCTCACTACTAACATCCATATACGGTGTTAAATACTTATTCAGCAAATCTTGTGTCCCTAAATAGACTCCTAAACCGTCTGTTGCACCACTTAACATATCCAGTGACAAGTTAATCGCTCGGGCTTGTTTTTTATAGATATCAAATTTATCTTTAGAAAATCGAACATGCTCATCATCAATCCCTCCCATGTTAACTGTTGGATATAAGATTAGTTGCCCTTTGACTAAATTAAGCTTATCTTCTAACGATTTATTCGTACAATAGAGCGTTAAATTACCACCAGCACTATCTCCTGCTACAAAAATATTATTTGGATCACCACCAAAACGGCTAGCATTTTCATGAATCCATTTTAGCCCATTGTAACAGTCTTCATGACCTGTTGGGTAAGGATGCTCGGGTGCTAAACGGTAGTCAATTGAAAAAGCAACAATATTTGTATTAGCAACAATCAGCTTTAAAGCATCTGTCACAACATCGGTACTTCCACCAAAAAAGCCACCACCATGAATAAAATACAAAACTGGTGCATCGACAACTGGCTTGTCTTGTTTAAAACAATAAATAGGAATTTTAAATCCATCTGCAGCCGTTACAAAGTCTGGAATGACTTTAACCCCTTCTTCAATGATTGGTGTACTATCAACACTGTTAAACATTTTTCTTAATTTAGGTAAAGATTTCATATCCATTTTCATGTTCATCATTCTTTTGGGCATAAATTTTGTTAGTAGTGCCATGTTTTTCATCTCTTTGTACAACCTTGGATCCATAGCTCCTTTGATATCACAATCTGGAATTGGTTTAAAAAGGATAGTAACGTCATCGACTACCTCATTTTTTTGTTTCTTAATTATGTCAGTTAGTAGCTTTTTATCATATTTTCTCGGCATCATAAATTCCCCTCTCTAATTTAGTTTACACATATATTCTAGCATTGAAAACGATTTCTATGTTGCTTTTAGTTAAGTACTTTATAGGCAAATATTGATGTTTATTTTTTTACCAATCTGAAGATTTCAAAAAATATTTATCTAATACGCAAATACTCCAATGATTCCACTAAGAAAAGGTCATTGGAGTGCTTAATTAACTCAATAGTTGCTTATTCTTAGATCTTTATCCTCGTCAGGCTTATCGATATGAAAATGACGAGGATGAAAGCATAATTACGGTCAAATTATGTTTCTCTTCCCAGTACTGGATTTTGTCCCAGACAAATAGTCAGTTTAATTAAATTAAAGATAACCATCCGATATAATCTATTTGAGCTAAGGTCAACTTGTGTTAGTGCTATTTTCCATCTCTCCATTCTTTTTTAGTCAACTATGATAGTCCAATAGTCCAATTGTTTTTCTTCAATTTGAATCAATAAGTGATACAACGCTCCCATTAAGCCCGCTTCATTTCGAAATTCACAAGCTACAATACTAATTGGGTGTAGCATTTCTAAGATCCCCTTTGATGTTTCACGCATTAAGCGATATTGTCTACGTATCTCTTCAATCAGCAACGGTTGTTCACTAATTCCTCCGCCGATAGCAACCCGCTCAAGATCCACTACAGTTTGAATATTTGAAATAATAATAGTAATGTTTCGGCAATACTCTTCAAACAATGGTTGAATTAAAGCGTTGTTCTTTTGCAATTCTTTGAATACAATTACCCCATTACTTGTAGGTAACTGAAGTAAATTTGAAGCCTCTTCGATGAAACGAACAGCAGATCCCATACTTCCAGCAATTTCCGATAATGCAATTGGCGAATCCCTTGACATTAACATATAACTTATTTCACCAGCCTGAAAGTTAGTACCTTCAAGTAAATTTCCATTAATCACCAAGCCGCCACCAACTCCAGTTCCTAATGTTATAACACCACCATTTGCAATGCCTTCTAGCTGCCCACGCCATAACTCTGCTAGCGCTGCAGCTTTACCATCATTAGTTATCGTACAAGGAATGGAAAATTCAGTTTCAATATAAGTTTTAATCGAGAACTTATCTAAATAAAGTAACGCTCCACCAAAATAAACAGTCCCTGATTTCGTATCGATTTTCCCAGGACAGCTAAAGCAAACCGCCCTAATAGTCGGCAAATAAGACTGAACAATTTGCTTAATTGTTTCAAGAAAATCAGCCAGATTAATTGGTGTTGTTACTTTTGCTAAACAAATAATATGTCCACTTTTATCAATTAATGCATGTTTGATAAACGTGCCCCCAACATCCAAACTTAGATAGTATTTCTCATGTGTTCTTTCCATCTTTGGCTCAACTCCCTACCTATTATTTTCAAATTCTATTGAATATGATGCTATTAGCCTATCATTTAAAACGCTTTCTTTGTTGCTAATAATTATGAAAAAAATAGGCAAATAGTAACACATTTGATAACTAGCAAAAAAACAACCTATATTAGATAAATCAACAATAGGTTGTTCAGCTATTTATTCTAAATTTATAAAGATAAATGCAATTTTTTTAATTGTTTGAATCGATTCAACTGTTAATATGGCCCACAACTCTCATAATTAATAAATGAATACCAACGAACATACAAATAGTCTAGCTTTCTTGGCTCTACCAGAAATGTAGCAAAATCTAATGATACATATATATTTTTTTAGACCTACCTAACTCTTTCCTGTTTCTCAGTTGTTCAATTTATCTCACTCACTCGTTACCCCTCCGAAAAAGTTTTTAATTGCGCATCAAATAATAACTCGTCTATTTCAATTAAGCTCTGACTATGACTCATCCCAAAAATAACGATGGCATCCCATTTATGTTTTGGGTAAAGTTTTGCGTAGCCTGTTTTCTTCAATAAGTCATTGGTTTCATCCACATCCATACCAAAGCCTATCGCTAGCGCAATTAATTTTTCTCTAGACGGTTTCCGTTTCCCATCAAAATATTGGTAACCAGTCGCTTCAGAAATACCTGACTTACGCATAACTTCTGCTTTCGTGACATTTTTCTTACTTAGTAACTCTGTCAAATAGAGTTTAAGCTCTTCTTCAATTAAATTTTCCTGATGTTGGCTAAATAGCGTCTTAAAGTCTGTTGCTTTTTTTAATGAATGCATTAATTTATCTGTATCTTTTTCCAATTTTGACACCTGCTTCTTTTAGATTATGTGATTATTATAACAATTTGTGACCATTTATTCAGATTTATTTTTATTCCCTTCAAACAAACCTGTTCTTTACCTGACAATTTGCTATAATAAAATTGATGAAACATTTGTTTAGTAAAGGAGATACTAACGACCTATGAATTTAGAAAAAGGACACTATAAAGAGATTGAAGCCTTGACAGAAAAAGAAAATGGACCTGTTTTGGTGCGTAATATTCAAACAAAAGAATTTTTTGTTCGAAAAAAATACGCTCTGACATTACAAAATCGTTTAGAAAAACTTAGTTTAATTACTCACCCTCATCTACCTAAAATTGAAGAAATCGTGACTTCAAACAATGAACTTTGGCTATATGAAGAATTTATCCACGGGAAAAATTTACAAGAATATATCCAATTGAATCAACAATTGCCTACTGAAACTACTTTAGAAATTGCTAAAAGTGTGACAGAAGCTTTAGTAGTCCTCCATGAAAAAAACTTGATTCACCGAGACATAAAACTAACCAATATTATGATTTCAAATGATGGTGTGATTAAGTTAATTGACTTTGATGCAATTCGTTTCTATGATGGAACAAAAGATACTGATACTGTTAACTTAGGTACACTAGGCTTTGCTGCTCCAGAACAATTTGGTTTTGCCGAAACAGATGAACGTAGTGATATATATTCACTTGGCGTCGTATTGAATGTTTGCTTAACAAAAAATTATCCAAAAGATCAGCTGACAACAAATGTTTATTTGAAGGATATTGTCCAAAAATCGATTAACCTGGATCCAAGCAATCGATTCCAATCCGCTAAAGATATGCAAGCTGCTATTCATCAACAACTTACTCTTTTGAAGATAGAAAAGAATCACCCAAAACAGAATCCAAAAGTATCGGTAGAAAAAAAGCGACTCGTTCCTAAAACATCTATTCAAAAAACCGTTACAAAAGAGCAATCAAATTTTATTAGGCATTATGTACCTGGCTTTCGTACCAATCAACTATGGAAAAAGGTCATCGCTTGTTTTGGCTATCTTTGTATTTTTCTTCTCTACTCTATCATGCTTTCTAGAGGTACGCCGCTAGACCGCTTTTTAGAAGGTATCACTTATACAGTTCTTTTTATCTTTCCTCTTATTATTTTGACTAACTTTCTCTCAATAAAAAAATGGATTCCTTTTATCCACTCCAATAAGCTCTGGGCGGTTTGTTGTGGCTGGCTATTGGTTGGTATCTGTTGGTTTTTCCTTAGTGGAATCACTATTCAAACCTTCGAAAACCTATACTCCCCTGAGTTTATTGAACAAAGAGAACTAAACTCGACTGATTCTAAAACATAACTTACTAAACTTTTAGGCTAGGATAACAATCCAAAGCCTTTTTTATTTTCCTGAAACTATGCTTCTTGCATAGGACTTTTCCTTCTAGTATCGGCATAATTGTATTTGTAAGACGGACTAAATAATAAAGGAGAAGATGAAAATGAAAAATGTAAAAAAATTAGGTTTAGGTTTGTTCATTATGAGTTTGGCAGGTGTCGCTTTGGGCTGTAGTTCAGACACTTCAACTAAAAAAGCAGAGACAAAAAAAGAAGATAAAACTGAGGAAGTAAAAAAAGACCAAGCAACGGATAGCGGTGATTTAGGTGACTTCCATGTTGCCATTCAAGATTTTTCTAGAGGACAAGATTTCGAAGGCTCTGAAGTTGGAATTGTACAATATGAGTTCACAAATAATAGTGAAGACAATCAAATGTTCACAGTTGCAATTAGTCCTAAAGTCTTTCAAAATGGTGTTGCCTTAGATAGCGCTGTTATGACTGAAGATGGTTTTTCTGATGGCTTAACTGAAATTCAACCTGGTGCTAAGATTACGATTAAAACAGCCTATAAATTGGCAGATACTGAAAACCCAGTTTCCGTCGAAGTCAGCCCTACCTTTAGCTTAAAGGATGAAAAATTGACGAAAGAATTTACTTTACAGTAAATAGGAGGCACTTATGCGCAAAACAATCGGTATTATCTCTATTATTCTAAGTGTCTTTGTCGGCTTTCAATCAATGATTGCAGGTTTAGGCAATACTCTTTCGCAAAACAATGAAATTGGTGGTTCAACTGGATTCTTGCTTTCAATTTTATTATTGATTGCTGGAATTACAGTTTTGGCATCTAAAGGTGCAAAAGGAATGTTAATCTTTAGTATGCTTTTATATGCAATTGGTGGATTATTAGGATTTGTTGGAGCAGGAAGTTATAGTGATTTAGTTATTTGGTCCGTCATTAGCTTGCTCTTTGCTGTCCTATTGCTTCTTCAAATTAGAAAAATCCATTAATAGCCACAAAAGAACGAATCAAGTTTGAGTTTAGGATAGGACTCTCTTGATTCGTTCTTTTTTTGTTTCATACTATGTAAAAAGATACCACTACTCCTTTAAGAAGTTGGTATCTTCCACTATGATATATAAGATAAATTAGCTATGTCGTGTTCCTATGGTATATTGGGCAAATCAACTATGTGGTCATTCTATGATATATATGATAAGTGAATCATGTCATCGTTCTACAAAAACAAAATAGCATTGCTCTTGTCTATACATCTACTATAACGAACCTCTAGAAACATATCAATATCCAAAAGACTTCCTTCACTTTTTATACTTATTTCGTACACATTTTTGTGACATTTAGCTTTAACAGCTACTATAATACTTAAATTGTGTCCTTTTACATACACAAAACAGTGCTTAAAAGGTTTCTTTAAGATAAAAATAAAGCAATAAACTATAGTCTATTGCTTTGTTTTTAAGTTACTACTCTTCTTTAACGATAAATAATCGTCTCTTTATGACTTTCAACTGTTATTTTCCCATTTTTAATAACAAATACTCGTTCTGGAATATCAATGATTGCGTCATGTTTCAACAAGGTGTCTAGTAAAACCAGATCCGCTTGTTTTCCAACCCCAATCCCATAATTCGTTAGACCAATAGCTTTAGCTGGATTTTCTGTAATCATTGGCAAAACAGTTGGTAAATCGTCTGCTCCACCTAAATGACCTACAGGAATTGCTAACATGGCTGTTTGTAAAATATCACCATTCCCATAAGGAGTAAATGCATTCCGAATGTTGTTAGTTGCAATACACATGTTAACGCCACCGTCTCTGAGCTTTCTAATTGGTGTTACAGCCCGTCTAACATTATAGGCATCATTACGTGCACCCAAATGTAAATCAGTCGCAGGCAATGCCATAACACTAATTCCAGCTTCTGCAATTAAGGCAATAATTGGATCCAACTGTTCCTTTGGCAATGCATGTAACGCTGTCAAATGGCCCACTGATACACGACCTTGATATCCTTCTTCAATGGTTTTATGGCAAAGATATTCAATTGATATATCTGTCGCCTCATCACTAAAATCTTGATGTAAATCAATCGATTTGTTATATTTTTTAGCAATCTCAAAAATCAAATCAATATGATCATTAGCTGGCGAATCATTGTACGGAATTCCCCCAACTACATCTGCACCCATCTCCATCGCTTCGTACATCATTTTTTCGGTACCTGGTGCTTTAAAGATACCTTCTTGCGGAAATGCTACAACTTGAATATCGACTAAATCTTTGTACTCTTCCTTCAATTGCATAATTGTTTCAAAACCCGTAAAACCTTGCGCTGGATCAAATTCTGCATGTGTCCGAATTGCTGTTACACCGCGAGGAATAATCATTTCTAATGCTTTTTTAGCGCGAGTATAAATATCTTCTTTTGTAAACGTTGGTTTTAACTCAGCAGTCACCTTGATTGCTTCTTGTAATGTACCCGATTTATTTGGTTTACGACTTGCAATCAGGGCTTTATCTAAATGAATATGACTCTCAACAAACCCAGGAACTAAAACCTTACCATTTGCTTCAATAATTTTTGTAGCAGGTTCATTAATCTCTTTTTCGATTGCACTTATTTTTCCATCTGTAATTCCAACATCCATTAATTCTTCATCATCATTTAAGCGTACTTGTTTTAATAAAATATCCATTTTCATGCTCCTTCATATCGTTTTATTTTCTTTAAGCAAAGACTAATGAAATCACTAAAAGTAATACTGATGCTAAACTAATCCATTTAATATTCCCTTTTACAACATCAAGAATTGGAATTTGGAAACCTGAAGATAAAGCTTGCATCGTAATATTTACAAAACTCATTTGACTACCTAAACCAACACCAATCGTCACAAAACCTAGTGCTAATGGCGTAAAGCCTAATGAAACAGCAACAGGTAAAACCAACGTTAATACTGACCCCACATAAGCTCCTGCTGGAATCCCAATTAAAATTCCTGTTAAAACCGCAACTGGTACAACTAAGAAGGCTGGTGCATGATTTGCCACCCCAGCAATGACAGCAAATGTGCCTGTTTCAGCAATAATATTGATAAAGGCTAAGAAAATACCGACTTGGAATAAACGGGTTAAGATATACGTAGATCCATCTACCATTGCTTCAACCGATTCATTTAAATTGAATTTTGTACAAATAAAGATTAATAAAATTGTAACGACCATGTAAACTAACGGTGTAAAAATCGCAACTCCGACTAAATCATTAACTAATGGTCCAAAGATTACTGCAAATAACAAGAATATAGCGGGTAATGTAATTTTGAATAATTGTCCGTTACTTAGGCTTGAATATTCATCCGTTGCATCTTCTTTAAATCCAACTTTGCGAAGTTTTGTTCCAAAGAAAGCTAATAAAATAGCAATAATCACAAATACTAACCAATAAGGACGCATTGTTGCAACATATTCACTAACTGTCACATCACCTAATTTTGATACGATACTAGACTCTAGAGATGCTGGTGAAGTTGTAAATGAAACTGCAGCAGCTAAGGACATCGCAGCAATTAATTCTGGCACAACACCAACGGCTGCAAAAGCTAAAGGCGCAATAACCATGGCACTTCCGCCACCAATTCCTGACATATAAGTTGCAGCAGCAAGTAAAATAACGATAAAGGCTGACACATACTCAACTTTCCCTTTTGTCCCCCGCTTAGCTAATGTTAATGCCGCTGTATAACCACCTGATTTAAATACAGCCATAGCAATAGCAGAATTAATAATTGGAACAGTAATACTTAACATTGTAGGAATCGTTTCTAAAAATTGAGTATTGGCTTCTGCCAGTCCAATCCCACCAATCAACATTGCTAAAATACCACCGGCTAAACCGGCAATAATCATATCTACTTTTAAAAATAATAGCGTTAATACTAAGACCAAAGGAATGATGGTAACAAATGCCATAAAACCAGTTGGTGTTTTTACTGCTTCAATTCCCGCTGCATAGGCAATAGTCGGTAAAGCCGTAATCATTAAAATAAGTGCTAGTAGTAATCCTTTTTTCTGATTCTTTTTCATTTTCTTTCTCCTTTATATTTTATTTTAAACTAGTTAAATTGCCCCCAATACAACTAATCTATCTCAACTATAAATAAATTCAAGCCTAGATTGCAAGCAAAGCGGCTTTTGATTTTTAGCTTTTCTAAGCGAGAGTAAAGAAGTTATTTGATAGTTTCATTGTAAGCGTTCACGTAGTTTTTTACATTAGTCTTTTCAGATAATATCTTGACAGCTTTTTATCTATAGAAGATAAAACTTTTCACTAGACAAACTTACTTAGATTGATTATTCTATTCAATAAGAAGGGAGTTTTATTATGCCGATTTTATTAACAGATATTCTAGACTTAGATTCACTTGGCGACTCTCGAATCATTAGCGGTACAGATGGGTTAACCAACGAAGTTTCCGATATTATGGTTATGGAAGCTCCCGATGTTGAAAATTGGAGCAGTTCTGGTCAATTAATTCTAACTAGCCTTTATAGCATTCAAAACTATACTGAACAACAACAATTTGCTTTTATTGAAAAATTAGCTCACTTAAAAATAAGTGGTCTTATTATTAAAATAGATCGGTTTGTGGAACAAATTCCCAATGGTTTTATATTAGGGAGTCAACAATTTAGTTTACCAATTATTGAAATCCCTAATAAGATTCGTTATACGACTATTTTAGTTGAGGTCATGCAACTTTTATCCAATCATAAAGCTCGTTTACTAAATCGTTATCGAGATGTGCATAGTTACTTTTCCATTTTAGCTCTCAATCAAGCTACGATTGGCGATATACTCTCTGCTTTGGAAAGTTATATTCATAATCCTATTTCTTTATGTACGGAAGACTTCAATGTTTTAGCTACAACTGATAGCCGACTTAATCTGTGTGACATCCAAGATGAAGCTGAAATTGAAGAAAAATCAGAGGTTAATTTTACTTATCAACGGAAGCTTGTCTCCCACCCTAATTTTGCTGAGACTTCATTTTGGCAATTAGCAATTCCAATCTATACAAATGAAGTTGGCAAAAAATTATTGATTATTCACGAAATCAATCATCCAACACGGGAAATTGATTTTATGGCAATTGAAAATGCAGTAATTGCACTACAAATGGATATGTTAAAACAGTTTGCAGTTCGAAATGTCAAACAAAACTATCGAAATGATTTATTTGATGATTTACTCTACGGAAAATGTGCGACTCCAGAGCAGCAAGTTGATTATGCGCAACAAATTGGACTGTCAGCAAATACAGCATATCGGGTCATTGTCTGGCAATTTAGCAATCAAAAACTTACGACACAACCGAGTTTTGAAAAACGGAAAAAATTAGCAGATTGCGGGCAACAATTGATTGATCGGATTAAACAACACTACCCAAACATTGCTTACAGAATTCGTAGTAATCGAATTGTTTTTATCATTGAAGATACTTCTTTTCAGCCGAAAAAAAGCATTGATTTCAGCTCAATCATGAAAAAAATCTATCAAAATTGGCAAGGTGAATCAATTTTATTAAATATTGGTATCAGTGATCCATGTACATTAAAAACACTTGATAGCGAAAGTAAAAAATCTCTGCAAATCATCCGCCAAGGACAAGCTTTCTTAAAAACAGATTTTATTCTTTTTTA
Source organism: Carnobacterium maltaromaticum DSM 20342 (assembly GCF_000744945.1). Classification (NCBI taxonomy): domain Bacteria; kingdom Bacillati; phylum Bacillota; class Bacilli; order Lactobacillales; family Carnobacteriaceae; genus Carnobacterium; species Carnobacterium maltaromaticum. The sequence goes on from NZ_JQMX01000001.1 coordinate 850,818, forward strand.
TCAAGACTTAGGTATTTATCGTGTCTTTGCTGAACTTGAAAAAAATACAGAGTTAACAACTTTTATTCCTGCTAAGCTAAGTATTTTAATCGATACGTATCCTGAATGGATTCCCACATTGAAAATTTTCTTAGATGAAAATCAAAATTTAAAGAAAACTGCTGAGCAACTATTTGTCCACTATAAAACAATTAGCTATCGATTAACAAAAATTAAAGAGTTGACCACTATTAATTTTGCAGATGCTGAAGAATTATTAGCTATTCAAATGGGCTTACGCATTTATTTATTACAAAACCGCTAATACAAAAGAAAAAGGTGCAACGAAACCCATAGTTTCGTTGCACCTTCTTCTTTCTTAACTAAAAATAAATTTTCAAGTACCTTTTTTGTTCGACTTCATCGAAGCCTTCAGTAATTTCATTCTCCATTAATTTATTTACATCTTTTACCATTACTGAGATGTTATTATTAATTTTGATTTTATTTTTAACTTTTTTACTAAATTTATCTTTATTTTCTTGATTTAATTTAAAATTATCCGGAAAACTAACGTCATGACTTTTTTCATAATTTTCAACAACCGTTTTAAACTCATCTTGTTTCGCTTCTGCTACTAAAACATCTGCAAAATCCTCTAGATTAATTTCTTCTTGAACCTCTAAATATTCTTGTGCCTCTTTAATAAAAGCTGATTTACCAACAATTCCATCATCATCTTTTTTTACAAACTCTGCACAAACATTAATAAAACTTTCGGCTAAAAATTGATCATTTTGAATCTTTTCAATAGCCAAAAATAATTGTTTCCAATACACACTATCATTACGATTTAAGCGATCCAATGCTACGACACGATACCCGTCCTTAGCACTAAAATTAAACACAATAGCCGCCTTATCAATATCGCTTTTAGTAATACCTTTTTCATAACCAATCGACACAGCCTGATTATTGTATTCATTTTTTAGAAAGACTTCTTTATTTTCAACTTTGAAAATTCCAATTGCATCAGTTAATTCGCCTTCTACAATACAATCACTCATATAAATTAACCATAAATCACCCGCTTTAACATTTGGATGGCTTGAAGCAGCATAGAGTTGCTTCACTAAGTTAACAGAACCTTCAAAAAAACTCGTTTCTTCTTCAAATACATCTTTAATATAATTATAGGATTCATTATATTCCAAACTAGTTGGATGGGTAAAATGATGGAATTTTGCTTCTTTAAAGGAAGAAAGAAAAATCTCATGTAACACTTCGCTCATCTCTTCGTCTAACTCTTCAATACTATTTTCAGAAATCTCATAGCCCTGTTCTTGCGCTTTATTTCCTACATAATGAACCAAAATCTGCTTCATTTTTGCATAAGAAAAATCAATCATTTCAACACCTACTGACTTTCTACTCTATTTTCTAATTCAAATTATAGTATACACTAGTCGGAGATACATTTCTTTATTTATTCTGTATTCCACATAAATAGACAACTTCTTTTTTTAAAGAATCGATCCTTCAAAAAAAGAAATTGTCTATTTCATTCATTTTAGCCTTCAAACTCTAAATTTTTTAAAAGCATCTTGATTGAATGTGTACTTTCATTAACTTGGCTAACTTTACGCTTCATTCGTTTTAAATCTAAATGATTTTCAACCCATTCTTCTGTGTAGCCACAATCTGAACATAAAAAACGAGTCACAGGAATACTTTCTAAAATGGTCGTTCGCAATTGATTAATTGTTTCTCCAATCATTTGCTTCCCCTCAATTTTTAAAATATCTGCCGATTCACACTTCTTGCATTCATTGACATGCTTCATATTTTCTCTCCTCCCCATTCAAACAACCGCTTACATAAACCCCTAAACTAAAGATAATTCTTACAGTTTCTATAAGCAATATCTTTAGTTTAACATTAATTATTTTAAAAATCCACTTATTTAATGCTTGTTTAAGCTTTTCTCCATTTTATAATTAATAAATTCTTGTCCATTAAGTTGCACAACTTGTTCTTTTATTGAGATAAAACCTAGGGATTCAAAAAATGGGCGTGCTGTTATACTGACATTTGCCGTTATTTTTTCGCTTGATTTCTTTTTAAGTTCCTTCATTAAATAAAGAAATAGTTGTTTTCCAATTCCCTTCCTCTGATAATCATGATGAACAAAAAATAAATTCAACTCATTCAATTGGGTAAATTCTAAAAAGCCAACTAACTGATTTTTAGAATTTCGAGCAAGATAGGTCTGACTACTCCGAAGTTTATCCGACCATTCTCTTTTACGTTTTGCTTCATGCTCTTTTCCTTGCCAAGCAAGAATCTGGTCTTTCGTGTAATCTTGATTATTAACAGATTCAATCGTTCGGTAAAATAGCTCAATAATCTTACAAATATCTTTTTTTTGAAATTTCTCTATCTGAATTTCTTCCAAATAATCACCTCATTTATTTTATTCATTTAACAATTTTAAAATAAACTCACTTCAAAAACAACTAAGAAAAAATAAAAAGTAAGAAATACGATTTCTCATATTCTTACTTTTTACAATTTATTTGATTCTTAACGTAAGTGCATTTAAAGCCACAATTACCGTACTTAGTGACATCAAAATCGCACCTACTGCTGGACTTAAGATAAAACCAATCGGCGCTAAAATACCAGCAGCTAATGGAATGGCAATAATATTATAGCCTGCTCCCCACCATAAGTTTTGAATCATTTTTCGCGTTGTATTTTTTGCTAATGAGAGAAAATGTAAGATATCATTTGGATCACTTTTAACCAAAATAACATCCGCAGAATCAATGGCAATATCTGTTCCTGCACCAATCGCAACTCCTACATCTGCCCTTGCTAAACTTGGTGCATCATTGACACCATCTCCAACCATCATCACAACTTTTTTATTTTTTTGATAATCTTTCACAATTTTTTCTTTATCTTCTGGCATTAAACCTGCATAAACCTGATTGATTCCTAGCTGATTGGCTACCATTTCAGCTGATGCTGCGTTATCTCCAGTTACCATCACTGGTTCAATCCCTTCAGCAATCAGAGCAGCTATCATAGCTTTAGCTCCAGATTTAATTTTATCGCCTTGAGCGATTAAGCCAACAGCCTCACCTTTGCGAACTAGATAGCTAATTGAATTGCCTAAACTAGCTAATTCTTCAAAATGCTTTTTGTCATAAACAATCCCCATCTTTTCTAAATAAGCCGCCGTTACAATAGAAATCTCTTCTTGATTAATTTTACCTGACAAGCCAATTCCTGGCATGTTTTTCGTTTCAGTAGCGACTGGAATAGTCACTTTTTCTGCTTCTGCCTTCGTTAAAATCCCTACAGCCAAAGGATGAGTAGATGTCCGTTCTAGAGCTGCAAAGTAAGCTAAAATTTGTTCCTCTGAATACTCTTTAGTTAAACTTTCAACTGTATGAACTTTAAAAGCCCCTTCAGTTAAGGTACCTGTTTTATCCATTAAGATACTATCAATTTTTTTGGCTGCTTCTAAAGCATTGCGATTCCGAATCAACAATCCATTTTTAGCACCTAATGAAGTCGAACGTGCCGTTACTAACGGAATAGCCAAACCCAATGCATGGGGACACGCAATCACTAGGACAGTCACCATTCGTTCTAAAGGCGTAGTCAATTCTTTAGTTAAGAAAAACCAGATAATGAAGGTAAAGATCCCAACGAAAAGCGCTACATAAAATAGCCATTTTGCCACTTTATCTGATAAAGATTCTACTTTTGATTTTTCTTTTTGAGCATCTCCAACTAAATTCATTACTTGAGCTAAATAACCCGTATCTCCTGTTCCAGACACCTCAATAGTCAAAGTACCGCTGCCGTTTACAGCTCCTCCGATGACCTTATCACCACGATTTTTTTTAACCTCTTTTGCCTCACCAGTTACCATAGATTCATTGATCGAAGATTGACCTTCAACAATTTTACCATCGGCTGGAATTTTTTCACCCGCTTTAATTAAAAGTAAATCTCCTACCTGAACCTCTTTTAATAAAATCTTTTTACTTGAACCATCTTTTTCCAAGCGATTAGCTTGAGTTGGCAAAAGTTCAGCCATTTTTTTCAAAGCATCTCCAGCATTGCTCACAGCGCGCATTTCAATCCAATGGCCTAATAGCATAATTACAATTAACGTAGCTAATTCCCAAAAGAAATCCATTATATGAGCATTGGAATTAATAAAATGATTCATAATAAAGGCATATAAACTATAAAAATAAGCCACTGAAATACCTAGTGAAATTAACGTCATCATTGCTGGACTTCTATCTTTCAGCTCCATTTTAGCACCACTTAAAAATGGTTTTCCACCATAAATAAATAGAATCGTTGCTAGAATTAAAACAAGCCAATCAGATCCTGGAAATGTAAATTGAAACGGTAATTCCATGCCCATCATAGGAGATAAAATAATAATTGGAATTGCTAAAACTAATGACCAGAAAAATTTTACTTTTAAATTACCCATATGAGCCATATGTCCCATACCAGGCATTGATTCGTGTGACATATGATCCATCTCATCGTGAGACATCATCGAATGATTATGTTCGTGCATTTTCGTCCACTCCTTTTACATTTACATTTGTAATCGTTCTACACTAGTAGTGTACAACGTTCAAAATAAATTGTCAATGAATAAAACTTAACTCCTCAAAAAAAGCTCGTTGAACCGATTAACTCTGACAGAAAAATAAGAAATTGGAGGAATAACACTTTTCGTCTTTTTTACCAGTTATCTTTTTTCCGAAGAGTTGGTTCATAAGATCCAGCTTAATAAAAAAGTTGCTAAACCAATTCTTTTTGGTTTAACAACTTTTCAGCCTAATCTTTTAGTTCATCTAGTTTTTCAATAATAGCTTCTTCTATATCCTTTTGTGATTGACCATTTAACGTTTCACTTGCATAAGGAGTTAAATTTTTATACGTTCCAACTTGGATACCTATTTTAGCTTCCTTAAACATGGAAATATCATTTTGATCATTGCCAAAAGCAATAAATTCTCCCGTTTTAATCCCTATTTTCTCTAATGCAGACCACTTGCTTATCGCCTGAGGACTAATATCAATCACATTTTCATCTCCATGGAAATGATAGACAACATTTAATAAAAGTAATTCTTTTTCAAAAGCAGCTAAATCTGTAGCTGTTAAAATCAGCACCTTTACAATGGAAGTTAATTCATTGACATAAACCAATTGTGCTTGTTTTAAAGGATCAAGACCTAATTTAATCGGGTGAGTATCCGTTCCAGTATATGCATAATTCCACTCACTATCAATTAAATAAGTTGCTTGGTATTTTTCAATTAAGTACAATAACGTTTGCGTATCTGATTGACTGAAGCTAGCTATTTTGCTAATTTTCGTTTGTTGGGAAATAAGTGCACCATTTCCACCAATTAATGTGTGTCCATAAAAATAAGGATCTATAACAGGCAATAAATCACGAATGGGGCGTGCTGAGGCAAAAATAATTTCATGATCAACAGAAAGCTCTTTTAAATAATTCATCATTCTCGGTGAAACAGGTCCTCCGTTGAAACAAATGGTTCCATCTAAATCAAAAACAAACTTCACCCTAACTACTCCTTACTAGTTTCATTAATATCCATTTCAAAAACAAATTGAACGCCTTTGATTCCGTGAATTCTTCTTTTCGTATCATAAAATCCAGCTTTCAAATAAAGCATTTGGGCACTGATATTTCCATGATTCACTGCTAAAACAACTTTTTTTATACTTGGAAATTTTGTTTCAACAAATCCATGAAGCCGTTCTAAAGAAAGCTTTCCATACCCTTTCCCTTGAAAACGGTCATCGATTGAATACGCTCTTAAAAGAACTGTATTTGGTTCATCTGTGTAAATTTGAACATCCATTCCAATTTCCAAAATAAAAAAACCAGCCAAATCATTCTCAACTAAAATTAAAATAGGGTATTTTTCAATAATATGCAGGCTTTCAGTCATCGCCTCCATCGGCATAGTCGTATATTGACTATCCTCCAGTTGGTAACTTTCAAGTATTGGACCATCAGCAACAACAGCTTCTCGTAAATAAATATCTACCATGTGACTCATCTGTGCACCAACTTTCTTTTTCGTGATAATTTTATTATAACATGTTTATTTTCTCTAGTAGAAGCAAAAGCTATCTTTAATTAAACTAAAAATCAAGTTAGACATTTTGCCCAACTTGATTTTCTTCTAACATTTAGTTAATTTCTTCATTTAATTTTTCTTTAGGCAAATCAATCACCAATTTAAACATATCTCCATCTACGATAATCTCAAACTTCCCTTTATGCAAGTCAATAATTGAATGGGCAATAGCTAGACCTAATCCTGATCCTTCGGTATTTCTAGAATCATCTCCACGTTTAAAGCGTTCCACAAGTTCAGTCGCTTCCTCATTTAACTCATACTTAGAAATATTTTTAAAGACTAAACGAACAAAATCCGGACCATCGGTTAACTTCATATAGACTCTTGTGCCAGGAAGTGCATATTTCACAATATTTCCCATAATATTGTCTAATACGCGCCAAATTCGTTCTCCGTCAAGACTAATTAAAACTGGCTCTAATCCCTTAGAGACCCTTAGTTGTAAATCAGCCTTGTCAAATTCTTCAGTATATTCGGCAATTGATTGTTGTAAAAGCTGGCCTAAATTAACTTCACTTTTTTCCAGTATCACTTCACCAGTTGACATTTTAGAAACTTCAAATAAATCGTCAATCAAGTGCTTCATTCGTCCAGCTTTTTGATTAATAATTTCAATGTAATGTTCTTTTTCAACTTCTGTATTCGTCCCTTGGCGAAGTAAATCAGCATAACTAATGATTGAAGTTAAAGGTGTTCGTAAATCATGACTGACATTAGAAATTAATTCTGTTTTCAATTTTTCACTTTGGACTTGTCTCTGTGCAGAGCTTAAGACAATGGTTTTTATTTTCTTTAAATCTGCTTCAAGTTCTGGTAAATGTTGATTTTCCAGTGGATATTCCTCCGCATCAAGCTGATTTAAAATAGCCCGAGGTTGCCGACTTAACCTTTTCATTTTTAAATAGCTTTTTATCACTCCAATTGTAATTGGCAAGGATATTAAACAGAATAATACGCCATATAAGAGTATAGAAAAGTATCCATAGCGTAATGTAGCCAGTAAAGCTACCGGAATACCAAAACCTGTTGCTAAATAAACGAAAATCAAGCCGATTATTTGACTTGGACTTGAAAGCTTACAAAATACAGCTACAAAAAATTGACCGATTTTTACTGAAAAACTGTTCTTCCATTGCTTTTTCAATTCTTTTTTCCGAATACTCTCAACTAAATAGCGGACTTGCGTTGTTAAACAAGCTACAACTATAAAACTGACTACGAAAAATATTTTTGTTCCCCAGTATGCTTCAATAGCTGTCATATAAAGTATAAAACTAAACATTACTAAAGCTAAAATGCGGATATCTAATGAAACTTTAGTGTATTTTTTGTGTAGCTTTGGAAACAATACAGCTTTTTTTAAATTACTAATGCCCATTACTACAGCAATTAAACCTGCTAGTACTCCAAAACCAATTTTCCAAAAACGACGTTTGTTCAATTGCTCCATTCTTTTTTTATCATTAGATACAGGAGAATTTGCTTTTACTGCTGCTACCCCTTTGATTTCAACTTGATTGCCATCTCCACGAAATAATAGATCTCGTTCGTTACCAAAGATATTATTCGTTACATAAGCCCATTCATCAATCTTTTGAAGCTCTTCTGTTTTTTTAGATTTAATGACTTTCTGCGCTTCATCAATACTTTTCAGTACTTGCTTTTCGGGTAAGTTTGTATAAACTTCTCCGTTTGAATCAACTAAATAATAATAAAAACTTTCGTCAACATCCTTTAGTTCATTTTTGTATTGATCCGTTAACTCGGCTTTGTTTTTCTGCAAATAAATTAATTTTTCTTTTTTGATTTTTTCTCTAAGTGCATCATCATCCATAAAATTTTTCATAATAGCAGCTTGCTTTACATTTTTTTCATTATTGAGGCGCTCAATTTCAGTTTGATTTCTCTCGTTAACAGCGTTCACGAGTAGGTCTTGATATTGTTGGTCAATATCAGCCAGCTGTGTACCTAAATCCCCATAAAAAAAACGATAGGCATCCATTTGATCATTTGAGACGACAAGATTTTTTTCAGGATCTTTTAGTAATTTTTTATAAAAGTGATCACTGTAGATCATGTTAATCGTTGTCGGCTGATCATTGCCATAGAGCTCATCAGGGTTTTGACTAAAAGAGCCAATTGGACTATTTGAAGTTGGTTCAGCGTTCCACTTAAGCAAAGGAACAACAGCATAACATACACTAAACGTTAGCAATAACCAGAAAATAATTGTACGAAATTTATTTTTCAATTTTATACCCCACTCCCCAAACCACTTTTAAATACTTAGGATTTTTAGGATTGACTTCAATTTTCTCTCTAATTTTTCGAATATGAACAGAAACGGTATTATCCGCATTAAAGCTAGGTTCCTGCCAAACAGATTCATAAATCTCATCAATAGAAAAAACTTTTCCCGCATGCCCCATTAAGAGAGCCGTAATCTTAAATTCTGTGGGCGTCATTTTAATTTCACGGCCATCAACTGTAATTTTTTTGGCATTTTGATCCAAGCTTAAACCACGTACCTCAATTAAATCATCATTTATTTCATAAACACCTAATGTCATATATCTACGCAAATGAGATTTTACTCGTGCCATCAATTCAAGTGGATTAAAAGGTTTGGTAATATAATCATCTGCCCCAATTTGCAACCCATGAATTTTATCAATGTCTTCGCTTTTAGCGCTAAGCATCACAATCGGCACATTTAATTTTTTTTCGCGAATTCGGTAGGCTGTCATAATGCCATCTAAATTAGGCATCATGACATCTAATAGGATTAAATGAACATCGTTTTCTTCTAATTTTTTTAAAGCGACTAAACCATCTTCCGCTTCAATCACAGTTATTTCTTCATTTTGCAGATAAATAGCAATCGCTTTTCTAATTTCTTTATCATCATCCACAACCAAAACCGTATACTCTTTCATCTGATTTCCTCCACTATCTTCCTTTATTCTGGTTCTATCATAACTTATTTTTTTTAGTATTTACTAGTGAACTTTCTTAAAGCTTTCTTAATTTTGCTATGTAGATGAAGGTCAAGAGCAAAGCTAAGTTTGCGTCAAGTTACTCAATTTATTATTCTTAGATAAATATCAGCTACTACCATTTTGAGTTTCGATAAATTTTCCCAACTCATCCAGTCAAAAAAATCCTTCCAAAGCCCTTTTCAAAATAATTTGAAACTTTTGAAGATTGCTTGGAAAGATACTTTTAAAAGATGCTTTTATCTGAAGAGATATTAAATTTATCCTATCATTTTAATAAAAAATAGTTCAATAGGTTGTTCATAGTCAGGAATATCAATACACAATTTACCAGCTTCATGGTATCCTATTTTTCTATAAAAACAGTGCGCAGTTTCATCTGCTTGAGTAGATGTCAGAACCATTCCATAACCTAATGATTCCATATCTTTTTCCCAAAATTCCATGAGGGTTCTTCCATAGCCTTTATATTGGTATTCCCAATCGATAAAAAGCATTGTACAAAAAGGTGTATTATCCCAAAAAAGATTATATCTTAGTAGTCCAATTGGAATCTTATTTTCTACTAGAATGTATCCCCTTTTATCTCTAACTTTCTTCTCGAATTCTACTTCCGATATATGCTTGTCTAATTTAAACCAAAAAGATTTGTCTTTATCTTGAACATATCTGATACTTACCATCATTATCCCCCTCAAATTTCACTTTATTTAAATAATCTTATTATAGTAGCTTTTGTAATAAGAAAGATGAACAAAAAACTGCTTTACTATTTAAAAAAGACGAAACTTTATTTTTGAGTAGTAGGCAGCCTATTAAAAACTTTAATGGTAAGCATGCTACTTCTAACGTTCTCCATCCCATTCCCCATAAAACTGGTCTAAAAAATGAAGCATATAATTGTGGCGCTCTATAGCTAATTTTTCCCCTGTTTCAGTTTTCATCAATTCTTTTAGCTTTAGTAACTTTTCATAAAAATGCATAATGGCAGTATCCTCTCCAGAACGATACTCCTCTAGTGTCATATCTTCTCTTGCCACTCGTCTTGGATCATGAATCGGTCGACCATGATGACCTGAATAGGCTAAAGTGCGAGCAATTCCAATTGCTCCCAAAGCATCCAGTCGGTCTGCATCTTGAACAATCTTTCCCTCGATTGTCTTTAACTCAACTTTATTTGTTCCACCTTTATAAGACATATTCAGAATAATGGTTAAAATAGCTGCTTGATCTAGTGGGGAAACATTATTTTTTTTCAGCCATTCTTGTACTCGTTTCTCACCTGCTGCAGCATTCTCATTTAACTTTTCATCTGCAATATCATGTAATAACGCAGCCATTTCGCAAATAAACAAATCAACGGATTGCATTTTTTGTTCCTCTTTTGCGATTGTATTTGTTGTGTTCACAACGCGTTGAATATGCCACCAGTCATGACCGCTTGGTTCATTTATCAATTCCTCGTAAACAAATTGTTTTGTTTTATCTATTATTAGGCTTTTATCTAGCTTCATTTTTCTTTTAGCACCCTTTCTTTTTCTGCCTTTATAGTGTATCAATCCTCTCGTTACTTTTCAATCAGATTGATTTTTTAACAGATACTCTTTGCATTTAAATTGTCAAAAAGTAAGCGATATCTTAGTTTTTATTAAATTTTTTTAAATCTCTTATTGAGCCTATCATAGCAATGAATAGCGCTGTTATTCATTTTTTTTGAAAGCAAATTTATTTTCATTTTACCTAAATTAATGTTAGAATAGTAACCATGCCTTTTGGAACGGGTATTTTTTTATGTAAAATCACACTTTATTTTCTAGCGAAATAATAAAATAAGAATAATCATTTTAAATTTCCATACTCAAAATTTGTTTATGGCTGATTGAAAAATCATTTTATTTTATTCGTATCGACTAGGGAGTAAAAACAATGTTTGCTTTGAGCTAAATTAAGCTCATAGTCAACAAAATAACAAAGGAGGATTTTAATTTGTCGAAGATTAGAGTCGAAAATTTAACAAAAGTCTTTGGTAAAAAAAGTGCCAAAGCTTTAGCAATGCTAAAAGACAATAAGTCGAAAAAAGAAATTCTAAAAGAAACTGGAGCAACCATTGGGGTTGATAATGTTAGTTTTTCTGTTGAAGAAGGAGAAATTTTTGTTATTATGGGACTTTCGGGTAGTGGTAAATCTACATTAATCCGATTGCTTAATCGTTTAATTGAACCAACTTCTGGAGATATATTTTTAGATGATCAAGACTTAGTTAAGATGGATAAAAAAACATTACGTGAAACACGTCGTAAAAGTATGAGTATGGTTTTTCAAAACTTTGGACTCTTTCCTAATCGGACTATTTTACAAAATGCTGAATATGGTCTTGAAATTCAACGGGTTGAAAAAGAAGAGCGTGCCTTGAAAGCCAATGAAGCTTTGGATTTAGTTGGCTTAAATGGATACGGAGACCAATATCCTGATCAATTATCTGGCGGGATGCAACAACGTGTTGGACTAGCTCGGGCATTAGCTAATAACCCTGATATTCTTTTAATGGATGAAGCTTTTTCAGCATTAGATCCCTTAAATCGTAAAGATATGCAAAATCAGTTGTTAGATTTGCAAAGCAGTGTTCAAAAAACCATCATTTTTATTACACATGATTTAAACGAAGCTTTACGTATCGGTGATCGAATTATGATTATGCGTGACGGAGCAGTTGTTCAATCTGGAACGCCAGAAGAAATTTTAACGACTCCTGAAAATGACTATGTTGAAAAATTCATTGAGGACGTTGACCGTTCTAAAGTCTTAACTGCGGCCAATGTCATGATTGAACCGACAACAGTCTCTCTTGAAAAGAGCGGACCTCGGGTAGCCTTAAAACGAATGCGTGATGAAAATCTTTCTAGTCTGTTTGTGGTAAACCGTCATGGAGAATTAATCGGAATAGTCCATGCTAATGAAGTTTTAGCTGCGATTCAAGAACAGAAAAATTCTTTAGAAGGTATTATTCATAACGATGTCGCTACAACTGAGCCAGATGTGGCCATTAGTGACTTACTTGACACAGTTTCAACTATGAACGTTCCAATTGCTGTAGTTGAAAATAAAAAGCTACGAGGAATTATTATTCGTGGTTCTGTATTAGCTGCATTAGCAGGAAACGAGGTGGAGCAACATGGATAATATCCCAACATTACCAATTGCCAATTGGATTGATCAATTGGTTGAAAGTTTAACTCAATTTGAAGGTTTCTTCAATTTTATTTCTATTATTATCGCCAGTATTGCTGGAGCTTTCCAATGGATCTTTGATATCTTACCAATTTGGCTTTTCATAGTAGTCGTTGTTTTAGGTGTTTACTATGTCAATCGAAATGGAAAAAAATGGGGTCTTGTTAGTTTTAGCTTGCTAGGTTTATTGTTTATTTGGAACTTAGGTTTTTGGCGTGATATGACTCAAACATTAACATTAGTCTTAACTAGTAGCTTTATCGCTTTAATTATTGGAGTTCCACTAGGCATTTGGATGTCTAAAAGCCGTTGGGCTGAAAAAATTATTCGTCCTATTTTAGATTTCATGCAAACAATGCCAGCATTTGTGTATTTAATCCCTGCTGTAGCATTTTTCGGAATCGGTATGGTTCCTGGGGTTGTTGCATCTGTTATCTTCTCAATGCCTCCAACTGTTCGAATGACCAATTTAGGTATTCGTGAAGTACCAACTGAACTAGACGAAGCCGCTGATTCTTTTGGATCAACAGCTTGGCAAAAATTGTTCAAAGTTGAGTTGCCATTAGCTAAATCCACCATTATGGCAGGAATTAACCAAAGTATGATGCTTTCATTATCTATGGTTGTTATTGCTTCAATGATTGGGACCATGGGCTTAGGAACAAAAGTTTACTTTGCTGTTGGACGAAATGATGCTGGTAACGGATTTGCTGCAGGTTTAGCAATTGTTATTTTAGCCATTATTTTAGACCGTATCACTCAAGCATTTACAAAAGATAAACGTAGTAAATAGAGACAATCTATACTAAGGAGAATCAGAATGAAAAAAATTAAAACATTGCTCCTACTAATGATCTTCCCTTTCTTTTTAGCCAGTTGTGCGTCTGTTTTATCTCCGTATGATGCTAAAAAGCCAGTAGGAGAACAAATAAATTATACAATTACTGGGATTGATGCAGGTGCTGGGATTATGTCTAGTACTGAAAAAGCTATTAGTGACTATCAACTAGATAAAAATAATTGGCAACTTCAACCTAGTTCAACTGCAGCAATGACTAGTACTTTAGCAAAAGCAATTAAAGATAAACGTCCAATCGTTGTAACAGGTTGGACGCCTCATTGGATGTTTACAAAATTTGATTTAAAATTCTTAGAAGATCCAAAAGGTTCTTTCGGTAAGGCTGAGAATATTCATACAATTGTTCGTAAGGATTTGAAAAAAGATGAACCAACTGCTTATGAAGTCCTTGATCGTTTTTATTGGACTCCTGAAGAAATGGCTGATGTCATGCTACAAGTCAATGAAGGCGTTGATCCTGAAAAAGCTGCTGCTGATTGGTTAAAAGCCAATCCAGAAAAATTGGAAGAATGGACAAAAGATCTTAAAAAAGTCGATGGAAATCCAATTAAATTGACGTATGTTGCCTGGGATTCAGAAATTGCTTCAACTAATGTGGTTGCTTTGGCTTTAAATGAAGTTGGGTATGACACAACTGTTCAAGCAATGGAAATTCAACCAATGTGGGCATCTGTTGCCACAAATGCGGCTGATGCTATGGTTGCCGCTTGGTTACCAAACACAGCTGGAATTTTTTATGAAGACTATAAAGATGATATTGAAGATTTAGGTATTAATCTTGAAGGCGCTAAGCTTGGGCTTGTTGTACCAACATATATGGAAAACATCAACTCAATTGAAGATTTGAAATAAGTAAAAAGTAGTAAGATTCCTCCTCATCGAGAAGAAATCTTACTACTTTTTTTTTAGCTTTCTTTATTTCGTTTTGTATTGCGATAGCTACTTTCCATAATGATTGGTAAAATCACTGGACGTCGACGAGTTTTTTCAAAGAGATATTTGCTTAAAGACTCACGAATTTCTTGCTTCAAGCGACTCCATTCAAATTCTTTACGACTCAAGTTATCTTCAACGACTTTTTTAACAATTTCATTGCTTTCTTTAATCAAGTCCTCGTTGGCTCTAACGTAGACAAAACCTCTTGTAGTAATATCTGGACCAGAAATGATTTTACCTTGCTTACGGCTGATTGTAACCACTGCTACGAAGATTCCATCCTCAGACAAGAGCTTACGATCACGTAAAACAATATTTCCAATATCCCCCACACCAATTCCATCAATCATCGTGTTACCCGCTTCAACTTGACCAGCCATGCGCATTCTACCTTTTGTATACTCCATTACGTCCCCTTTGCCAGGGATAAAAATGTTTTTACGAGGAATACCCACTTCATGTGCCAAATCAGCATGGGCTGCCAAACGACGATATTCTCCTTGAACTGGAATAAAGTAAGTTGGTTTTAATAAATTAATCATTAGTTGTAAATCTTTTGCTGTTCCATGACCAGAAGCTTTCAAGTTGGTTGAAATTTGTTTAACTGTTCCACCAGCTCGGTAAATCATATCTTCTGTTTTAGCCACAGTCGTCTCCATTGCTGTAGAGGTTGTCGTTGTAATATAAACTAAATCCCCTTCTTTAATGTTGACTTGACGATGTTTGCCAATAGCCATTTTTTGTAAGCTTTGAATCGGTTCACCTAGATTACCTGTTTCTAATACCACAATTTCATCATCTGGGTATTTATCAATCTCTTTAACAGAAACAATTAACTCTTCACTTGGTAATTGGATTTTATTTAATGTCATAGCCGTTTTGACAATTTCTTCTAAATCTCTACCTGTAATAAAAATTTTGCGGTTTGATTTGTGAGCAGCATCCAATACTTGCTGTACACGCATAATATTACTAGCGATGCATGCCACAATAATCCGACCGTCTGTATTTCTAAATGTATCTAAGACTTCACCAGCAATTTTTAAATCGCTCGCATTCTCAACAGATCCTTCTGCTTCAGCTGAATCACTTAATAAAGCTAAGACATTGCTTTCGCCAATATCACTGATTTTACCA
This sequence comes from Carnobacterium maltaromaticum DSM 20342, assembly GCF_000744945.1. Taxonomy (NCBI): domain Bacteria; kingdom Bacillati; phylum Bacillota; class Bacilli; order Lactobacillales; family Carnobacteriaceae; genus Carnobacterium; species Carnobacterium maltaromaticum. The sequence continues at coordinate 866,177 of NZ_JQMX01000001.1, forward strand.
AAATTAGACTGATACATCGGTGTTGCGCTTTGATCAAACTTAAAATCTCCTGTATAAACAATTGTGCCTTCTGAAGTTTTAAGTGCAATTCCGACTGAATCAGGAATAGTATGCGTTGTTTTAAAGAAACTCACAACTGCATTTCCGAAATCAATCTCCGTCTTGTCATCAATGACATGATAATCTTTAAAGCCTTTGACTAAATTGTCCTTATTCACAAAAAGTTTTGCTAATGCAATGGTTAACTCTGTTCCAAATACTGGAACATTGAATTTTTGTAAAAAGTACGGTAATGCTCCGATAGCATCTGCATGGCCGTGAGTTAAAAATACTCCTGTCACACGGTCTGCATTAGCTTCTAAATAACTAAAATCAGGAATGACAACGTCTATTCCTAACAACTCATTTTCAGGATACATGAGACCACAATCTAAGACAAATATTTCTTCTTCCACTTCGACAATGTACATATTTTTTCCATTCTCACGTACACCGCCAAGCGGGATAATTTTGATGTCGCTCATTTCTTCACCTCTAAAATATTATTTCTCTTGCTTATCTATTTATTTCTAAACGATTAAAAATAGTCATTTCTTCTTCTTTTGTACATTCTACTAACGGTAAACGTACACCGCCAACAGAGATTCCTTGCTGATTTAAGACAGCTTTTACTGGCGCTGGAGATGGAACACTAAAAACGATACTCATCTTCGGTAACAACATACGATAAATACGTGCAGCATCAGCTAATAAGCCGTTATCTAAAAGTCGATACATCTCTGACATCTCATTTCCTACAACATGACTAGCAACAGAAATAACTCCTGCACCACCCATACATTTTGTTGGAAAAGCAAGATGATCCTCGCCGGTATAAACTAAAAAGTCTGGCTCACTTCCTTCAATAATGGCACTCATCGCTTCCAAACCTGCACACTCTTTAATGCCAATCACATTTTCTAGTAAGGATAGACGCAACGTTGTTTGAACTTCAACATTGACCCCTGTTCTAGCAGAGACATTATAAATCATAATTGGAAGCGGACTTGCTTTAGCTACAGCTTTAAAATGTTGATACAAGCCTTCTTGATTAGGGCGATTATAGTAAGGCGCTACTACCAAAGCAGCATCAATTCCAGCAATTTCTGCAACTTCTTTTGTAAAGGCAATGGTTTCTGCTGTGTTAAATGAACCTGTTCCAGCAATAATTGGCACTCGACCATGAACAATTTCAACTGTCTTTTTGTACAGTTCAAGCTTTTCAGAATGACTTAATGTTGGAGATTCACCTGTTGTTCCTCCAACAATCAATCCTTCAGTTCCATTAGCTAACAAGTATTCGATTAATGTGGCTGTTTTAGCAAAATCAACTTGGCCATTTTCGTTAAAAGGGGTGACCATTGCCGTCATAATTTGTGCTGTTGCAATTTCCAAAAACAATCATCCTCTCGCATTTATGAATCTATTTTTATTTAGGTACTCGCACTAAATCTAAGCGATGTAAACTTTCTGCTATTTCAATTGAATTCCAAGCTGCACCTTTTAGTAAATTGTCTGATACAACCCACATATGGAAACCTAAGTCATCATCTAAATCTTTACGAACCCGTCCAACAAATGTTTCTTTTTTCCCAACAGATGTTAAGGCTGTTGGATACAACTGTGTTGCTGGATCATCTTGCAACACTACTCCTGGAGCTTTTTCTAGTTCATTTTGAATACCAAAAACAGTTGCTAGTTCATCCTTCACTTCAAAGTAAATAGATTCTGAATGACCTGATACAACAGGAATACGAACACAAGTCGCAGCAACTTTGATTGTTTCATCTGCCATAATTTTCTTCGTTTCATTCATCATTTTCCATTCCTCATAGGTGTAACCAGCGTCACTAAAAACATCTATTTGCGGCAAAGCGTTAAAAGCAATTGGAAAATGTTTTTTATCGCCACCGCAAGGTAAAATATGTGCTTCAACAGGTTCGTCGTTTAGCATTTTTTGCGATTGTTCTTTTAATTCATTGATCGCAGATACTCCCGCACCACTAACTGCTTGATAAGTCGAAACAATAATTCTGCTTAATCCATAAGCTTTACGGACAGGCTCTAAAGCAACCATCATTTGGATTGTTGAACAGTTTGGATTGGCAATAATACCTTGATGCTCTTTTAGAGCTAATTCATTCACTTGCGGAACGACTAGAGGTACATTTAAATCCATTCTAAAAGCACTTGTATTGTCAATGACAACAGCGCCGCGTTTGACAGCTTCTGGAGCAAACTCTTTTGAAACAGATCCTCCTGCACTAAATAATGCAATATCAATGCCTTCAAATGATTCAGCAGTTGTTTCTTCAATCACTAATTCTTGGTCTTTAAACAGTAATACTTTCCCTGCAGAACGTTTTGAAGCTAATAATTTAACTCCTGCAATTGGAAAATCTGCTTCTGCTAACATTTCTAACATTTTTGTACCTACAGCACCCGTTGCCCCTACAACTGCTACTTGATAACCACTCATACATACAGCCCCTTTAATTTAATTCATTATTTTTATTTACTCGTGTTTTCACTTTTTATTTGTATTTAGTAGCTATTTCTCATTTCGTTCGAATGAAGGAAAGTTTGCTGATTAAATTCACTATTGAGCTACAATAAACGCTACCTTGACTCCAACTTATTGACTCTAGTACCAACTCAAAGAAACATTTTAAGAATAAAAAGTTACCATTTAATATTTTACCATAGAATCAGCATAAATCCTACCAAACTTCACTTTTTATGTTAATATTAATTGAATAGATTATCTTCTATTTTCTAATGAAATAAAATCAAAAAGGAGAAAACAAATGAAACGTAGATACAAAATCAGCCTAATAATTATATTGACACTGATTAGTTTAGCTTTAATCGGTTTGCTAGTAATCCAAAATAAAACGTACTCGCCTAGCGATGAAGCTTTAGCAGCAGCAAAAACCAGTGAAAATGTTAAAGTTACTCGTACAAAAGATGCTTTAATCTTCACACCCCAAAAAAAGACAGATAATCCTGCTGTTTTATTTTATCAAGGAGCTCTAGTTGATGAAACAAGTTACAGTATCTGGGCTCATCAATTGGCTAAGGCTGGTTACGAAACCTATTTAATCCACCAACCTTTTAATATGGCCGTCCTCGGAGCAAATAAAGCTGAAAAAATCATTGACAAGTATGCAATCGACTCGTATGTGATTGGCGGACATTCATTAGGTGGTGTGATGGCTAGCCGTTTTGCTAAAAAGCAAACTTCTGATAATTTAAAAGGTGTTTTCTTTTTAGCCAGTTATCCCGATGAAAAAGGAGCCTTAAACGCAACAGAACTACCAGTCTTATCCATTACTGGCTCTAAAGATGGTGTGTTAAACTGGGAAAGCTATCACTCTAGCCAAAAATTATTACCCGCTAAAACCGATTTCCAAGTAATTGATGGGGGAAATCATGCAGGATTTGGTAGCTATGGTCCTCAAAAAGGAGATAATAAAGCCAGTATTTCTGATAAAAAACAACAAAGCGAAGTCAGTGAACTACTTTTAAAATGGCTTCAAACTATAAAAGAAGAGGTTGGGAAAATCCCAACCTCTTCTTTTATTTGGTCAACACTAATTCTTCAATCGCAAATGCAACACCATCGTTGTCATTTGATTTTGTAACAAAAGTAGCTAAAGCCTGAATCTCTAACAAAGCATTCTCCATAACGACTGCTGATCCAGCATACACCAACATACTGCGATCATTTTCAGCATCTCCAATTGCCATTACATTCTCAGGTTTTAAATTCAATGACTCCGCCAATACTTTTAAAGCTTCCCCTTTACTCGCTCCTCGATTTAAAAATTCAAAATTATACGAAACACTCCGTACGCAATAAAATTCATCGTAAAATGACGGCGGTAAATCTAAAAGTAATTGATCAATTTCAGTGGAATCGCCTAAAAACATCGCTTTTGTTAGGAGCATGTCTGATGAAAGATCTTTCTTATCAATCACAGTCAGCTCTGTATGCAATAATTTTGCATCATCAAAAAGCAGCTTGTTTGGTTCTGGATGTAGCGTATACATTTTTTTATCATCAAAGAAAGTTAGTTGTGCCTTCTGTGTTTTAGAAAACTTCTCTATTTCTTTCAATTGCTCCAACTCAATCGTCAAATGAGATAAAACTTTTTTACTCGCCGTTTCTTGCACCAATGCCCCATTTTGAGTAATAGCAATATCAGTAGAATCCAACAAGTCTAGCTTCTTTAAGTATGGTAGAATTCCCACAATCGGTCTTCCAGTACATAAAACAATTTTGACACCCTGTGCTTTAGCGCGTTTAATGGTATCTATGACCTTTTGTGTTAATCTATGTTGGCTGTTTAAAAGTGTTCCATCAATATCAATAGCAATTAGTTTAATCATATTTTCTTGTCTCCCTTACTTTCTAATAAAAAGCTCGTTGAGCCGATTAGCTCCGATAAGAAAATAGCAAAAATTGATGTGGCGTTTTTTGCCACCTCGAATTTTTATCTTTTTCTCGAGGAGTTAGTTCAAGCATTCTTTATTAAGCATACCACAAGATGACTTTGTAGGTAGTTTTTATCTAAAGAAAAATTTTTTCAGTGCTTTTTCTGTTATAATAAAATCATACATGTTTGAATTGAAAGGAATTTTCTAACTATGACAACGACTAAAGAAAAGGTCTTAGCCTTTATTCAAGAAGCCTATCCAGAGCCCATCTCTGGGCAATTAATTTGTGACAAACTAACAATTTCAAGAACTGCCGTTTGGAAAGCCATTCAAAGTTTAAAAGAAGAAGGCTATGATATACATTCCCAAGGGAAAAGTGGTTACTATTTTACTCAACCTCCAGTTAGTAAAGTAGCAATCTCGGCTCAATTAAATACCAAATTTATTGGGAAACATCTAACCGTTCTACCAACTATTTCTTCAACAAATACAGTAGCCAAGCAGTTGGCTGACGTAACACCAATTGATGGAAATGTCTTAATTGCAGAAGAACAAATCGGGGCGCGTGGACGATTAGGACGAACCTGGAACTCTACGAAAGGTAAATCAGTTGCCTTGTCAATCACGTTAACCCCATCAATTTCTCCAACAAATGCAAGCCTCATCACACAGATAGTTGCAGCTGCCTTTGTCTTAGCAAGTGAACCTATCTTACCAGTTAAGATTAAATGGCCAAATGATATTGTAGTTAACGGGCAAAAACTTTGTGGTATTTTAACTGAGATGAGCGCCGAATTAACAGAAATTCATTATGTAGTTGTTGGAATCGGCATAAATACTAATTTAGACATAACTGATTTTTCTGATGAATTACAAAAAAAAGCTACATCCTTTGCTTTGCAACTTGGACAGAAAATTGATCCCAATCAATTAATTAGTGCATTTTTAAATCAATTTGAACATCTCTATCAAGAATTTATTGAAACAGGTTCGACGGAAAAATTTCTAACTATTTGTCGTGAACATTCGGCTGTCATCGGAAAAGATATCCACGTTATCAGCTCTAAAGAAACGAGGCAAGCACAAGCGATTACGATTGATAATGCAGGACAACTGATTGTTAAATTTAATGGTGATACTGAATCTACACCTTTACTTGCTGGTGAAATTTCAATCCGTGGACTAAATGGTTATATATAATAATAAAAAAACGGAAATTCCTAATTGGAATTTCCGTTTTTTTAAGCTTAATTAATCAATTACATGCAAATGAATTTACCAAACCACATCAAACCAAAATTTTCGGATTAGATCGTCCCCTTTTAGTCGATGCATAAAAAAAGGAACACAGTCCATCTTTGATGGATGTGTATCATGTTTCTAAGTTGCTAAAGCAACAAGAACCATGACAAAGCAACTTAAAGGAAAACCTTCAAGTTGCTCACTTCAATATAATTTATTTTTTAGCTTCTTCTTCTTTAAGCAAAGCTTTACGTGATAAGTTAATTCTTCCTTGATTATCAATTTCAGTAACTTTAACCATTACTTTATCGCCTAATGCTAGAATATCTTCAACTTTTCCAACGCGCTCATTTGCTAATTCAGAAATATGAACTAAACCATCTTTACCTTTTATGATTTCAATAAAAGCACCAAATTTTTCAATACGTTTTACAGTACCATCAAAGATTTCGCCAACTTTGATTTCTCTAGTTAACTCTTCAATAATTGTTTTAGCTTTCTTAATCATATCAGCTTCAGTAGATGCAATACTTACATTACCTTCTTGATCAATATCAATTTTAACGCCAGTTTCTTCAATAATCGCATTGATTTGATCGCCACCACGTCCAATAACCACTTTGATCTTATCTGGATTAATTTTAATCATTTCAATCTTAGGCGCATATGGGCTTAATTCTTGACGAGGTTCCGCAATTGTCGAAACTAACTCTTCTAAAATTTCTAAACGAGCTTTTTTAGCTTGAGTTAGAGCTTCTTCTAGAATTTGTTGCGTAATTCCATCAATTTTAATATCCATTTGCAAGGCTGTAATTCCGTCTTTTGTTCCAGCAACTTTAAAGTCCATATCACCTAAATGATCTTCTAGACCTTGAATATCTGTTAACACAGTGTAGTTATCTTCATTTTTAACTAGACCCATCGCAATCCCCGCTACTGGAGCTTTGATTGGTACACCAGCATCCATTAAAGCTAACGTTCCGGCACAGATACTTGCTTGAGAAGAAGAACCATTTGATTCTAAAACTTCTGCTACTAATCGAATTGTATACGGGAAATCCTCTTCTGAAGGGATAACTTCTGAAAGCGCACGCTCTCCTAAAGCTCCATGTCCAATTTCACGACGACCAGGTCCACGGCTTGGTCCAGTACTTCCAACAGAATATTGTGGGAAATTGTAATGGTGAATAAATCGTTTGTTATCTTCAAGTCCTAGTCCATCAATAATTTGATGTTCGCCAAGTGGCGCTAGAGTTGCTATAGATAAAGCTTGTGTTTGACCACGAGTAAATAATCCTGAACCGTGTGTACGTGGTAGGATACCCGTTTCAGATGATAAATGACGAATTTCGTCTACTTTACGACCATCTGGACGAATTTTATCTACCGTAATTAAACGACGAACTTCATTTTTTTCCATATCTTCAACAATTTGTTTGATTTCTTTTTGAATACGAGCTGCTTCATCATAATCAGCATATTTTTCAGCAAAAAAGGCAATTGCTATATCTTTTACTTCTTCAATGTTTTCTTCACGGGCTAATTTTTCTTCTGTTTGAATCGCTGCAACCATTTTTGCTTGGTAGCTATCGTTAACTTCTTTTTCTAATTCAGCATCAATTTGTAATAATTGAATTTCCATTTTTTCTTTACCAACTGCTGCTTGAATTTCTTCTTGGAATGCGACTAATTCTTTAATTGCATTGTGTCCAAAAATTAAAGCACCTAACATATCTTCTTCTGACACTTCTTTAGCGCCACTTTCAACCATGTTAATTGCGTCTTTCGTTCCAGCTACAGTTAAATGAATATCAGACAGTTCGTTTTGTTCAATCGTTGGATTGATGACATACTCACCATTGATACGTCCAACATCAACACCAGCAATTGGTCCATTGAAAGGAATATCAGAAATAGCTAATGAAAGTGATGAACCAAACATTGCTGAAAATTCTGGTGAACAGTCTTGCTCAACAGACATAACCGTATTTGTAATTTGAACTTCATTACGGAAACCTTCAGCGAACATAGGACGAATTGGGCGGTCAATTAAACGAGCTGTTAAGGTTGCACGTTCACTTGGACGAGCTTCACGTTTAATAAATCCACCAGGTATTTTCCCAACAGCATACATTTTTTCATCGTAATTTACAGTCAATGGAAAGAAATCTACATCTTTTGCTTTTTTACTTGCTACGGCAGCAGTTAAAACAACTGTATCACCATAACGAACTAAAACAGCACCATTGGCTTGTTTTGCTAATTGTCCAGTTTCAATTGTTAATGTCCGGCCAGCCCATTCTTTTGTAAAAATTTGTTTTTCTGTCATTTTTTACATGTCTCCTTTGTTTTTAAAGATTACTAATTTATTTCCTCACAATACACACGAGCTACTAAACAAATGTAAACAGTGAATGGGAACGTCTTACATTTGCATAGTAGGATATTGGAATTGAGTGATTGAAATTAGCTTCTCTATTTTTACTTACATACAAAATGAAGCGAGATTCTTATGAACCTCGCTTCAACTTCAGCATACGAGATTAACGACGTAAGCCTAGGCTTTGAATTAATTCACGGTAACGAGCTACATCTTTGTTACGTAGATAAGCTAATAAGTTACGACGGTGACCAATTTTTTTCATTAATCCACGGTATGAATGATGATCTTTTTTGTGAACACGTGCATGCTCATTTAAGTGATTGATTTCTGCAGTTAATACAGCAATTTGTACTTCTGGAGAACCAGTATCTCCTTCGTGAGTTGCATATTGTTTCATGATTACGTTTTTGTCTTCTTTAGAAATTGCCATTTCTAAACACCTCTTCCTATTAGATTTGCCACTTACTGAGTAGTTCGTTGGTGACTCGAAGAACCAAGTAAGGGTCATGTGCTTTGCACAACCTAAACTTTACACGATAATCATTAAAAAAGCAAGCAGATTTTATGCTCTTTTAGCCTAATTGTCAAAGGAATTTTGTCCGTTATCTTTCTTCCGTTGCTATTTTTACTGCACATCATTTCACGTGCTCTTTTCAACTACCAATCTATACTTGCTATTGCCTCCTTAAACGAGTTTTTTTCTTTTAACTGGCGCAAAAAAGAACCTTGTAATAAATGATCTAATTCAAACAACAAAGGTACATGTCCCATGTTTTCTTCCGTTGCTAAAAATAGGACAAATTGGACTTGCTCATTAGTACTCAATACAAACGGTGTCTTCAAATAGAGAAAGCTACAGCCTGGTTTCATCGATCCAAAGCGGTAATCAGTGTGAACCAATAACACTTTAGGGTATAAAAAAATAAACCTTTCTTCCTTTAATTCCTTTAAAACTTGTTGTGTATACGTTGGTTGAATATATTTTTCTTCGATTAAAGGCCCAGAAAGCCAAGACATCATTTCAGTTAATGAGCCGACTTCTTGCTTAATACAGCAAAAAAAAGGATTCTTTAAGAAATCAATCAACTCAATATGTTGTGTTTCTACACTGTTTTTTTCTGATTGTTCCAACACGTGAGACAACTCTGCAATAAAATCCTCTTGATTCGTTAAATACTGGTAATCATTCATTAACTGTTTAATTTTATCTCGCATTTTTAAATAGCGACCATGGGATTGTTCAATTTTTTTGATGCGTATTTTTTCTTCTTTCGTTAAAATTACAGATACAATAACGGTTTCACCTTGATTATGCACATAGTTCGTATTTGTTGAAATACAATAATCGACTTTTCCAGAATAAAAATGGGCATTATCTGATTTTAAAATACCTACAATAGACACATTGGGAAGCAGTTGACGCAAATGGTTTTCCAATAAGGAATTCAGCACATCAGGAAAATCAGAAACAATAATTAATTGGGGAACATATTGCTTTGTTTGTTCCTTTAGGATGGCCTCTTCAAAATATAGAGCAACTTCAGCTAACTCTTCTTTTGAAAAACCATCTGGAAAGCTATGTTGAAAAACCACATCAGACTTCATTAAATTACTGACTTTTTCGGTTAATCGAAAAGCTTTTTGATAATAAGTAGAAACATTATCTAGTCAATAACTAGGCATTTGCATATCAAATACATGCCGGTAATAAAGAACTTTTAAATGTGTTTGAATTTTTTTAATTAAATTTTCTCGATCATGAAAATATAATCCCACTATTTGCTCAAATAAGGTCACGAGATTTTCTGTTAAATAAATTAAATTTTCAAAAGGATTGCTTCTAAAATGAGCATCTGTGTTCTTTTCAATACACAATAGCAACATGCCATAGTATAAAGCTTCTTCCTCAAGATAGTTGATTTTAACTATTAATTCAATTTTAACTAACAGCTTTTTAGCAACTTGATATTCTAAACGTTCTTTAATTAGAAACTCCTCTCCATCTGTCCATTTTGGAATGCAATTTTTAGTATTTCTATCTTTCAAAATAAAAATTAATTTGGATAAAATATGAATATCTTGTGCAGCTAACTCTTTTCCTAATGATCCCTTCGTCTTTTCAATAAGTTTTTTTATTGGCTCAATAATCGTTTCCTTTAAAATTTCTAGATTTTCATAGCCTAATGCTCCTAATAAAAAATCAAAACAAGCTTCTTTTTGTCCTGTTTCAATTAAATATAACTGTTGATAAATCAGTTGACGTCGCTCTAATTCATCTACAATAATATGATAGCCTTTTGCTTTTGTACTTTTTAATTGTATTTCTGAAACAGCAAAATGTTCCTTAACCCACTGAATATCCTTTAAAATTGTATTTCTTGAAACTAAAAACAATTCTTGAAAATGATTTAATTGCCATTTTTGATTCTCAATTAAAATCAGTACTGTCACAATCACACGCCGTTCATTAATGGTTAAAATAAAGTCTTGCTTTTTTTGATTTTTCAACCACTCCTTAATTTTTCTTTGCTGCTGACTACTTAATTGTAAAACTCCCCGTGCTTGTTTTTCAAGTATCGAACTATCAAGAGCCAGAAGAAGTTCATTTAGTTTTTCAATGTAATAATAAATCATTCGCCTTGATAAACCAGAGCGATTAGCTAAAGCTGTAATCCCGCTAATTTCTTTTTGCTTTACTAGGATCTTTAAAAACTGGTTAAACTTTGAATCAAATTGCATGTTTATCCGCCCCTATCTGCTTTTTGAAACTGATGGTACTAGCCTAATCCATAGACTATTTTTAAACTTGACCATCTTGATACTTATCAATATCCTTATCAAAAAGGTAAGAGATAAATGAACCTTATCTCTTACCTCAGTTTACCAAAAACAACTAGTTGCTTAAATAGCTAAAATTGACCATAATAAGCAGCTGATCCATGCTTTCTAAAATAATGTTTATCTAACAAATAACCTGGCAATAAACATTCTGTGGCTGAAGCTAATTCTTCTGAATGTAAAGCCATTTCTGCTACCTCTTCTAAAATCAAACTATTTTCAACAGCTTTTTGAGGAGTATCTCCCCAAGTAAAAGGACCATGACCTTTTACAATAACAGCTGGAATAGCTAAAGGATCTAATTTTTTTTCATTAAAAGTTTCAACAATTACCTTACCTGTTTCAACCTCATAATCCACTTCAACCTCTGTTTGTGTCAAATCTCGAGTGCAAGGTACCGTACCATAAAAAGTATCTGCATGGGTCGTTCCATATGCTGAAATTCCTCGGCCTGCTTGTGCCCAACAAACGGCCCATTTCGAATGAGTGTGAACTACTGCTCCAATTTCTGGAAATTTTTGATACAAGACACAATGAGTCGGTATATCAGAAGAGGGGTTTAACTCGCCTTGTAAAACCTTACCACTTAAATCAGTTACAACCATGTCCGCTTCTTGCATTTTTTCATACGGTACACCACTTGGCTTAATCACAATCAGTCCTAAGTCGCGATTAATCTGACTAACATTGCCCCACGTTAATTTAACCAACCCTGCTTTGGGTAAAAATAGATTGGCTTCATAAACATTTTTTTGCATTTCTTTAATAATTTTAGCTTTAGTATTCATAATTAAAACCCGCCTCCTTTAATATTGGCAGTAGAAAAGCCTTAGCAGCCTTGATTTCCTCCTTAAAATCCGAACTCTCTTCGGACCACATTTCAATTAAAAAGGGTCCATTATAAGAAAAAGACTTCATTGTCTTAAGGCATCCCAAGAAATCAACGCATCCTTCGCCAAAAGGAACGCCTTTAAATTTCCCTGAAAAATTATCCGTAACAGCTAGCGTATCTTTTAAATGAGTGGCAACGATGGCTCCCTTACCAAGTTCCAGTTCATAACCAGGATCATTTTCCGACCATGCCGATAAATTACCTAAATCAGGATAGACTTGTAGCCACGGTGAAGGAATTTGTTTTTTGATACGTTTGTATTTGGTGATAGACGACATAAAAGAATCATCCATTATTTCAATTGCTAAGGTTATTTGCTTTCTAGCAGCTAAAGCAACTGATTTTTCTAAATTTTCAATAAAAAAACTTCGTGTTGCTACTGATTTTTTCTCATAATAGACATCATAACCAGCTAATTGAATGACTCGAATACCTAAATCAGAGGCTAAATCAATTGCTTTTGCCATAATCTCCAGCCCTTTTTCACGAATAACAGGATCAACTGAACCTAATGGGTAACGTCTATGTCCACTTAAGCATAGTGATTGAATCGTAACCCCAGTTTTAACAATTGCTTGGCTGACTTCATTCCGACTATTTTTTGACCAATCTAGCCTAGCTAATCGTTCATCCGTTTCATCAATTGACATTTCCACAAAATCAAAACCTAATGACTTCGCCAGTTGTAGTCGCTCTTCCCAACTGATATTTTTAGGTAGGGCTTTTTCATAAATACCTAAAGTATTCATTAAATCACCCCCATATTCGTTTAATTTCCGCCTTAAATTCACTTGCAGCTAGAGCTGGATCAGGTGCTGCTGTAATACCGCGACCAGTAATAAAAGTATAGACATCTAATTCTTTAAATAAGGGCAACGACTCTTTTGTTAAGCCTCCCGTTACAGATACCTTAAAACCCATATCGATTAATCGGCGCAATTTTTCTAAATCTTTTTCACCCCATGTATCCCCGGCCAATAAGGCATCACGACTTTGATGATAGATGACTTGTCTAATTCCAATTCTGTACCAATCTTTTGCTTGTTCAAATGTCCAATCGCCATACAATTCAACTTGTAATTCTTTGACTTCTTTCATTGCCGCTTCCATCGTAGCAAGTGTGGCACAACAAATAACTGTCATCCAATCTGCTCCCGCATCGCTACAATTCTTAGCAACCGTCCCTCCAGCATCTGCACATTTTGTATCTGCCACAATCAATTTATCAGGATATAAAGCTCGTAAACAACGGACAGCTTCCATTCCTGATTGAAGGCAAAGTATCGTACCTGCCTCGACAATATCGACAATTGGACCTGCTAAAGAAATGGATTGTAAAGCTGAACTCAAACTAGAATTATCTAAAGCAATTTGTAAATTAGGTCTTCCCATTGATTTTATCCCTCTTTCTATTCATTTAAGTAGGCGCTCATATCCGCCTCATCAATAATGCTTAATATCTCATTAACCTCTGATGCTTGTTCTAAACGTTGAATAATATTTGGTAATTCAAAAACAGCTACAATTTGTGGAATAGCAATGCCTGTATGAATATTACTAGAAGTTGCTGCCAATGTAATGAGTACTGAAACTTCTTTCCCATCCGAAAAAACAACTGGATTTTTCAAAACAACTAAACTAAAGGCATCCCGCTTCACTCCATCTTCTGGTCTAGCATGAGGCATGGCCATACCCGGCATTAAAATATAATAAGGACCAAACTTTTCTGTTGAAGCAATGATGGCAGTTGGATAATCTCGTTCAACCGCACCACTAGCAATTAAAGGCTCCGCAGCCACAGCAATTGCTTCCTGCCATGTTTCAGCAGATTCACCTAATTTTATTGAGTGATTCTCAATTAATGATTGTTTTAAAGAAAGCATAATTGTCCTCTTTTCTCTATAAATCTAGTATCATTTACTAGCTAAATAGTTGATTTAAAAAAGTATCGTTAAACTAGCGGAGCCAATTTGGTTTTAATTTCATTATCATCCATTAAATTATCTAAACCAAGTAAAGTCCCTTTCGTACGACCGTCTAGCTCATGAATCAAATGCTGTGAAGCCACAACAATATCATAACCATTTGCTTGTGATTTCGCTTCTCCAACACTACAATAATCGACTTTATAATCCGTTACAGCTAATTCTTTTAAAGCCTTTTCAATTTTCATTTTAATGACCATACTTGAACCCATTCCATTGCCACATGCTGCTAATACTTTTAACATACGCTCATCTCCGCTTCTTTATTTTTATTTGTTTACTCTAGACCTTCGTTGTAGGCCGATTTATTCTTAGAAAAACGATATTGTAATTGTGGAATTGCTAAAAAGAAGACACATACTAAAGCAAATCCAATAACGCCTAGATATTTCATAATAACGCCAGCCCATGGCCAAAACAGTTCGAAATCAATATTTCCATGCCAACCACCGTATTTATATAACCCAAAGAACATGACAGCAAAAGCACTGATGGACACCTGTAAAACACCTGATACAAAGGAACAAATCATGGCTGCGCGGATACCACCACGCTTGTTTGCAAAGACTGCAATCGTTGCATTATCAAAGAATACTGGTACAAACCCTGTAATGATCAGCACCGGCGATTTAAAAATAATTAAAGCAAAGATTGTAATAAATTGACCTAATGCTCCAAAAATAAATCCAAACAAAACTGCATTAGGTGGCGCAAAATTATACGTTGCTGCACAATCAACTGCCGGCAATGAGCCAGGTAAAATGCGATTTGAAATTCCTTGGAAACTGTTGGTTAACTCCGCCACAAACATACGCACGCCTTGCATTAAAATTGCTAAATAGACAGCAAAGAATAAGGATTGCGAAATAATATACATTAAAAATGAAGTTGTTGGAGTAAAAGCTGGATTAATTTCCCGTAAATAATCTTCTCCTAAAATGGTCATAATCACTCCGAAAAAAAGCATCATTAAAGTACCCGTAGCGACAATATTGTCATGAAAAATAGATAACCACTTAGGCATTTTGATTGTATCCAAATTCTTTTCTGGATCACCTAATTTACCAGCAACTTTATCGGTTAACCAAACCGCAAACATCTGTTGGTGTCCAATGGCAAAACCAGCATTCCCCGTCAAACGTTGCGTTGGCCCAACAGTTAGATTAGAGGATACTGCCCAGTAGAGCCCAACTAGGATTCCCACCATAATCCCCCCGGTTAAATTGCGGTACTGAGGAAATAGAAAGAAAATAATCCAAGTAACCGTTGTTGACTGCTGAACCATGATATGACCAGTTATAAACAAAGTTCTCAATTTAGTGATTTTTCGAAATAAAACTAACACAATATTTAACGAAAAACCGATTAAAAGTGAAATCATCGTCCATGATAATGAAATGCCGAGATTTTCTAATGCTGCATTGACTGCATTTAGCCCAAAATAAGGATCAATGACTGCGGCATCTAGATTAAAACGGTCATTTAATCCAGCTAAAATCGGACGAAACGTTGTTACTAGACCACCTGCCCCAACATTTAAAATCATATAACCGACAGTTGCTTTTATGAATCCTGCAAAACATTCATGTAACGGTTTTTTCAAAAGTACATATCCAACAAAAACAATAATACCAATAAAAAATTCAGGTTTTTGTAGAATATTATTTGCGAACCACTCAAAGATACGTAAGAATATGTCCATTTTTCCAGCTCCTTTTTCTTTTTATCCTTCTCTATGAGACTAGGACAAAAATTCCTCAGCCTCCCAAATTTACTTTGTATAGAAATTTATTTTATAAAAATGATGGAAATGGCACGTCGTTTTCTACAGTAAAGACATCATCAAATCCTCGATAATAATTAAATTCACGTTTATCCTTATCATCTGGATAAACAAACTTTCCGCCAACTTGCCAAATATAAGGTTTAAAACCATATTGTAATCGATCTTTTTTCGATTCCCAGAGCATAGAAATTTCTTTTGGATCTGCTTGAAAATTTGCCCAAATGTCATAATGAACGGGTATCACAACTTTAGCATTTAAAGATTCCGCCATTCTCAGCATATCAACAGAAGTAACTTTGTCTGTAATTCCTCTTGGGTTTTCACCATACGCTCCTAAGGCAACATCGATTTTATACTGATTGCCATGTTTCGCAAATTGGTTTGAATAATGAGAATCTCCAGCATGATACAAAGAACCGCCGGACGTATCAAATAAATAATTAACGGCAATTTCATCCATATCCTGTGGCAGTTGCCCTTTCAAAACAACATCCTCTGCAGCCGTAATTAAAGCTGTCCGATCAAAAGCTTCTAATGCTGTAATCGTAATATCTTTCACTTTAATAACATCCCCTGGTTTTACAACAATACAACGCTCTTTTGGAACACCCCATTCCATCCAAATATCAACAACTCCTTGTGGTCCTATAAAAGGCACTGAGGCATCGCAATTTTGAAGCACAGCGGCAGCCGTGTTAATATCAACATGATCTGAGTGAATATGAGTAACTACTAGAGCATCTAAATTTGTAATGGCAAATGGATCGATTACAAATGGCTGAGTCCTCAAGTTAGGTTGCATATTTTCACAACCACTCATTCGCATCATTTGATGACCTTTTTTCATTTTTCCATTTCCATGACTTTGTTTACCTGTTCCACACCATAAATCACATAAAATATTTGTACTTTTGTCTGACTTTAGCCAAATTCCTGTACATCCTAACCACCACATTGCAAATGTATTAGCTTTAACTACAGTTGCTTCAATTTCCTCATTTAAATACGTACCCCACTCTGGAAATGTTGCTAAAATCCAAGATTCTCTTGTTACTTCATTAATATTTGCCATTTAATCAAACCCCTTTTGAAAACGTTTTATTTTTGAACTACCCTAACTATACGTTCTCCCTTAAAACAAAAAAAGACCAACTTCAGCACAATCAAGTTGTACATCAGTGGACTGTTTAGCCTAGTAGATAAAAATAGAGGATTTTCTAAAGGTATGATTATTTTATTCTACAATAAAAAAAGTAGTTTGAGAGTTTCCCCTCAAACTACTTAATGGATTATGTTTGTACAAGTTATTTCTCAACTCTAGTGGATGAATAAAAGTTACTTAGCTTTCAACTCTAAGACAATATCTCTTAAGTTTGCTGCTTTTTCAAAATCAAGCTCTTTTGCAGCAGCACGCATTTCCATTTCCATTTTCACAATCAATTCTTTACGCTCTGCTTGCGTCAAATCATTAATCATTTCTGCAGCTGAATCGTAATCATTTGAGTCATCTACAGCTTTAGTAATCGAAATTAAATCACGAACTTCTTTAATAATCGTTTGCGGTACAATCCCATGTTCTTTGTTGTAGGCTTCTTGAGTAGCCCGACGACGACCCGTTTCATCAATCGCAGCTTTCATTGAATCCGTCATTTTATCTGCATACATAATTACTTTTCCGTTTGAATTTCTAGCAGCTCGTCCAATCGTTTGAACCAATGAACGCTCACTACGTAAAAAGCCTTCTTTATCTGCATCTAAAATAGCCACTAAGGAGACTTCGGGAACATCGATTCCCTCACGTAATAAATTGATCCCTATCAGAACATCAAATTCTCCTAAGCGTAAATCACGAATGATTTCGGTTCGTTCAAGAGTCTTAATATCACTATGGAGATACTTAACTTTAATCCCAACTTCTTTCAAATAGTTTGTTAAGTCTTCTGACATTTTTTTAGTTAGTGTGGTAATAAAGACACGCTCATTTCGTTCTGATCGTGCATTTATCTCTCCAATCAAATCATCAATTTGACCATGAATTGGTCGAACTTCAATAATAGGATCCAACAAACCAGTTGGACGAATAATTTGCTGAACAACTTCTGGAGTTCGCTCAAGTTCATAAGGACCAGGTGTTGCTGAAATATACATAATTTGATTCACATGTTCTTCAAACTCTTCTAAACGTAATGGACGATTATCTAATGCACTTGGTAAACGGAATCCATAATCAACCAAACGTTGTTTACGAGCTTGGTCACCATTGTACATTCCTCTGATTTGCGACATCGTAATATGTGACTCATCTATCACAATCATTGAATCATCAGGAAAGAAGTCTAACAATGTATATGGTGGCTCTCCAGCCTTACGACCATCCATTTGTCTAGAATAGTTTTCAATACCAGAACAATAGCCCATTTCTAGCATCATTTCCATATCATAGTTCGTTCTTTGTTCTAAACGTTGTGCTTCTACTAGCTTATCTTCCCCGCGTAAAACCTTTAAACGAGCTTCAAGTTCTGCTTTAATATTATTAACGGCTTCACGAGTCTTATCCGCATTTGCAATAAAATGAGTCGCGGGAAAAATAGGTACATGCTCAACATCTGCTTTAATCTCACCCGTTAGTACATCAATTTCACGAATCCGTTCAATTTCATCACCAAAAAACTCTACACGAATCGCTTCACTATCCCTTGAAGCTAAAAATATTTCAACCACATCGCCACGAACTCTAAAACGACCTCGTTGAAAATCAATATCATTGCGCTCAAATTGCATCTCGACTAGGCGGCGTAGTAATTCATTGCGTTCCATTTCTGCGCCTTGCCGAATTGAAAGGACATGCTCTTTATAATCTAAAGGGTTAACCAAGCCATAAATACAGGAAACTGAAGCTACAACAATTACATCACGTCGCTCAATTAATGAACTTGTGGCTGAATGTCGTAGTTTATCGATTTCATCGTTGACACTTGATTCCTTTTCAATATACGTATCACTAGAAGGGACATATGCTTCTGGTTGATAATAATCATAATAACTAACAAAATATTCAACAGCATTATTAGGGAAGAACTCTTTAAATTCTCCATATAATTGCCCAGCTAATGTTTTATTATGAGCGATAACTAAGGTAGGTTTATTGACTTGTTGAATGACGTTTGAGACTGTAAATGTTTTACCAGTCCCCGTCGCTCCCAAAAGTGTTTGTTCCTTTCGTCCCTCATTAATTCCCTTGACTAACTGACGAATCGCCTCAGGCTGATCCCCATTAGGTTGATATTTTGATACTAAATCGAATGTATCTTTCACCACTGCTTTCACCACTTTCCATCCAAATTAAACTTGTAATCCAATTAGTTCTTAGTTGCCGCATCAATTGCTTGAATAACTGCATTGCGAAAGCCGAACTGTTCTAAAGCCACAACACCCTTAATTGTGGAACCACCAGGTGAACAAACATCATCCTTCACTATTCCAGGATGATCTCCAGACAATAATGCTAATTTAGCTGTTCCCAAAATAGCTTGTTCTGCTAATAAGTAAGCCTGTTTTCTTGAAAGTCCATTTAAAACACCACCATCAGCTAAAGCTTCAATAAAAATAGCAATAAAGGCCGGGGAGCAACCAGAAACTGTACCCGCACTATTTAATTGTGCTTCGCTAACTTCCACAACTTCACCAACTGCTTGAAAAAGAGCTTCTGTCTTATCGCGTTCACTGCTACCGATCTGGTCGTTGTAACTCACAGCTGTCATTCCAGCTTGAATCGATACAGGCGTATTAGGAATCGCGCGAACGAGTTTTATTTTTTCATTCAATAGTTTAGTGTACTCACTAAATTCCATCCCCGCAGCCAATGAAATCAGCAGTGTATCAGGCATAATAGCTTCCTTGATTTCATTTAAAACAGTTGGCATGATTTGAGGTGTCACAGCCAAGATTAAAACATCTACTTTTTTAGCAACCTCAGAATTGGATTGGCATAAATTATAGTGTAATTCTTTTTGTAATATAGCAGCGGTTCTACCACTTCCACCACTAACAAAAACTGAATCTGATGAACTAAAACCAGACTTAATCAAACCTTTTAATAAAGCTCCGCCCATTTGCCCTGCACCAATAACTCCAATACTATCCATTTAATCACTTCTTTTCATTTTATTTAAATGACCTACTTTTCAATAGTTATATCCTTATTCTAGCACGGAACGTTTGTTCTGTAAATCAAAGTTCATTATACTCTTCTTTTCATATGTAGCTACAAAAAACCTGAAAACAAATGAAGATCATTTGTTTTCAGGTTTTAGAAAAAAATAAAGCGCTCATCTTTTCAGAATGAGCGTTCCAACTCTTATTATTTAGCTAATTTAGCAGTTAAACGAGATTTGTCACGGTTAGCTTTATTTCTATGAATCAATCCTTTTGTTGCTGCCATGTCAACAGCTTTGATTGCTTCTTTGTGTAATGATGCAACGTTTTCAGAACCAGCTTCTACAGCTTGTTCGAATTTTTTAATAGCAGTACGCATAGCACTCTTTTGAGCGTTATTTTGTAAAGCTGCTTTTTCGTTTACGCGTACACGTTTGATTGCAGATTCGATATTTGGCAAATGATTCACCCCACTTTCAATTATTTACAACATAAAATGTGGTACATTCCAGTTGTTTCCAACATCAACTATTATACATAATGACGGCCTTCATTGCAATATAAAGTGTAAAGTTTTTTTACTTGATAGGCAAAGAAAGCTGAATTGTTGTTGTTATCCTCACTAAGCTTAAAGCATTTCAATCCAGTAGTCAAAATATTTCGTATTAAAAAGAGAATTTGCTTAAAATTTAGCTTTTAAGCCACTGCTACTAAAGTAAAAATAAGTTTTTAAAATCTCATTCGTTCTCCAAACTAGTTCGATTTTTTTAAGTTATTTAACTGCAGCAAATTGCAAAACAAACAACTCAAATTGCATTTCTTTATCCCCTTGCCCTGTCTTCAAGCGATATTCAGCATCTACCAAACCTTCAAAAGCTGAGATTAATACTTTTTCGCTAAATTTTCGAGCTTGTTGAATGGCTAATTTTACTCGATAAGGATGAACTTTTAACATACCCGCACTGTCTCCTTGCTGATAGCCTTTTTTCTCCAAAAACTTAACTTGCAAAAGCAACCTAAATTGCGTCATCAAAATAGCATTTATTTTAATTGGATCTTCTTTTTGTAAAAGCAAATCTTGATATAAACTTAATGCGTTTGCCGTTTGTCTTTTCAATACATATTCAACTAAGGCAAAAATATTTTGCTCAAGTGATTTTGCAACTAAGTCATTTACAGCAGATTTGGTAATTTGTTTTGTATCAGAGCTAAATAAAAGCAATTTTGGCAATTCTGACATTGCAGTCGAAAGTTTCGCATCCGTCAATTGGATAAAAAGCTCAAAAGCTTCTGGAGTCATTGTATAGCCCTCATTGGCAATTGTATCTTTCAGAAAATGACGAACTTCTTTTTCAGATAAGGTGTTGACCTCTATAACTGTAGCTGTTTTTTTTAAAAGTTTCGTAATTTTTTTTCGTTCGTCTAATTTTTCATAAGGAGCAAAAAAAGCTAAAATAGTAAAATCTGGCGGATTTTTCAAATAATTTTCCAACCAAACTAAATCATGATCAATTTTTTGTTTACTTTTTTCAGCAGTGAAAAAATTGGGACGATCCATGATAACTAATCGTTTATCCCCAAAAAAAGGTACAGACTCAGCATCATCTAACGCAACTCCCACTGGAACTTCTTCCATATCGTATATACCAAAATTTAAATCGCGTTCATCTTCAGCTAAAGTTGCTTGAATAAGTGTCTGCTTGGCAGAATCAGCTAAATAAGACTCCGTTCCCAAAAATAAGTAAACCGGAGAAAATTGACCTTTAGTGATTTTTGCCATTTCAGCTGTATAATTCATTATTTCCACCACTTTCATTTTCTATCTCAATCATACATGAGAATAGCTACTAATGACAAGTGAAAGATAGATATTTTTACACCATTATTTTTCCATAATCCTTTTAAAGCTACCTTGCCCTGTTAGTGGTTCAGTATAATAAATCGCACCATCTAAATCTGTGCGAAAAATAATCATATTTTGTTCTTTTAAGCGACTAATTGTTTCTGGCCTTGGATGCTGAAATTGATTATCGAGACCAGCAGAAATCAATCCTACTTTGGCATCTATAGTCTTTAAAAAAATTGAGCTTGATGACGTTGAACTCCCATGATGACCTACTTTTAATACATTCACCTTTGCCTTTGGGTATTTTTGGAGCAACTTCAGTTCTCCTTCACTATCTAAATCACCTGTAAATAACCAACTAATTTGCCCAATTTCAGCATATAAAGTCAATGAATCTCGATTGTCACCTTGCCCTACTTCAGAAGGATACAACGCTTTTAATTTTATATCACTAGAAATAGACCATTCTTCTGGAGCTAGCAGACTATTTAAACGAGTTCCAGCCTTTTTTAACTTTTTTAGCGCTTTTCGAAAAGCAGGTTTCGTTTCTGATCCTGTCGCATAACTAATCTCTTTGATTGGTATACTTTCAGACAACTCAGCCAGAGCACCCATATGATCAACATGCCCGTGGCTAATAAAAACCCCATTCAAATAGCTAATACCTTCTGCCTTTAAGGCTGGAATCAATTTATTTTGCGCAATACTCGTATTTTTTTTCTTTTTTGCCCACTTCTTTTTTTCAAAGGTTAATGCACCACCTGTATCAATCAAGTATGCACCTTTGCCAAAACGATCTTTAATTAAAATTGAATCACCCTGCCCCACATCCAAGACAACTACCTTTAAAGAAGAATCAAAACGTGTGCTGAAAATTAGACAACCCAAACTGACACAGAGTGTAACCAAACTAAGAAATCGGTGTTTTCGTTTTTCTAACTGCATAATAAAAATAAGAATACAGCTAAAAAATAAAAAAATGAAGATGAATTTTGGTCGCCCTGTTGTAATCATAAAGCTTCCAATTGAATTTATTTTTTGAAGAAAGCTCTCGATCCAACTAATTAATATACCCACAATCTCCACTAAAAACTGAAAAAAAGGCTGATTTAACCAGAATATAGAAGCAATGAGCAGAGCTAATAAAATGGGAAGTAATCCGTAAATAAAGATAAATGTAAATAGGCTCGTAGCTATAACCGTTGCCCAAGAAAACTCATAAAAATGATACGCCAGAATGGGAATTGACATCAGCAACATCATAGATGAAATAAAAAGAGATTTCATCACATCGTGCTTCAAGAAATCGATTAAATTAAGTGGGAATAATAATAAAAAAAGGGTTAATAAATAGCTTAACTGAAAACCCACAGAAAAAATCTGAGTTGGTTTTAGCCAAAGGCTGATAATTAAGGTCAGGCTCCATGCATCCAAAGAACTGCATTGTAATTTTATTTTCTCGCCTAAAATAGGTAGCCACCGCATACTAACTGCTCTAAAAATACTTGTTTGACCACCAGCTAACGCTCCATATAAAGGCAACATCAAAAGTAGTGCTTCGTCCGTTAACTCTTTAGATAGCTTGAAACGTCTAAAGAGGCGCCTAAAAACCGTAACTAAATACTGTACATGAACACCAGAAATGCTTAGTAAATGAATCAAACCTAATTTAGAAAAATTTAGACGCGTCGTCTCCTCTAATTGGTTGCTATTGCCAAATAGTAATGCTCCAGTAAATTCTCCCACTTTATCAATTGGATAGGATTCTATATGTAAAAGTAATTTCTTCCTTAACAAATCAACTATTTTAGGAATTTGCCATATAGCAATCTTTTTTTTCTCAACTTTTTCAAACTTGTTTATTTTCAATACCCAATCAATAGTTTCTCTCTTTAAAAACTTTCGATAATTAAATTGAGCGAAATTCCGATTATTTTCTGGTTGTTCTAAACTTCCTTTAGCTGTTAGCTCAATAAAATTTTGGTTTTTTTTCCAGAAAATCTGTTCTTTTTCGTTTTTTAATTGGTAAAACCCAACAATTTTCTCTTTTTTTACTTTTCCATATTTTTTCTTTTTTAAAACTGTTCCATAAAATTGTAGTTGATCCCCATCAACCTTACTTTGTGTTGGATTAACTTCAACAACAAACTCTTGCTCATTTCCTGCTAAGTCTGTTTGGTTTGTCATAATAAAACGAGACGTGAACAAAACTGTGAATCCCATTATAATAAAACTTGTCACTATTACTTTGGGAATCCCAATGCAAACTATTCTGCTAATACCAAACAGGACAACTAGCACAGAAATAAAATGGGCATTCGTAAAAAAAATAAGAACACTACTCAAACTTAAAAGAGCTGGAAAAATCCAGAAATTACGCATTTATTCTAAGTTGTTTTTCCCATTGCCAAAATCTAATTGTGCAAAATACTCATTTGAGAGTGTGACTTTTTGACATTGAACGTGGGCTTGTTCAATTAATTTTATCGCGTAAGGGTCATTGTGATAGTCCTCTAAATAATGAATTTTTTTAATCCCAGCTTGTAAAATCATTTTTGTACATTGTAAACAAGGAAAGTGCGTTACATAAATTTCTGCATTTTCTGTTCCTACACCAAACTTTGCACATTGTAAAATAGCATTCATTTCAGCATGAATCGTCCTTAAACAATGACCATCTACAATATAACACCCTTCATCAATACAATGGAGATCTCCAGTAACGGAACCATTGTACCCTCCTGCAATAATTCTTTTATCGCGCACAATCGTCGCGCCAACCGTTAATCTTGTACATGTGCTTCGTAAAGACAGCAATAAACTTTGAGCCATAAAATATTGATCCCACGGAATCCTTTTCATCATTTACCCTCCACTAATTTATCAAATTGATTTACCTAATTTTTAATTCTAAACATTTATACTCATAAAACAAGTAAATACTAATTTTAATTTCTTTAAGTATACAAAAGCTAGAATTAAGTTGCAACGCTTTTTCAATTACTAGTTAGCCCACTGTAATTTGCTCTTTTAAGCCTTCAAATATTTTTTCACCAATACCTGATATCTTTTTTAAATCTTCAATACTTTGAAAAGAACCATTTTCTTGCCGATACTCTACAATCATCTGGGCTTTTTTGGCACCAATTCCTGTTAAAGTTTGGAGTTCATTTGCCTCGGCCTGATTTATATTTAACTTGGCCTCAACTTCAGAGTTCTGATCTTTCTGTTTTACATTTTCTTCACGGTCTACTTCTTCAAATTTTGGTTCTTCTCCAATTAATGGGACATAAATAACCATCTGATCTTGTAAACGTAAAGAAAGATTTAAACCTACAGAATCTGCTTCAGTCAAAAAACCACCTGCCAATTCAATTGCATCTATCAAACGCATCTCCGCTTTTACAGAATAAACTCCTGGATTCAAAACAGACCCTTTCACATCTACAACCATCTTCTCATCAGGAACTTCAACATCTTCTTTCCTGCTTTTTTCTTCACTACTATCTTCGTTGAAGAGTGTTGAATCAACTGCTAAACTAGGTATCTCCTCAGAAACAGCTGAGCTTCTTGCAAATACTAAACTTGAAAATATTAACCCTATGCCAAGTACCCCTAAGGCAATCTTGAGTGCGAACAAATGATCCAACATCCATGTTTTTACTTGTTGTATTTTTTCCATACCACCAACCTCCTTTTTTTAACCTTCACAAAGAAAGTATGCATAAATTCAATTTTTAATTTTTAAAATAAAAAAACATTCTAGCGATTATGCCAGAATGTTTTTTCCTTTATTTTTCTAAATAATCCACTGCATCTTGGAAAGTTTTTACAGGGACAATTTTCATTTTCGTACCAATTTTTTTTGCAGCTGCTTTAGCTTCTTCATAATTCGTTTTTAATTCCGGATATTTCTTTTTAATAGCCGGATCAATCTCATCATCTGGTGCAAAGAAAATAGTCGCTCCTTCTTTATCTGCTGCTACCACTTTTTTATCAATTCCACCAATTCGTCCAACCGTTCCATCTGGTGAAATCGTCCCTGTACCAGCAATTTGACGTCCATCTCGTAAATTAATTCCTTTTAATTGAGTATAAATCTCTAAACTAAACATTAACCCAGCAGACGGCCCACCAATTTCTTCTGTATTTACATCAACAGGAATTGTAGTTGTGATCGTTGTGTCATTTACCAAACTAATTCCTAATCCGGCTTTTTTATCCGTATCCATTTTCATTAATGGAGCCGAAACTTTTTTTTCTGACCCATTCCGATTGACAACTACATCAATTTCTTCCCCAACTTTTTTAGATTTTACATAGTCAATAAACTCTTCTGAACTTTTGAATGAGTGCCCATCTAGAGAAACAATTGTATCCCCAACTTCTAATTTCCCTTTGAATTTTGATTCATCCAGAATCGACATCACATAAACACCTTTATAATGTGTTTTATATTCAGCGCCTGCTGTTCGATAAGCTAGCTCAATAGCAGCGTTCACCGAACTTGTCATATAATAGTCTTGTACTTGATTGAACTCCTTATTTGAGCTGACATCACCATAAAGTTCTTTTTTAGTTAGTCCTTCATGAAAGGGTAAAAAGCGCATAAAATAGGTAAAGGCTGTTGCTTGCCGAACACCAACAGTCGTTAACATAAAACTACCATCTTCTTTATCTTTTTGATTATCAACGCTGATAAGTTCATTCAAATGAACCGCCGATCCAGGAGATTCAATAAAATACGGAATGGGTACAACTAAGCCTAAAACAATTAAAATAGCAATAATCGGGAGGATATATTTTGTTTTTTTTGGTTTATTAGTCATCATTTCCACTCTTTTCTGCTAATTTAATTTTTTGTATTTTTCTTTAATGGCTTCATTTACTACTTTAGGAACAAATGCAGAAATATCGCCACCAAAACGGGCTACTTCTTTAATTAAACTTGAACTGAGAAAACGATACTTCTCATCAGCCAATAAAATAACCGTTTCAATCTCTTCATTTAATTGTTTATTCATTAAGGCAATATTCGTTTCATATTCAAAATCTAAAGTATTTCGCATACCACGTATCATGGCAGTAATTTCCAAGTCCTTAGCTAAATCAATCGTCAATCCTCCAACATGAGAAATAACCTGAACATTTTCAATGTGTTGTAATGATTTTTCAATCAAGTCAATTTTTTCATTCGAATTAAATAAAGATACTTTAGAAGTATTCGTTAAAACAGCAATAATAACCTCATCAAAAAGCTTTGCAGCTCGCTGAATAGTATCAACATGACCATTAGTTAATGGATCAAAACTACCAGGAAATAGCGCTTTTTTACTCATCTTCTTCACTCTTTTCATCTAATTGATAAATAACAATCTTTGTCATTCCATAACTTTCTCTACGTGTTGCTACCAAGCCTGCAACCTTATCAGGTAA
Source organism: Carnobacterium maltaromaticum DSM 20342 (assembly GCF_000744945.1). NCBI lineage: Bacteria > Bacillati > Bacillota > Bacilli > Lactobacillales > Carnobacteriaceae > Carnobacterium > Carnobacterium maltaromaticum. The sequence goes on from NZ_JQMX01000001.1 coordinate 893,219, forward strand.
ATCCGTTTTCTTATCAACTTCACAAATGATTTTTCCATTTGAGTTTAATAAATGTTTATCCATAATTTGGGTAAGTTGTTTTTCAATTTCTTGTTTCATATAAGGAGGGTCCATAAAAATCAAATCAAAGGCTTGATTTTGTCTACTTAAAGCATCTAAAGCACGATTCGCTTCATTTCGATAAAGTTGAAATTTCTCAGGCTCTTTCGTCATTTCAATATTTTCTTTAATTGTTTTGATTGCAAGAATTTCTTTATCAATTAAAATCGCTTTATCAAAACCACGAGATACAGCTTCAATCGCTAATCCACCACTTCCTGCAAATAAATCTAAGCAAACACCACCATCAAAATAAGGACCAATAATATTAAAAATTGATTCTTTAATTTTATCAGTTGTTGGACGGGTATTAGTTCCTGGGACAGCCTTTATTTTTCTACCACCATATTCACCTGAAATAACGCGCATAACTAGCTCCTTCTTTTTACATATTTTTTCTTTATTATTCATTTTAACAGAAAATTTTCTACTTATTTAGTTTTTTTACTTTAATTGCTAAAAAAATCCATCATTCATCATATAAATTTCACAATTTTAAACAAAAAAAGTAACTGTGAACACTGTCACAGTCACTTTTCATAATTAAACCATTTCTTTTAACTTTAATTGAGTAGCTCCCTCAATCATCGCAATTTCTTCTGCATCTTCAACTTCTTTACGATTTTTAGCTTTTCCAATCCGATCACCAAAATCCATATTGATTTCTGGTCTCATAGAAAGATCAACTTTTCGTACGAAATGAAGCCCATTTAGTTTTTTTTCTGTCGTTTCTACTTCAGACTTATCAACATAAATGACAACATATTTCATGCGCTTCGACACGTAATGGATAAGCCCAAAACGTTTTAGTGTTTTTAAATGCCGCAAACTATATACCCAGACAATAATCCCTTGTCGTTCATTTAAAATTAACTCCATTTTGTGCTCACCATCCTATCCACAACCGCAACCTCCACCAGTTCCACAACCACTTGCTCCTGTTGCAAAAAATGGATTCCCAGCTGGTACTTTTATTGTATCTGACACCGCTCTTGCTAGCGTTAAACTGACTTCATCTAAAATGGTTTGTAAATCTGTTTCAACTAATCGATACTGATAAACGAACTCATCAACATCCATTTCACGTTTTAAACGACGAACTTCACGATTTTTTTCTTTAAAATCTGGTGCAAATTTACCGTAAACTTCAATTTCTTCAAAAGCTTTTTTAGCTTGATTAAAAGCATGAATTTTAGCTTGTGCAGCTTCATCTTGTTCTAAAGCAATTTTAGCAGCACAATAATTTTGCCCGATATCACTTTCCATAATACTTTGAACTAAAGCAAATGCCTCTGTCTCCATATCAAGGTAATCTTCTGTAACAATCATAGGAAACCTTCTTTCATCTATAATCAAATTTAGTTCAACTATCGATAGTCTGTAGAAAAACATCTGATACTCATTCTATTTTTAGTATACAGAGAAGTATTAGAGTTTGTCAAGGGAGTCTAATAATAGGATTACTTCTTGATTTTGATAACGAATCCCACTATTTCTAAGCTTTTTATTCATTAAGAGTTCACGTTGGGTTTCTAAACTGAACCAATAACTCATGACCCATGTAGCGTCAGATGTATGATTTAAATATAAACTATCACTATCTTTTGCTCCACTAGAATCTTTAGTCACAACTTCAGAAATTTGTTTATTACTTAAACCTTTGGATTGAATTTCTTCGTCTGTTCGCGAATTATACGTCGTAAAAACAGATGTAGCTAATTTAGTTAATTCTACATTTTCAATTAAGCTATTTAGCTGATTTCGTCTTCGAAGTACGTTAATCATTTCAAGCGTTTGTTTTTCATTTGCTTGATTGACTAATTCCCAATCAAGTTGTTCGTTAATAATAGTAGAAATAGGCGTCATTGACGCTACTTCATAGACATTGAGATGGAGTAATACATCCGCATCTAAATAACGAACACCAAGAATTTCATTTGACACTTGATCTAACATTAGCATTGCAAAAGTTCCATTATCAAAAGCAACCAAAGGATGATAATTCATATCTGCCTCAGAAAGTTCAATTTGATAAACATCTTCATTAAAATTTATCTCAAAATTAGGATAAAGTGTTGTTACTTGATAGATATCATCAATGTTCATACCAATTTCAAATGGTTCTACCGTCAATTCTTTACCTAAAGCAAAAACAGTTACAACTTGTCCATTATTCACACCTACTTGCAAATAATTACGATCTTGTTGATTATAAATCCACCATTCAAATCCATAAGCCGTTGGATCTTTTCTTGTAGGTTCACCATATTTTTCAGTTATTTTAGAAACTGGTTGGTGAATATAAGCAGCAAAACCAGTTGCTGGAATTGTTTCTTGCACCATGCCCGTTTTAGGTTTATCCATTTCTTGTCCTGTTTCATGTGTATTAGCAGGAACTTTGGGATTATCTTTTGATTGTAAAATAGGTGTAGCATAAAATATAATCATTAAAACAATAAATAGGGGAATAGCTCTTAAAAAAGTTTTCATACTCTTTTCAATCCTCATTTCTAAAGCGTACCCCTATTATCGCATTTATCTAGGTTTAATTTCAATCAATAAATCGCCTGTTTCAATAATATCTTCATTTTGAACATAAATTTGATCGACAATCCCCTCAAAGTTAGCTTGAATTGTTGTTTCCATCTTCATAGCTTCAGTGATTAAAATCGGTTGCCCTGCTTTAACACGCTCGCCTTTTTCTACTAATACTTCCAAAACAGAACCTGGCATCGTTGCTCCAACTTGCTCTTTATTCGTTGGCTCAGCTTTTCTGCGTAAAGTAGCTGTCCCTTTAATACTAATATCTTTAATCACAACTTCACGCCCTTGACCATTTAACTCGAAGTACAAAATACGATTCCCTTCAGAATCAGGTTCGCCTACTTCGATTAATTTAATAATCAACGTTTTACCTTTTTCAATTCGAACTTCCACAGATTCACCGTGACGCATTCCATGGAAGAATGTTGGCGTATCAAGTAAGGTCACATCTCCATATTGATCATGCATTTTGCAATACTCTAAGAATACTTGAGGGTACATAATGTAACTCAGCACATCTTCATGAGTGGGCTCTTCTCCCATTTTTTCAGCTAATTCTTTTTTCACAGCTGCAAAATCGACCGATTTAGCTAATGAACCAGGACGAACAGTGATTGCTTTTTTGTCTTTTAAGATTATTTTTTGTAATTTCTCAGGGAATCCGCCAACAGGTTGACCTAAATCGCCTCTAAAGAAACCAATAACAGAATCTGGGAAATCAATTGAAGCACCTTTTTCATAAACATCTGCTTCACTTAAACCATTCTGAATCATAAATAAGGCCATATCTCCAACAACTTTAGAAGAAGGCGTTACTTTGACTACATCGCCAAACATTTGGTTTACAGTTGAATACATCTGTTTAACTTCTTCCCACTTCTCACCTAGCCCAACAGCTTTTGCTTGTTGTTGCAGATTAGAATACTGACCACCAGGCATTTCATGTTGATAAACTTCTGTTTGTGGTGCACTAATTCCATTTTCAAAATCTGTATAAAAACCACGTACATCTTCCCAGTAATGGTTTAATTGTTGGACATTTTTAATCTCAATATCAGGTGTCCGATCACCATTAACTAAGGCATAATATAAACTACTCATACTTGGCTGACTAGTCGCTCCACTAATTGCACTCATTGCAACATCGACAATATCGACACCCGCTTTAACTGCTGAGGCGTATGTGAAGATACCATTCCCACTTGTGTCATGAGTATGCAAATGAATTGGCACATCCACAGTTGCTTTCAGTTCACTGATTAAGCGATAAGCAGCTTGTGGCATTAATAAACCCGCCATGTCTTTCAAGGCAATGATATGGGCTCCTTGACGTTCCAGCTCCAATGCCATTTCTTTGTAATAGTCCACTGTATATTTCGCTCGTTTAGGATCATTAATATCTCCGGTATAACAAATTGCCGCTTCAGCAATTTTTCCAGTATCACGAACTGCTTGAATACTTTTTTCCATTTGTGGAATCCAGTTTAAGCTATCAAATATACGGAAAACGTCAATTCCATTAGTTGCTGCTTGCTGAATAAATTCAACAATAACATTGTCCGGATAATTTTGGTATCCAACGGCATTCGACCCTCTAAATAGCATTTGGAATAACGTATTTGGCATCCGACGGCGTAATTTTCTTAATCTTTCCCATGGATCTTCGTTTAAGAAACGATAAGCTACATCGAAGGTTGCTCCACCCCATATTTCTTCTGAGAATAATTGCGGAATACCTTTTTGTGTTTCCTCAGCAATATTCACAAAATCTTGTGTTCTCACACGTGTCGCTAATAAACTTTGGTGAGCATCTCTAAAGGTTGTATCCGTTAAAAGAACTTGGTTTTGATTTTTTACCCATTCAACAACGGCGTCTGCCCCTTGGCTATCTAAAATATTTTTAGCACTTACATATGGTTCATTCGGTAAAATTAATTTACTTGGTACTCGCGCTGCCTCTAAGAATTTTTTCTCGCCTTTTTCGATACCAGGGAAACCATTGACCGTTATATTGCCAATATATTTCATTGTTTTATTGCCACGATCTCGTGTTTTAGGGAAAATAAATAACTCTGGAGATGTATCAATAAAAGTTGTTTTGGCATTACCTGATAAAAAGATTGGATGTGAAATAACATTTTGCATAAACGGAATATTCGTTTTAACGCCACGAATTCTAAATTCTTTCAACGAACGATCCATTTTTTTCACAGCATCATCAAACGTCATTCCTTGCACACAAACTTTAACTAGCAACGAATCGAAAAATGGCGAAACTACGCTTCCTTGGAAACCATTACCCGCATCTAAACGAATCCCAAAACCACCTGGTGAACGATACGTATCAATTTTACCTGTATCTGGTAAAAAGTTATTCATTGGATCTTCGGTTGTAATTCGACATTGAATAGCTGCACCAATCATATGCAAATCTTTTTGCTGTGGCAAATGCATGTCTTTAAATAAATCCATTCCCATCGCAATTTTAATTTGTGATTGAACAATATCAATACCTGTAATCATTTCAGTAATTGTATGCTCTACTTGAACACGTGGATTTACCTCAATAAAATAAAAACGGTCATCCTCTAATAAAAATTCTACTGTCCCAGCATTTATATAGCCTACATGCTTCATTAATTGAACAGCTGCGTCACACATTTCATGGCGTAACTCTGTTGAAATAGACACACATGGAGCTACTTCTACAACCTTTTGATGACGACGCTGCACAGAACAATCTCTCTCAAATAAATGGAGTACATTTCCATGAGTATCGCCTAAAATCTGCACTTCAATATGTTTGGGGCTAGAAATATAGCGTTCAACATAAACTTCATCACTACCAAAAGCTGCTTTAGCCTCACTTTTAGCACGTTCATAACTATCTTTCGCCTCCGCTTTGGATGCCGCAACACGCATGCCACGTCCTCCGCCACCAAGCGCCGCTTTTACCATAATTGGATACCCATGAGTTTCTCCAAATTCAAGAACCTCGTCTAAACTATTTACAGGTCCATTTGTACCAGGAATCGATTGAATACCGGCTGCAACAGCCGCTTCTTTTGCTTTAATTTTATCTCCAAAGATATCTAAATGATGCAAGCTAGGACCAATAAAAATAATCCCTTCTTCTTGACAACGACGAGCAAAGGTCAAATTTTCAGATAGAAAACCATAACCAGGATGAATCGCATCCGCTCCCGCATATTTTGCAATCCGGATCATGTCTTCAATATCTAAGTAGGCTTCAATTGGTTTCTTTCCTTTTCCCACCAAATAAGCTTCATCTGCTTTAAAACGATGCACAGAACCCGCGTCTTCTTGCGCATAAACAGCAACTGTATCAATGTGTAACTCTGTACAGGCTCTAAAAATTCGAATCGCAATTTCCCCACGATTAGCTACTAATATCTTTTTCATGATCCCCACTCCTCTAATTATTAATGTTTATTTCATTAGTCTATTCTGTTTTATAGAAAAAAAAGACCTCATCAAGCTGAAGTCCTTTTCTGCTTATTTTTCATTATACACAATTCTTGCATCAGTTAACATCAATTTCTCTAATTGTTTTCTAATTTCTTTTTTCAGCTATTCTTTTTTGTTGATTTATTTTCTCAGTAGCACTAACGTTTAGCACTAAACCAATCGAAATCGTCAATACAAGCGTACTAGAGCCTCCGTAACTTATAAAAGGGAATGTTACTCCCGTAATCGGTAAAAGCCCAATTACACCGCCTAAATTGATAAATCCTTGGACTAATAACATTGTTGCAATCCCAATACATAGTAACGAGCCAAAAGCATCTTTTGCCCGAATACCAATTAGATAAATTCTTAAAATCAAAAAAACAAAAATCGAAACGACTACGAGTACCCCGACCAGGCCTAACTCTTCGCCTAAAATAGAAATAATAAAATCGGTAAACGGTTCTGGCAAATAACCCGTTTTTTGAACACTCTGTCCAATCCCAACCCCGAATAAGCCACCTCGACTTAGCGCATAGTATGAATTAATTAACTGTGTGCCCGCTGTGTCAGAAACTGAAAAAGGGTCCCAAAAAGCCAGAAAACGATCATATTGATACTCTTGTAAAAAAAAGAGCTTCGTGCCATAAACCTTTACAAGTTCTAAAATCCCATAAATTAAGGCCATGCCTGCAATTCCTAATGATATCCCTAAAGAAGCAGAAACCCCACTAGCAAAAATCATGACCACACCGATTACCAAGATAATTCCAGCTCCACCAATATCTGGCTGCATAATAATTAAAGCTAAGAAAATCAAAAAGATCGTCACCGGTGGAGTGATTGTTTTCCTAAATTCATGAACAATTCCTTTTTGTTTCTTAGAAAAAATAAAAGCAAAATACCAAATAATGACAATCTTAGCATATTCGGCTGGCTGCACACTAATCCCTGCAATCCTTAGCCATCCTGCGGCTCCATTCAACTCTTTTCCAAAGAAAAAAAGGTATAATAGCATCACTAAAATAACCATCACTGCGGACATCATTAATCGCTTTGATTTGAAAAGTTCATATTTAAAAAGTAAAACGAACATCGTAACAAAAAAGCCTAATAAAACAAAGACGCCTTGTTGTTTAAAAAAAGTGTCTGGTGCCGCATTAATCGGCGCAATGGTTGCTGCAAAACTACTTGCACTATAAACCATAAGAACCCCAAAAACTGACAGTACAATGTAAGGGATAAAGATATAATAATCAATATTTTTTAATTTTTTCATTGATTCGGCTAGCTTAAATAGCCTTGCCTCCCTTATTTCTTATACTTGTTCTTTCTTTTCATCATACATTTCAGTATAGACATCGTTTAAATTTTTCTCTAAATCGCTTAAAACGCGATGACCTTCTGTATCTGTTAGAACACCTATTTTAACTGCATAGTCAACCTCTTTAGAAAAGCCATACATTTGAGTATCAACAACTTCTTCAAAAGCTGGACATTGTGCCAAACATAGATGTTGCTTTTGACTATTAATTAAATTATAAATTTTTTCAGCATCTGCCATTAAGATATCTAATGCTGTCTGTTTTTGAACAAATTCATTCATAATTGGGTTCTCCTCCTCTATTCATTCTATTCTATTATAGCATAAATATATATACTATATAATAACACAGAAAGCATAAATTCTCTCAATTTTTCATTAATTAATTTAAATTATACGACTCACTTCCAATTCAAATTAAATAAATACAATCTAAATGACTCGTTCCTTTCTATTCCAATGTTTCCATTATTTTATCTCATCCTACGCTTAATCAATCTAATACAAATAAAAAAACAGCTAAAACCTCAATTGGCTTTAACTGTTTTTCAACTATTTATTATTCAGTTGCTAAACGTTTTTTCTTAGCAGATTTTTCACGTTCGTTTTTATTTAATACTTGTTTACGCAAACGAATGCTTTCTGGTGTTACTTCACAGTACTCATCGTCTCCTAAGAATTCTAATGATTCTTCTAGAGATAACGTACGAGGACGTTTGATGACATTTGTTTGATCTTTATTCGCTGAACGAACGTTGGTCATTTGTTTCGCTTTAGTGATATTAACTGTAATATCATTTTCACGAGAGTTTTCTCCAACAATCATTCCTTCATAAATTTCAACACCTGGTTCGATAAAGATTGTTCCACGGTCTTCAACACCCATAATTCCGTAAGTCGTTGTTTTACCAGTTTCAGTTGAAACTAATGCACCATTACGACGTCCGCCAATTTTACCAGCAGCTAACGGTAAATATTGATCGAATGTATGGTTCATAATACCGTAACCACGAGTCATTGAAAGGAACTCAGTTGAGTAACCAATCAATCCACGAGCAGGAGCAAGGAACGTTAAACGAACTTGTCCATTTCCGTTATTTTGCATATCTTGCATTTCGCCTTTACGTTGGCTTAATGATTCAATGATTGATCCCATATATTCTTCTGGAGTGTCAATTTGAACTAATTCAAAAGGCTCACAAACTTTTCCATCAAATTGTTTCAAGATAACAGATGGACGTGATACTTGTAATTCATAACCTTCACGACGCATATTTTCAATTAAGATTGACAAATGTAATTCGCCACGACCAGATACGATCCAAGCATCAGGAGAACCTGTACTTTCAACACGTAAAGACACATCTGTGTGCAATTGAGACATTAAACGTTCTTCAATTTTACGAGATGTTACCCATTTACCTTCGCGTCCTGCGAATGGAGAGTTATTTACTAAGAAAGTCATTTGTAAAGTTGGTTCATCAATGTGTAAAACTGGTAATGGATCTTGATGATCAACAGGTGTTACTGTTTCTCCAACAAAGATATCTTCCATACCAGATACTGCGATTAAATCACCAGCAATAGCTTCATTAATTTCAACACGAGAAAGTCCGAAGAAACCAAATAATTTTGTTACACGGAAATTTTTAGTTGATCCATCTAATTTTGTTAATGTTACGTTATCGCCAACTTTAATTTTCCCACGGAAAACACGGCCGATTCCGATACGTCCAACATAGTCATTGTAGTCTAACAATGATACTTGGAATTGTAACGGTTCGTCACTATTATCAATAGGAGCTGGAATAGCTTCGATAATTGTATCAAAAACATTATCCATTGTTGCTTCTTGATCATTTTTATCGTCAGACATGCTTGAAGTTCCATTCATCGCTGAAGCGTAAATAACTGGGAACTCTAATTGATCATCATCTGCACCTAATTCAATAAATAATTCTAATACTTCATCAACAACTTCTGCAGGACGAGCTGCATCACGGTCAATTTTATTTACAACAACAATCGGTGTTAATTTTTGTTCTAAGGCTTTTTTCAATACAAAACGCGTTTGCGGCATTGTACCTTCGTAAGCATCAACAACTAAAACAACTCCATCAACCATTTTCATGATACGTTCAACTTCGCCACCGAAATCCGCGTGACCAGGTGTATCCATAATGTTAATGCGAGTGCCTTTATAATCAACAGCCGTGTTTTTAGCTAAAATTGTGATACCACGTTCTTTTTCAATATCACCAGAATCCATTGCTCTTTCTGCTAATTCATTGTGTGAATCTAATGTTTCTGATTGTTTTAACAATTCATCCACTAGAGTCGTTTTACCATGGTCAACGTGGGCAATGATTGCAACGTTTCTAATGTCAGTTCTTCTTTTCATAAATATTTTCCTCCGAGACTCTTTAAGAGTTATTTCAATGCTATACTGATTCGCTATCCACTTCTAAGTGTAAAACAGTTCGCTTCAAGCTACATCTAGTAAGCTACTTGGGAACTTTTCATAAGTTTCTGCAAAATCCAAAGTGAAAACGCATTGAAAACTTATGAAGACAACTATCAACTTGTCTAGTCTAACACTAAATCGGGACTTTGAAAAGAAAAAAATCTTGGTTTTGCAGGTTTTTTTTTAGAAAACGTTTCATTAATGAAAAATTCTTCATTTTTTTCTCCGCCTCTCTTCTTTTTATTTTTTTAAAACAACTAGCACAACTCGCTTTAAAGTTGATACTTCAACTGTTCCTTCAAAATAAATAACACCTCTAAATTCCATTTTAATTGAATTGAAAATCTTTTTCAACTCTTATGTGCATTCAAAAACAAAGTCAAAAATTCTTTATTTTAAAGGACCTTTTCGCATAAATCCTACTATATCAAAAGTAAAAATCTCATTTACTTATTAAAATGGACAGAAAAATAGTATCCCTATACTTAACGAATGTCAGGCAAGAAATACTATTTTCTGATTCTATTTAAATTATTGCAATGAACTAGCCTGAATCAGCTTAACTAACTCTTCACCAAATCCAGAACAACTAAGTTCAGTTGCCTGAGGCATCTGTCTCGCAAAATCCATCGTAACAGTTTTATTTGCAATGGCTTGTTCAATACTTGACGTAATCAACTCAGCAACTTCTCCCCAGCCTAGATAATCAAATAATAACGCACCTGATAGTAATAAAGATGAGGGATTCAATTGATTTAAGCCAGCAAATTCAGGTGCTGTTCCATGTGTCGCTTCAAAAATACCGTGACCTGTTTCCTCATTTAAATTAGCTCCCGGTGCAATTCCAATGCCTCCAACTTGCGCTGCTAGTGCATCTGAAATATAATCTCCATTTAAATTCAACGTAGCAATCACATCGTAATCAGCTGGATGAATCAAGATTTCTTGCAGAAAAATATCGGCAATCTTGTCTTTAATGATTAATTTACCTTCTGCTAAAGCTTGTTTATAGGCTTCTTCTGCCTGGTTTTTGCCTTGCTCTTCTTTAATTTTTTGATACTTAGTCCAAGTAAATACATCCTTACCAAATTCTTTTTCAGCTAACTCATAACCCCAATTTTTAAAACCACCTTCAGTAAATTTCATAATATTACCTTTATGAACTAAAGTAACGGACTTACGTTTATGAGAAAGTGCATGCTGAATTGCACTTCGGACTAAACGTTCTGTTCCTTCTTTTGAAACTGGCTTCACTCCAATTGCCGAGGACTCAGGAAATCTAATTTTATCAACATTAAACTCATTTTTTAAAAAGGCAATTAACTTATTTGCTTCAGGACTACCTGCTGCAAACTCAATTCCAGCATAGATATCTTCCGTATTTTCTCTAAATATTTGCATATCCGTTAATTCTGGATGACGCATAGGCGAAGGTACTCCTTTGAAATAACGAACTGGACGATAGCAAATATACAAATCTAAGGTTTGCCTTAAAGTAACATTAAGTGACCTAAATCCACCTCCAATTGGAGTGGTTAATGGCCCTTTAATCGCCACATAATGACTTTTTATAATTTCCAATGTCTCGTCAGGCAACCAATTCCCAGTTGAATTAAAAGCCTTCTCACCAGCGAATACTTCTTGCCAGATTACTTTCCGTTCATTCCCATACGCCTTTGAAACCGCTGCTTCAAATACCGCTTTAGCTGCTTGCCAAATTTCCGGACCAATCCCGTCGCCTTCAATAAATGGAATAATCGGAAAATTAGGCACCTTTAGTTGACCATGTTCAAATTCGATTTTTGTACCTTGACTCATCATTCAGCTCCCCCTATAGACACTTCTTTATTTAATGGTGTATAAACTTGATTTTGTGGTCCAACATAGTGAGACCTTGGTCGGATTAAACAATCTTCAACTTTTTGCTCATAAATATGACCTAGCCAACCTGAAACACGGCTCATAGCAAAAAGTAAGGTAAATAAGTCACTATCAATACCTAAACAATGGTAAACCGTTGCTGAATAAAAATCGACATTTGGAATTAAACCTTTTGTTTCTTTTAAGTACTCTTCAACTTGACAAGATAAAAAATACCACTGCTCTTTTCCATTAGCCATTGTCAATTCTTTAGCTAGTTTTTTCAAATGCTTTTTACGAGGATCTTCGGTTTTATAGACACGATGCCCAAAACCCATGACTTTTTCTTTACGGCTTAACTTTTGATCTAGATACTCTTCCACACTTAAATTTCCAGCTTCAATTTCTAGTAACATATCAAAAACACGCTCGTTCGCTCCACCATGTAACGGGCCTTTCAAAGAACCAATAGCTGCAGTAATACACGAGTAACTATCCGAAGATGTTGAGGCACAAACTCTAGCTGTAAATGTGCTAGCATTCAGATCGTGGTCCGCATGCAAAACTAAGGCTTCATTCATAGCTGAAACAGCTTGTTCATCTGCCTCTTCCCCTGTTAACATATACATGAAATTAGCCGCAAAAGACAAATCATAGCGTGGTGCAATCGGATCTAATCCGACTCGTAAACGAGAATAGGCTGCAATAATAGTTGGTATTTTAGCTTGTAAAGATAAACTTTGTTCATAAACAGCCTCAGGATTAATTTCTTCTGCTTTTGGGTCGAAAACGCCTAATAATGAAACAGTTGAACGAAGCACACTCATTGGATGTAAATTTTGCCTTGTCTGAATTTTCAAACACGTAATAATCGTATCTGAAATGGCCATATTTGCTTGTAATTCTTGTATGAAAATAGAAAATTCCAGTTCTGTCGGCATTTTCAAATGCCACAATAAATAAACAACTTCCTCAAAGGAGACATTTTTTTCAACTAGCTCATCAATATTATATCCAGCAAAAAGTAATTGATTTTCTACAATTGAGCTAATTTTCGTTTCAGAAACAATCACACCTTCTAACCCCTTATGAATTTCCATTCTATCTCCCCCTAAAGTAAGTAGAAAAACTAAGAGCATTATCTCTTAGTTTTTCTACTCATATCTATTTCTATAACTTATTTTTCAACTTTTTTCGAACGACCATTGGCAAAATCCCACCATGGCGATAATAAGTTAAATCAACTTCTGAATCAAATCGAACCGTAGTCATAAATTGAATCTTAGTCCCATTTTTACTTGTAGCACAAACAGGTACATCCCCTAGCAGCCCAATTGTGTCTTCTATTTCAATTGCAAATTCCTCTGTCCCATCAAGACCTAAAGTCTCTGCCCCTTCACCAGGTTTAAATTGTAAAGGTAGTACACCCATCATCACTAAATTAGAACGATGAATTCGTTCATAACTTTTGGCAATAACAGCCTCGACTCCAAGTAATTGAACTCCTTTAGCAGCCCAATCTCTGGAAGAACCCATTCCATAATCTTCCCCGGCCAAAATTACTAAGCCTTTACCCTCAGCTTGATACTTCATTGCTGCGTCATAAATGGACATGATTTCATTTGTCGGTTCAAATTTTGTGATTCCCCCCTCTGTATCAGGTAAAAGTTGATTGCGAATCCGAATGTTAGCTAATGTGCCGCGCATCATAACTTCATGATGACCGCGTCTTGACCCATAAGAATTAAAATTACGAATCGCAATGCCTTTTTCTAATAAATATTTACCAGCTGGACTACCTGGCCCTATACTTCCGGCAGGCGAAATATGATCTGTTGTAACAGAATCACCAAATTTCCCTAATACGGCTAAGTTTCTTAGTGGTTTAATTTCTTTAGGTTCCAAAGACATTCCATCAAAATAAGGTGGGTTTGCAATATAAGTTGATTCTGGATCCCAAGGATATAGAGCTTCATCGGTTGTTTCAATGGCATTCCATTCTGCATTATCACTAAAAACATGTTCATACTCTTTCTTAAATAATTCTGGCGTAACATAGGCTTCTATTAACGTTTCAATTTCAGCCCGTGTAGGCCAAATGTCTTTGAAATAAACAGCTTCCCCTTGATTAGAGACACCAATCGCATCATTTATAACATCAACATTGACATTACCCGCTAAAGCATACAAAACAACCAGTGGCGGTGAAGCCAAATAATTGGCTTTTACTAATGCATGAATGCGACCTTCAAAATTACGATTGCCGCTTAGTACAGCGGACACCAATAAATTTTCTTCTTTAATGACCTCTTCAACTTCGGGGCGTAACGGACCAGAATTCCCAATACAAGTTGTGCAGCCATATCCGACTAAATTAAAACCTAATTTTTCTAGATAGGGCAATAATCCGGCTTTCTCTAAATAAGCTGTAACAACTTTAGAACCAGGAGCTAAGGATGTTTTTACATATGTTGGAACTTCTAAGCCTAATTCTACAGCCTTTTTCGCAACTAACCCGGCACTGATCATCACAAAAGGATTGGATGTATTTGTACAAGACGTAATTGCTGCAATCGCTAGAGCACCTGTTTTCATTTGAACTTTTTTTTGATCCAGTTCTACTTCAACTGTTTTTTCAACTTCTTTAGCACTTAGACCGAAGCCTAGATTTCCTTCTGGCGCTGTTAATGCACGCTTAAAATCAGCTTGCATTTGAGATAATGGAACTAAATCTTGGGGACGTTTTGGTCCAGCCAAATTAGCTTCAATTTCACTTAAATCAATTTCAATAATTGTTGTATAATCAGGATCAGTTGTTTTTCCTGGCGTATAAAAGAGTTGGTTTTCTTCTAAATAACGTTTTACCAACGCAATTTGATTCGATTCACGACCCGTTAAACGCAAATAATTTAATGTCTCTTGATCAACTGGGAAAAAGCCGCAAGTTGCTCCATATTCAGGTGCCATATTGGCAACCGTCGCTCGATCCGCTAGTGTTAAATAGTTTAGCCCAGGTCCAAAAAATTCCACAAATTTCCCTACCACTTTGTATTCTCGCAAAACTTGAGTAACTTTCAATGCTAAATCTGTTGCAGTCGCTCCACTAGATAATTCATTAACAAAACGAACCCCAACAACATCCGGAATTGGAAAATAAGAAGGTTCTCCTAGCATACTTGCTTCCGCTTCAATTCCACCAACACCCCAGCCTAAAACACCTAAAGCATTTACCATCGTGGTATGTGAGTCTGTTCCAACCAAACTATCTGGATAAATTAAAAATTCTTTTTCATTTAGTTGCTTTGTTGTTACAACAGTCGCAAGATATTCAATATTGACTTGATGTACAATTCCTGTTGCTGGAGGTACAACACGATAATTATCAAAAGCTTTTTGTGCCCAACTTAAAAAACGGTAACGCTCCTCATTGCGTTGGAATTCCATTTTCATATTAACTTGCAAGGCGTTCATTGTTCCAGCGGCATCTACCTGTACAGAATGATCCACAACCAAATCAACTGGTACTTCTGGATTAATCGTTGTAGGATCACCACCTAAATCAGCGATAGTTTTACGCAAAGAAGCTAAATCTACAACTGCAGGTACACCTGTAAAATCTTGAAGAATCACACGAGAAGGTTTAAAAGGTACTTCTCCCTCATTCGAATTCTTCCCAGACCACTTAGCCAACTGTTTAATATGCTCTTCTGTAATGCCATTTTCACCTGCTTGTCTTAAAACAGATTCTAATAAAACTCTTATAGAAAAAGGCAGTTTTTTTATTTCAATAGTCTCTAATTTTTCTAACGTTTTTAATTGATAATAATGATACGTATTTTCTCCAATAGTTAGCACTGCTTCTGATTTTTTTTTAATCGTCACATCTATACCCCCTAATACTAAAAAGTTAACATCACTACTCTAGTCCCAAATAGATGTTATCTTTTTTGTTTGATAAAATTGCTGACAGTTCTCGTTTTAAGGCAGCTCATAGAATTTTATTGCCTTTTCTTTCTCTGATTCTCGTAATTATACATACAATATTATTATTTGTAAACTTAATATACGTATTGTAAACGGATTTAACGAGATATCAACTTACAATACGATGTAATGTTCATGTTAGGTTTAATTTAGATGTTTTCTTTAAAAAAAAATATCCTTTACTTGTCATTTTTATTCAGTATAAGTTAAAATTAGCGTTTTGTCATCAAATTCACATCACTATTTAATCTAATGCCTTTTTGCTCATTTTATAACAATCTGGCAAATTAGTTTTTCTGATTTTCATCAGTTTGTCGCTAAAACAACTTTATTTGATTTAAGACTCGTTCTCTATGTAATTTGTTACTAATTTTTGAATTTTATTTTTTCTAAGGTTTTTTCAATAAAAAAGTAAAAAAAGAGGAATTATTTCAAGCATAATCGCTCTAAAATACATCCTCTCTTCTCATTTATTTATGTTAAATATCTACTAAAAAATTAGTTAAAATTTCTTTATGAGCAGTAGGTGTCGCTATAATCGTCGCGTTTTGTTGCAATAAATCGACAGGCTCTCCATTAATTTGCGTATAGACCAATCCGAGTTCCTCTGCAATAACTTTACCAGCTGCCATATCCCACGGTTGAAGGCGATGCGTAATATAAGCAACTAAGCGTCCAGCCGCTACATGAACTGTTTCAATTCCAGCTGACCCAACCATTCTTAATCCCGAACTACCACGTACTATCTCTTTTGCCTTATATTTATCTGAACTAAAAACACCACTGCTGAGTGCAACTAATCCTTCTCGAAGCTCAATATCAGCAACTTTTGGAAGTGGATTACCATTTAAATAAGCTCCCTCTCCAGCTAATGCCCAATAAAATTCACCAGCCATGACATCATAAATATACCCCATTCGGCCTTCACCATCTTGATAAACACCAATCATAATCGCAAAATTTGCTTGCTGCTTAACAAAATTCAATGTGCCATCAATGGGATCAATAATCCAAACTCTACCAACCAAATCCTCAATTTTGTCCCCATAACCCTCTTCACCTAGAATTCGGTCATCTGGAAAATTACTTCGAATTTTTTCAATTAAAAACTGTTCAATTTTTTTATCCATATTTGTAACCAAGTCGTTTCGATCTGATTTAATCTCAATAGTTAAAGTTGTTTTGAAAGATTCTTTAATCATAGCTGCAGCTTCTTCCATCCAACTGCGAATGAGTTTATCCATCTGGTCTCGTGTCATACAAAAGCACCTCTATCTTCATTCTTTACTTTATTGTATCAAATTTAAGCGTGTAAAGCGAATTCAATAACTATTTTACTGGTAAAAAAAAATCAGAGCAAACCGCCTAAATTAGGACGAATTCCTCTGATTATTTTTATAATTTTATGCTTTTACGGTTACTTTCTTTGGCTTCCTTGACTACTTTGTACAAAGAATAACCTGAAATGTGTTCAAACTCCCTGCCCCACTTCTTTTCTTCGCCAATGGCTGGAACAACTTTCTTAAAAGCTTGATACTTTTTTAAGAAGTCCTCCCGACTAACTCCTTTTTCATAGGCTAGTTCAACCATTCGCCAGAGGTCAATGACTTGAATCATTTCATCTTGTGTCCAATCTAAATCAATCGGATAACTGTAACTTTTCTCCATTTTTACACCTTGCTCTTTCGCTTATTTCCCTTGCTCAATAAAGTCTAATTTTTCTCTGACTTCTTTAGCTACAGCTAAGATTTCTTGTTTTTCACTATCAGAAAACCCTAACTCATAGCTAGCACTTAATCCATTTTCACCTAGTAAAATTGGTAAGGACAAAGGAATTGCTTTGTATTCGTCAATATCAACTAAATGAACCAGTGGCACAATTGCTTCTTCATTATTTCCAATAAACTGAAGAATTTTAGATAAAATTGCTGCAATTGTGTACCCTGACTCTGTGATTTTTAACGCGTCACTTCGTTTTAAAATCTTTTCTTCCATCTCAAACATGAGATCTTGATTGAAATCATTATCAGGATTCACAGTTAATCCTAGCACCGGCGTACCACCAACATACGCTCGACTCCAGATCGCTACCTTTTGATTTCGATCACTTCCTCCAACAATATACCCTTTGACGTCTCGAACGGAAATTTTAAAGAATTTACTTAACATATTTTGAAAATAAATCGTGTCAAAATAGGTCCCAATTCCAAAAATACGTTCTTTTGGTAGTCCAGAAAACTTCCAGATTAAATACGTAAAAATATCACTTGGCTCACTAGCCACCAGCACCATTCCATCAAAACTATTTGCCATGGCTTGATTCACAATTTTGCGGATTAGTTTGATATTTCTTTTTAAGTAATCATGATCTGTCTCTCCCTCGATTCGTTCTTCAATGGCCGTAATCACCAATAAATCAGTATCGTGGAAGTCTTTTTCATTGCCAATCTTCAAAGCGCCATTAGGAAAAATGGATTCAGTGTAACTTAAATCCTCAATCACATCTTTCTCTAACCCTGGCAAGTTCAACACGACCAACTCTTTGATTTGCATCTTAATCATGCTTAAGAATATAAAATCATAGGCTGATTCATTGGAACCTGCAATCATCACTTTATTGAGATGACCTCTACCCATCTAACACCCTCCTGTATCTCATCCAAATCAAAAAAAGAAAAAATTCCTTTTAATTCCTCTTCTATTATATCTAAAAAAAACACATTATAGTAACTTTTGTAACAAAGTCATCAATTTGTCATTTTATCGTAAAGAAAACGGTTTTTTAGTCATAAAAAAAATGATTACTAGATTGGGCCATTAAAAGTTATTTATGGCTGAATCTCTCCAATTATAAATAAAAACTTCCGACTCATAAGGAATCGGAAGTTTATTTTATAAACAACTAAATATATTTAGCACTAGTCGTCTATGCGTCTAGATTTGAATTTAAACTTAAATGTGGATTGGTAATCCTAATGCTAATTCAGCAGCA
The DNA here is from genome assembly GCF_000744945.1 of Carnobacterium maltaromaticum DSM 20342. Classification (NCBI taxonomy): domain Bacteria; kingdom Bacillati; phylum Bacillota; class Bacilli; order Lactobacillales; family Carnobacteriaceae; genus Carnobacterium; species Carnobacterium maltaromaticum. The sequence continues at coordinate 911,954 of NZ_JQMX01000001.1, forward strand.
TCCATAACAGTTTCTGCTAATGATGGATGAGCATGGATAGTTAAAGCAATATCCTCAGCGTTCATGCCAGCTTCAAGAGCTAAACCTAACTCAGCAATAATATCACTAGCACCAACACCAGCAACTTGTGCTCCGACAAGAACATTATCTTCTTTAGTCGTTACTAAACGAACGAATCCTTCAGTAGCATTTAAAGAAAGTGCACGTCCATTACCTTGTAATGGGAATTTAGAAGCTTTTACATCTAAACCTTGTGCTTTAGCTTCTGCTTGAGTAAGTCCAACAGATGCTAATTCAGGATCTGTAAAACATACAGCAGGCATTGCTTTATAATCTACTGCAACTTTTTTACCAGAGATTGCTTCAGCAGCAATTTTAGCTTCGTAACTAGCTTTATGAGCTAAAGCTAAACCAGGAACAATATCTCCAATTGCATAGATATTTGATTTATTTGTGCGACCTTGTGCATCAACCGTAATTAAACCACGTTCTCCAACTTCAACACCAGCTTGTTCTAAGCCCAGTTCATCAGTATTAGGACGACGTCCAACCGTTACCATCACGTAGTCTGCATCAATTGATTTTTCAGCGCCATCTACTTCGTATTTAACTGTAACGCCATCTGCAGTTTCAATTGCTTCTTTAGCCATTGCACTAGTTTCAATTGTAACATTTTTCTTTTTAAAGTTATCTGTTACATATTTAACCATATCTTTTTCAAAGTTAGGCAAAATTGAAGGTGCTCCTTCTAAAATAACAACTTCAGCTCCTAAATTAGCATACGCTCCTGCTAATTCACTACCAATGTAACCTCCACCGATAACTACTAATTTTTTAGGAACTTCTTTAAGTGCTAATCCACCAGTTGAATCAATAATACGTTTGCCAAATTTGAAACCTTTGATTTCAATTGGACGGCTACCAGTAGCCACAATTGCATTATTAAAGCTATAGCTTTGTGCATTCGTTTCAGTCATAACACGTAAATCATGCTCATCAACGAAGAAAGCTTCACCTCTTAAAATTTCAACTTTGTGTTTTTTTAACAGCATTTCAACACCTGAAGTTAATGATTTAACTACTTTGTTATCTTTCCATTCTTGTGTTTTAGCAAAATCTAAAACCACATTTTCAGCAGTTACACCAAAAACCTCAGAATGCATTGCATCTTGATAATGATGTCCAGCACTAATTAGTGCTTTTGAAGGAATACATCCAACGTTTAAACATACACCACCGATGTGTTCTTTTTCAACAATGGCAACTTTTTGTCCCATTTGAGCGGCACGAATTGCAGCTACATAGCCTCCAGGGCCTGAACCAATTACAACTGTGTCTAATTCTATTGCGAAATCTCCTACTACCATTTTAAGATCATCCTTCCATTAATAATAATTCTGGATCAGCTAGCAATGTTTTCATGTCGTTCATTGCTTTTTGAGCTGTTGCGCCATCAATAATACGGTGGTCAAAGCTTAGAGACAATTGCATAACTGGAGCAACTACAATTTCGTCGTCCGCGTTAACAATAGCTTTCTTAGCAATTTTACCAACGCCTAGAATAGCAACTTCTGGGTAATTGATAACTGGAGTAAACCAACCGCCACCAATTGAACCGATATTACTAATTGTTGTTGATCCGCCACGCATATCTGCTGCTGCTAATTTACCAGCAGCTGCTGCTTGAGCATGAGTTGTGATTTCGCCAGCAATTGAGAAGATACTTTTCGCATCTGCATTTTTAATATTTGGAACAAACAAACCATGATCTGTATCTGTCGCAATTCCAATATTGAAATAGTGTTTATAAACGATTTCTTGAGTAGCGTCATCAATAGAAGCATTTAACGCTGGATATTTGCGTAAAACAGATACCAATGCTTTAACGACATATGGTAAGAATGTTAATTTAACGCCTTTATCAGCTGCAACATCTTTGAAACGTTTTCTATGAGCCATTAATTTAGTTGCATCTACTTCATCAAATAATGTCACGTGAGGAGCCGTTGCTTTGCTATTTACCATAGCTTTTGCAATTGCTTTACGTGTTGGTGACATTTTTTCTCTTGTTTCCATTTCGCCAAGATTTGAGCTAAATGGTTGTGCTGGTGCAGCAGCTTTTTCAGCAGGTGCATTATTTTGTGCTGCTGGTGTAGTACTTGCAGTTTCAACTTTTGCTGGTGCAGCAGAACCATTGAAGTTTAAGATATCTTCTTTAGTAATGCGACCATTTTTTCCAGTTGGTGCAACTGTACTAATGTCAATTCCTTTTTCACGCGCTAATTGGCGAACAGAAGGCATTGCTAAAATACGTTTTGATGGATCAGATACTGCTACAACACCAGAACCATTTCCTGTTGCTGGTTGTGTTGGAGCTTCAGAAGTAGGAACTGCAGCAGGTTGTGCTGGAGTTTGTTCAGAAGCAGGAGCACTGTGATCAACGTAATCAGGAGCATCAATTTCAACTAAAACGTCGCCAACATTAGCAACTGTTCCTTCAGAAACAAGAATATTTTTAACAATACCTGTTACTGGAGATGGAATTTCTTCAACTGATTTATCATTTTGTACTTCTAGTAAAGTATCATCTTCTTTGATTGTATCTCCTGGAGCTACAAACCATTTAACGATCTCGCCTTCAGCAATTCCTTCACCGATATCTGGTAATTTGAATTGGAATAAAGCTGCATTACCGCTTGTTGCTGCTGGTGCTGGAGCTTCAGTTTTTGCTGGAGCAGGAGCTGCAGCTTCTTCTTCTTCATAACCAGGAGCATCGATTTCAACTAAAACATCACCAACTACGGCAACTGTTCCTTCTTCAACTAAGATACTTTTAATTGTACCTGTCACTGGAGATGGAATTTCTTCAACTGATTTATCGTTTTGTACTTCTAATAAAGTATCGTCTTCTTTAATTGTATCGCCAACTTTAGCAAACCACTTAACGATTTCACCTTCATGAATTCCTTCACCAATATCTGGTAATTTAAATTTAAAAGCCATTTTTAATAACTTCCCTTCTTAATAACTACTTTTAATTGTGTGCTACTTTTTAATCTGAGCTTCAACTATAAAACAAATACAATCAATCAATATCTATTGAAAGGATCGATTGTATTCGCCTAAACTATTTAATTTTTATTAGAAGTTGTAGATTTCTTTGATTTTTTCTTCAATGTCATTTGCATTTGGTAACCAAGCATTTTCAGCTTGACCAAAAGGAAAGACTGTATCTGGTGCAGCTACGCGTCCAATTGGAGCTTCTAATGAAAGAATTGCACGTTCAGAAATTTCTGACATCACCATTGCACCAACACCTGCTTGACGTTGTGCTTCTTGAACAACAACAACACGGCCAGTTTTTTCAACTGAAGCAATAATTGTTTCAATATCCAATGGAGAAACAGTTCTAAGATCGACGATTTCAACTGAAATGCCTTCTTTTTCTAATTTTTCTGCTGCTTTAAGGGCTTCACGAACCATTGCGCCATAAGTGATAACTGAAATATCAGTACCTTCTTTAGCAATCGCTGCTTTACCTAGAGGAACAGTATACGCTTCTTCTGGAACTTCTTCACGGAAAGAACGGTATAATTTCATATGCTCTAAGAAAACAACTGGATCGTTGTCACGAATTGCTGAAATTAAAAGTCCTTTTGCATCATAAGGGTTACTTGGAATAACAATTTTAATCCCTGGTGATTGAGCAATTAATCCTTCTAAGTTATCTGAGTGTAATTCTGGAGTATGAACTCCTCCACCAAATGGTGCGCGAATTGTAATTGGTAAGTTACGAGTACCACTCATACGGTAACGTGTACGAGCTGCTTGTCCAACGATTGAATCCATTACTTCAAATACAAATCCGAAGAATTGAATTTCTGGAACTGGACGGAAGCCTTCTAATGCTAAACCAACTGCAAGACCACCAATACCAGACTCAGCAAGTGGTGTATCGAAAACACGGTCTTCGCCATATGTTGCTTGTAATCCTTCAGTGGCACGGAAAACTCCACCGTTATTCCCAACATCTTCACCAAAAATCAAGACGTTTTCATCTTTACCAAGTTCAAGTGCAAGCGCATCAGTAATCGCTTGGATCATTGTTTTTTGTGCCATGATTTATTTCGACTCCTTTGCTTCAAAAATTGCAATTTGTTCTTTAATTGTTTGGTTTGGTTCTTCAAACATATTTTTCAAGAAGTCAGAAACTTTTTGTTTCGGTTCTTGATCAGCAGCTTTAATTGCTTCTTTAATCTCTTCTTTAGTAGCTTCAATTACTTCATTTTCTTTTTCTTCAGACCAGATACCTTTTTCAGTTAAGAAATTACGCATACGAACTAAAGGATCACGTTTTTCCCAAATATCATCTGTTTCCTTAGTACGGTAACGAGTTGGATCATCACCTGAAAGTGTATGTGGACCATAACGATACGTTAATGTTTCAATTAAAGTTGGGCCATCTCCAGCAATTGCACGATCACGCGCTTCTTTTGTAACTGCATAAACTGCTAATGGATCCATTCCGTCTACTACAACTCCTGGAATTCCAGCAGCAACAGCTTTTTGAGCTAAAGTTTTCGCTTTAGTTTGAACTGAACGTGGTGTTGAAATTGCGTATCCATTATTTTGAATAATAAAGATTGCAGGTGCATCGTATGCTCCAGCAAAGTTCATTCCTTCATAGAAATCCCCTTGTGAAGAACCGCCATCACCAGTATAAGTTAACACAACATTTTTCTTGCCGCGTTTTTTCATTCCCAATGCAACTCCTGCTGCTTGAACGATTTGAGCGCCAATAATAATTTGTGGTGGCATAGCATGTAGGTTCACATCATATTTGTTCCCGCCAGCGTGACCACGAGACCATAAAAATGCTTCTTTTAAAGGTAAACCATGTTGAACCAATTGAGGAACATCACGATAACCAGGTAATAAGAAATCTTCTTTTTCCATTGCAAAGTGACTTGCTAATTGACTTGCTTCTTGTCCAGCTGTTGGAGCAAAGAAACCAAGACGTCCTTGACGATTAAGTGCTGTTGAACGTTGGTCTAACACACGTGACCAAACCATTTTAGACATTAAGTCTACTAACTCTTCATCAGATAAATCTGGCATTAAGTCAGGATTTACAACTTTACCATCCTCATCTAAAATTTGTATTGTTGGAAAATCAGCGTTTACGCTATCCATCAATGCATCGAAATCGATAGGTTTATTCTTTTTTGTCGCCATCTTTTACCCATTCCTCTCTCTTTACCATCTATTTGTTTTTGTTAAGATGCTGTTTTATACAGACCACTAAAACTGTATTAGTGTAATCTCTTTACCCTTTTAATTTAACACGCTTTCATATCTTATGCAAGTGTTATGCTACGATTTCCACACCATTAAAAGTTAAAAAACCTAGTACTAGCTTAAAAAAACAGGAACCACGACTGTTATAGTGAAATTCTTCACTTGACCCCTTTCTTATTTTATTATTGTTAAAATGAAGCATTGAAAATAAAACAATTTTGCTAAAAACCGTCGATTCAACATCCAACTGTTATACTCTTAATAAAAAACTGTATTAATATTTTGCGTTTCAACTGAGACACAGCTCACATTATATTTTTTTCACAATGCTTTTTTTTAAGATTAATTTTTTCTCATAATTCGAATTTTTGCCTTTTTCTAAAAAATAAATTCTGTTTCTTTTCCTTTAGGAACAACTTTGTATTTTTTTATTCTAATGCTTTCATAAAAAAAGATGACTACTACTAGTTTTTTTCTTCTATAATAATGCAAAAAAGAACCAGTGATAATCTATAGAAAATCACTGATTCTTTATTTATTCATTTTAACTAGCCTATAGCCATTCTTTGTTGACTTTGATATAAAGCATTTTAACTAATTGAACAGTCACAATGTAAGCAATGACAATACCAATCATCCAAGGCCAGTAGTTACTTGGTAAAGCAACTAAATCAAAAACTTTTCCAATTGGGCTACTTGGAATTAGCACAGCTGCAATAATAACTAAAATAGTGGATACTGTTACACCGAAACTTGCACGGCTTTGAATAAATGGAATTTTTTTCGTACGAATAACATGAACCACAACTGTTTGAGTAATTAAACCAATTACAAACCAACCTGAATGGAACAAAGCTGCCTCTTGAACTGTATTGGCTTGGAAGACAAACCACATCAATAAATAGGTTAAAATATCGAAAATAGAGCTGACTGGTCCGATACTTAGCGTAAATTTCATTAGGTTACTTGTATCCCATTTAGCAGGCAACATTAAATCTTCCTCATCCATACGATCCCAAGGGATGGTTAATTGAGCAACATCATAGATTAGATTTTGCACAAGTAGTTGAATTGAAAGCATTGGTAAAAATGGGAGAAAGGCACTGGCTACAAGAACACTAAAAACATTCCCAAAATTAGAGCTAATCGTCATTTTGACATACTTCATCATATTCCCAAAAACTGATCTACCCTCTAAGATACCATCTTCCAATACGTTTAAACTTTTTTCAAGTAAAATAATAGAACTAGCTTCTTTCGTTATATCAGCTGCAGTATCAACAGATATGCCTACATCTGCTTTTCTTAAAGCTGGAGCATCGTTAATTCCATCACCCATAAAACCAACAGTATGTCCTTTAGCTTGCAATAGCGCAATAATTCGTGCTTTTTGAGTTGGATTTAATTTAGCAAATAAATTGGTTGATTCCGTTGCTAAAGTTAATTCTTCGTCACTCATATTCTCAATTTGTGTCCCTAATAAAGCATTGCCCACTTCTATTCCAACATCACGACAAACTTTTTTAGATACAATTTCGTTGTCTCCAGTTAGAACTTTAACATTAACGCCGTGTTCATGAAGTGATTTAATCGCAGTAATAGAAGACTTTTTAGCTGGATCAAGAAACCCCATAAAGCCAGCTAAAATCATTTCATTTTCATCTTCAATTGAATAGATAGCTGTATCATGGACATCATTTTTGTATGCAACTCCTAAGACGCGCATACCACTTTCATTCATTTTTATACTAACATCCATCATGCGATCCATTAACTCTTTAGTCAATGGTACTATCTCATCATTTAATTCTACAAAAGAACAGATTTTCATCATTTCTTCAACCGCGCCTTTTGTAACCATCACTTGATGTCCTTGATTATTCACAGCAACTGTTAAACGTCTTCTAGAAAAATCGAATGGTATTTCATCAATTTTTTCGACTTCGCCAATAGCAAAATTTTCACGATTTTCAGAAAAATACTGAATAACAGCATGATCCATTAAATTTTTCCAACCCGTTTGATAATTAGAATTTAAATAAGCCAATTCAAGGACGCGCTCACAGTCATCTCCAACGGGATTTACATGGCGCACTAATACAACTTTATCTTCTGTAATTGTGCCGGTCTTATCCGTACACAAAATATCCATCGCACCTAAGTTTTGAATTGCATTTAACTCTTTAACAATAACTTTTTTCTTCGACATAGCTATTGCACCTTTTGCTAGATTACTAGTAATAATCATTGGCAACATTTCTGGGGTTAAACCTACTGCTATTGCAATTGAAAAGAAGAATGCTTCTCCCCAATCCCCTTTGGTTAAACCATTAATTAGAAAAACAATTGGCACCATAACTAACATAAAACGAATTAATAATTTACTTACGTTTGTCACACCGCGATCAAAGCCTGTTTCCCCTCTTTTTTCAGAAACATTAGAAGCGATATCGCCAAAGAAGGTTTCTCCTCCTGTTTTTAAAATAACTACTCGGCCTTGACCACTTAACACGTCTGTTCCCATAAAGGCTAAATTGTGTAAATCTAGCGCCGTTTCATCTTTATCAGCTACATGGTCATCTACACGTACAAATTTTTCAACAGGCATCGATTCACCTGTTAAGGAAGATTGATTCACAAATAAATCTTTTGTCCAAATCAAACGAGCATCTGCTGGAATCATATCGCCTGTGGAAAGAACGACAATATCTCCTGGAACAACTTCATCAATCGGCAGTTCCCTAGTCTCTCCATCTCGAGTAACCGCACAAGTTGTTTCAATTAATTCTTTTAATGCTAAACTAGCTTTTTGTGAGCGATATTCCTGAACAAAGCGAATTCCTGCACTAAATAAAATCATTAACCCCATCACAATACTAGCTTCAACATCATTAGTCAGAGCCGAAACGACTAATAAAAGCATTAACACGTATACAAAGGGATCTTTAAAAGCTTCAATTAATAATATAAACCAAGGAGTTGGTTTTTGTGATGCAACCTCATTGGGACCGTATTTTTCTAACCGGTTTTTAGCTTCATCTTCTGTTAATCCTGCTAGACTAGTGCCAAATTGGCTCAGTACTTCTTCTTCTTGTAAATAGCCTAATTTTTTCAATTCGTTGTCTTTAGATTTTTTTTCTGTCTTAATTTGAGTTTTTCTATTCATCATCATTTTGGTTTCCTCGCTTTCATAAGCAAGAAAAGCTGGCATCTTTGATACAAACGTATCTAAATAGACAAGTGAGTACAATGAAACTTAATTAACTTTTCTTGCAACCTCTGACTTCCTGGGTCTGAACTATCTTTTTGACTTGGTTTTTCCATCATACTCACCTCTCTTTTTTTATGTATTTTTTGAAAAGCTTGCTACTAATTATCATTCACACACTTTTCTTTTGCTGTAAGTCCTGATCCACTCGTTAGAAAATTAGACTATAGAAAAAGCATGCCCCTACAATCATAGAGGGCATGCTAAAAAGTTCATCAAAAATAAACAATTTTCATATAAATACTTGAAACTAGCGCAAAAAAACTAGTAGTATTCTCCATCATTGAGCTTTAGCACTATATGGCGTAGATTATTCATCAGCTACATTAAAAATGACCTTAATTCGACCATTTCTGTTGACCCATTCCATCTTATTATAAGATGTTAAACATTTTGCTACACATGTCTCTCGATATGTGCAGGGCAGCAGCATTTTCCATATAGGAGCCTCACCTAACAGAAGCGTGTATTCAATTCTTACTTCCCTTTCAATGTACATCAAATAAAAAATTAAGTCAAGCCGAAAAAATTTATTGGAGATACTCTTAACTAAAATAACAGACCACTCTCTGAAAATTTAAGAGAGTGGTCTGTTAGACTATTTTTTAATTAAACAACACCTTGAGACAACATTGCTTCAGCTACTTTAAGGAACCCAGCAATATTTGCACCGCTGACGAAGTCCCCTTCAACACCATATTCTTTCGCAACATCACGACATTGTTGATAAATCGTCGCCATAATATCTTTTAAGCGATCATCAACTTCTTCAAATGTCCAACTTAATCGAATACTATTTTGGCTCATCTCCAAAGCTGAAACAGCTACTCCACCAGCATTTGCTGCTTTTGCAGGGCCGTATAAGACACCATGTTCTTGATAAACCTTAATCGCTTCTAAATCACTTGGCATATTCGCACCTTCTGCAACTGCATAAACGCCTTGCGCAACTAATTTTTTAGCCGTAATTCCATTAATTTCATTTTGTGTAGCCGATGGTAATGCAATTTGGAACTCATTTTCTAATTCCCAAATGCTTCCTTCTATATATTCGGCACTAGTATGCTCGTTAACGTATTCTGAAATACGTTTCCGCTCTACTTCTTTCAAACGTTTCACTGTTTCAACATTGATACCTTCTAAATCAAGGATGTAACCATCAGAATCGGAACAAGCAATAACTGTCCCTCCTAATTGATGAACTTTTTCAATGGCATAAATAGCTACATTTCCACTACCAGAAACAACTACTTTTTGACCTTTAAATGTTCTACCTACATCTTTTAACATTTCATTTGTAAAGTAAACTAAACCATAACCTGTTGCTTCCGTTCTAGCTAAACTACCACCCATTGGAATTGGTTTACCCGTTAAAACACCTGCACCAAAACCATTTAATTTTTTATACTGACCAAATAAATAGCCGATTTCACGTCCACCAACACCGATATCTCCTGCTGGAACATCTGTATCTGGGCCAATATATTTTTGTAGCTCCGTCATAAAGCTTTGACAAAAACGCATGACTTCAAAATCAGATTTACCTTTTGGATTAAAATCACTTCCGCCTTTACCACCGCCAATTGGTAAACCAGTTAAGCTGTTTTTAAAGATTTGCTCAAATCCTAAAAATTTCACAATACTTTGGTTTACACTAGGGTGAAAACGAAGACCACCTTTGTATGGTCCAATAGCTGAACTAAATTGAGCACGAAATGCGCGATTTACTTGAACATTTCCTTCATCATCCGTCCATGGTACTCTAAATTGAATGAGTCTTTCAGGTTCCACAATTCGTTCTAAAATATTTTCTTCAATCATCTTGGGATGACGAACTAAAACAGGTTCAATCGTGTCAAAAAATTCTTTCACTGCTTGTAAAAACTCTACCTGATGCGGATCTCTTTCTTCAACTTTCTTGTACACTGCTGCAATATATTCTTTTGCTTTTTCCATTGTGTCACCCCTAAAAATTATTTGTATAGCTATGATATCATTTAAGACATTCTTCTATGTGCTTTTCAACTTCTCATCATTATCTCATAATTTTTTAATAATGGAAAGAAAAATATAACTAAACTATAGCATATTTTTGAAAATCGTGCATTTTCCCGTGAATACTGTTAAAATAATTAAGATGTACAAATTACACAACACTGAAAATTAAACTACAGGAGTGAAGACTACTATGATAACAATGGATGATATTATTCGGGAAGGCCATCCCACTTTACGTGAGTCAGCTGCTCATGTTGACTTTCCATTAACAGATCAAGAATTAAAATTAACAGCAGAAATGATGGAGTTTTTGGTTAACAGCCAAGATCCTGAGCTTAGCGAAAAATACAATTTACGAGGGGGAGTTGGATTAGCCGCACCTCAACTAGATATAAAAAAACGCATCATTGCCGTACACATTCCAGGAACTGAAGAAAATCCAGAGCCTCAATTGAGTACCGTGATGATTAATCCAAAAATTATTAGCCATTCTGTTCAAAACTCTTGCCTTTCTGAAGGAGAAGGTTGCCTTTCTGTTGATCGTGAAGTTCCAGGATACGTTGTACGCCACACAAGAATCACCCTACAATACTTTGATACAGAAGGTAACGAACACAAATTACGTTTGAAAAATTATGCCGCAATTGTTGTTCAACACGAAATTGATCATATTAACGGCATCATGTTTTATGACCATATTAACCCTGATGATCCCTATAAAGTCGAAAATGATGTGACTTTGATTTCTTAAATAAAAAGCTCGTTGAGCCGGTTAGCTCCGATAAGAGAATAGGAAAAATTGAGAGGACGCTTTTTGTCCTCTCGAATTTTTATCTTTTTCTCGAGGAGCTGGCTCATAAGAGCTAGCCTTAATAAAAAGCTCGTTGAGCCGGTTAGCTCCGGTAAGAAAATAGGAAAAATTGATAGGACGCTTTTTGTCCTCTCGAATTTTTATCTTTTTCTCGAGGAGTTGGCTCATAAGAGCTAGCCTTAATAAAAAAAGTTTGGTTTCTAAACAGAAATCAAACTTTTTTTATTTACAAGTGTAATGCGAATCCTTTGACAACAATTGAATGAATATGTTATTTTATCAGTGTAATACACTAATAAAAAAGAAGAGGTGCCTCTATGTCTAGTAAAACAAATAAAATTTTTGTTAATTTACCTGTTGAAAATTTAGACCGTTCAGTTGAATTTTTCACACAATTAGGATATACGTTTAACCCACAATTTACTGATGAAAATGCAACATGTATGATTATTAGTGAGTCAATTTTTGCAATGCTCTTGGTAAAACCATATTTTAAAGGGTTTACAAAAAAAGAAATTCCTAACACCACTACAGATTCAGAGGTAATCGTTGCACTTTCTGCAGATACACGAGCTACAGTTGATGAGCTAGTTGACAATGCCATAAAAGCTGGTGCTAAAATTACAAATGAACCTTCTGATTTAGGTTTTATGTACTCAAGAAGTTTTCAAGATTTAGATGGACATTTATGGGAAATTGTCTATATGGATGAAAGTACTGTTGACGAAGGCTAATATCTCAATAAAAAACATGAAAGAACCGGATAGCGGCTCTTTCATGTTTTTTTAGTAATTAATATGTTGGTTTGGTTGAATGATATCTGAAGTTAATCCATTTTTAGCTTTTAGTTTTGGATAATCAGCACCTACACCATAGACCTTCTCCGCAATAGACCACAAGTTATCTCCGTTTTGAACAACGTATACATTACCTTTTTGGGAGGTCCCCTCCACTTTAATATCTTGCTCCAATACCCAAGAGTTAATAGAACTCATTAAATACTGATAATCTGAATTTGATTGTTTTTTTTGACGTATTTCAATTACCTTATACGAAGAATTTTTAACCCAATCCGGAATAGATTCTCCTGTTGCATAATACGTAGCAAATGATTGAACACTAACTTGGTCTCCAACTGAAATTTTTGAAGCAGCCTCCTGATTTGGCAAACTATTGTTACCCTTTGCTGTATTTGTAAACCATTCTATATTTCTCGACCCTAACAGTCGATTTAAATCAAGATGTCCACTATAGCCTGATAGTTTACCAACGGATGTATATTGATGCAAATCACAAGAAAATTCAGGCTGACTATTAGGTGTACCATCATTCATTCCATAGTGAGGAATCCAAATCCCATCAGCCTCAGCTACATTTAAATTGAATTTTTTATATAGATGATGAGCAATATAAATGCCCACACGTTTTGCTCCCAAAGCTTTTAATTTCTGCAGATATGCACTACAACCTTCTCGCATATCTGTCATTGATTGTTCTTCTACATCCAACCACCAAAAACAGGGAGCAAACTCTTTGGCTCGTTGATAAAAATCATTTGCCTCTTGCTCCATATCGATACGATTTACACCTCGTACCCAAGCATAAACAGCAACTGGAATCCCATATTTCTTAAATTCACGGATATGAGTTTGGTAATATTTATCTATATAATTACTTCCGTATTGAACTCGCACAATAACTAAATCGAGCCCTTGCGCTACCTTTTGATAGTCAATAGTAGTAGGCACTTGCCACTCAGAAATATCTAATATTCGACTCACTTATCCTCATCCTTTCCATTCATTTGATCTGTAAAAATACCTAAATATTTTTTGATAAAACCTAATTTAATCCCCATTTCTCCAAAATTTTCTAAAATGCTACCAATTTCATACAAAATTAAAAATCCGGTTGCCCAAAGAGCAATATTAATTGGGATTTGGATCCCAAAAAATGGACCAATTGCATCTAATATCGCGGCTGAAATAATGGCAAATATAGTCGTTAATTTAGTCAAAATACCCCAGCAATTAATAGCAGATCGCCAGTTATGATTTTTTAGCGCCTTAATGTAACCTGTTACTAGATCAATAAACACTGCCAATAAATAAACACGCAGAATTGGCATGCTTCCGCCGAATAAGAACGCACCTATTTCTTGTAAAATATTTGTGAACATCTAACTCCTCCTTTCTTAAAAAAATTGTTGCTACCAAAAGCTTGTTGAGTTCGTCCAGTTTCGAATGAAGAATAGAACATCCCAAGAAAAGATTTTTACTTTTACTGGAATTTATCTTTTTCCCCGAAGGGCTGTCTCATAAGAATTAGCCTTGTTAAAATATCAATAAACAATGAAAGTAACTTTCTAGATTAAATTCATTTATCAAAGAGGTAATGAATTCTTTTGCAACATCTCTACTCTGATTTAGTTCTGACTCTATTTGCTTATTTCTTTAACTCTTTGATACTACTATCCTATCAATTTTCTTAGATAAATTGCTTACTAATTCTTTACAACTTTCTTCCAAATTTTTTCAAAATTATATTTATTTAAATCGTTTTAAAAATAAAAAAAGCATTAGATATGTTTCAACAAATCTAATGCTTTTTATAAACTATATTCTATTATAACTCTACTTGTATTTCAGTATTCTTCACACCCAAGTGCCCAAGCAACAGCAATTAAACCAGCAGCTTTATAATTTGAATAGGAGCTAGTAGGCATATCCAAATTAAAGCTACATTCTGAATCATATTTTTCAAAACCTTTTAAATAACGTTCTTCAATTACCATTCTTTGCTTTTCATTTGGAATAGACTCTACTGCACGTTCAATACGTTCTGTTTCTTCTTCCGCGTATATTTTCGCGCTTACTTTACGTTTAGTTATATCCGATTCTTCATCAGAGGATGAACGGTTGTAGGTATTAATCATCCTTTTTTGAATTTCTCGTTTTGAAATCATTTTTAATTTTCGATACTGCATCAAAACTTCCTCAGCTGCTATTTTTGTTTTTTCTTTATTTATTTCATCAAATAAAGTTACCATTAATACCACTCCTATTCTTATGATTTAAAATCAAGTCTTTTTCTTAATCAACCTTATAAATATGCCTTATAAATTTATTTACACTCTCAATATACTTGATTTAAAATCCGATGTCAATGAAAAAGAGATTTATAATCAATATATAGATAATAAAATTGATTTATAATCAAGTTTAAGTTATACTTAACCTATCATAATAGAAAGAGGATACTTCTATGAAAAAACAGTTAATTGTGGGAGAAATGATTGATTATTTTTTACAGCAACAGAAAATGACCAGAAAACATTTAGGGGAATTACTAGGGAAAAGTGAAAGTGCTGTTTCTAAGTGGATTAGCGGAGCAAATACTCCTCTAGCTAAAGATTTAGCTATCATGAGTGAGATTTTTAATGTTGATATCGAAACTTTAATGTATGGATTTCCATCTGAAGAAAACAAACTAAATTTTGATCAAATTAATACAGTTGCAGCTCATATGGCAAATACAAACAAAAAGCTATCTAAGGAAGATATAGAAAATATCAACCACTACATCGATTTTATTATTAGTCAAAAAGAACAAAAGGATTGAAGGTGATTCATTTTGAATTATGAGCAACTCTTAAATTATGTTTCCGAAGAATTTTCAGTTTATGAAGTTCCTTTGATTGAGCAAACTGGTAGCTATGGATTTTTTAGTAATGGAACTATTCTAATTGAAGAAACTCAAAGTGAAATCGAAAAAAAATGTATTCTTGCTGAAGAATATGGACATGGCATTAAAAATGTTGGGAATATTCTTGACCAACAGGTTACCGAAAATAGAAAGCAAGAACTTGTGGCTCGACGTTATGCTCATGAACTTTTAGTACCATTAATAGAACTAGTTCGAGCTAAAAAATTTGGTTGCAACAGCTTATTTGAAACAGCTGAATATTTAGAAGTTACTGAAGATTTTTTAATTGAAGCTTTGGAACAGTATAAAGTTCAATATGCTGATGGAATTATTGTGTCCAATCATCAAATCTATTTTGAACCTTTTTTAGAAATCACCTCATTAAAAGACCAAAGCAATCAAAAAAAGCCGTAAAACCAATGTACTGGTCTTACGGCTTTCTTTTTATTCTGCAGTAGTTGTTTCTTCAGCTTCTGGTTCAGGCGCTATTACACGTTCTTCAACAGCAGCAATCTGTTCTTCTTTATCAGCTAATATTGTATAATCTTTATTTTCTTTTAGGTCTCCAATTGTAATTGACTGTCCAATTTCTAACTTAGAAACATCAACTTCAATTGTTTCAGGTAATTTATCTGGTGTTGCAGATACTAACGTAGAATATAAAGTTTGATTTAACATTCCACCTTGTTTTACTCCTACAGCATCGTTAATCAACACGATTTGGGCCTCAACTTCTGTAAGCTCTTTCATATCTACGGACACAAAATCTACGTAAATCCATTTTCCGCTTAAAGCATCAGTCTGTTCTTCCATTAATAGAACATTCATTTTTTTTCCGTCAATATCAATTGTGTAAACTGCATTTTGACCATTTTTTCTCAACGCTTTTTGTAAAATTTTCTCATCAATTGAGATTGCGATATTTTCTGTTTTATAACCATAAACATCTGCAGGTATTCGTCCTTCTTGTCGTAACCTCTTCTTAATAGAGCGAGGTCTTACTTCTCTTTTTTCAACTTCTAGTAAAATTGTCATAAATAAAACTCTCCCATCAATAATATTTGGTACCTCTTTATTGTAACGATAATAAATGATAATGTCAAAGTTAGACTTTTATCAAATTTTAAACCAAGTAACTTTTAGGTTACTAGAATTTACATTAATTTTTTTAAAATTAATTGTCTAATTAAATGACTTGACAAAAGGAACGTATGTTCGTATCATGTATTAATAAAGGTATAAATAAGAAGGGAGCATTTTATAATTAATGAGACTAATTAAATTATTTGAAGATCATAAACTTAGTTTAACCGAGCTTCAGCATTACTTATGGAATTTAAGTGCCTCCGAAATTCATGATGAGCTCGGATTTGAAATTTGGGAATACTATGTTAGCCTCAAAAATCATGCCGAATAAGTTGGATATTTTTAAGCATATAAAAATAGAAGATTTATTTTAAGTAAACCACTGTTGAGTTTTATAGTCTGTACCCTATTTTATAAGAAAATAAAAAAGACATAGACAACAATCTTTACAGATTGATTCCAAGTCTCTTTATAAAATATAATCTATTTTAAAAAGTAACAGCACTTATAATTTTATTTTTTTAACTTTTTAAAAATGATTACTCCCACAATAATCGTTATTATAATTGTGCTAACTAACCAAATAATAAAATTAGTTGACATGCTATGGACCTCCCTCAAGTAAAATTTGGTTGCCTTTATAAAGCTTTGGTATCCGTTCTTATATAGGATAGCTAATTTATTGTCTATAGTCATTATACCTAACAATTACTCGACAAACAAAATTAAAGAGAGTTAAGTGGGTGAGTTTCTATGCAATTCAATCATTTACTAACTAGTCAAAAACCCAACAAAATAAACAACCTGTTAAAAAAGAGTTAGAAAAGACTCGTAAACAGCTTCACGAAAGCTTTTCTAACTCCTTATTAAAATCTATAATGGAAACAAGGGGGATCGAACCCCTGACCTTTTGGCTGCCAGCCAAACGCTCTCCCAGCTGAGCTATGCCCCCATCATTCGACAAGAATTAACTTATCGAACAATCGTAATTATATCAGATTTAGCTCTTCTAGTGCAAGAGCAATTCCATCTTCATTATTGTTTTTAGTCACTTTATTCGCACGCAATTTTACTTCTTCAAAAGCATTTCCCATTGCGACACCAACTCCCACTTTTGTTAATAGTTCTAAATCATTTAAACCATCGCCAAAAGCCATTGTATCTTCAACAGCAATCCCTTTTGATTGGGCCATTTTTAAGGCTGTATTCGCCTTAGATCCATCGTGAGGTAAAATATCAACACCAAAATCATGCCATCTTACAAAGCGGAATTGTGGAAATTGACCACTTTCATAAAGTGCATGATCATCTGTACCATAAAAAATTAAACTTTGATACAATGTATTGTTTTGATAGAAGTCCCGATCATATTCAGGAACACCAAAATCAATACTGCGCATTGCCTCTGACATCATAAAATCTGCCTCTGCATCTCTTCTCCGCAATAATTCTGGTGATTGGTAAACTAATTGATGTCTATTTTGATCTGCTACTTGAATTAAACGTTGATATTCAGCTGCATTCAAGGTATTTTCATAAACAAGCTCATGTTGAAAATAGCCTGCAGCTCCATTACAGACAATATAATTTTCGAAGTCTAATTCTTCAATTACATCACGAGCTAAAAATAAATTTCGACCTGTTGCAATTGCAACTTCATGTCCATTTTTTTTCAATTGTTTCAGTGCTTCTTTTGTGCTCGGCAATACTTTTTTTTCATCTGTTAGTAAGGTACCATCAATATCAAAAAAAATCATTTTTTTTTGCATGTATTCTCCACCTAATTCTATTTTTTTCCTGCACAATCTATTTTACCTGTTTTTTACTGAAAGCGCAAAACTTCTTTTTCTAATTAAGGCTTCGGCTTTTCATTCCATTTTTTAGGACTCCACAGCTCCCCTTCTAAGGCAATCTGTAAACTTTCATTATCCGATTTTATTTCATCTATATAAGCAAGTGTTTCATTCACTATAAAAGTACTTTTTTCATCTACTGCTAGTTTTCTCAACTCATTTTTTATCCATTCAGATGTTTCCATTTGAACTCCTCCTTCACAATAACTACTCCTAGTATACGCTAATTTCAATTAAATTGCCCATTCTTAAAACTAAACAAGATACAAAAAAAGTCAGAAACAGAATAACTGTCTCTGACTAGAATTTTTTTATTCAGCTTCTTCACTAAATTGGCTATTATACAATTTCTCATAAAATCCGCCTTTAGCTAATAAACTTTCATGTGTTCCTTGTTCAATAATCTCGCCTTGATCCATCACTAAAATTAAATCAGCATCGCGAATTGTCGACAATCTATGAGCAATGACAAAACTTGTACGACCCTCCATCACTCGTTTCATAGCTTTTTGAATTAAAGCTTCTAAACGAGTATCAACTGAACTTGTCGCTTCATCTAAAATAAGAATTTTAGGATTTGAAATTACCGCACGAGCAATAGTTAATAGCTGTTTTTGTCCCAATGAAATATTTGACGCTTCTTGATTTAAAATCATATCATATCCATTTGGCAATGTACGGATAAAATGATCAACATTGGCTGTTTTTGCAGCATCAACCACTTCATACTCAGTCGCATCTAATTTACCAAAACGAATATTATCCGAAATACTTGCATTGTATAACCACGCGTCCTGTAACACCATCCCAAATTGTGAACGCACATCAGCGCGAGACATCTCTTTTGTATCAATGCCATCTATTTTTATTGCTCCTTGATCAACATCGTAAAAGCGCATCAATAAATTAATTAAAGTTGTCTTCCCAGCTCCAGTTGGTCCAACAATTGCGACTGTTTGACCACTTTTCACTTCGACATTTAAGTCTTTAATTAAAGGATTGCTCTTATTATAACCAAATTGCACATGTTCAAAACTCACATTTCCTTCAACTTTTTCAGGAAGTGGACGTTGGACTTGATCTGGTTTCTCTTCAGGCTCATCTAAAATTTCAAATACTCGACCTGTTGCAGCTGCTGCACTTTGTAAAACCCCAGAAAGTTGAGTAATTTGTGAAATCGGTTGGTTTATTTGCCAAACATACTGTGTGAAAGCTTGCAAATTACCTAAAGTTAGAGTTCCTTGAATAACTGCATATCCACCAAAAACAGCTACTCCAATATAGCCAAGATTGGAAACTAACCCAACTAAAGGCATCATAATACCAGAAATAAATGCTGCTTTAAAGCCAAAACTAGCTAAACGATGATTGATTTCTTTAAATTCTTTCAATGTATCAGCTTCTTTTCCATATAATTTGATTACAGAAAATCCACTAAAACTCTCTTGAACATATCCATTCAGTTCACCTAAAGATTTTTGTTGTCCTTTAAAATAAGGTTGCGATTTATTTACGACAAATTTAGAAATCAAAATAGATACAGGAATGGTAACAATTAAAATTAGAGCCAATGGTATTGAAAGAACTAACATCATACCAACAGCAAATACAATTCCCAAAACAGAATTAACAATTTGAATCAAGCTTTGTTGCATCGCATTACTGATAGCATCAACATCATTTGTTACTCGACTTAAGATATTCCCTTGTTGATTTTTGTCAAAATATGAAACTGGCAGACGATTAATTTTATTATCTATGTCTGCTCTTAAATCACGCATTGTATTTTGCACCACATTTGTCATTAACCAAGCAGATGCGTACATTGTAATTTGATAAACCAATGCAATAATCAACATATATATAATAATTTCTATTACATATGGAAAATTAATCGCTGCTCCTGCAACACCATTGGCAATATCCGCAACATTATGGCCCACCTCTGTCAAAATAAGGCCCATAATAAATGGTTGAAGAGCATTGGCAAACATACAGATAACCGTTAAAAGTAGCGCTACAATAAAACCAATTTTATAAGGTTTAATATATGAACCTATCCGTTTAATCGATCCAAGTGAATTTCTCATGCTAATTCCTCCTTCGATAACTGGGAAGAAGCTATATCATAATAAACATCACAAGTCTTCAACAATTCTTGATGGGTACCACTACCAACTACTTCACCCTCATTTAACACTAATATTTTATCTGCATGCATAATTGTCCCCACACGTTGCGCAACTATTAGGACTGTTGCATCTAAAGTTTCATCTCGCAAACGAGCACGTAAATTAGCATCTGTTTGATAATCTAATGCTGAGAAACTATCATCAAAAATATAAACATCAGGTTTTTTAACAATCGCTCTGGCAATTGACAAACGTTGTTTTTGTCCACCAGACATGTTGCTTCCACCTTCTGCTAGTAACTCATCAAACTGCTTCGGTTTAAGAGAAATAAACTCTTTTGCTTGAGCAATATCAGATGCTTCTTCCAATTCCTTAGTTGTTGCATTCCACTTTCCATAACGCATATTTTCAGCAATCGTTCCTGTAAATAAAAGCGCCTTTTGAGGAATAAAACCAATTTTTTGGCGTAATGCACTTAATTTATAATCACGAACATCAACACCATCTAATAAAATCCGGCCTCTTGTCACATCATAGAAACGTGGAATTAACTGGATAAGAGTTGATTTCCCACTACCTGTACTTCCAATAAAGGCAATCGTTTCACCAGGTTTCGAACTAAAACTTACATCACGGATGACAGGCGTTTCAGTATTTCCAGGATAAGCAAACGTTACATTTTCAAAAGTTAAATAGCCATGTGTTTCTGTTTCAGTTACACCATCTTCGTTTTCTGTAATTACTGCCTCTGTATCTAAAACCTCTTGAATCCTGTTAGCAGAAACGGCAGCTCTTGGATACATCATAAAGACATTTGCAAATAACATAAATGAGAACAGTGCATGAAAAATATATTCAATAAATGCAATTAGTTGTCCAACTTGCAAATTATTCTGACTAATTTGAATCGTTCCCAGCCAAAGAATACAAGCAAACAATAAGTTAAAAATTAGTGAAAATCCTGGTTGGGCAAATGCCATTAACTTAAATAGTTTTTTCGATACAGCTGTATAATTTCCATTTACTTTACTAAATCTAGATTCTTGAAACTTCTCATTAACAAAAGCGCGGATAACACGTAATCCCGTTAAATTTTCTCGCAAATTTAAATTAATTGCATCTAAATTAGCTTGTTGCTTTTCAGATAAAGGTTCCGATTTCTTCCCAATAATTAGGACTCCTACCAATAAGAATGGTACGGCAATAAATACCACGCCTGATAAAGAAGGACTCGTTCGAATAATCATAATAAAGCTTGAGATGAACATTAAAGGGGTCATCATTCCCATTCTTAGAATCATTTGCATAAATTGCATCACTTGAAAAGCGTCATTTGTCGTTCTCGTAACTAATGAAGAAACGCCAAATTGATCGTACTCTCTATGTGAGAATGATTGTGTTTTTTCAAAAAGATCGTCCCGGATATCTCGAACAATTCCTGTGGTGATCTTACTTCCGCAGTAGGCTAAGAATATCAGCGCTACTAAACCAATTAAACAAATCACGAGCATGAGTACCCCATATCGTTTTACTACTTCAAAATCATTTTGTGCAATTCCCTTGTCAATCATTTGAGCTAAAATAGTTGGTAACCCTAACTCAATCAAAATAAAACCAAATACACAAATAAAATTTAAGAAGACCAACTTCTTATATTTTTTTGTATAATTCCACATTAATTTCAACAAATCATCTCCTTTGTATAACACATAATAAGGAACTCTTTCAGCTTGGGTCTAAGCCGAAAAAGTTCGATAAATAGACTATACCATAAATAATAATAAAAAGTCAGCACTTTACTGAATCTTATTCATTTTTTTCATTATTCGTTCATTTTTTGTTATTATTGGCTCTAATTTATATTAAATAACAATCATTTATACTTGGATTCAAATTATACGATTTACTTTCTATACTTACTAAGCAAATTATGTTAAAATAATCATACAATGTTGTGATTTTACCACAACCATCGTTCGGAATTGAAGAAAGAGTCGACAAACTGACAACTTTGTCGTTATTCTACTCTTTTAATAGTGTTACTACCTACATTTACAATGAAACAGAACTCTATTTGGTTTCATTTAACTGAGTAACTTGGTGATGTAAAACAGATCATCTTGTTCTTGGTTAGCCTATAATTTTAATAATGGTGCTAGTCACCTTTATTTTTTATGACTAAATTTTCTTTCTTGTTTTCATTGTATCGTCTTATCGCTATTCACAAGTTCCAACTATTGGCTGTAAAAAAACAACTCCATTGGTAAGTATAAACGTTCATTAAATAAAATCACTGCTTTTGCAGTAACTTATAAAGGAGAGAAAACTATGATTTTTAAAATCACTTATCAAGAAACAAAAGGACGCAATCCAAAACGTGAGGATACAAAAGCTTTATATGTCGAAACAGAGGATGCCGTTCAAGCACGTAAGCTAGTTGAAGAAAATACCCCTTATAATATTGAATTTGTTCAACCAGTTGAAGGCAAACATTTAGCTTATGAACAACAAAGTCCTGAATTCGAAATTACGGAGTTTTAATCCATGAAACCAACTATAAAAAATAATGAAGCTGCTGTCTTTGGTATCGGGGGGTTAGGGGAAATTGGTAAAAATACCTATGGCGTTCAATTTCAAGATGAAATTATCATCGTGGATGCCGGTATTAAGTTTCCTGAAGACGACTTGTTAGGAATTGACTATGTCATTCCTGATTACAGCTATATCGTTCAAAATATTAATAAGGTTAAAGCCTTAGTTATTACTCATGGTCATGAAGATCATATTGGTGGTATTCCATTTCTATTAAAACAAGTAAATATTCCGATTTATGCTGGTCCTTTAGCACTCGCTTTAATCCGTAATAAATTAGATGAACATGGTCTTTTACGTGATGCAGAATTAAACCAAATTGGCGAAGATACTGTAATCAAATTCCGTAAAACAAGTGTAAGTTTCTTTAGAACAACTCATAGTATTCCAGATGCTTTAGGTGTTGTTGTCAAAACACCACCTGGAAATATTGTCTTAACTGGTGATTTCAAATTTGATTTCACACCAGTTGGCGAACCTGCTAATTTACACCGCATGGCAAAAATTGGTGATGAAGGTGTTTTAGCTTTACTATCTGATAGTACAAATGCTGAAGTACCAAACTTTACTAAGTCAGAACAGATTGTTGGCGAATCGATTACAAGTATTTTTCAAAAAGTTGAAGGACGGATTATATTTGCAACATTTGCTTCAAATATTTCTCGTCTTCAACAAGTTGCAAATGCTGCTGTTCGAACAGGCCGTAAAATAGCTGTTTTCGGACGAAGCATGGAAGCAGCTATGGTAACAGGTCGACAATTAGGTTATATTACTGCTCCTGAAGATACTTTTGTGGATGCACAAGAACTTAATCGCCTACCTGCTAGTGAAGTCACGATTCTTTGTACAGGTTCTCAAGGTGAGCCAATGGCGGCATTAAGCCGAATTGCAAATGGAACGCATAGACAAATTTCAATTCAACCTGGTGATACAGTTGTCTTTTCTAGTTCACCAATTCCTGGTAACACAACTAGTGTAAATCGTGTAATCAATTTACTCTCTGAAGCTGGTGCTGAAGTTATTCATGGGAAAGTTAACAACATCCATACTTCTGGTCATGGTGGTCAACAAGAACAAAAATTGATGTTACGTTTAATGAAACCAAAATATTTTGTGCCTGTTCATGGTGAGTTCAGAATGCAAAAAATTCATACTACATTAGCAAAACAAGTGGGTATTCCTAGTGAAAATTCTTTTATTCTAGCAAATGGTGATGTTTTAGCTTTAACAGCTGAATCAGCTCGAATGGCTGGTCATTTTAATGCTGGCGATGTTTATGTTGATGGAAAAGGGATTGGAGATATTGGAAATGTCGTTCTTCGCGATCGCCGTATCCTCTCTGAAGAAGGTCTTGTTGTCGTTGTTGTAACTATTGACTACAAAACAAAAGATATTTTAGCTGGTCCAGATATTTTATCACGAGGTTTCATCTATATGCGTGAATCTGGTGATTTAATTAATGAAGCACAACGTGTCATTTTTAGAGCGTTAAGAGAAACAACTAGCTCTGACGAGAACTTGACTGAACAGTTAATTAAAGAAACCGTTATTGGGAGTCTTCAACCGTTCTTGTTTGAAAAAACTGAACGTCACCCTATGATTTTACCAATTATTATGCCTGTGTAAATTCATTAAAAAACCATTTAAGCAAATGCTTAAATGGTTTTTATTTAGTCCATAAAAGAGAACGAACTAAATTAAGACCCAATTTAGTTTTTAGGAATTATAAAACCTTTTTGTTCTAGCTCTTTTGAACTTATAGAAAAAGAACACCTTTAGTTTTTCCAAAACCTAAAGGTGCTCTTTTTTATTTTTTTACTTATTGAACATACTCATAACTTGGTTCGTCAACTTGTTCATTATAATCTACTTTTAAATTATGACCTCTGAAATACCACTCATCTGCTTCCTCAACAAAATAAGTTACACCATCTAATTCAATTTTTCCTAGCGGTGTTTGGGGTTCTGTTAAATCTATACCTAAAGAAAAACCTGTTTGAATTGGACTAGATCCACCGTATTTACCAAAAAAACGAACAGCATCCCCGCTTGAAACACCAACTTCATCTACAAACCATTTTTTTGCGCGTTCTGTAATTTCAATTTTCATCTATTTATACTCACAGAAATTAATTCTCTGTGATTCCTCCCTTCACATTTCACATTCTAACTTTTCATTCAACAAGTTAGTCAGTCAAATTGACCTTAATATGTTCACTTCTCTATTTTAGCACAAATAAATTAAAAACCACATTCTTCTGTTTGTGAAATGCACTCTTACATTTAAATTAAAAGAAAAATCTTGCTTCACTAGTAATCATTGATAAATTTTAAATACAGTTTTGTATTTTACTAAGGCATTTTAGCTTCTAAACGATCTAAATCATCTACCGCGCCAACTAACATCAACGTATCATTTTCTTGAATCTTTTCGTCCGCTGTAGGTGAAATAATCATTTCTTGCCCACGACGCATTCCAATAACAGTCAGTCCAAATTTCGCTCTAAAATCCAGATCAGCCAAAGATTTATTATAAAATTTAGAATTGGTTACCTTTAACTCAACTAGTGAGTATTTATCAGATAGTTCTAAATAATCGACAACATTCTTTGAAACGAGATGATGCCCAATTCTAATTCCCATATCCCTTTCAGGATGGACAACATGGTCAGCTCCAACTTTTTCTAGCACTTGCCCATGATATTCATTTTGAGCTTTTGCCGTAACAAAAGGCACACCCATTTCTTTAATCATTAAAGTAGCTAAAATACTTGCCTGGATATCTTCACCAATTGCCACAACAACATGGTCAAAATTACGTATACCTAATGAACGTAAAACACTCTCATCTTGAGCGTTAGCTACTACTGCATGGGTCGCAATATTCATAAATTCATTGACCCGATCTTCACTAGAATCGATAACTAAAACATCTTGTCCTGCCTCAATCAAAGTTCGGCAAATACTCCCGCCAAATCTTCCTAAGCCAATAATCGCAAAGTTCTTTTTCATTTTTTACACCTTCTGCTTTCACTTTTCATTATTTTTTGACTGAAAACTTAATCTACTTCAGTATAACAAAAAAAGAACGAAACAAAAATAGAATCATCCTTTGTCTTGTTCTATGAATCATTCAATTAAATGATGTTTGAATGCATAGATAGCTGCTTGTGTGCGATCCTCAACATCTAATTTAGCTAATATATTAGATACGTGTGTTTTAACCGTTTTTAAAGTAATAAATAATTGGTCCGCAATTTCTTGATTGGAATTTCCTTGAGCAATTAACAGTAAAATTTCTTGTTCACGATTGGTTAAATCATCATGCAATACAGGTTCTTTCTTTTTAGTAAAGCGTTCCATCATTTTGCCAGTCACTTCAGGTTCCAAAATCGATTCTCCCGCATATGTAGAACGAATCGCATTGGCAATTTCTCCTGCCGTTGATGTTTTCAACATATAACTTGATGCTCCTGCCTCTAAAGCTGGATAGACTTTTTCGTCATCAATAAAACTAGTCACAATAATAATTCTAGCTTCTGGCCAGTCCTTTAAGATTGCCTTCGTTGACTCAATTCCGTCCATAACATCCATAACTAAGTCCATCATAATAACATCTGGTCTTAGCTCTAAAGCTTTCTCATATCCAATTTGACCGTTTTCAGCTTCACCAATGACTTCAATGTCCTCTTGAATAGATAAATAGGCAGAAACACCTAATCTAACCATCTCGTGATCATCAATCAATAATACTTTAATCATTCAATTCACTCCCCTTTATTATTGGTATTTTAATTTCGATACTCGTGCCTTTGCCAGGAAAACTAATAAATTTGCATGTTCCACCCATTCCTGAAACACGTTCTTTAATATTTTGTAACCCATAGTTACCAGCTTTAGTTTCGCTTGTGTCAAAACCAACACCATCATCAATTACTTTTAAAAGCACTGATTGGTCTATTTGTTTCAAATAAACTTCAAGCTCTTTAGCTTTTGAATGCCGTAACGTATTAGAGAGCAACTCCTGTACGATTCTAAATAAATGGTCTTCAACTCCATTGGGTAAATAAATATCATCAACTTCCCACTTTAGCAAAATCTGAACTTTTGATTTTAATTCAATTAATAATTGTTCAATTCCTTTTCTTAAGGTCTTACCTTCTAAACTAATCGGACGTAAGTGCAATAGTAAAGCACGCATTTCCGATTGAGATTCATTAATGATACTTTCTACCATTTTTAATTGCTTTTGAAAGAGTTCGTTTGTATTAACCGATGCTTGTTCGTTCAATGCAGACAGTAACATCATGGCAGCGAATAATTGCTGGCTAACAGAGTCATGAAGCTCTCTTGCTAAGCGATGACGCTCTTGGGTTAAAATCTCTTCTTTGGTCTCACCATCGACTAATTTCGGCTGATTTCCATTGATTTGAACCTCTTTAGACAATTCCAACAACTTATCTCTAACAACTAAGATATGTTTTTCAATATCTTCCTGATAAACAGTTGTATTCTCTAAGTCAACTTTTCTTTGTTCAAAAATAAAACTTTCATAATTTCCCTCGGCTAAAGACTGTAATTCATTCTCAATTTGCTCAAACTTCTTTTGATTGATGAAATAAATAACCATTGAAACGGCTAAACCAATAATCAAAGAAAAAGCAACCAAATATACTAAAAAAGGAATGTACAAAATTTTTAATGAGATTAAATCAATGTACCAAGCATTTTTTGAAATTGCAGAGCCATAAGCAATTGAAATTAATAACATAATGATAAAAGAAAAAAAGGAGACTGAAAGAAATAGCTTTTGGTTTGAAGCTTTTTTCATATTCCAATCACCTCTAAGTCACCAATTAAGATATTTGTTATAATTTTAATTTTACGTGTACTTTCTTCATACTGCTCACTGTATAACTTAACAGATTCATTTTTAAGTGAGAAAAACTCACCTTCAAACTTAATTTTACCTGAAATAGCACTGTGCTCAATCATAATTCCAACACCAACAGGAACTAATATACGCGTCTTGCCAAACCCTTTACGAATAACTACATAACTCTCATCCTTTGGTAGTAAGGTGTTACCTAAATCGATAATTGTATCACCAGCAAAAATTGAAAAGTTGATATCATCCCATTCATAAACAGAATTTCCAATTCGTTCATTTCCTATCCAAGGTCGTTTCATGCGTTTATTATTTTTTTTAACAGCTCCAGATGTTTCAACAATGATCATCTCTTTATTTTTCCAAGGTGCCTTAGAAAAATCATTCGATTTCATATTGGTAAACATATCGCTACCATTACCGATGAAGAAAACAACACCTATAATAATAATCGCCCAAAAAGCACTGGAAGATAGAAGAACAAAAATCATTAATAAACTGCCAAGAACAATCCAAAAACTATTTGATCGTTTTTTTTGAAATTTATTTTTAAGACTCCAAGCAAATAAACCAGCACCTAAAATGAACGCTATTAATAACGGCACTGCGCTAAAAATCTGATAAACTAAACCGATTAGCAATAAACACTCGGCAAGGATAAATAATTTCCATTTATTATTCATATCCTCTCTCCTTTACTTCTTATTCTATCTCTAGTATAGTCATTTTTCTGTTATTAAACAGTGTGCTAAAGCATGAAGTTAATCTACGACTATAGTCTGATATTTAGTTATTACCTAAGAAACGAAAATTTCCGGATTACATCGCCCCTTTCTGGCCGATGCATACTGTGTTTTCATAAAAGGAACACAGTCCATCTTTGATGGATGTGTATCATGTTTCTAAGTTGCTAAAGCAACTAGAACCATGACAAATCAACAAGAACCATAGCAAAACAAAAGCTGCCCCTGTTGAGCAGCTTCGCTTCATTAATTTTCTTTTCAAAGGTAACAGCAGAAGGTGCTTAAGCTATTTTAACAATCTTGACTTCCATATTTCCGCCTGGAGTCGCAATTAAAACTTTGTCATTGATACTTTTACCAAGCAAAGCCTTCGCAATTGGCGAATCATTTGAAATTTTACCAGAAAATGGATCCGCTTCAGCGCTTCCTACAATTGTGTACACTTCTTCTTCACCATCTGGCAATTCTATAAATGTAACAGTGTGACCTAACGACACTGTGTTCTTATCATTATTACTATCAATTATTTGCGAAAGGCGAATCATGTTTTCAATTGATGTAATTCGACCTTCTACGAATGCTTGCTCGTCTTTAGCTGACTCATATTCTGAATTCTCAGATAAGTCCCCAAAACTTCTAGCAATTTTAATACGTTCAACAATTTCTTTTCTTTTTACTGTAATTAGTTCTTCTAATTCTTTTTCTAATTTTTCTTTTCCTTCTAATGTCATTGGATAAACTTTTTCTACCATGATTAATTAACTCTCCTTCTTCAATTCATCTGTATAGTTACAGATAATGCAATACTTCCATTTATTTTTGAAAGCGTACTAATTTATTTTTTAATAGTGCAAAGATACCATGAAGTTGGTCAATTGTAAACAACAACATGCTTAATTTTTTTATTTTCTTATTGATTGTTCAAAATCGAACTAATTTTTGTTGTCATCAAATCAATAGCAACTTGATTCTGTCCACCTTCTGGAATAATCAAATCTGCATATTTTTTTGTTGGTTCAATAAATTGATGATACATTGGTTTTACCACACTTAAATATTGATCAATAACAGAATCCAGAGTACGCCCTCTTTCTTCCATATCTCGCTTAATCCGACGAATGATGCGAATATCATCATCTGTATCAACATATAATTTTATATCCATCAATTCACGCAAGCGACTATCTTCTAAAATCAATATTCCTTCAATAATGATGACTTCTTTCGGCTCTTGCAAAACAATTTGGTCACTTCTCGTATGGGCAGCATAATCATAAACCGGTTTTTCAATTGACTTATAGGCAATTAAATCCAAAACATGTTGGATCATTAAGTCAGTATCAAAAGCAAACGGATGGTCATAGTTTGTTTTTAATCGCTCTGTAAAGTCTAATTGACTTTGATCCTTATAGTAAAAATCTTGCTCTAACAACAAAATCGAATGACCAGAAAATTGATTAAAAATCGCTCGACTTACACTTGTTTTCCCACTACCAGAACCACCAGTAACTCCAATTACGATTGGTTTATTTTTTCCCATAACAACTATTTCCTCTTTCCTTATGAAAAGCATTGAGTCATTTTGACTCAATGCTTTTATTTTTAGACTACTCAATTAACTCGTTATTTATTTCTCTAATTTACTATCGATATATTTTTCTTTCAGTTCTAGATGCTCTTCATAGGTGTCTGCAAAATATACTTTACCAGTATCTGTATCCGCTAAGAAGAATAGATAACTAGAATCTACTGGATTTAAAGCAGCTTTAATTGCTTCTAAACTTGGACTATTAAATGGTCCTGGTCCAAACCCTTTATTGACGTATAAATTATAAGGAGATTCAACCTCTGTTTCTTTAATAGAAATAAATTCTTTATGCTCCCCTAATGCATACAAAACACTGATATCTGTTTGCAAAGGCATATCTTCTGCAATCCGATTATAGAATACACTTGCAATCTTTGTTCTATCTTCGTAGCTAACTCCTTCTTTTTCTAATAAAGAAGCTACTGTCATAACTTGTTGTACTGTTTTTCCTTGTGCGTTAATCGTTCCATAAAATGGATAGAGTACTTCATTTGTTTTACTGATCATCTTTTCAATAATTTCATCTAGGGTCATTTTTGCAGAAAAATCATAGACCGCTGGGAATAAATATCCTTCAAGTCGATACTTAACATTTTCAGCACTCATGGCACTATCTAATAATTTTGGATATTTTTTATGCATTTGATCTAAAAATGCTTGGTTTTGGACTAATGCCATAACCTCATCTGCTTTAAATTTAGTTGATTTTGCTATTGAATCCGCAATTTGATCCAAGGTGTAACCTTCTTTTATCAAAATAGTCTTAGATGGATCTGTACTCCCACCCTTTTGTAGTTCTGTAATCAGTTCATCTAACGTCATTGATGGTGAAAGTTGATAAAAACCTGCTAAAAAATCGGCAGCATTGTTTGTCTTGACGTAATAGTTAAAGACTAGTGCACTCTTGATAATATTTTTGTCTTCTAAAATTTTTGCAATTTCTTTTGAAGTTGAACCAATTGGAACTTCGACAGATATTTTTTTTTCGCTCTTAGGATCCAACGGTTCTAATGATGTTGAAACATATCTATACCCCACAAATCCCAGTATAACAACTAAAACTAGCAGGACTGAAATGATACTAAGTACGATTTTTTTCACTACCTTTGATTCTTTTTCTCTTTCTAGCATCCTTGAGTGTGATTCAGCCACCAATTTTTCTTGCTTTTCTGACTGATTCTCATTATTATTTCCCAAGAAAAGACCCTCCTAACTACAAATTAAGGAAACAAACTCTATCTTTTCCTTTAATTTCTTAACTAACTTCAATCATTATACATGATAATGATATTAATGAGAACTAAAAAGTGAAGAATTTTGAAGAATTATTGCTTAACTAGTTATTTTTTACATTAAAGTCAATTTTTTCCAAATATATTGAAAATTTTAACTATAAAACCGAATCAATAGTAGTTCTCATAACGGTTCTATTAAATACTATATGCAAAAAAACGATTTATTTTTTATAATTGAACCGCTATTATTTTATCCTATTTCTAGTGACTATCCTAGCTTTATTTTTGTTTTTTAAGAAATTATTAATAACTTGACTTCACTTTTTCCTAAAGCAAACTAAAAAAGCAACGATTATCAAAATCGTTGCTTTTTATAACGTTTATTCGCCGTCTTCGTCAGCCATGAAAGTATTTAAAACTTCTTCAATCATGTCCCACTCTTCATCGGTTTCAATTGGTTTTAAATCTCCTTGGTCACCATTTTCTTGCTCAACATATGAAAATGCTTGTAATTCGATTTCTTCTCCCTCAGGAATTCCTGCTGGATAGACTAAAACATAAGATTTACCGTAATCATCAGAATCAAAAGTAAATAAGATTTCATATAACTCTTCATTTCCATTCTCATCAATAATCGTAATATGTTCGTGGTCATGGTGTTCATCATCGTGGTTGTGATCGTGTGACATATTCAACACTCCTTTATATATATGGGTTCAGCTTTATTTTACAGCATCTTCTTCAAAAAAGCTAGTTCGGATTCCCATCTAGATAGTTTTGCAGAATCATCACAGCTGCAACTTTATCAATAACTTTCTTGCGTTTTTCACGAGAAGTATTTGCTTGTTCAATTAACATTCTTTCGGCTTGAACCGTGGTCAATCGTTCATCTTGAAAAATAACAGGTAAATCAATTTGTTTTTTTAGCAACTCAGCATAACGCATAGAAGCCTCTGCTCTTGGTCCAATTGAATTATCCATATTCTTAGGTAATCCTACTACAAATTTTGAAACCTCATACTCTTGAACTAATTCCATGACTCTAGAGATCCCATAATTTTCTTCATCTTCATTAATTCTTATCGTTTCAATACCTTGCGCTGTCCAACCAAAAGGATCACTTATGGCAATACCGACAGTTCTAGATCCAACGTCTAACCCCATGGTTCTCATTTAAATGTTCGTCCACTCTCTTTCAAATAGGTCTTTACTAATTCTTCTACAATTTCATCTCGTTCATGACGTCTAATTAAATTACGAGCATCATTATGACGGGGAATATAGGCAGGATCTCCAGAAAGCAAGTAGCCAACAATTTGATTAATTGGGTTGTACCCCTTCTCTTCTAAGGCATCGTACACTAGTGTTAGTGTTTCCTTGACATTTTTCTCATGGCTTTCACCAAAATTAAAACGAACTGTTTCATCTATTGAACTCATACTTTCCACCTCATTTTTCTTGATTCTACTTATTATTCTACAAGAAATTGGAACAAACTACAATGTCTATTCTTACCTGATTTTTTAAATTTTTCTTTTATTTCAGTAATTTCATTAAAATCATTAGTTTTTAAGGCTATTTATAGAATAGTTCCGACTATTTATTTGGTTATTTATTCACATCTAATTTACGCGAAACTAAAAAGCAACTTGATAAGTAATCAAGTTGCTTTTAGTTTCGCCATTTTTTTAAATTTTAGCCTCAACCCATTGATTAACACTAGCTAAAGCATCCGCTAGACCAGCTGGTTTTTTCCCACCGGCTTGAGCCATATCGGGGCGTCCGCCACCACCGCCACCAACTAGTGGAGCGATTTCTTTGATTAAATCTCCGGCTTTTAAGCCTTTTTTAATTGTTTCTTCACTAACAGCTGCTAATAAGCTGACTTTTCCGTCCTGAACTGATCCTAATACAAGGACATCGGAAATATTATTTTGCTTCCACTGATCTGCTAATTGTCGCAAACCATTCATATCTTTGACTTCAACTTGAGCTGTAACCACTGAAACACCAGAAACATCTTGGATTTCTTTGAATACTTCTCCTGCTTGTTCATTTGCTAATTTAGCTTGTAAAGATTCATTTTCTTTTTGAACTTCTTTTAACTCCATTAGTAATTGACTAACTTTAGTCGGAACTTCTTTGGTTTGTGGTGCCTTAACTAACGCTGCCACTTCATTTAAACGTGTTTGCTCTTCAAATAAAGCTAGATATGCTTCTTCACTAGTCACAGCTTCAATACGGCGCACACCGGCTCCAATACCTGATTCAGAAAGAATCTTAAAGATACCTATTTCACTTGTATTTGAGACATGGACACCACCACATAATTCAATCGAGTAACCATCCACATTGACAACGCGGACCATCTCACCATATTTTTCTCCAAATAAAGCCATTGCACCCATTTCTTTGGCTTCATTAATTCCAGTTTCAACTGTGACAACTGGTAGCGAAGCCCAAATTTTTTCATTCACAATACGTTCCATTTCAACTAATTCTTTGGCAGTAATTTGACCGAAATGAGTGAAATCAAAACGTAAATAATGTGGTGCTACAAGAGATCCAGCTTGATTGGCATGATCACCAAGGATATCTTTTAAAGCACGGTGTAATAAATGCGTAGCAGTATGATTGCGCGTAATTTTACGACGCGCTACTTGATCAACAACTAATTCATATTCTTCACCTAGCTTCAATTCAGCTAAAACATCAACAAAATGTAAGGGTTGACCACTTGGTGCTTTTTTCACACTTGTCACTTTAGCAACCGTTTCGCCATCTTTATTTTTTATGACACCGGTATCTGCAACTTGTCCTCCCATTTCAGCATAAAATGGTGTTTGATTGAAGATTAACTGTGCTTCTGAACCAGTTTTAA
This sequence comes from Carnobacterium maltaromaticum DSM 20342, assembly GCF_000744945.1. NCBI lineage: Bacteria > Bacillati > Bacillota > Bacilli > Lactobacillales > Carnobacteriaceae > Carnobacterium > Carnobacterium maltaromaticum. The sequence goes on from NZ_JQMX01000001.1 coordinate 946,032, forward strand.
CACTATCCACTAATGCATCTTCTGCAACAATTAGCTCTAAAGTTCCAACAGCATCTGTTTTATCATAGCCAATAAATTCGCTGTCTATTTTAATATCTGCTAATAAGCCTGTTTGAACATTCATTGATTTTTCATCGCTACGAGCTGAACGCGCACGATTTCTTTGCATTTCCATTTCAGCTTCAAAACCAGCATGGTCTACTTTTAAACCTTCATCTTCAGCATATTCTTCTGTTAACTCAACAGGGAAGCCATAGGTATCGTATAGTTTAAAGATATCTTTGCCTTCAATTTCTTCTTTTCCAGCTTCTTTCAATTCTTTAACTAAATTATTTAAAATAGTTAATCCATCATTGATTGTTTCATGGAATCGTTCTTCTTCTGTCCGGATTACTTTTTCAATAAACTCTTTTTGCTCTAGAATTTCTGGATAATAACTACTCATAATCTCGCCAACAACTGGAACTAGTTGGTACATAAAAGCTTTATGAATACCTAATTTCTTGCCATGCATGACAGCGCGACGTAAAAGACGGCGTAAGACATAACCACGTCCTTCATTTGATGGCAATGCTCCATCTCCAATTGCAAAGCTAACAGCACGAACGTGGTCTGCAATAACTTTGAATGAGATATCTGTTGTTTGATTTGCACCATATTTTACTGTACCACTTAATTTTTCAACAGCTTCGATAATCGGTAAAAATAAATCAGTTTCAAAATTAGTTGGCGCATCCTGAATAATAGACACCATTCGTTCTAACCCCATACCCGTATCAATATTTTTCTTAGGTAAAGGTGTAAAGGTATCATCAGGATTGTGATTGAATTCAGAAAACACAACATTCCATATTTCTAAATAACGTTCATTTTCTCCACCTGGGAAGTTTTCAGGATCATCCTCTGCAACATCATTATATTCTGGACCACGATCATAAAATATTTCAGTATTTGGACCACTTGGACCAGCACCAATATCCCAAAAATTCTCTTCTAAAGGAATAATATGATCCTCTGGAATTCCTAATGACAACCAAATTTCTTTCGCTTTTTCATCATTTGGATTAACCGTCATATATAATTTTTCAGGCTCCATATCAAACCATTCGGGACTCGTTAATAACTCCCAAGCCCAAGTAATAGCATCTTCTTTAAAATAATCACCAATTGAAAAATTTCCTAACATTTCAAATAATGTATGGTGACGAGCTGTTTTCCCAACATTTTCAATATCATTCGTCCGAATACTCTTTTGAGCATTCACAATTCTTGGGTTTTCAGGAATAATCGTTCCATCAAAATATTTTTTCAATGTTGCTACGCCTGAGTTAATCCATAGTAATGTTGGATCTTCAACAGGAACCAATGAAGCACTCGGTTCAATTTTATGGCCTTTTGATGCAAAGAAGTCTATATACATTTGACGAACTTCAGCACTTGATAATTTTTTCATTTTCAACAACCTTCCAATCATTCTTTTTTACTAGCTATACTTTCATTCAAAAACAAAAAAACCAGAAAAACACTGCAATACAAGGACGAAAAATCGCGGTACCACCTTGTTTGCAATGATTCTTCTGGCTGAATTCATTACCTCTTAAGTCTCGATAACGCGAGAAGCGATAGTATTTCTACTATAAGTTAATAAATAGGGAGCACTAATTTTATTGTTTCTAATCTTCTTTCAGCCTAGGAAGATCTTTCTTTAAGCAAACAAAATAAAACAGCATGACCTTTTACTTGTGTCTAAATTATAGGAGACTAACGCTTATTTGTCAATAAAAATAAGCAATTCCAACTCTTTTATTGTTCTCGCAATAAACTGAAACCACGACCCATAACTTCACTAGCACTCATTACGACAACAAATGCATTCGCATCAATTTCAAGAACAGCTTCTTTTAATTGATTAAATTCACGCTCAGGGATGACGCACATTAACATTTCTTGTTCTTGATTGCCATAGCCACCACGAATAGAGATATTGGTTACCCCACGATCTAATTCAGTTAATATTTGTTCCTTAATCAGTAAGACTGATTCTGATATCACTAAAACATTTTTTGAGCGATTAAAACCAACTTGAACCAAATCAATGACACGACTAATAATAAAGAGAGACATCAATGAGTACATCACAATGTCGACGTCAAATACTAAAAAGGCCGAAAAAACAATTAAACCATCAATTAAAGCTACAGAAGTTCCTTTTGGTAAACGCAAATACTTATGAATCACTAAAGCGATAATTCCAGTTCCACCTGTTGAGGCTTTCCCTTTAAAAACAATTCCAATTCCAATCCCCACCACAATGCCACCAAAAACGGCAGCTAATAATGGATTTTCTGTAACTGGCTTCATCGTACTAGTTAATTCAACATAAAATGGCAAAATCAAACTTCCTAAAATAGTTTTCAACCCCGCTGATACACCCAGAGTCAAAAAACATAAGATTAATAAAGGCACGTTAACAGCCAATAAAATCAGTGAGGGTTGCCAACCAAATTGATAATTTAACACCACACTTAACCCACTAACTCCACCTGAAACGATTTGATTTGGCAAAAAGAACCCATTTACCGCAATAGCAATAAAAAAAGCCCCTACTAAAACATGTAAGACATCTACTACCTTCATAGAATGTCGATGTGACATCAATTTTTTCTTCACTATTTTCTGTTCCCCTTACTTTGTACAATTTAATTCCTAGACTATTCTATCATTGAACGCTAGCACTTTACAAACTTTTATTTTCACATACTTTTTTAGTCTTCCTTTACTTTTATTTTACACAAATACACTCATTTTCTTTATATTCATTTGCTATACTTTACTTATTCCAAAAGAAACAATTTGGACCCCACCCTTTTTAGCCATCTGCCACGAATCAGATGGCTTTTTTCTGTATTTAAGGTCAAAAAAAACTAAAAAGCTGATTTCATTTGCAATCAGCTTTTTAGTTTTTCGTTTAATTTTATTTTTTTTCTTTTTCTAAGACAATCCCTTTATACAAGTAGACCGTAATTAGGTAGTAACTTGCATAAATTACCGCAAAGATAGCAAAAGGTATCCATATTTTATAATAAGGCGCTAATAAGAAACCCTTAAACATTTGCATTCCAATTAATACATGGATTATTCCAATCACTGCTGGAAAGGCAAAAATCAAGAACATTTCGACATATATCGAACGACTTAAAAGACTACGACGAACACCAATCTTGCTTAACATCTCATAACGTTTAATATCATTTGAAGCTCCTGATAAAACTTTAAACATTAAACAACTTGCCATCATAGCTAGGAAAGCAAAGCCTAAAAATAACCCCATAAAAACAGTTCCACTTGAGAAAATGTTCCATGTACTGTATGACTCGTAACGACTCGATAAATATTCTTGTTTTGGTTCACGGTTTTTTTCAAGTTCGTTTAATTTTTTTAATTGAGGTAAATAATCAAAAAAGCCAGTTGTATTTCCAACCAAAACAGTATGCTCTTCTCCAGATAATTGTTTAAATTCATCTCTAGAAACGATTTTTATTGGCAAATCTTGACCATACTCAATTCGCTCTTCTCTAATTTGCGCAAAGGCACTAGCCCACTCATCATTATATTGTTCTTCTACCTTAATTATCGTTCCAGTTTCAAGCGGAGTTTCTACTTTTCTAAATTTTTCTTCGTTTGCTTTTAAAACTCCATTTTCTGCCATAAATAAAGGATTTTCATTTAATTCTTCTTTAATAAAATACTGCATAGTTCCATCAGATTTATAGTGATAATTTACTTTCTTAGCAAAGTCCATTTTATCCAAAACTTTGTCTTCTTTCTCTGTTGGATTATGAATAACAACATCATATGCTGCTGCTTTTTCCACCATTAATTCACTATTGTTTTTAAAACCAATTCCAACAGCAATTGACCCTACAGCTAAGGCGATTAACATTGCTACCATGGCCAAGACTCGTGTTAAGTCGTTGACCCTAAAACTCAATTGTGAAAAAGTAAAGATATTAATTTTCTTTTCGCTAATACGTCGATTATTTTTTAATAGTTGAACAAAATACGGTAAAAATGTTTGAAAGAATAAAAAAGTTCCTCCTGTAATCGTAACTAATGCAACAAATATTCCCAACATTTGAAATCTAAGAATATTAATCATTGAAATATAGCCTATTAGTAATAAAATAAACGCTACAAACGATTGAATCATTATTTTATTTTTACGAATAACAATATGATCTGCTTGCTTTTCACCATTGATTAGTTCTAATGTGGAGAAGCGGGCCAATTTAAATACATTTACGATTGCTGCTAAAGCAAATAGGATGAAAAAAAAGATAGCCGTAACATTCATCGCTGGTATATAAAAAGGGGTATAATCAGGAGAAGAAAACTCTAATTGTTGCATCAATAAGTGCCCAACGACTTGAGATAAACCAATTCCAACAATAATCCCGATAACTAATGACACGATTCCAACAATCAAGGTTTCAATGAACATCATTTTCCCAATTTTTTTCTTTTTAGCTCCTAACATCATATACATTCCATATTCTTTTTGCCTCAAAGAAAGTAAAAATGAATTGGCATAAAGAATATAGACTATCGTAATTATTCCTAATAAGACCGAACCAGCCAGAAAGACAAATGCAATGGCACTGAGCATCGAATTATTCTTTAAGAAATCTTTATTCATCGACAATGTTTGAAACATATAAAAAATGGAACTAGACATAACTAAACCGACTAATAAAACAATGTAATCTTTTAACTTACTTTTAATACCTGATAGTGATAATTTTAATAACAAATTCGTTCAACTCCTATTCTACTCATCTGTGCCAAAGTCTGCTAATACATCTAGTATTTCATGATAAAATTCTTCACGACTTTCTTTACGTTTAAGCTCTTTAAAAATAACTCCATCTTGAATAAATAAAATTCGTTTACAGTAACTAGCACTGTACGCATCATGAGTAACTAAAAGAATCGTCACAGCTTGCTCTTCATTCAATCCTTTCATTGACTCTAATAAACTTTTCGCATTTTTAGAATCAAGGGCTCCAGTTGGTTCATCTCCTAATAATATGGCAGGTTCATGAACTAAAGCACGAGCTGCTGCTACACGCTGTTTTTGTCCACCAGATACTTCTGTTGGATAACTATTTAAAATCCTAGTGATGTCCAAAGTTTTTGCGATTTTTTCTACTTTTGGCATAATTTTTTTTGAAGGCACATCTTGTAGTGATAATGGCAAGGCAATATTTTCATACATAGTTAAATTTTCTAATAAATTAAAATCTTGGAAAATAAATCCTAACTGCGCTGCTCTAAAATCAGATAACTGATCTGAATTCAAATGTGTAATGTCTTTCCCTGCAATTTTAATGGTTCCAGATGTTGCAGTATCTAGCGTTGCTAACACATTTAATAGCGTTGTTTTCCCTGATCCAGAAGGTCCCATAATCCCTACAAATTCACCTTTTTCAATTTCAAAAGACAAGCCTTTTAATGCTTCAAATTGATTTTCATTTTTCTTACCATAAACCTTTCGAACATCTTTAATACTTACTACTGATTCATTCATTTAAATTCCTCCACTTTTCCTGTAATTTCTATTTTTATACTACTTATTTTTAAACCTTTATTTTACTTAATCTATCTTAGCATATTGCTTTTTAGCTAGCCTGTGGTTGAGCTTACAGATGCCCCTTCTCAGCTTACAATTTTGTCATAGTTTTCAAATGGCTAACTATCTTTCCTTTTCTTCTACGCTATTTTCGGCTATACTTACTTTATTATAGAAAGAATCAGGGGAAAAAAAATTGAAAAAGATCATCTATCATTTTATTGTTAATGAACATTCCGGTAGTGGAAATGGCCTGAAAATCTGGCATAAAATACTACCAATTATGGAAAAAAAAGAAATTTCTTATCAAAAATACACCAGTACATTTGCTGGTGAAACAATTGAACTTGTTGAAAAAATAGCAAAAAAAATTAATATTGATGAACGACTTGTTGTCATTGGGGGCGATGGCACTTTGCATGAAGCCATCCAAGGTTTAGGTGAAACGTACCAAAATTTGCCAATAGGCTACATTCCGGCTGGCTCTGGTAATGATTTCGCTCGGGGAGTTGGTATCTCTAGAAAACCTTTAAAAGCCTTGGAACAGTTGCTAAATGCAGAAACATTCCGAAGCATAGATGTTATTGAATTTTCAGAAGAAAACACTGGAAAAACAGGCTATTTTGTGAACAATATTGGTTTAGGATTTGATGCTTTAATCGTAAAATTAACTAATCATTCCACCTCCAAAGCTTGGCTAAACAAATACAACCTAGGTTCTCTCGCCTATTTATCTTCATTAATAAAAGCTTATTTTCACCAACCTAATTTCCCCATTGTAATAGACGTAGATGGACAATCACATTATTTAGACAAAGCCTTTTTAGTCACAACAACGAACCATCCTTTTTTTGGTGGTGGAGTAAATATTGCCCCTATGGCAAAACCTACTAATGGCTTAATTGATGTTATTATTGTTTCAAAAATTCCTATTATAAAAATTGCTTTTCTCTTCGTCTTAATGATGTTAGGTGGACGCCATACTCGTTTTAAATCTGTTTTGCATTTTAATGGCAAAGATATTCGAATTGAAACAAAAATGCCTGAGAACGGACAAGCAGACGGTGAAGAACTAGGAAGCCAACTTTTTAATCTCCACTTCACACCTACTTCACGTTATTTTTGGTTTTAAGTAAATGATTTATTTTGTGGTGTTAATGAGTAAACTCATTAACACCTTTTTTATGTATGAAAGTACTAATTAGCATCATTTTTTTAGAACAAAAAAACAGTTTCAGACAATCCCGAAACTGCTAAACTCAAAGTTTTTTCTTGTAAATGGTTCATCAACATAGGCTTTCTTATATATTACAACCGATACTTTCAACTTTAATTTCCTGCCAAATAGTATCTGATAAAGACTATTTAAATTAATTTCAACCTTTTTTCGCATTCAATTATACTTTCTTATTCCTTCTCTGATAGTCTTTCGGCGTTTGATTTTTAATTTTTTTAAAAACCTTAATAAAATGACTTTGATCCGTAAATGAAAGAATGCTTCCAATTTCGGAAAGTGAGATTGTCGTATTCTCAATCAAATAGATAGCTTCTTTAATTTTTTCATTTTGACTATAAGCAAGAATTGTCATCCCTGTTTCTTTTTTAAATAATGTTGCCAGATAATTGGGTGTAATGTCTAATAAATCGGCAATTGTACTGACTTTTATTTTATTTTGAGTATTTTTTTGAATATATTGAATGGTTTGATTGACATAACCAGAATGTCTACTCCTTTTTTTGGTCATTAATAGTTGAATAAATTCCAAAATAATTTCTCTAGCTAATTGATAAGCTTTATCCGAATTTAATCGCGTTTGTTTTTCAATTTTTTCAATCGTATTATCACTTAATATATATGCATTTTCTGAATAGAGTCCTCCATCAATTGTCGCCCGAGTAATAATGGTGACAAAAGAAATTAACAAGTTTTTATAATGGCGATCACTATTTTTTGCTAAAGAAGCATTTAAAGGAAGTTTAATTAGTTCGTCTAAATAATCCAAAGCTTCATTTGCATCGCCTTTTTGAACCGCACGTAATAAATACTTTTCAAAATTAGGATTATGATGTAAAGATTGCTCATACGTTTTTTTAAAGACTTTTTCTTTGATAGCTTCTCGATCAAAATTTAGCGTATCCACTAAAATAAAAGAGGACTTATAAGCTGAATAAATTTCTAAGTAAAATAATTCCGCAAGGTTATGAATACTCTCTTTAGTCACTTTTCCTTCTAATTGTAAACTAAAAATATAGGATTCCTGATTTTTAGAACAGGCAATAACTACACTATTTAATTCATTGATTACATAAATATAAATATCTTCAGACAACGCATTTTTAAATTTATCTTCGTATTTTAAAATGATATTAGACAAATCAAATTTTGAAAAAGTTGTGTAAATATCTTTAACACAAAAAGGGGTATAACCAACATGATAACAATTAGCTTTATGTAATTTGCATAATAAAAATAAAGTTAAATTTTCCATTTTCACACCTCTAACATTATAGTAGTATTTTACTATTTATAAATACTTTATACTATCTTGAATCATTTTTCTCCTTTACTATACACTATATAACTAGTTATGAAAACGTTTAATTAAGGAGATTATATGACTAAAACAATTGGTATTTCAATTTATCCAGAAAAAACAAGCTACGAAGAGACAATTGCTTATTTAAAACTTGCAGCTAAATACAAATTTAAAAGAGTTTTTACTAGTCTTTTGCAAGTAACTGGCGATTCAACTGATGTCATCAATCAGTTTAAAAAAATTATACACTATGCAAACTCATTAGATATGGAGGTTATTTTGGACGTAAATCCACTACTTTTACCTAATCTTGGAGCTAGTTGGAAAGACTTATCTTTTTTTGCTGATCTTGGTGTTGGTACACTACGCTTAGACGGAGGCTATTCTGGTTTAGAGGAAATGATAATGAGTCACAATCCTCATGGGATAAAAATTGAGCTAAATATGAGTGCTGGGCTAGAATATATTGACCGCATTATGAGCTTTTCACCAAATAAAAAGCAATTATCGGCGTCTTATAATTTCTATCCTCAACGCCAAACAGGAATGTTAGTCGAACATACAAAAGAAATTACTAAAAAGTACCATACTCATCATTTACCAACAACATTATTTGTTTCTTCAAAGTCAGCAGAAGTAGGACCATGGCAGCTCCAAGAAGGTTTATGTACGTTGGAAGAACATCGGAATTTATCTTTGAGTACGCAATTAAAACAGATTTTATTACTTGATTTAGCTGATCATATTATCATTGGTAATTGTTTTGCTTCTGAAAAAGAGCTTAAAGAAATGAGTCACTTATTTTATGACGAACCATTTAGTTTAGATATTGAGTTGGAACGTCCTTTATCAGAATCTGAAGCAACTATTTTAAATTCGGATTTTCACTTTGTTCGGCCAGAATATTCTGAGTATGTATTACGTTCAGCTTTTTCAAGACATCTTCATAAAAAAGAAAAAATTAAACCTGTTGACTACCTAGGAGATTTAAAATTTGGTGATATTATTATCGCTAACAATCAATATGGACAATACGAGTGTGAATTACAAATCATCCTTCAAACAACAGCACATTCAGAAAATAAAAACAAAATTGGAACATTATCGAAAGATGATTTGCACTTATTACAAGATTTAGCCCATCTACCTTATCAAAAATTTACTTTTAATTCAAAATAGAAAAGGATGACACTATCATGATGACTAAAATTGAAGATTTAATGACTAAACGGATTATGCCAATTGCTGAAAAAATTAATAATAATTATTTCTTAGGTGCTCTTTCTGAATCTTTTGTTCGTCTAACCTTTATCATTCTAGGCATTGCCTTAGTTGCAATTGTTGGTTATTGGCCTATTCCAACAGCTTGGGGAACTTGGTTAACCTCAGTTGGAATAATGGAACATGTCGATGCCGTTATCAATGCTAGCACGAATGCTTTAGCTCTTTATGTCTCATTTATTTTTGCTGCAGCGTATGCTAAAAAGCAGCAAGTTAATTCACAAAATGCTGGATTTTTGGGGCTATTAAGTTTTTTAATTATTAGCCCACAAACAATTATGTTAACAACAAGCCAAGGAATCACAGAGGTGGCAAAAAACTACAGTACTAATCCGATTACGAAAGAGACGACGAGTAAAGTAATCGAAGCATTTCCTATTTCTGCATTTGGGGGACAATCATTACTAGCAGCTTTACTCGTTAGTTTCGTTGCTAGTTGGCTCTATATTAAAATGACAAAAAAAGGATTTAATCCCAAACTGCCTGATAGTATCCCACCAATGGTTGCAGAATCTTTATCTCCAGCCTTCTCTTCAATGGTTGTGGTTGGCGTCGCTTTTTCTTTAAGAGTGGGATTTGGTTTTACACAAGCCGGGAATATGTTGACATTCTTTAATGAATTAGTTGCAAAACCTTTAGGACTTTTAACTTCTACTCCAATTGCTTTTATTCTTATTTTAACCTTAGCTAGCTTCCTTTGGTTCTTTGGAATTCATCCAAATGTGGTTTATGGAGCTATTTCTCCATTAACATATACCATTATTTTAGGAAACATCGCTGCTTATAAAGCCAGTGGCGGAATTGGTACCGATCTTCCTTATGGAAATTTAGGGATTATTACGACAATGATTACAATGGGTGGCGCAGGTTGTACCCTTGGATTGATTCTTTCAATGGTCGTGGCAAAATCAAAACGGTACAAAGCCATGTTTAAATTAGCTGTCATTCCAGAATTATTTAATATTAATGAACCCTTAGTTTTCGGTATGCCCATGGTTCTAAATCCAATTTTCTTTCTTCCAATGGTTTTTAGTCCCTTAATTATTGGGTTATCCGCTTGGGGATTGACTTCATTTATTCAAGTCAATTTAAATCCACTCATTGGCTTGATGCCTTGGACTACGCCAAAATTATTATCTATTCCACTGGCGGGCGGAATTAAATATATCCTAATCTTCTTAATTTGTTTAACAATCAATACCTTAATTTATTATCCTTTCTTTAAAATTGCTGATCGACAAGCTCTATTAGATGAAAAAAACGAAGAACTACAAGCAGTTTAAATCAATACTACTAAAAAGCTAGTTAAATTGGGTCTGAATACCCCAATTTAACTAGCTTTTGATGTATATTTATTCTTCTTCTCATTTACAAGAATAGGACGTTAAAGATTTATAGTTAAATTCTAGGCTTTGTTAGTTATATGGAGTAACATTTTCCATTCCAATCATTGGATCAATCTGATTATTTTTAACCATTTCAATTGTTAGAATATAACGATTTGGATCTTTTATTTCAACTTGGTACTCGACGCTTTCTTCTTCTAAATCAAATAAGTTCACTTCTTTAGTCTTAACTTCTGTAATTTTTTTTTCAGGCAGAGCTTTTGGTTCAACGTCTAGTACTTGTTCTTTTTCCTGATAAGGTGAAGCAATAACTTGGTACGAAACTTCTAATTCATCATCTTCTAGTAAACGATCTTTCAATGTTGTTAAACGGTCATCAGAAGAGCGCTCAACGCAGGTCCAAAAAGCTTGTGGTTCGCCACATAAGATAAGTAAATCGCGACTACGAGTAATTGCTGTATAAAGTAAATCACGACGTAACATGCGATTGTAATTGCGTACCATCGGCAAGATAACCATTTTAAATTCGCTACCTTGTGATTTATGAATAGAACAACAATAAGCCAATGTGATTTTATTCCATTCGTTCCGTTTATAGGTCACTTCATTTGTATCAAATTGAATCGTCATTTCATCGACTTTATCATCCGTTTCTTTCGCGTAACTAATGCCAACAATTTCACCCATATCTCCATTAAACACATTTGATTCAGGATTATTCACTAACTGTAGAACTTTGTCTCCAATTCGATAAACTTTATCATTGAACTTTAATTCTTTACGTTTACCTGTATCATTAGGATTGAAAATTTCTTGCATCATTTTATTCAAAGCATCAATACCTGCTGGACCACGATACATCGGAGCTAAAACCTGAATATCTTGTGCCGTAAAACCTTTTGTTTTTGCTCGTTCAACAACTTGTCTAATCACATTTTCAATTTGCATCGTGTCACATTGAAAGAAAGAACGATCTTTTTTATTCGCTGTAAAATCAGCCGGTAAATTGCCATCTTTGATTTCATGAGCCAATGGAATAATAGATGAACCATCTTCTTGACGATAGATTTCATTTAATTCCATGCTGGGTATTACTTTAGATGCTAGTAAATCATGTAAAACTTGACCCGGACCAACTGATGGCAATTGATCTTTATCCCCAACTAAAATAACTTGCATATTTGTTGGAACGGCTTTTAGCAAACTATTGGCCAACCAAGTGTCTACCATTGACATCTCATCAACAATTAACAAACCGCCTTCCAGTTCACGTTCAGAAACTGGGTCTGAGTTTTTTTCACGCCCATTTAAACCCAGCAATCGGTGAATTGTACTACTTGGTAAGCCTGTTGATTCGTTCATCCGCTTAGCAGCTCGACCTGTTGGAGCCGCTAGCAAAATTGGAAAAATAGCATTGTGGTAGTCATTAATATCCAACGACAACCCATTTAATTCAGCAAATAAAGCAACAATTCCATTTAGTACCGTAGTTTTTCCAGTTCCTGGACCACCAGTTAAAATGAAAAGCGGGGAAACAACGGCTTCGGCAATTGCTTCAATTTGTGAAGCACCGTAAGAAATATTTAAACGTTTTTCTAATTTGCGAATTTCTTTTGGGATATCATGTTGATCATAGTTAATTTTCTTTTTACGTTCTAATAAACGTTTGACTGAAGTTGAAATCCCCCACTCTGCAGCATATAGCGAGTGTAAATAAAGTTTTTCTTGATGCTCAACTAAACGTCGCTCTTCTAATAAGCCAATTAATTCATTAGCTACAAAATCAGGATCAATCATAACCGAACGACTTTCTTCCAACACTCTTAATGATTCTTCTAAAAGTGGTTCTGCAAGCGTATAAGTATCTCCTCGTCCTAAACAAAGTTCATTGAGAGCATACAAAATAGCCGCTCGAATACGGGCTGGAGAATCTGCTGCAAAACCTAGTTGTTCTGCAATAGCATCTGCTTTTTTAAAACCGATATTTTGAATATCGTCTACTAATTGATAGGGATTTTCTTGAATAATTTCTAAGGTTTCTTCTTGGTAAGTTTGGTAAATTGAAAAAGCAAGTTGACTACCAAACCCGTATCCATTCAAACCAATTATAATCTTTTCCATACCATCGCCAGCTTGCAACGTTTCAGCTAATAAATCAATTTTTTTTTGATTTAAACCTGCTACCATTTTTAAAACGGCTGGATTGGCAATAATTTCATCAATTGCATGATCACCTAAAGCCTCAACAATATTTTCAGCTGTCTTTTTCCCAATACCTGGAAACTTTTCACTAGACAAATAATTAACAATTCCAGCAGCTGATGTTGGACGTTCAGGGCTATATCTACTTGCCGTGAACTGGACTCCAAACTTAGGATGATCCGTCAGCTTCCCATAAAAACGATAAATTTCTTCTTCTTGAATTTGTCCGAAACTCCCAGTAACAACAATCTCTTTTTCTTTAAAATTGCTGTCTGTTTCCACCACTCGAACCAAAATAACTTTATAAAAATTTGTTGGATTTTGATAGAAAATTGCTACTACTTGTCCAACGACAAACGGTTCGCTCCCGATAAATAAATCTAAATCTTCTTGCATCGCCATTTTCTATCAGCCTCCTTCCTATCTTTTTGGCTAGTCCTCATTTTTTTGAATAAATGCTTGAATTTCAGCTAACTGCTGTCTGTTTTTTTGATAAAAAACGGGATCTAATTCCATTGATTGGTTAAAATAGCTTTCAACAAGTTTTTTTTCTTCGTTTAAAACTAAACTGGTTAAACCTCTTTTAAACCAAGCTTCCGCGTTTTTAGGCGTTACTTCTGTCACTTTTTTGAAATATTCTTGAGCTTGTTTGAAATCTTTAATTTGCATAAACGTATTTCCCATCACGATTAATACGTCACTATCCGTTCCATCTATTTCCTCAGCGGTAAGTAAGTATACTAAAGCTTTTTGAGGATTTCCTAATGCTATATAGCACTGAGCAATCATCACTAAACTATCTTTTTTTAAATACGTATCTTGTTGAAAAACAGCTAAAAATGCATGAATTCCTTGAGGATAATCTTCAATTTGATAGTAATAGGTTCCAAAAGCATATAAAATTTCTGGATGGTTTGGACTTTTTTCATTTGCCACAAGCAAAACAGCTTTCGCATCTTCTTCTTTTTTGGCAACCAATAGCATATTGGCCAAATTATAATAACTTGCCATATTTTCAGGATTTTCTTCAATTTGATTAAGTAAAACTTGGATAGCTTCGCTGTATTCTCCCTTATCCCACAGTTCAAAAGCTTTTAAATTCTCATCCATTTGCCACACTCCTGACTCTTTCTCAGCCTTACTATTTTACACCATCTTAAGCTGATAAACCAGACTTTTCAATGAGCTTAGTTCAAAGAATCTAGATGGCTTGTATCATTCCATAAAATTAATTCATAACCTAACTCATTCATTTCAATAATACTTAAACTGCTATTATCTAAGCCACCTGCTTTTCTAATCTGTTCCAACGGTTTTCCTGATAGTGTTTGAATAAGCGCAACTAGTGTCGCACCATGACCGACAAACAATAAGTTCTCATTTGGATTTTGCATAACGGCTTCCTCAACGACAACCACACTCCGTTTAATCATCTCACTAAATGTTTCGCCTCCAAATTCACTGGGATCATACTCATGAGGATTATTTCTTAGATGGTGCATCTGCTCTGGGTAGGCATCAATAGCATCTAGAATCAACTGCCCCTCTAGTTCACCTAAACCAAATTCTTTTAGACCTTCTTTTTGGATTATTTCAGGTTTGATTAGTAATTCCTCCATTAAAACATTGGCTGTTTCAATTGCTCGTTTTTGAGGACTAACATAGACTTTAGAAAAGGAAATTTTCTTCAGTCGTTCACCAAGGAGAGCTGTTTCAAAATAACTTTCCTCTAACAATGGAGAGTCACCTTTGCTCCCTTGCAATTTCATAGCTAAATTCCATTCTGTTTTTCCATGCCTTACAAAATATAATTTTGCCATCCTCTCACGCCCTCTTCTCACTTTTATCCTATTATCCTTGAATGGAGTAATAAATTCAAGGATAGAGCTAGCATTTTCATACTCTTTTCATTATTTTTGGCTTTTTCTAGTTACTAGAATTCAAAATTTTTTTATAACGTTTTAATCTTCAATCAATAATTGATTTAATAGTGCATGATAGCGTATAACTAATGTCAATGATAGCTCATTTGTTAGTCGGCTATTTTCAAGTAACCAATCATACATTTCTTGATAATCTTGCTCTTTCTGCTCTTTTGTATACTTTGTTGGATTTTCTGGGTCGACTAGTTTAATTCCATGTTCCATAAATAATTCCAAATCTGAAAACTCAAGTATTTTTATGTAATTGATGAGCAAATAGGCAATTGTTGGGTTTAATTGGTTGAAATAGTGCTCCACGCCCTCTACTGCTGTAATCGCAACTAATTTAATCGTTTCCTTAAAGACCACGTACCAATTTTCTTCGGTATTTTGTATTTTTTGCTCTTCGCCACACATACTGGCTACTATTGATAATAGTGGGTTTTTCTTGAATTTATCAGGATTTTGTCTGATAAGATTTTTAATCTCTTCCATTCTAGTTCACTCCTTTCTTAATCTAAAAAGCATACCTTTTTTTATTGAGCCTTGTCAATTTTATTCTTTACATAAAGCAGAAAAGTGCAGCTTTTTTCGCACCTTGTTAAAAAAACAGCCAAGAATCAAAATTCTTGGCTGTTTTTTTATTCTATTTAGTTACTTTTTAAACATATTGTAAAACTTTGGCATCATTATAGGCAACATCAATTGTACCGCCACCTAAACATTCCATACCATCATAAAATACAACTGCTTGTCCAGGCGTAATCGCACGTACAGGCTCGTCAAATTCAACTCGAGCAGTTGTTCCATCTTCGTTTAAATGAACTGTCACACCTGTGTCTGTTTGACGATAACGGAATTTTGCTGTGCACTTGAATTCTCTTGGCATTTCTTTCATTGTTGTAAAATGAATGTCTGTTGCATCTAAATGAGTTGCATATAACCATTCATGGTGGAACCCTTGTCCAACATACAATGTATTACTTGCTAAGTCTTTGCCAATAACAAACCAAGGTTCGCTAGATGCTCCGCCGCCACCAATACCTAAGCCTTGGCGTTGACCGATTGTGTAGTACATTAAGCCATCATGTTCCCCTTTTACTTCGCCTTCAGGAGTCACCATTTTGCCTTTTTGAGCCGGCAAATAGGTCATTAAGAATTTTTTGAAATCTCGTTCTCCTATAAAACAAACACCGGTTGAATCTTTTTTCTTCGCTGTTGCTAATCCAGCTTCTTCAGCAATTCTACGCACTTCTGATTTTTCCATGCCTCCTAGGGGAAACATTGTTTTAGCTAATTGTTCTTGTGATAATTGATTTAAAAAGTAAGTTTGATCTTTATTTGTATCCACACCACGCAACATATGAGTGACACCTGCTTCATCTCGTTCAACTTGAGCATAATGTCCTGTCGCAACGTAATCGGCACCTAAGCTCATTGCGTAGTCTAGAAAAGCTTTAAATTTAATTTCTTTGTTACACATCACATCAGGGTTTGGCGTTCTACCTAATTTATATTCGTCTAAAAAGTATTGGAAAACATTATCCCAATATTGCTTTTCAAAATTGATCGAATAATAAGGAATCCCAATTTGGTTCGCCACACGAATCACATCATTGTAATCTTCCGTTGCTGTACATACACCAGCTTCGTTTGTGTCATCCCAGTTCTTCATAAAAATCCCCACCACGTCATAGCCTTGCTCTTTCAGCAATAAAGCTGTAACAGATGAGTCAACTCCGCCACTCATGCCAACTACGACACGTGTTTTGCTGTTGTCTGTCATTTCTTTCACCATCATTTCAAATAGATTCTGAAAATCTTTACGATTTGAAGGTCGTATTTTTCCAGTCTTAATCATTATAACGGCTTTTAATGATAAATCAAGATTAATGTATTGAATAACAATGAACATTTCTATTAAATTTTACTATCTGTTCTATTTTTGTCACTATTTTAATTAATTCGTTCAAAAAAGCAGGTAGGGTCTCTCTCTAACTGCTTTTCTTCTTTATTCAGCTTTTTCCATTACACCACGTTCAATAAATCCATCCATAATAAATTTAAATTTGTCTACGCTCATTTTAAAGTTTTCATTTGTATAAATGTTAACTGCTCTTAGCCCATTGCTAGTTGTAGTTGACATCTTAAACGTTTTTAAATCTTTATTAACAATAATTTTCAATTTAATTCCTTGTTTATTTTCTGGTGATCCATCCAAAGGACGAATAAATTGATAATTGCCAGAGCTGGTTTCTTCAAAACCGTTATCACGTAATGTAAATTTTTTGACGTTTGGCGTCAAGCGATACTTTTCTGTTGATCCGACTAAACTTGCTGTTGTTTCAAATGCCATTTAAGGTCACCTCTTCATTAGATTTTCCATTACTATATAAACCCTTTACATTACTACTATATCATACAATCCGTCTCTTCTTCTACTTTAATTTTTTACTTTAATGAACTGACAACAGCAGGTGGCAAATTTGTACGACATCTTACATTTTTGTTACTATTAATGCATTAAATGTCCTTGTATACTAAAGTTATATAATTTAAAGCATTGATCAAGCTCAACAAACTTTTTATTCAGGCTAGTTCTTTTGAGCCAACTCCTCGAGAAAAAGATGAAAATTCGAGAGGACAAAAAGCGTCCTATCAATTTTCCCTATTTTCTTGCCGGAGCTAAACGGCTCAACAAACTTTTTATTTTAGGAGGACGAATGTATGAAGTGGGATCGTTTATTCAAGTACCAAGCTATCATCGGGGTATTATTTTTTATTGGCATGATTACTTGGGCAATTTTTTATTTAACTACCTAATTTATTTTTAATCGGCTAACAAATAAAGCTAGTTTATCAGTTAACTCAGAGAGCATTTCTGAAGTTGTTCCAAGCCCAAAACTGATCCGTACAGATTCTGAAATCCGAGGATTTTCAGGGCCATACATCGCAGTTAAAACATGACTAGGTTCAACATTTCCAGCTGTACACGCTGATCCTGCTGAAATTGCAATTCCCATCAAATCTAAGTTCATCAGCAATTGCTCAGAGGAAACACCTTTAATCCAGATATTCACTATGTGAGCTAAACCGTTTTGTTGGTCCCCATTAATCTCAAAATCAATTTTTGTATCCACTAAATTCTTAATCAACTGACCTTTATATCCTTGATATTTTTCACGACGCTCCTTTTTTTCGGCCGCGATAATTTCAACAGCCTTTTTAAATCCTACAATAGCTGGAATGTTTTCTGTTCCTGCCCGACGTTTGGTTTCTTGTTCCCCACCGCGCATAAAGCTAGGCAAATGGATGCCTTCGCTAATATAAAGGAATCCGACACCTTTTGGTCCATTAATCTTATGCGCTGAGACAGATAATAAATCAATCTGGTCTCTCTTCACGTCTATATCTTCTAACCCATATGCTTGAACTGCATCTGTATGAAAGTAGCTATCTGTTTCAGCAACAATTTCTCCGATTTTGGCAATATCCATCAAGGTTCCAACTTCATTATTACCATACATAATTGAAACTAATGTAGTATCTGGTCTAATCGCTTCTCGGACTGCTTCGGGATCAACTCTACCGAATGTATCAACTGGTAAATAGGTCACTTCAAAACCTAATGACTCCAAATACTCCATGGGTTCTAAAACTGCATGGTGTTCAATTTCTGATGTGATTAGGTGCTTCCCAGTTTCTTGCCTAGATAAAGCCGTTTCAATGATTGCAGTATTGTCACTTTCAGTTCCGCCACTTGTAATGACAATTTCACTTTGTTTAGCACCAATACTTTTTGCAAATGTTAATCGAGCATCGTCTAATAATCGTCTAGAGTCCCGCCCAAAGTTATGAATACTTGAAGCATTTCCATAATGGTTTTTCATTGCTTCGTAAGTCACTTCCAAAACCTCTGGATGAACTGGACTAGTTGCAGCATGATCTAAATATATTTTTTCCATAATTAGCTCCTATCTATAGGTAACAAATCCATTTATGCTTCAAATTCTATCATGAATTTACCTTTTCAACAAATACTTCCTTTGATTTAGGTCGTTTTTTTATTTTTATGAAATAGAGGCTGGGACCAAAGTCCTCAGCCTCTATTAATTGTTCATTTTGATTATACTGTTTGGCCCAGAATAATCCGGTCTCACCTAGTTTAAATTGGTTATGATTCTCATAAACTGCTACAAGTTTCCTCAATCGATGATATCAATTGCTGGCTTTTGTTTCTAGTTTAACTGAATCAGAACAGTTTTTCATACCTAATTCTTAAAATATACCTAACTCTGGAAACAGCATATCTAAAACAGCCATTGTTAACCTACGTCCTTGTCCTTTGTACGGAAAAGTATGCATATGCATCGCCGGATTAAAATTCGCCTCAATAACTGCATAGCCAGGATTTGTTTTGGTGCTAGGTTTTGTATAATCTGGAATAATTAAGTCAACTCCGCAAACGACCGCTCCCAAAGCTTTAGTCATATCGATTGCAGCTTGTTTGTACGAGTCATCAATTGTATCTGTATAGTCAAATGAGTCTCCACCAGTACTGATATTTGAATTCTCTCTTAGGTAAACAATCGTACCTTTTGTTGGAATACTTTGAATTGTATAGCCTTGTTCTTTTAGCATCAGTTGTTCAATTTCGCCTAATTGAATTAATTCTAGTGGTGCTAAGTGGTCTGTACCACGTAACGGGTCTTTATTCTTTTCTTTAACTAAGGCCTCAATAGTCTGTTCACCATTTCCAACTACATTGGCTGGCATCCGCAGCATAATCGCTTTTACAGCATCTCCGATGACAAAGAAACGATACTCTGTACCTGTAATAAATTCTTCGACTAATATAGCTTTATCTTCTTTAAAAGCAAAATCAATCGCCAATTCGTAATCTTCTCTAGACGGACCATCTTTAAATATTGAAATTCCCACTCCAAAGTTTGTTGATTTAGGTTTCACAACAATTCCTTTACCAGCATAATTCCAATAAGCCCCTTTAGCCTCTCGTGCATTTTGATATTCTTCACCTGCAGGAACTTTATAGCCTGCGCCAGCTAGAACTTTTTTTGTGACTGTTTTATTTTCCATAATCAATGGTGCGATATATTGATCTTTTGAGGTCATATTCGCATTTTTCACATACTCTATATGATCTAAGTGACGCAGTTTTAAAAATTGCTCACTAGCATCTAGAATCCCTACTTCTACGCCTTTTTGAATCGCATCAAACATCAGCAATTGGGTTGATAACTCCATTGATGTGAAACCACGTAAGCTATAAGGTTTTAAAAAGGCTTCCTCTTTATACTGACGACTTAACTTCATACCAAGCTCTTTAAAAGATCCCACTTTGGCTATATCCTTAATTAAGCGGGCACTTATTGTTTTTTGCGGATCTAGAATTTGTGCCTTTGCCTGTATGACCAACTCTTTCATTTCAGTTGAAAACTCACAAGATTGAAGCATTTCAAGCATATTATCAACTAAGCGAATCGCTTCTTGTTGAAAATTAGAAACTGTATTTGGGTGCTCTAATGCCGTTTTTTCATTCATTAAGTTCCCAACTTCTATTTCTTCAACAGTCGCAATTTTATCCATCCAGACCAACGACATCAAGAATAAATGAATAAATTTCATATCCTCTTTCGTCATACCAAAAGCTGCATATGGATTAAAATCAAACATTCTAAACTCTAAGTAATGAATACCATCCGTTAATAGATCTCGATTTCTTTTGCCGCCTCTTAAACGAACTGCTGAATAAAATTCTTTTTCTTCACTTAATGCACCTTTATTTACAAGTTCTTCAATGTCTTCTACATAACTTTCTAATGACTCAAAAGAAACTTGGATTTCCTTCGTATTTACATAGCCATAATGGCTACCTCGGATACTACGAACATAATCTTTTAAAGGCTCTTGGTCTGCTTGATAGAAATTAGAAGCTACTGTTGGAGAAGCACCAAATAAATAAGTTAAAACCCAGCGATAGCGTAAAAAGTTTTTAGCTAATTTCATATAGACTTCTGATTTAAATTGACTATACTCTTTTATGCTCGATTGCCCTTGATATAAAGCATTTAAAAAGCCAGCATCTAATTCAAAATTGTAATGAATGCCCGAAACCATTTGCTTTTTCTTACCATATTTTTCAGCTAAGTGTATACGATAAGCAACATCCTCTTGATTATCCAACTTGGCTACTGAAATCTGCGCTTCTTCTGGCAATGCGCCAGGCATACTCATAGGCCAAATATATTCATCTTTTGGCAGCGACCGTTCTGTTACGTCATGAATGGCTGCTAACCAATTATATAATTCATCAATTGATTCAACTGGAGGTGTAATTAACTCAAGTTGAGATTCACTAAAATCTGTTTGTATATAGGGATGAAAACTACGATTCCCAAAAATAGCAGGATGATTTGTCAAAGCTAAATCACCAGTTGGTGTGACACGCAAGCCTTCTTTTTCAAGTCCAAATGTTCCTTTTATGAAAGCTGGTCCTAATTTTTCATTTTTAATCCGTGTTTTAATATCATTCATAATTGACCCTCTTCTTATAGTTGTTTTTGTCGTTCAATTTCAGCCTTTATTTTACTTTCAGGAGCAAAGTCGGTTTCCCAATTATCAGGTTTTAAAACTTTGCCATCTCCTTCTAGATAATGAGGTTTGCCATCTGGAAATAATTTCCCCATATTTGCCTGATGAACAAAATTAAAAATCGGTCTGGGATCAACCCCTAATAAAACAAATGAACCATAGTTAAAGTAGTTTGCATCTGTGAGTGCATCTACTTGACCAATTAATTTATCTTCAACGGGTTTGGCTTCTGTTTTGATTTTTTTTACCGTTTTTGTAATTCCCTCTTGCCACTTTGCGACAAGTTGATCAAATGCAACCAAATCTCCTTCAACTGTTGCATATAAAAATTCTAGTATTTCTTCTGTTGTAAAATCTGCGCGATATAACGCTTCTTCAACAGTAAATGCTGTTGGTGTCTTATTAGTAGCTGGACTAAAGGTCTCGTGAAATTCCTTTACTTGCTCAAACTCAGATGCTAGTGTCATTATTTAATAACTCCTTTGATCGTAATACTTTGCTTCATAATTATAGCCTACTTACTTTATAAAAGAAAAAGATGCGCTCAAAAAATTGAAAAAATTCAGTTTAATTTCTAAAATTGTTAGAAAGTTGTCAAATTTAGCTATAATCGTTAAAAAAAGCCTCCAAAATTAAATAGTACTCTAATTTTGGAGGCTACTATCTATTCTGTTCTTTTTTTTTGATCCATCAAACGTTTACGTAACACAATATTTTCTGATTCAACTAATTTTCTCTGAGTTCCCTGTTTACGAACTAAATCTTTCAACTCTTCAAGATTTTGGACTAACGCTTCGTGTTCAAATTTAGCTTTAGCCAATTGATCTTTTTCAGTCATTACTTCCTGTAAACTTTGAGTTAACTCTGTTGTTTTTTTAGCCAATTCATCATTTTTTTCAATTAACCATTCATTTTTTTTCGTTAATTTCTTCGTTCCGCTTTCAAAACGACCATCTGTTAGCGTAGTGTAAATGAGGTATGAACCTAAGAAAGCCGACAAAATTGGCAATACAACTGAATTTTGACCAAATAAAGAGATTAATACTACATTTACTCCAGCAACTAAACAAATATAAAGTCCAATTGAAAAAGATTTATCTTTTCTTTCTTGATCCATGTCTTGATAAAAATCACTTTGATTTTGTAGTTCGTGAACTTTTAATTGTAGTTCATCTAACTCAGTTTGTGTTTTTTGATATAAAGCTCTTTCTTTTTCGATAAACCTTTGTTCTACTTGTTCTTGATACAAAGAAAACCACTCTTTCTCTCGCGTAAGACGTAGGAAATCATCGGATAATTTAGCCTGATGTTCAGCCTTTTCTTCTAATAATTCTTGAGCTGTTCCGTCTCGCAAATCGGCTGCCTTAAGTTGGGCCTCAGACAAAAGTAATAAGGACTCTTGTTTAGCTTCATCTTTAGTTTGATTGGCTTCGTTACGAGCATCTCTTAACAAAGCTTGCTCTTTCTCATTTAAGCTTGCTTCTAATTCAGCTTGCTTTTTTTGATAAACCAAATTGAGTTCATCTAAGCGCCTAGCCAATTCTTTATCTTGTTCTTGCTTTTCTTTTTCAACCTCGGCTTGGTAATCCATTAATTGAGCTTTTAAATTTATAATTTCATTTTGAACCGATTGATACATTTCATTGGATTCTTCATAAGCATTTTGTAAAATAGATTCTGCTTCTAACTTAGCATTTTCTAAAACAAGCTTTTCTTTATCCGCGATTTTTTGATCAAGTTCATTTTTTTTCACTTCATATTCAGCAATTAGTTCACCAATTTTTGATTGATATTCTTTTTCCAGCTCTGCTTGTTTTTCTTCAAAGCGTTGAATGTTTAATTCATTCACTTTTGAAACAGACTCAGTAATCAATTCATTTAATGTTCCTTTTACAGTATCAACCATTTGATCAGTGATTGTCGTTGTATCTTCAATAATTTGGGGTTTAAACTGAATTTTTATTCTTTCGCGTTGTTCTGTATCTGACATGAATGAACTCCTCTCTCCACACTACCTATTCCCAGTGTAAGTGGATTTTTGCCTTTATCTACTGTTCTTGTCTTCATTTAGACTAAACTCTTTTCTATTATCTCAAAAAACAGACAAAATTGCACCTTATTTAAACAAAATAACAACTTTTTCTAAATTAGAGATAATATAAAACGATTTATTCACTATGTATTTAGCTTTACCTAAATACTCCATAAAATAAAACTTAAAAAAATTCTAGTTTTTATTTTATGGAGTTATCAATTTACAATTTTTAAATTCAAAACTTAATTTTTACATTTCTTTATATGTTACACGAGTTCCAACGATAATATCAGCGAACTCACTCATAAATTGTAATCGATAGCGTTGAATATCTCTGAAAGATAAATTAATCGCTAATACATCATATCGATCTGGGTTAGTTCCAATTTTAACTTCACGTAATTGTAGACCTTTAGCCATCATTCTTAATCGTAAATTTTGATATTCTGTTAACGAAACACCTGAATATCCAATTTCCCAAGCTTGCTCTTCATATGAGTAATACGTGATTTTATCAAAAGGAATACCAAACACATTATTAAACGCCATTCGATAGGCTTCGACTCCGCCATCACCTGTAAAATTCAAGTTGTTTATTCCAATAAACCAATTACTATCTTTTTGATAATAATAAATATCCAGATAATCAATTTTCCATTGGTTATTAATCGCAACTCGATAGGCTTGAACTTGCGTAAAATCTGTACCAACATTTATCCCACAAAAGTATTTTGTGACTTTTTTTCCACCGTCGCCAATTGGCGGAATTGTCCCATTATTTAATGTGCGGTACCATTCTTCTGCCCAAACTCCGCGTTGAGGTTGGTTAGCATTAGCTGGTCGTTCATAGTTATTAATAAAAGCACTTGCTAGATAAGTTGGACTTTGTGTACTCTGACTGAATTGTCTAAAATTAATTGGATAAGCTCCAGTAGCATAAAATTGTTGCCCGTTATCTAGCTCCCATTGAATTCTTTTACATTGCGTTTCAACTGAACGATAATTCAGCCCATTTGCATTAGCCCAATTGACTAAATTTGATTTTGGTGTCCACTGGACTAAACCGTAACCACCACCTCCACCATATTCATCCTTATCTGCAATGATACCAGATTCTCCTTGCATATTGCCCAGCATTCCACAAATTGCTTGTGCTGTCCACCCTTTCCCTCTAAAATATGAAAAAATAAATCTTGCATTATCTGTTGTATTGTCTGCCATTTCTTTTTCCTCCTTGATATTTTTTTGTTTGAATAGTTTTTGTCTTTCATTTTTTCTTGAACCATTCAACACATTAAGAATATCATTCTGGTTAAATAAAAAGCTTACTAACACGAACCAAGTTCCATACAATTATCGTCCATATTCATAATTAAATAAAAAAATACTCCTTCAAAGAACAAAGAGCTTTCTTAAAAGGAAAATTTTCAATTTTAGAAAAAAAGAACTAGAATAAATTTCATCATCAATGGTGCTACAAAAACAGTTACAACGCCAGTTACACCAATAGCTAAACCAGACATTGCCCCTTCTACATGCCCCATTTCTAAGGCTTTCGAGGTCCCAATTGCATGAGCAGATGTTCCTAAGGCGATACCTTTAGCAACTGGATCTTCCACTTTAAGCCTTTTTAAAATAGGTGGGCCAATTATTGAGCCAATAATTCCTGTTACAATTACCATCACTAGGGTGACAGTCGCAATACCATTCATTTTTTCTGAAATACCTAGCGCAATTGCCGTCGTAACTGATTTTGGCATAATAGAAACAATTAAATCTTTTTTTAAATGCAAGGCAACTGCCAACGCTCCTGTGAGAAAAGTACTTGCAATCGTTCCACATATAATTCCAGTTAAAATTGAACGAACATGTTTTTTTAACAAATGAAACGTATTATATAATGGAATTCCCAAAGCAACTGTTGCTGGAGTAATCAAGATATTTAAAATTGTTCCGCCTTCGAAATAATTTTCATACGAAATACGCCCAACTTTTAAGATAATAATGACAAAAATAGTTGATAAAACTAATGGGTTAAATAAAGGAAAAGGAAATTTTTTGAAAATAGCTAAAGCAAATAAATACATGCCAATAGATAACATTAAACCAAACATAGGATTACTTGTAAGTTCTTGATACACTTTTTGCGTCATCCTTTCTCGTTTCATCTAAGTCAACTGCACTGTCTTCCAATCTACGCTTAACTGCTTGGACAATTACGCCCACAAAAGCTACCGTGAAAGCTGTCGTGATAATTGAAACAAGTAATAATAACCACCACGTATCTTTAATAATCGGAAAATAAACCATTATTCCGACACCAGCAGGTAAAAATAGAATACTTAGATTTCCTAATAAAAAGCCCCCTACTGTTTCAACGTCTTTGACTTTCAAAATTTTAAATTCTAATGCTAAAAATAAAAATAACATGCCAATCACACTTCCTGGCACAGGTAAATTAAAGACCTTTGACAGTACTTCGCCTAAGAAAGAAAAGCTTAAAATGATTAAAAACTGTTTATAGATATTCATGAACATTCCTCCATACCCCCATAATATACCACATTTCACTCAAAAAAAGCGAAAAAAGTCTTGATTTTATTGGGTTTTCTTGTAAAGTTATCTAACCTATTACTAAAACATAATGAAACCGAAACCATTTGAACATTCGTTCCCTTCCGTGGTAGGATTCATAATTAAATGGTATACTATTCTTATAGTTCTTACGAGTGAATAATCTAAACATAGATAAGTTTTTGATTTCATTAAGCTAGTTTCACATGTAATTCATACCAAAAAGAGGAATTCAAAAAATAAATCTAATCTATGCATATAAAGGAGGAAATTATGAATCAGCCATTAGCTTTTCGTATGCGGCCTACAAATATTGATCAAATTGTTGGCCAAACTCACCTTGTTGGAGAAGGAAAAATTATTCGACGTATGGTTGAGTCTAAAATGCTATCTTCGATGATTTTATATGGACCGCCTGGTATTGGAAAAACAAGCATTGCAAGTGCCATCGCAGGGTCAACAAAATATGCTTTTCGAATGTTGAATGCGGCAACAGATACAAAAAAAGACTTACAAATTGTCGTTGAAGAAGCTAAAATGAGCGGGACTGTCATCTTATTATTAGATGAGGTTCATCGTTTAGATAAACCAAAACAAGATTTTTTATTGCCTCATTTAGAAAATGGGCGTGTTGTAATGATTGGTGCTACAACTGAAAATCCTTATATTACAATCAATCCTGCGATTCGTAGTCGGACTCAGATTTTTGAATTAAAGCCACTAGAAATTTCTGATATTGAGGTGGCTATTGAACGGGCGCTAGTCGATAAGGTCAATGGACTAGGAGATAGCGCTGTAGAAGTCACTGAAGAAGCTTTACTGCATTTTGCAAGAGCAACTAACGGAGATTTACGCAGTTCCTTGAACGGGCTTGAGTTAGCCGTCAAATCAACTCACCCTAATCAAGATGGGCTCATTATCATTGATTTAGCTATCGCTGAAGAATGTGTCCAACGAAAAGCTCTGACTCATGACAAAAACGGCGATGCTCATTATGATGTGATTTCAGCATTACAAAAGTCGATTAGAGGTAGTGATGTAAATGCCGCTTTACATTATATGGGACGTTTGGTTGAAGCTGGAGACTTACCCATTATTGCTCGACGGTTAATGGTAATCGCATATGAAGATATCGGATTGGCAAATCCTGCAGCCGCAGCTCGAACTGTCACAGCTGTTCAAGCCGCAGAGAAATTGGGCTTTCCGGAAGCTCGAATCCCTTTAGCTAATGCCGTTGTCGACTTATGCTTGTCCCCAAAATCTAATTCGACTTACGTAGCGATAGATGCCGCTTTAAGTGATATTCGTGCTGGTAAAAGTGGCGATGTTCCAGACCATTTAAGAGACTCCCATTATAGCGGTGCTAAGGACCTTGGACGAGGAATCGACTATAAGTATCCTCATGCATACCCAGAGGCATGGGTAGATCAGCAATATCTACCAGATAAGTTAAAAAATGCAACTTATTATGTCCCTAATTATACAGGGAAATATGAAGCAAGCTTAGCAGGGCAATATGACAAGATTAACAAACTGAAAAAAAAGAAATGATTTTTTAGTTTATTGTTCTATTTTGATTGAAATTTATGTTATCCTAAATAGGAACTGTCACATTTATTGAAAGGAGTTTCTTAAGTATGACGATTTTAATGATTCTCTTTGCTTTAATTTTATTTGCAACTGCTGGTTTTTTATTATCGGGAAAAGCTAGTATTCTGATTATTAATGAAAAAGAAAATCAACATGCAGCAAATCAAGTGTTTTTTAAATCTTATGGTGCTCTACTATTATTATGTGGTATATTTGCACTTGTGTTAATTTTCATTCATTCAACTTGGCTTTTATTGCTATTTTTAGTTGCTACATGTGCCATAATGCTACTATTAATACTCGGATTGAATCGAAGAATCGACTAAAAAGGTTAGGAGAGTATTTTTCTCCTAACCTTTTATTCTGTAGTAAATACATCTAGTGGCAATGTTGACACTGGGCCTGCTAGTCGCTCGATTAGTGCTGTCATTTTGACTGCTCCAACTCCCCGCTGCTTCGCAAAGTTTTCAAGGATTTCTGGGCTAATATCTTGTAAATAAATCAATTGATGCTCTATAGAATAGTTTTTAAATAGCTTAAATTTAGGCTCAGCAAAAACATCTTGGATTAAACAAAATTCTTTTTTCAAATTAAGAAATCCTTTCATTAGAAATTTAATAATTTAAAGAGTTCATGGTTTAGTTTTCTACTGTTTTAGTGTAAAATGAATGTAGAAGCTAAACTATATCTTCTATCATATCATAAAAATCAGATGAATTGGAGTGATTCACATGTTACAACAATACAAACGCATTTTAGTTGCCGTTGACGGATCTGAAGAAGCTGAATTAGCCTTTAAAAAAGCTGTTCATGTTGCGAACCGGAATGAATCCGCTTTACTTTTATTACATGTTATTGACACTAGAGCTTTTCAAAGTGTCTCAAGTTTTGATGGCGCCATGGCGGAACAAGCAACTGAGCAAGCTAAAAACACGATGGAAGAATATGTAAAATATGCAAAAAAACATGATGTCCAAGATGTTTCTTACACAATTGAGTATGGTTCTCCAAAAGCTCTAATTGCAAAACAAATACCTGAAGAGAAAAAAGTTGATTTAATTATGGTTGGTGCTACGGGTTTAAATGCTGTAGAACGTATATTTATTGGGTCTGTTTCAGAGTATGTTATCCGACAAGCTCCCTGTGATGTCTTAGTTGTACGAACTGACTTAGAGAATAAAATACCACAAAAATAAAAAAAGAGTAAAGATGTCAGAAACTGACATCTTTACTCTTTTTGTTTTACTATTATTTACTTAAACGCTCAACATCACGAGCAATCATAACTTCTTCGTCTGTTGGAATTAATAATACTTTTACTTTTGAATCAGGTGTCGAAATAACACGTTCATCACTACGAACATTGTTTAATTCAGCATCCATTTCACAACCAAAGACTGTAATACCATCAATGATTTCTTTACGCATGTGAATATCATTCTCACCAATACCAGCAGTAAAGATAATAGCATCAACACCGTTCATTGTTGCAATATATGAACCAATGTATTTTTTAATACGATCTGCAAAGATACGTAATGCAACATTCGCATTTTCATCTGTTAATTGAGCAACTTCTAAGTCACGCATATCACTTGAAATTCCTGATAAACCTAGTAAACCAGATTCTTTATTTAAGATATTGATGAATTCGTTAATATCTGTAATATTTAATTTACCCATTAAATAAGCAATTAATGAAGGATCAATATCGCCAGAACGAGTTCCCATTGTTACACCAGCAAGTGGAGTGAATCCCATAGAAGTATCAACTGATTTTCCACCGTCAATAGCTGTAATAGATGCACCATTACCTAAATGACAAGAAACTAATTTTAATTCTTCTAATGGACGACCAAGCATTTCTGCTGCACGTTCTGAAACAAATTTATGAGATGTTCCGTGAGCACCATATTTACGTGCTGCAAAATCTTCATAATAGTTCATTGGGATACTGTATAAATAGCTTGTTTTAGGCATTGTTGTGTGGAAAGATGTATCAAAAACTGCCACACTAGTAATTTCTGGCAATAATTTTTTAAACGCACGGATTCCTGTTGCATTAGCTGGATTGTGTAAAGGAGCTAATTCAGATAACTCTTCAATTTGATCTAAAACATTTCCTGTAATTAGTGCTGAATCTTTAAAGATTTCGCCACCAGCTACAACACGGTGACCGACACCTGTAATTTCATCAAAGCTACCAATGATTTTTAATTCAATCAATTGTTTTAATAACATTTCAACTGCAAATTCATGGTCATTAATATCTAAAATTTCTTCAAATTTTTGACCTTCACCGTATTTAATTGTGAAAATAGAATCATTTAATCCAATTCTTTCCACGATTCCTTTAGCGATAACTGTTTCTGCTGGCATTTCAAATAATTGCCATTTTAGACTTGAACTTCCGGCATTAATTGCAATTGTTTTTGTCATTTTTTATAAGTCCCCTTTTATAGTTAATTTATTAATTATTCTCTTTTTTCCAAGTGTCAACTTCATTCATAAAACGCAGCATAGCTGCTTGATTTTTAAAGTCAGGAATTTGCGCAAGTAAAACTTGTTTCGCTTGTTTTGCTTCTGCGCCTTTCTTTTGAATCAAGAGAATTGATTTACGTGAGTGTTCTGTTTTAAATAATTCCTTTGGTAAATGTAACATACCTTGTAAATAACTTGTTTCTTGAATAAATTTTGTCAAAGCCGGAGCCTCTTCTGTTTCAAATAGTTGAGAAGGAACTAGAAATACGCCTACTCCACCTGGTTTTAAATAATGAACACTTTGTTCTATTAACAGATGATGTGCATACGAATGACCTGTTTTGGCTTTCGTTTTAAAGTCTGTTACTCGCTCATCTAGTGGATAAAAACCGACCGGCAAGTCACTAACGACAACATCAACAGGATCAACTAATAAATCTTGAATAGCATCTTGATGAATCAGCTTAATTGACTGTCTCTGAAGCCCTATTAGTACCGATGCAAGGGAAAGCAATAGATCATCAATATCTACTCCTTCTGCTTCTACCACTATGTTTTTAAGTGTTAAGTGATTGTAGATAGTTGATAACAGGTTTGCTGTTCCAACTGCAGGATCAAAAATACGAATCTTAGTAGCCTCATCGCCAATCATTTTTTCAATAATATAACTCATTATGAAACCAATTGCATCTGGTGTCATCTGATGGTTAGCTTGTAGATTATCTACTTTAGCACCTTTTAATAAGGCTAACTGAAAAGCTTTTCTGATTTTTTCTGGAGTTACTTCATCTTTTTCCCATTGCGCATACAAACGATTTAAACGCTCAATAACGGCTTCGGTTGGGACGCCTTCAACTTGTCTTGCTTGTTTTCCATCAATTAGATTTTCTCCAGTTTCCAAAAGAGCATCTAAATAAGAACTATCTAGCTCATTTTTCAATACTAACGAAGATTCATCTAAAAGTTTAAATAATTGTTCAATTTGATTGATGGTCAACGTACATTCACCTCTTCTTCACATTCTAAACATAACACGAACCAAAATAGTCAATCGATTGTTATTATTAGGTCACAGCTACTTGTCCTATTCTATCTGATATTGTGCTTCTTTTCAAGATAAAATTATTATGTTCCTATTATTCATTTCTTTTTAACTTCACTAAGATACTTCGTTATTATTTTTATAAAAAAAACTTCTTAAAAATGAACACACCATTTATAAGAAGCTTTTTTGCATTTTAATAAGGCAAAATTAATAACGACAACACAATCACAGAAACAATACCTACAATGGTTGGGACGCTGGTCCTTTTTAGAACTCGAACAGGTGAAACCCCAACAGTTGAAGCAACAATCATAACCACCGCTGCCACAGGTGAAATAGTCCTAGCCAAATTGGCAATCATTTGCATTGGCAACGTAATTAAAATTCCGTCCACACCTGCTTTATCTGCAATATTCGGGATTAGTTCAATCACCGCATAAAACATAGCTAGTCCTCCACCACTTAAAATGCCAAACAATGTTGTTGCACCACTAAAAATAAACATTGTGACAATACCAGCTGATGTTGAGGATTCAACAGAAGAAAGAAGATTATCAATAACTCCTAATGATTGGATAGCTGTAGTAAAAAGAGAGCCTCCCACTACCAACATCACTACTCGGCTAAAACCTTGGCCCATGCCATTGAACATTTCAACAGCTGACAACTGGACTGTTTTAAAAGAACGATAACGGCATGTTTCAATCAAAACTGCAATAAAGAAAGCAATCATTGTTAATACAAAGATATCCATCGTAATTCCTTTTATAACTATACTCATAATCCCAACAATTAAAATTAAGAGTAATGGCATTAATGGTAAAATTGCATAAAAAGTAGGTGTATTACTTTCTTCAATCTTTTCTAGCTTAGCTTGATCCATTTCGATAAAAGCACTAGCGCCCTCTTTTTTATCACAGTATTTCTGCCAAAAATAGTGTGCCACTGCAATAATGAATAGTGTTGGAATGGATATTTTTGCATTCCACATCACATAATTTAATAAGTCATAGCCTAATGTTTCTGCCGCAATAACGTTATCTGCTCCTAAAGGTGTAGGCATGATAGTTGCAGTCATCGCGATCACTCCGGCTGCAGTTAGGGAAGAAATACCAATACCTTGTAACATAGGATATAGAATTGACATTAAAATAATCGCTAAACTCGATGCACTTGGGATAACTAAAGACATTAAGTTTCCTATTAGAAAAATAATGGGTACAAATAGAGCTTTAGCTTTAATTTTCATCATTGGTTTCACTAATAAATTGACGGCAACTTGATTGGCCCCAATTTTATTCATGTACCCTGAGTAGCCAAATAAAATCATAATAACTAAGCCCGCTGATTGAACTTGCCCAATAATCGTATCTTTAAATTTCATAAAAATATCAAAAACACCTAAACCTGTCCCTTCTCCAGCTGGATATAACGGGTGGCCTAGTATAACCGCACATGCTAATAAGACTAATCCTCCACTAATTAAGGTCAGAATTGGATTATAGTTTTTAATAATTAAGTACGCAACAACTCCTAAAACAAGTATAACTAAAAAAATTTCAATCATTTTTCTTTCATCCCCCCTCTATTGATTTTTTTGCAACTCTTTTAATGTCCAATGACGAAATTTTTCTACATCAATTTCTAAACAAACGGATACATTTGTAGTTGTATGGTAATTCATTTTTAAATCAGCAATTACAGCTCCAGCAGCTGGCCCTTCTAATTGGATTTCTGCATGGGTTAGTTGTGTTTTAAACATTTCTGGTTGAAGTAAATAAGCAATAGCGCAAACATCATGCATTTTCAAACCGGATTTCAAACTTCCTCCACGATAATGTTGGAAGAGTGCATAAAACATTTCTCCAACTTTTCCGTAAGTTTTGATTTGTTCATTTTCAACTGAGGTTAAAACCGCTGTGTCCGTAACATCTAAGCCAACCATTGTAATTGGAACACCTGCTTGAAAAACCATCTGTGCAGCATGAGGATCCACATATGTGTTAAATTCAGCAATTGAGTTCGTATTCCCTCTTGATAGTGTCCCGCCCATCATAACAATTTCCTCAATATTTTCTTTCACTTCTGGATACATAGTAAATAATAAGGCAATATTAGTTAGAGCTGCAATCGGTACCAACGTAATTTTTTCTGGACTTGCTAAAATATATTTTTTCAATGCTTCAACAGCGTGAATAGATAGTTCTTTATTTTGCGACTCAGGAAACTCATATCCATCCATACCTGATTCTCCGTGAACATCACTAGCAGTTTCCAGCTCTTTTAGTAATGGCCGATCAGCACCTTTAGCAACTGGGGTCTCTTTCCCTAAAAATGTCACTAATTTCAAGGCATTTCTCGTTGTTTTTTCAACATCTACATTTCCTGCTACAGTGCTAATTAATTTAACATCAAGCTCTTCACTATTTAATGCAATTGCAATTGCAACTGCATCATCAATTCCTGGATCTGTATCAATAATAATTGGTCTTCTTGTCATTTTATTTTCCTCCTAGTTCATTTGACTATCTTGCCGTCTTGGATTCGTGATTATAGTTATAACTGAATTCTATTTTTTATATTACCCTAAAAATGAAACGTTTCATTTTTATTGTTTTACTATTCTATTTACCCTTATTTTATAGATTGGATTGAATCCTCGATCAATAACTCACAAGTAAATACTGTGCTTTTAGATTTTACATTTTCTGGTTCTCTAATGGCTTTTAATAATTCTTCAGCGACAAATTCTGCCATTTTATCAACTGGTTGGATCACCATTGAAAGTTTTGGTGTTAGAATTGTTGAGATTTCAGCAGAATCAAAACCAATTAAAGAAATATCCTCTCCTATTCTTTTCTGGTATGAATTAAAACATTCTAAAGCTCCAACGGTCATATCATAATTTGTTACAAAAATTGCTGTGGGGACATTTTGCAACTCAAATAATTCTTGGCAGGCATCATAACCACTTTTTTTTGAAAAATCACCGTAAACAATATATTCTGGTTTTAAAGAAACTCCTTGAGAATTTAAAGCATCCTGGTAACCTAAAAGTCGTTCTTTAGAAGTATAGCCCCCTTTGTCTCCTGCAATAATTCCAATTCTAGTATGTCCTTTTAGAAGAAGCCTTGTAACTGCCTTTTTAGCCGCCTGACGATTATCTACAACTACATGGTCAAACACTACATTTGATTCTAGATAGCGATCTAAGACAATAACTGGAATGAATCCTTTCATTTTTTCTAGCCATGTAGTTAAAAAGCGGTTTTTAGCTGGCGGAATCACCAACAAACCATCCACACTTTGATTAACTAGATTTTGTAATTTTTCTGAATCAATTTCTTCATCGCCTGTAACCACACAAATCATCACAACATATCCATTTTGAGCTAAGTATTTTTCTGTAATGGCCACGATTTTTGTTGAAAACGTTAGCTCTAAAGAAGGAATAATGATTCCAATTGATTTTGACTCTTTTGTTCTTAAACCTCGTGCAAATAAATTTACTTTAAAATCTAAAAATTCAACTGCCTCATCAATTAATACTTTATTTTTTGGTTTTACAGATACACCATTTAAATATTTTGAAACTGTTCCTAAAGATAAACCCGTTCTTTCGACGATATCTTTTATCGTTGTCGCCATTTTATCACCTCCTGAATAAAAATTTTGTTGAGCCGGTTAGCTCGGCAGAAAAATAGGGGAATTTGATGTGACACTTTTTGTCGCCTCGAAATTCCATCTTTTTTCCGAGAGACTGGTTCATAAGAACTAGCCTTGATAAAAAGTTTGTTGAGCCGCTTAGCTCCAGTAAGAAAATAGGGGAAAATTGATGTGACGCTTTTTGTCACTTCGTATTTTCATCTTTTTCTCGAGGAGTTGGCTCATAAAAACTAGCCTTTTAAAATGAAACGTTTCATTCTACACAAAAAGAAAACGCTTACTGTTTTTAATTTAACATATGTTCTTATTGAAGTCAAAGCTTTTCAGTAAATAAAAAAGAAGGAAAGAGAATCAACTTCTCTTTCCTTCTTTTAATTGGTTAGACTTATTGAGCAACTGCAGGGTATACAGATACTTGTTTTTTGTCGCGACCTTTACGTTCGAAGCGAACTACACCATCTACTTTAGCAAAAAGTGTATCGTCTCCACCAATTCCAACGTTTACACCTGGGTAAATTTTAGTTCCGCGTTGACGGTATAAAATTGAACCACCTGTAACAGTTTGACCATCTGCTCTTTTAGCGCCTAAGCGTTTAGAGTTTGAGTCACGTCCGTTAGTTGTAGATCCGCCACCTTTTTTGTGGGCGAAGAATTGTAAATTCATTTTCAACATATGAGTTGCACCTCCTGAATGTTTTCTTTTTTGTATTTATTTTATTATTTTGACATACTCAGGATACTCTTCTACGATAGTCCCTATTGACAACAGAAGACTCTCTAAAAGAATCTGAGCTATGTGTGACTGCTCACGATTAATATCTTGGATAACTTCAACATAAAGATGTCCACCATTTTCTTCATCCATCTCAACTAGTGGTTGGAATCCGGCTAAGGCTTCGATACTATTTGTTGCTCCAAAAGTCAAAGCTGATACAGCGGCACACACAATGTCACTGCCATCGGGTCCTGACTCTGCATGTCCAGTAATTTCGAAAGAAACTAGGTTTCCATCTTCATCACGCTTGAATAGTGCTTGAATCATTTTGAACACCACTTTTCTTATGCGTTAATTGCGTTAATAACAACTTTTGTATAAGGTTGACGATGACCTTGTTTACGGTGAGTATGTTTTTTAGGTTTGTATTTGAACGTAGTAACTTTCTTTTGTTTACCATGTTTTTCTACAGTACCCTCAACAGTAGCTCCTGCGATTGTTGGCGCTCCAACTTTTGTTTCTTCGCCACCTACTAAGATTACTTCATCAAAGCTAACAGTTTCACCAGCTTCAACGTTTAATTTTTCAACGTAAATTGCTTGGCCTACCTCAACTTTAACTTGTTTTCCACCTGTTTTGATAATTGCGTACATTTATTCGCACCTCCTTATTAGACTTAGACTCGCCGTCGTGAGCGTCACCTAGATGAACTTAAGACTCATTCCCGCGCGGTTGTAGTTGTGGTGCTACACATTTACAACATTAACATCATAACAAATATACCCTGCTCCGTCAATGTTTTTATTGAAATGAATCCATGAAAACTCATTTATTGATGAATTCTTCTGAACTAACAACTCGAGTTCCTATATCTTCAGCAAATTCTAAATCATGAGTAACAATTAGAATTCCCGTTTGATCTGTTGCGATTTTTTGAATCATTTTTCCAATTTCGGCTGTAGATTCACGATCCAAAGCCGATGTAGGTTCATCAAAACATAAGATTTTAGGATTGAGCATCATCGCTCGTGCAATAGCAACTCTTTGTTTTTGGCCACCGGATAATGTACTAGGCATAACTTGAATTTTATCGCTTAATCCAACTTGTCCTAATAACTCTTCTGCCTTTTTTATTAAATTTGATTTTGTATCTAATTTTTGAGCAATCGGGGCCTCTAAGCAATTTTCTAGTACCGTTAGATTAGGAAATAGTTGATAATCTTGAAAGACCATCCCGATTGAATTATGATAGGCACGAATATCTTTTTTTGATGCATAAACACTCTGTTCATTTTTCGTTTCACATAACAATTGATTGCCAATTTTAATTGTTCCGCTATCCGCTTTTTCTAAATTATTGATCAAGCGCATAAGGGTTGTTTTCCCAGTACCTGACTTTCCAACTAGGGTAACAATTTCGCCAGCAGCGATACTAAAATCAAAGTTTTGAATAACTGGTAGCCCATTAAATTTTTTTGTTACATTTTTTACTTCTAAAATCATCTATCTTCACTCCTTTTATTCAAAAATTAACACGAGCTTTTTTCGTCTGAGATTCTATCTAACTAATACTTTTCTATCCAGATAAAATTAAAAACGAACTTTTTTTTCAATTTGATTTAAACCAAGCGTAACAATACCCGTAATCGCTAAATAAACCAATCCGACAGCTACAAATGGAATTAATGATGCATAAGTATTAGCAGCTATTTGCCCTGCTCGAAGTAACTCACCTAAGCCGATTACATAAATTAATGAGGTATCTTTAACCAATGAAATCACTTCATTTCCAACAGATGGCAAGACCACCCGGAAAACTTGTGGCAGAATGATTCTTTGGAAACCACGAATTTTCCCAATTCCTAAAACTTGAATGGCTTCAAATTGACCAACTGGAACGGCTATGATTCCGCCGCGAAAAATTTCGGCGTAGTAAGCAACGTAATTTAAACTAAAAGCAATGATTGCTGCGGAAAAACGGTCTAATGTAATCCCAACTAATGGCAACCCGAAGAAAACAATCATTAATTGGAGCAACAAGGGTGACCCACGCATAATATAAATATAAACTTGAATAAAAAAGGAGATAAATTTCGGTGCATAAACCCTAGCTAATGCTACCAAAAACCCTAAAGGAATACAAATAATTAATATAATAAAAAAGAGTAACAATGTCATTTTCAATCCATCTAATAAAGCGGGAATTATCTCCGTTATCATTTACTTCACCTCATAATTTTCTTTAATAATCTAGTTGATTTATCTACTCACTAAACCATTTATTGACTATTTTTTCTTTCGTTCCATCTTCTTCCATTTCTTTCAAAGCTTGATTCACTTGTTTTAATAATTCTTTATCTGCTTTACGAACCCCTACCGCAATGTTTTCAACACCAAAATTTTCTTTTAAAATGCGATAGTTGTCTTCACCTTTTTGCTTAATTGTATAGCGGCCATATGTTTCTCCTACTATGATCGCCTCGCTTCTCTTGCTATCCAAATCGTTAAACACATCATTATTCGAAGCGTACGTAACCATTTCGCCTCCTTTAAATGATTTTAACAACTCTGGTGCATCTTGGCTTAAAATCGTAACAGCGCTAGAAGATTGTTGCGCAGCGACTGTCTTGCCTGCTAAATCATTTTTCGTTTCAATTGGACTATCTTTTAAAACAATAATCGCTTGACCAATTTCTAAATAAGGTGTACTAAAATTAACTTTTTCACTACGTTCAGGATTCATCGCATACCCATTCCAAATTAAATCAATATTACCAGAATTTAACTCTGTTTCTTTCATCGCCCAATCAATCGGCTGAAATTCAATGTCAACATTTGCACGTTTACCAAATTCCTTAGCTAAATCCACATCTAAACCTACAATTTTACCAGCCTTATCTCGATAACCCATCGGTACAAATGTATCATCTAAACCAACAATAATTTTATTCTTTTCATTTGTATTTGCCTTTGTTTCACTTTTGCATCCCCCGATTACAAAAGCTAAACACAGCAGACTAACTAAAATTAATTTCTTTTTCATCTTTATTCCCCCATTTTCAACTTATTTATTTTTCTTTGCCAAACCATGTTGCATAAATCTTATCGTAGGTGCCATCTGTTTTTAACTCGGCTAAAGCTTGATCAATTTTTTCTTTTAACTGCTTATCAGCTTTACGCATACCAACACCGTATTCTTCCTTACCAAAATTTTCAGTCAAAATACGATATTTTTCAGCACCTTTCAAACTAATATAGTATCTAGCTAATACCTCATCGGCAACTGCTGCCTCACTACGTTTAGCTTCAAGATCATTAAATACATCATTGTTAGATGGATATTGAACTAAATCACCTGTTTTTAAGTCCGTCAAAGTAACCTCGGAATCGTTTTTCACTGCATCAACGGCACTAGAAGACTGTTGAGCGGTCACTGTCTTACCTTTTAAATCTGATTTCTTCTGAATTTCACTATCTTTTAAAACAATAATCGCTTGACTATTGTCTAGATACGGAGTTGAAAAGGCAACTTTTTCTTTTCTTTCTGGTGTAATTGTATAACCATTCCAGATTAAATCAATATTACCTGCATTTAGTTCTGTTTCTTTCATCGCCCAATCAATTGCTTGAAATTCAAGTTTTAAGTCTAATTTTTCACCTACAGCTTTAGCTAAATCAACATCAAAACCTACAATATCACCATTATTATCACGATAACTCATCGGTGCAAATGTATCATCTAACCCAACAACAAGTTTTCCATTTTTTTCAATTTGACTATATGAGTCTTGTTCTTTTGCTTCTTTTTTATTTCCTGCTCCTGATTTGCCACACGCTGCAACTAAGATAAATACCCCTGCTATGACTAAGATCATTTGTAATTTTTTCATATTTTTTTACTCCCCTTTTTCTTTTTTTTAGTGCTTGTTTTAGCTTGTAAAACAAAAAAAGTCCTTTGACTCTCATAATTGAGAATCAAAGGACGATGTTTAAGTATCGTGGTTCCACCTTTATTCGTAGCTTCTTCACAAAAGCTACCTCTTCACGTTCAAGCTTCTAAACGCTAGTCCTATAACGGGAACTCCCGGGATAGTTTACTGCTCACATATGGAGGTTCAACTGCCAGCTCAGAGATGTGTGTTCAGAATCTAGTTCCTTGATTGCTTCCCACCAACCGCAATCTCTCTAAAAATTCACTAGTCTTACTTTTTCTCTTCAAAGCTTTTTTCTAATCATTTTTTAATAGTATAGCACACTCTTAATTATTTGCCAAATATTTTTTGAAAAAAGTTTTTTTTCTCTTTTTTAAAGGACATTAAAGGAACTGTTTCACCTAAAATACGACGCGCTATATTGCGATACCCTAATGAAGCTGGATTTTTAGGATCTAAAACAATTGGGTCTCCCTTATTAGATGAACGAATAACACTATCATCATCAAAAACGATACCTAATAAATCAATCGATAAATGCTTCGTAATTTCATCGATATCCAATACTTCACCCTCTTGCATCATACGTTGACGAATACGATTAATAATCAAACGAGGTGATTCCATTTCCGTTTGTTCTAATAATCCAATAATTCGATCTGCATCACGCACAGCTGATATTTCTGGTGTTGTAATAACAATCGCACTATCTGCTGCTGCAATTGAATTTTTAAAGCCTTGTTCAATTCCAGCTGGACAATCAATTAAAATATAATCATAGTCTGGTCGTAATTGATCCACGATTTCAATCATTTGTTCCCCACTAACAGAACTTTTATCTGCATTTTGTGCAGCTGGTAATAAATAAAGATTATCATTAAATCGTTTATCTTTAATAATCGCTTGATGCAGTTTTGCTCGCTCTTCAACAACATCCACAATATCATAGATAATTCGATTTTCTAAACCTAGAATAACATCTAAATTACGAAGTCCAATATCCATGTCGATCAAACATACCTTTTTCCCTTGCAATGCTAAAGCTGTTCCAATATTGGCTGTTGATGTTGTTTTACCAACTCCACCTTTACCAGATGTAATGACAATTGCTGTCCCCATTAAAATAATCCTCCTGTCACTTTGCCCATCTTAGGTCGTATCGTTCTTAATTTATCTAATCCTTCAAAATCTAAAATATGCAAGTCATTAATATATGCAAATTGTTTTTCGTCCGTGCCAGCTTGATTTTTAGCTTTATTTTCAATGATTTGTACACTTTCAGCAATTCGAATTTGTGCATCTGTTTGAAAATCAGCCACAACAATAGCTTCATTGTCTCCATCAAACCCAGCATGAGCTAGACCTAAAAGCTCTCCCAGTATAAAGATACTTCCGCTAGCCCGAATCGTGCCACCTGGATGAATCTTTCCAATTAATAAAATATCACCTGGTGCTTGCAAAACTTGTCCACTTCGAATCGTTTGAATCTCCATCTGCAAGCTGTTGCTTTCGTGCCATTCTGTGGCCTGTTGATAGGTCAATACTTCAGCGCTAATTTTCTTTAACTGAAATTGACTTTTGCTACTAATCTTTTCAGTAATCTCAGCTTTTTCATCTTCTGAAAAAAGTCGCATCCCTGTTTTTACTTCTAGACTGATTCCTTTTTGGACTTCTTTTTGTTCTTTATTTTCAGAATGTAACTTTTCAAGTAATTGATCTAAATCACTTAGTACTGTTTCAAAAGCAACACTTTCATCTAAAGTCAAAACAAAACCGTCTTTCGTCCCTTTTAACGTCACACTTTGTTTCATTTTCATAACCTCCAACACCATTTGTTACTTTTCACACTCAAGCTTATATTTTCTGCTCTAGCTCTCAGTAAGCTTTAAAATAGTTTTTTTCAACGGAAAATATAGAAAAATAAAAATCGCACTATTTAGAAGCAACGTAGGTCCCAGACGTTCCGCCAAGAAACTATTAACGTCCATCGTATTTTGACCTAAGACTTGATAGAAAAGGTAAAGCGCTCCCTCAACCATACTAAGATTGATAATTAACATCATTCCCACGACTAAAACATTCGGGTTTAATACTTTTTTTAACTTTTCGGTAATATAAACAATTATTGGAAATAGGGCTACATATACACCTAAAACTCCACTGTAGTAACTATCATACAGTAAACCAAAAATAATTGCATAAAGCAACATTTTATTTCTAGGAAGATAAAAGGACATCATCACAAAACTAATGACTATAAGACGAGGAACTAAAACAAAGTTTCCATCATAAAACGTTTTAGAAAATAAAGCAGCTAAAACTCCATCAATCAGAAAAAAACAAAAAATAATTAGCGGTGGTAAAAAACTTTTCTTTAAATTCATGTTCATTTAGTTATTCACCACTCTCAGCGCTACGTTGAATAAACGTCACGTAACGAATATCATTTGTATCCGCATAAGGTTTCACATAAACTTCTTTTGATAATCCAAAAGAATCTAGCTTGACTTCATCTACTTCACCGATTGGAAGTGTTCTAGGGGTTTTTCCACCTAATCCTGATGTCACAACTTGCGTGCCTTTCTCTGGAACTGCGTCTGCTGTAATTTGTTTCATAATTAAACGTTTCGTTTCTTTATCGTACCCATTAATAATCCCAAAAACTGGAGCTGCTCCACCTTGAACTTCTGCTGCAACTC
This sequence comes from Carnobacterium maltaromaticum DSM 20342, assembly GCF_000744945.1. Classification (NCBI taxonomy): domain Bacteria; kingdom Bacillati; phylum Bacillota; class Bacilli; order Lactobacillales; family Carnobacteriaceae; genus Carnobacterium; species Carnobacterium maltaromaticum. The sequence goes on from NZ_JQMX01000001.1 coordinate 988,298, forward strand.
GATTGTTTTTAGTGTCTGCTGTTGTAATTAATTGAACTTTTGAACTAGTTGGGCTAACTTCACTAACACGCCCCACAAGTCCTGGACCAGACATTACAGCCATGCCTTTTTCGATTCCATTTTGACTGCCTCGATCAACAATAATTTGATCTATCCAAGTATCTGGATTTCTCCCAATAACGGTTCCGTTGATTTTATTAAAATCAGAAATATCACTTTGCAAGTCTAACTGTTCTTGCATTTTTTTATTGGCTTCTTTTAAATCAGCAAGCTGAACCTGTTGCTCGTAAAGTTTATCAATTTTAGATTTTAACAATTGATTTTCTTCATAAGTATTTTTCAAGTCATCAATAGAGTCAATAAAACTAACGACCGCATTAGCGGGTTTAGCAAAAACACGACCAGTGATTGCCGTAATATCATTGGTAAATTGTTGAACAATTGGCAGTTTTGCTCGTTCTTTGATAGAGTATGCAATTAAACCCATACAAGCAATTACACTTACTAACAAAATAATTAACTTCTTATTTGAAAAAAATTGATGCAATTCGTCACCCCACTTTGCCTTAATGGCCTTCTCTATTTTACCATATCTCTGTAATAATAAACTAATTTTATTAAGAAAAACTAAACTCTTTGTAATTTTTTAAGAAAAATAGTTTTTTTGTGTTGTTTTTTCTATTTTCAAGCTATTTTTCGACATTTAATCACTGCTCAGTTATGCTTTTTAGCCCTTAAAAAAAGCGAGAAGTTAAAAACTCCTCGCAACGTCAAACTATTCAGATAGCTCACTTAATTAAAAGAACGGATATTTCATCATCTACAACTAGGTGTACTTGAAAGAATAGATTCTAACGGTTTGCGTTTTTCTTAAATAAATCAATATGTTTCAATGATTCACCAGTCCCAATGGCAACACAATCAAGTGGCTCATTTGCTACAAATACTGGTACTTGTGTTTCGTCTGCAATGACTTCAGCAATATTTTTCAATAATGCTCCGCCACCTGTTAATACAATTCCGTGATCAATAACATCTGCTGAAATTTCTGGTGATGTTTCTTCAAGAGTTTCTTTAACAGCAACTATAATTGCTTCGACAACTTCTTGTAGTGATTGAGATACATCGACTGCTGAAATTTCAATTGTTTTCGGTAGGCCAGTTAGTAAATCACGACCTCTAACACTCATATCGCCATATTCTTTTGATTTTTCAACAGAAGCACAACCTATTTCCATCTTCACGGCTTCAGCTGTTCTTTCACCAATTAATAAATTGAATTTCTTACGTACATAATGAATAATCGCATCATCTAGACGATCTCCAGCCATACGAATTGAACGGCTACTCACGATTCCACCTAAAGAAATCGTTGCAACATCCGTTGTTCCACCACCAATATCAACAACCATACTACCTGTTGGGTCCATTACTGGAAGACCTGCACCAATAGCAGCAGCAAACGGTTCTTCGATAATAAAGGCATCTTTTGCACCAGCTGTGCGTGTAGCATCGATAACTGCACGTTTTTCAACTTCAGTTACTCCGCTAGGTACACATACCATCACATAAGGTTTTGAACTCGATTTTCCAATTGTTTTTTGAATATAATATTTCATCATAGCTGCAGTTGTTTCATAATCAGCAATAACTCCATCTTTCATTGGGCGAATTGCTACAATGCTTCCTGGGGTTCTACCAATCATATTTCTTGCTTCTTCACCAACTGCTACTATATCACCATTATTTGTATTTTTTGCTACTACTGATGGTTCTCTTAATACAATTCCTTTACCATCCAAATAGACCATTGTATTCGCAGTACCTAAATCAATTCCAATATCCTTGCTTCCAAATCCAAACACACAACTTCATCCTCTCAGCTCTATCATAAATGGTCATCCATCACAAAATTTCAATTATTTTTTAGACCTACCAAAATAATCTATTAAATATACGCTCTATACTGTAACAGGAATAATCATACTTCATATTACCAAAGAAAACATTAATTTCGACCGTATTTTAATATAATTTTAAACATTTATTATTTTTGTAAACTTTTTGACATACCAAAATGCCTTTTAAGCTTATATTTCTTCTAGTTGTAGACTATTCTACTCTACTTTTCAATTTAAAATTTTATTAATTCATCAAATCAAATGACAACTCTTATTTTATAAGATATTGTTATTAAATTCAACCCAAAAATAAAATAACGTCAAATTTAATTTCCCCAATGAAAATGAACCGTAGCTCAATTAAAGTTATCTTGAAAATTAGGAGGGATATTCAAGATAATAGTTGGGTCTAATTAGTATAATCATACTTTATTTAATCATTAAATAAGACAATAAAAATAAAAAAAGACTAAGTACATACATACTTAGTCTTTAAAGGTTATAAGTGAATGAGCTTACGCTTTTTCTACGTTAGCTGCTTGAGGTCCACGGTTACCATCTTCAACGTCGAAAGTAACTGCTTGTCCTTCTTCTAAAGTTTTGAATCCGTCGCCTTGGATAGCTGAGAAATGTACGAATACATCGTCTCCGTTTTCGCGTTCGATAAATCCAAATCCTTTTTCTGAGTTAAACCATTTTACTGTACCTTGTTCCATAGTTAAAATTCCTCCTCGTGCCTTTAGCACATAATATTTGATATTCTTGCTTTACGGTACGAATTGGAATGTTCTGAAACAATCTTTTCTTTACCTAACAAAAACACTAAAGTTAGTATACCATAAATTTCTTTTTTCGACAAGAGTTTTCCTATTAATTCATTCACTTTTTTATTAAATGGTTCCGATTTCTTTCTTCTCAGTGTAACCCCTTTCCTTGGCTACATGGTTATTTTCTGACCAATTCTTAATTTAAGTTTAAAATTATTTTCTAATAAATAACTTGTAATTAAATATATCAGTTATGAATTTCTTTTTTTAGTTCTATTTTTATGATAATTGATTGGATTTCCTACTTAAATAATTCCAGTTTCTTTTAAACTAATATACCCCTTTTCTCCAACTACAATATGATCCAATAAATCAATCCCCATTAATTCACCACATTCGATAATTCGTTTTGTAAAACTAATATCTGCTTGCGATGGCTCTGGATTGCCTGAAGGATGGTTATGACCTAGAATAATCCTTGCTGCCGAAATTCGCACAGCACCACGGAAAATCTCTCGCGGATGTGCTATCGAAGAATTTAATCCGCCAACAAAAATAGTTTCTTTTTTGATTAAATGATTTTTGGTATTCAAATATAAGGCAACAACATGTTCTTGTGGCAAATCCTTCATCTCTGTAAATAGTAAATCCCCTACCATCTGGCTAGATGTAATATGCCCAATTTTTAATTGCGAGGCACTTGCTATCCGAACACCAAACTCAATTGCAGCCCTAATCTCGATTGACTTAGCATGACCAATTCCCTTTATTTCCCTGAGCTCCTCTAAAGAGGCTAGCTTAAGTTGGTGTAAATCGCCAAAATTGTTCAGCAACTCCATTGCTACAGCCAAAACATTGTTATCTTTTGAACCTGTTCGTAATAAAATAGCCAATAATTCATGTGTTCCTAAGGCCTTCTCTCCATATTCCTCTAAACGTTCTCTAGGCCGACTATATTTGGGAACATCTAAAACTAAACTTCTTTCTTGCATGAAAAAGACCCCCTTTTACAATATAATATGTAAAAAGAGGTCGTAAGTTTTATTTATTTTGATTTTTAATGAAGTCTTTAACATAAGATAAATCCTCATAAATAGCGCTAGTTTTTTCTTCAGCTTCAGGCGAAGGTGGAATTAAATCGGGCACCATAATTACACGTATACCTGCATCAAATCCAGCTCTAATTCCGTTAATTGAATCTTCAAGGATTAACGTCTCAGCTTTTGGCACAGCCAAACCAGACCAAGCTTTTTCAAAAATTTCAGGATCTGGCTTTGCACGTTTAACTTCATCACCAGAAACAAAATAATCAAAACGATGCTGAATATTTTCACGTTTTAGAAAATTAGCCACCATTTCTTTTAAATTACTTGAAGCCACTACTTTTTTAATTCCTTCTGCTTCCAAGAAATCAAGCAATTCAATGAAACCAGCTTTCACCATTAAACCTTCATCTTCAACAATTTCATCTAAACGAGTACGGCTATCTGTAATGAGAGTCGCAACTTTTTCATCATTTTTAAAATCGCGATATAAATTTTCGTGCAACTCTTCGTCTGATGTCCCAACAAATTTAAGATAATATTTATACCTAATCGATCCGCCACCTCTTGCATTGAGCGATAATAAAGCGTTTCTGTATCAAAAATTAATCCATCCATATCAAAAATTACTGCTTTTACTTTACCCACGTTACTTGTCCCCCTTAGTTGTTTGTTTCATCTAAAAAATAGTGTCGAACTTCAGAAATAAAATACAGTGACCCTGTTATAATCAAAACACTATTACTATCCATTTCATTTACAGTTTTTACTAAACCTTCTTGCCAAACTTCTTCAACATCATAATTACCAGTCAAATTAGTTGTTAACTGATTTGCTGATGCCGCTCTTGGATAATCAAAACTCGTTAAAATAAGATGAACATTTGGCAGAACTTGTAGCTGACCTAACATTTTATCAACTGCCTTATCCCCCAAAGCCGCGAATAGTACGTATATTTCTTGTTGCTCAAAATCATTTTTTAGCGTCTCAACCAGCCTATTCATCGCCGGCTCATTATGAGCGCCGTCTAAAATAATTAATGGATCTTCATTTATTTTTTCCAATCTACCTGGCCAGAAAGCCGCTTTTAATCCACGCAACATCTGTTCATGACCAATAGCTAAACCTGTTTCATGACTGTATACTCGTAAAACTTCTAATGCTAATGCTGCATTTTCAACTTGGTGTTTCCCTAGCATTGACAAAACGACTTGTCTTAAGCAAATAAAGTCGTCTTCAAAAGTAAACGTCTCACCCCATGTCGGTAATGTTTTCCATTTTGAGATAAAATAATCTTTGTTAAAACACAGCAGCGGGCTCGCATTTTCTTCTGCAACTTTACCAATGACTTTTAAAGCTTCTGAATCAACATTTCCAACAACAACTGGGATACCTGGTTTGATAATACCTGCTTTTTGTTCTGCAATTTCAGAAATTGTACCACCTAGAATGTGCATATGATCAAAACCAATAGTTGTAATAGCCGAAACGACTGGCGTCACAACGTTGGTTGAATCAACTAATCCTCCTAAGCCTACTTCGATTAGAACAACATCCGCATGTCCTTCACCAAAATAAATAAACATCATTGTATTTACAACTTCAAACTCACTAGGACCGCCCAATGAAGTTTCTTCTAACTCCATCACTAGCGGGTAAACTAAGTTTGCTAAACGTAAAATTTCTTCATTTGAAATAGGTTCTCCGTTGACACTGATACGTTCATTAAAAGTGGTAATATAAGGCGACGTAAATGTCCCTACTACTTGACCAGCAGCCTCTAACATCTCTCGTAAGTACGTAACTGTCGATCCTTTTCCGTTTGTGCCTGCTACATGAATAGATTTAAATCGTCTTTCGGGATGCCCTAGACGCTTCATCATCCATTCCATTCTTTTCAATCCTGGCTTCATTCCCATCACTAATCTTCCATGAATCCATTCTAGTGCTTCTTCATACGTCTTAAACAACTTACATCCCACCAATTCTTCACATTCGTCATTTATACTAGTTATTACGTTCTTTTTTGTTTCTCTATTATACCGCTCTTGTTTAAAAATGACTAGCGTAAAAACAAAAAACAGAATGAGTTAAAAGTTCTTTTCAGCCCTTTTAACCCATTCTATCTGATTTTATTGTTGCGCTTTTAGTGAGGCGATACGTTCAGCAACAGCTTCACGTTTTTCTAAATAATCTTTTTCTTTTTCGCGCTCAACTTGCACAACTGCTTCAGGTGCACTAGATACAAAGCGTTCATTTGAAAGCTTACCTTGCACGCGTTTAACTTCACTTTCCCATTTAGCCATTTCTTTTTCTAGACGGATAATTTCTTCGTCAATATTAATTAAACCTGCTAATGGTAGATAAATTTCTGCGCCTGTAATAACCGCGCTCATAGCCGACTCTGGAGCTTCAATTTGACTAGAAATCACTAGATTTTCTGGGTTACAAAAACGCTCAATATAAGTTTCATTTTCTTTTAAGAAGGTTTCAATTGAAGCATCATTCGTCTTGATTAGCAATTCAATTTTCTTAGAAAGAGGAGTATTCACTTCTGAACGAATCGTGCGAACTGAGCGAATAAGTTCCATTAACACATCCATACCTTTTGCAGCAGCCTCATCGTTTAGCTCTGGGTGAACTACCGGATATTCAGCTATAACTAGAGATTCCCCTTCATGAGGAACACTTTCCCAAATTTTCTCTGTCACGAAAGGCATAATTGGATGCAGTAAGCGCAATGTTTGGTCAAGAACATAAGCTAAAATACTTCTAGTTGTTTGCTTAGATGCTTCGTTTTCACCATTTAGTACCCCTTTACTCATTTCAATATACCAATCACAAAAATCATCCCAAATAAAGTTATATAAGTGACGACCAGCTTCACCAAATTCAAATTTTTCAAATAAATCCGTTACTTTTTCAACTGTTTGGTTCAAGCGCGTTAGAATCCAACGATCTGCAATAGTTTTTTCGCCACTAAAATCAATTTCTTCATAGCTTAAACCGTTCATATTCATAATCGCAAAACGACTAGCATTCCAAATTTTGTTGATAAAGTTCCATGCTGCATCCATTTTATCATAACTAAAACGAACATCTTGCCCTGGAGCTGAACCATTTGATAGGAACCAGCGCAAAGCATCTGCACCATACTTATCAATAACTTCCATCGGATCAATCCCATTACCTAAAGATTTACTCATTTTACGTCCATCTTCATCGCGAATTAAGCCATGGATCAACGCTTTTTGGAAAGGACGTTTGCCGGTGAATTCTAAGCTTTGGAAAATCATACGACTTACCCAAAAGGCAATAATATCATAGCCTGTTACAAGTGTATTAGTTGGGAAGTAACGTTTAAAATCTGGCGCTTCTGTATCAGGCCATCCCATTGTTGAAAATGGCCATAAAGCTGAACTAAACCAAGTATCTAATACATCTGGATCTTGTACCCAATTTTCACTATCTACTGGGGCTTCCATGCCAACATAAAGTTCGCCAGTTGTTTTATGATACCAAGCTGGAATTTGATGTCCCCACCATAGTTGTCTAGAAATAACCCAGTCATGAATATTTTCCATCCAACGCATGTAGTTCGTTTCGAAACGCTCAGGTACAAACTCAATCGCTTGATCCGTTGCTTGATTGTCCATCGCTTCTTTTGCTAAAGGCGCCATTTTCACAAACCATTGTGTTGATAAACGCGGTTCAACAACAACTCCAGTACGTTCAGAATGACCAACACTATGAACCATTGTTTCAATTTTGATTAAATGACCTAATTCTTTCAAATCAGCTACAACCGCTTTTCTTGCAGCAAAGCGATCCATATTTTGATATTTTCCAGCTAATTCATTCATGACACCAGATTCATCCATTACATTGATTCTAGGTAAATCGTGGCGATTTCCAACTTCGAAATCATTAGGGTCATGAGCCGGTGTAATTTTAACGACTCCTGTACCAAAATCCATTTCAACATAGTCATCTGCAATAATTGGAATTTCTTTATTAACTAAAGGTAGGATAACCATTTTCCCAATTAAGTGTTTGTAACGTGAATCTTCTGGATGAACAGCAATTGCAGTATCACCTAACATTGTTTCTGGACGAGTTGTAGCTAACTCAACAGTCCCACTACCATCTGCTAACGGATAACTCATATGGTAAAAAGCACCCTCAACATCTTTATGAATGACTTCAATATCCGATAAGGCTGTTTTAGCTTTAGGATCCCAATTGATAATATATTCTCCACGATAAATAAGGTCTTTTTCATACATGGATACAAAAACTTTACGAACTGCATCTGACAAACCTGAGTCTAAAGTAAAACGCTCACGACTATAATCAACTGAAATTCCAACTTTTGCCCATTGCGCACGAATCACGCTAGCATACTCTTCTTTCCAATCCCAAACTGTTTCAATAAATTTTTCACGGCCTAAATCATAGCGTGAAATACCTTCTTGGGCTAATTTTTCTTCGACTTTTGCTTGAGTCGCAATTCCCGCATGATCCATCCCTGGCAACCATAATGTATCGTAGCCTTGCATGCGTTTTTGACGAATAATAATGTCTTGTAATGTGGTATCCCAAGCATGGCCTAAATGTAATTTTCCAGTCACGTTTGGAGGTGGAATCACAATCGAATATGGTTCTTTAGTTTGATCCTCACTTGGCTTAAATAAATCTTTTTTTAGCCACTCTTCGTAGCGTCCAGCTTCTACTTCTTGGGGTTGATACTTAGTTGGCATTTTTAGTTCTTCTGACATACTATCTTCCTCCCTATTTTTCATTTGATTTTAAGTTTTATAAACTAAGCAAAGTTATTTTAGGTTTATGCAATTTCATTTGTATTTTTACTTAAAATACGACAAACCAACATTTAAGGATCACAGTCCATCTTTGATGGATGTGTATCATGGTTCTAAGTTGCTAAAGCAACAAGAACCATGACAAAAAGCATCCGCCTAAAATTAATTAGGACGAATGCTTTGAATTCGCGGTACCACCTATTTTGCATGTTGAAAACAACACACCACTCTAAACGCTGTTAACGGATCGCTACCTCCGGATAGAGTTACTCTAACTTCCCTCTATCAGCTCCTAAGCTACATTCATTTTAGACTAATAAAGAACTCTCAGCATTTGTTCTTTTCTCTTAAAATTAGTATCTAAAACTACTCCTCTTGATCAATGCTTTTCATTGACTTTATTTTAGCATTGAATGATAGGAAACTCAACAGAAAAATCGATTTCTAGTTGATTGAATAATTTAAATTAAGGCTTTTGTTGCTGCCAATGCAGCTGTATAGTCTGGCTCATGGCTCATTTCTGGCACAATTTCTTCATATACTAAAACACCGTCTTGATCGATTACAAAAACCGAACGAGCTAATAAGCCTAGTTCTGGCATATATACCCCATATGCTTTAGCAAATTCTAAATCTGTATCATGTAGCATTTCCATTTCAACACCATTTCCTGCACACCAGTCCGCTTGCTCTTCTTTGGTATTGTTAGAAATCGTAATCAATTGAACATTTTCTAATTGTCCCGCTTCTTGATTAAAATGTTTTGTTTGAATCGCACAAACTGATGTATCGATGTTTGGTACAACACTAACCAAAACAACTTTTCCTTGATAATCAGCTAAATTAATTTTTTTATCTGATAAATTGTTCAATGTAAAATGAGGTGCTTTTTCACCTGTTTTTGGCTGAGTTCCCTCAACTTTGATGACTGTTCCTCTTTTGGTAATTTCCATTATCTATCGCTCCCTTATTTATAAAAAAGTTTTTTGAGTTGGCTCATAAGAACTACATCTCTATGTGCTTTTACACTCTTTCTAATTAAGTATACAGTTTCTCCTTAGGGATAGGCAATTATTCTGCTTACAAAATCTCAAGAGACTGTCAAATTAATTCTTAGTCCCTTGATTATTATAACGACCGATTTCCTTAGCTCAATTGCGTTTGTTTGCGAATTTTTCATTAAAGTAGATAAGTGTTAGTAACTCTGTTGTTAAGTCAATATAACGAACGTCTATCTCATTAGATACTTTAACTCGACCCGGTGCAAAGTTAAGAACTGCTGTAACACCTGCAGCCACTAATTGATTAATTGCTTCTTGCGAATGTTGACTAGGAACTGTTGAAATGGCTGTGGTTATTGATTCATGCTGAATAATTTCTTCCATCTGACTAATATGGTAAACAGGGATTCCACCAATTTTTTGATTACACAATTCTTCATTTGTTTCAAAACCACAAGTGATTTTCAAATTGTCATCTCGTCTAAAATTATTGGACATCAAAGCGCGCCCTAAATTCCCAACTCCAACTAAAGCTACTTTTGTTACTCTATTCACATTTAATATTTGATCAAAAACATTTAAAACATGACCAACTTCATAGCCATAACCACTTCGACCCAATTCTCCAAAATGTGAAAAATCACGACGAATTGTAGTGGAAGGAACTTGCGTTAACGTACTGAAATCTTTAGACTTAATCCGATGAATCCCAGATTCTTCTAACGATTTTAAATAGCGATAATACAACGGTAAACGCTTGGCTGTTGCTTTAGGAACATTTTTATTTTTCTCTACTTTCTCCATACAACTCACCTTCCTAATTTACTTCATATAATCTTATATTACCATTGTAAAACAGTGAATTCAATTTATTTGTGACATGATTCACATTATTTTAATCAAAATCTTACTCTGCTTAATCCCTTAGAACTGAAAAGAGCACCTTACTTTTTAAAATAAGGCGCTCTTTTCGGTATTTATTTAATCTATTCAGCCAAAAACAATTTGCTCTGAAATAATGGTTTTCAAAACATGGATATCTGCTAAGTTTTCTTTTTCAATCATAAATGGATTTTCTTCTAAAACAGTGAAATCTGCTACAAATCCGACTTTAATTTGTCCGCGTGTTTTTTCTTGATAACCTGCCAAAGCACTTCCTGTTGTATAAAGGCTAATCGCTTCAAATACAGATAATCCTTCATCAGGAAAATAAGCTTTTCCATTTTTATCTGAGCTGACAGTCCGTGTAACAGCAGCATGAATCCCTAGAAATGGATTTGGAGTCTCAACTGGAGCATCACTTCCGCCAGCTGTAGGAAAACCCGCCTCGGCAATACTGCGCCAAGCAAAGGCCAAAGGAGGATGATTGGTTCCTAAAACCTCTAAGGCCCATGGCAAATCGCTGCTCATAAACTGAGGTTGAACATCGAATAATAAAGGCATATTTTTAGCTTTTGCTAACAATCCTGGATTCAACCACGGCGTATGAATCATCCGATCTCGTTGTCCTTTTTTGGGTGGATAAGCTTTTAAGGTCTGAATCACTTTTTCAAATGCTAAATCACCTAATATATGAATGGCAACTGGTAAACCAGCATTTCTTGCCGATTGGACCATCTTTTCAAAAACGTCATCTGTTTGAATTTGTAAACCATGATGTTCAGAATCTGATGCATAGCCATTTTTCATTAAGGCCGTTCTTGATCCAACCGTCCCATCATAAAAAATTTTCATTGCACCTAATTCAATAAATGGATTACCATCTAAAAATTGTTGATTAGACTGATTAAAAGCTGCTAATTCACCATTATGAATTAGTAAATGACTCCTAAAAGGTAACTTATCTACACCGAGACACGCTTTAAAAGTGGCCAAAGTTCCTTCAAATCCATTGAAATAGTGCAAATCTTCTGTATGACCGCCTGTAATCCCTTTAGTCCACAAATCTTTAACAGCCAGAGTAAGATAATCTTCCATCTCACTTGGTGTTGCTGGTGGAAAAGCATCGATAGCTAAATTAGTCGCCTCATCTTTTAAAACTCCAGTAAAATCACCCTTCTCATCTAGTACAATTTCTCCCCCACCTTCAAATTTCTGCCATTTTTTAATTCCAATTTCCTGAGTAAAAGCTTCATTGATAACTACATTATGATAATCAATTCGTCTAACAAGGATTGGATGAGTCATTGAAAGAGCATCTAAATCAGATTTTTTAAATGCTTCTGTACTATCTTGCCATTTATTCTCATTGTATCCTTCGACAAAAAGCCACTCTTTTTCTCTAAGTTTTGCTACTTTCTCTTTAATCATTCGTAAGGCCGTTTTTTTAGATGTACACTGATTTAAATTTAAACGAGCTAAACTTTGACCATACCAAAGCAAATGCAAGTGGCTATCAACAAAACCTGGAAATACAGTACTTCCTGCTAGGTCTATTTCTTCTAATACTTCTGGATAACATTCTTTTAATGACTCTTCCGTACCGACTCCAATGATTTCTCCATTATTTGTTAAAACGGCTTCAACTGTCTCACCCTCGTTTGACATCGTATAAAAAAGACCATTTTTCCATAATTTCATTTTTATTCCTCATTTCTGTTGTTGAAAAATACTAAAAAGAGGCTGAGAATTTTATCTCAGCCTCTCAATTTATCCGAGATGAACTTGATTTTAATCAGAGTAGAACAACTTTCATCGTACTTTATAATCCGGCTCTTAAAGCTTACTCTTTCTTATACTTCTACAACTGTGCACAATTGAAGACCGCAATTGCTTGCATTTGTTTCCAGTATAATCGGAGCAGAACATCTTTCATCGCACTTTATAAAAATTCTGAAAAGGCTTCTTCTTGTTGCTCTTCCAATGAATCACCTGTTTTAATTTCTGAAATGACTAAGCCTGCCATTGCGCGTTCGATTAAACCATCCACATCTAAGCGAGCTTCGAATTTTTGCGCTTTTTCTAATTTAGGCTTTGTTTTTGGTGCTGGTGGAGCAAAAATTGTACAACAATCTTCAAAAGGTTGAATCGATAGTTCTAATGTATCGATTTTTTGTGCAATTTCAATAATCTCATTTTTATCCATTGAAACAACTGGGCGAATAATTGGAGTATTCGTAACCTCATTAATGGATACCATACTTTGGAGCGTTTGAGAAGCAACTTGCCCAAGGGATTCCCCATTTACAATTGCTAAGCCACTTTGCTGTTCACGTATTTTATCCGTTAAACGCATCATCATCCGACGAGTAACGGTCATTAAATAACCTTCTGGTACAACACGTTTGATTTCTTCTTGAATTTCAGTAAATGGAACTTCAATAAATTGAATACTTCCAACATAAGCAGTTAATTTAACGGTTAAGTCTTTCGCTTTTTGTAGCGCACGAGGGCTTGTATAAGGCGGACTATGGAAATGAACCGCTTGAACTTCAACACCACGCTTCATTGCTAAATATCCGGCAACTGGAGAATCTATTCCTCCAGAAAGCATTAGCATTGCTCGTCCACCTGAACCAACAGGTAAACCTCCTGCTCCAGCTATTCGTTGACAAGATAGGAAGATACCCTCTAAACGGACTTCCACTTTGACTTCAATATCTGGCTTCTTAACTTGAACCTTAATTCCTTCAACATTACGCAAAACTTCTGCACCAAGTAATTGATTGATATCATTTGTATCTAATTCAAAAAGGTGATCTGCACGTTTTGTTGTAATTTTAAAGGTTTGCCCTTCTTTAAAAACAGATTGCACCATTTCAACAGCAACTTTTTTGACAACGTCCATATCACGAGGCAAGCGAACAACTGGTGAATAATTTTGAATCCCAAAAATAGGCTCTAAACGTTTCATTACAATGTGACTATCTGCTCCATTTAATTCTAAATACATATGATCACGTTCACCAAGAATTTTAATCTCTGGAAAATCATGTAACGCCCGTCTCACATTTTGAGATAATCGATTGATAAATGTACGTTTATTTTTTCCTTTTGTTGATAATTCGCCGTAGCGAACCATAATTTCTGTATAGTTCATAATTTGTTTCCTTCCTATTAGTGAATGTCTCTAAATTGTTCCTCTAACTTAGCAAATTCAACTAAAAATTGCTTGGCTTCTGCTAATGTGTTGGTATCTGTTAAGCTAACTCGAACAGCGCTTGTTGCTAAATTTTCGGGTACATGCATCGCGGATAAAGTACTCGAACTCGTTTGACTTCGACTTGAACAAGCACTTGTGGTTGAAATATAAATCCCAACTTTTTCCATCGCATGAACAAATACCTCGCCACGAATGCCGCGTAAAGCAAAACAAAGAATATGCGGAGCACCTGTTGGCGAAGAAAAAACACTTACTTTAGAATATTTTTCCAAACCCGCACTTAGATACTCTTTTATCTCGCGTTGCTTTTGCTGTTTTACTAGTGCATCAGTATAAAGTAAACGCAGTGCTTTTGACATGGCCACAATACCAGCCAGGTTTTCGGTTCCACTTCTACGACCAAATTCTTGTCCCCCACCACTTAATAGTGGCGCAATTTTTTTCCCTTGTCTAATATACATAAAACCAATGCCTTTTGGTCCATGAAATTTATGAGCTGAAAATGTTGCTAAATCTACTCGAGAACTCGCAGATAAATCTAACTTAATTTTTCCAATTGCTTGAACAGCATCCACATGAAAATGAACCTTTGGATATGCTTTTAAGATTTCTCCAATTTCCGCAATGGGTTGAATACTGCCAACTTCATTATTTACTGCCATAATTGAGACCAAAATCGTATCCGAACGTAACGCTTCTTTTAACTCCTCCAAAGAAATAATACCCTCACGATTTACAGAAAGATACGTCACTTCAAAGCCCTGTTTTTCCAGTTGAGCCATTGATTCTTTGACGGCTGGATGTTCAACAGAGCTAGTAATCAAATGTTTCCCATATTTACCCTTCTCAATTGCTGTCCCTTTAATTGCCCAATTGTCACCCTCTGTTCCACCACTAGTAAAGAAGATTTCTTTTGGCTCTACTCCCATAATTGATGCCACTTGTTTTCTGGACTGCTGCAATAAACCATCCGCATGATCGCCTAGATGATGTAAACTTGAAGGATTTCCGAAGACTTCTTCCGTTACCTTCACATAAGTTGCTACTACAGAAGGATCTGTTTGTGTTGTTGCACTATTATCAAAATAAATCATTTAGTTCACACTTTCTATTTATAAAACCCTAACTTAATTAAGGTTTCTTATTATCTTAAAAACCATTATTTATTATAACAGACTTCCTCAGAATCACAAGGTTTCTACCTACTAAATACGCGTATTTACAAATTACTCAAAAAAAATAACGAGCCTAGGATTTTTCCTTCGTCTCGTTATTCTTCAGCACGTTATTGATTTATTTTTTTATCTGCATAATAATTGTCTTCGACTTTTTTATATGCACCAGCTTCCACCAACTCTAATGCTGTTGAAATGGTTTCAAGTGCTTCTTGATAGCGATAATCTTTATTAAACAAACGTAAAGTACTGTCAATTGCATCTGCAATCGATTCATTAGAGTGACGGTAACGATTAGCGTATTGCATCATATATTCAGTTAACAATGCACTATCAACAATTTCTTCCGTCTTTTCTTTAGCTAACGTTACATCATCTTGGCACATGAAGCATAAGCGTGAAATTTCTTTCATATCTACTTTTAACTTATTTAACTGTTGAGCCAACTCTTCGATGCGTTTGGTTGTTGAGAAAAATAAGTCTAAGTATTCTTCTGGTAAACCTGGTAAATGCTGTTTTTCAACATAGCGTTTCATAGCACGCATTTCAAATTCATATTCATCAAGTTTTTTACGAGCTTCCATCTCATCTTTGCGTAAATGCAAAAGACCTGAATTAATACTTTGTTGTTTTTCTTCAATTTCAGTTATTTTATCGCCTGTTTCTTCAAAAAAATCAGCCAAAACAGAATAAACAACTTGATTGTTCTTACTATTTTCCATAAAGTTATCAAAACTGGTTTTAAGAGTATCCAATTCCGTTTCGATTCCTTTAGCTGCTTCTAATTCATCATGATTCAAAGTATAGCTTTGAGCCACTCGATCAATTTCAATTAATAACTTACGATTGTTGCCAATCACATGTGTCAAATAATCCTCAAACATTTTTTGTTGATCATTAACAAATGCTTTAGCATCAATTTCATCTTGCATAAGATCGTAAAGCTTATCAATATTCGTTTCAATATCTTGCACCATTTTTTGAGCTTCATCAACTTCACAAGTCTCAGTTAAGCTCTTAGCTGCTTCACTATTTTCTTCAATCGTTTTAATTTCTGCTTGAATATCGCTATCTAAAAACACAAAATTTTCAGCAAGTAATTGGGCATGTCCTTCTTTCAACTCAGTAACTTGATCAACTACGTCAACCGTTAGCGTTTTTAATAAGGTAGGGACTAATCCCACTACTCGATCTAATTCCGCAGTATCAGTGGCGACACGCTCTAAAACTTCTCTTGCTTCAATATGATCACCAGAAGTGGTTAATTCTGAAAATTTAGTAAAATCTAGTTCTAAATAAGTTAAACGACGTTCTAAATTTTCTAAGGCACCACCAAATGAAAAGCTTTGAGTTAATAGTTTTTTACGAATGTTTTGGTATATTTCTTGTGTTTTTTTAATTTCTAAACGATTTTCTTCTTCACTTTGAATTAATTTTTTTAAAGCTGCTTGAACTTTATCAATGCTGACTTGAGTATCGTCCATTAATTTCGTTGCAGCATCTTCTGCTTGCTGGGCCTTAACTAATTTCATACGGTCAGTTGCTTGCTCCGCATCAAATAAATAGTTTTCAATATCTGGAAAATGAACAGTGGCGATATTACGCCAAACTTTCTCCCATTCTTTAAATGATTTTTCAGTTTGACCCGTTAGCTGTAATTTTTTCAATTTATTAATCTCATCAATTACTGGAATTTCAGTTAAGCTTAACTTACGATTTTCTAATTCATCAATTTTATGGTAGTGCTTTTTCTTAAGAAAATAGCTGGCTCCGTAAAGGACCAGGGCTAATACAATAATCACAATTAAAATAACAATAACATTCATTTGAAAACCTCCGATTAAAATTGATTCTATAATTACAGTTTATGTAACAATACGAATAGATTGTTAAATTTCTTTGAACTTAATTAAGGAAAATATAACTAATTTTTAATAAACAATTGACTTGATTTTTTTATTAAAAACACCTATTGTAGATTATACCACAGTGAGAAAAAACTAACACTAGAAATCATTCAATTCACGTTATTTTTCTATTTCATTGTTGGAATTTTTCAAATCAGGAGCGATAGTATGCTATTATTATTAAAAATATGTGGAATTTTAGGTTTTATCTTTTGCCTAGTGCTAGTAGGATTCGCTTTAAAAATTAAAAAAGTAGGATCAAAAAAATTCCAAAAAAAAATTGGACTGATTTTTTTTGTTAGTCTCGCTCTTTTTAGCTTTAGTCAGTTTAAATTATCAAAACAAGCCGCTGTTCAGCGTGAAACTTACACGATTTCTAGTAAGTCAACCCTAGAAGGTAGCCAAACATTTTTACGTGTTCTTGTCTTTAGTAAAAATAAAAAAGATCTTGAAGCCATTTTTGATACTCTTGAAAAAAAAGAGAAAAAAAAGGGTGTTGATTCTTTATTCGTTCGATTCAACGTGGATAATGGTGGAGAAATCGGTAAATTTATTGCCAATGGAAAAATTGCTTGGACTAACGAAGGCGAAAAACAAGTTGGACTCAAGAAAGATAAAGTTGGGTTTGATTATAATAAAGAACTAAAATAAACTGAAATGAGGAATATATCGAATGACAAAAGCACAAGACTATCGTTTAACCAACGCTCAACTAGAAGCAATTATTGGCGATGAAACCAATTTAATTGCTAATCTTAGCAACGCTGCAGCTTTACTATTTGAAAATTTAAAAGACATTAACTGGTCTGGTTTTTATTTATTTGAAGAAGCTAGTGGAGAACTTGTTTTAGGCCCTTTCCAAGGTAAAGTTGCTTGTATTCGGATTCCCGTTGGACGTGGAGTTTGCGGAACAGCTTTTCAAAAAAAAGAGTCTTTGTTTGTCAATGATGTCCATGAATTCCCAGGCCATATTGCTTGTGATGCTCGAAGCCAATCTGAAATTGTTATCCCTCTTGAAAAGAATGGAAAAATCATAGGCGTTTTAGATATAGATGCACCTATCAAAGCTCGATTTGACCAAGAAGATCAAGAACATTTAGAAACTTTTGTGCAACTATTATTAAAAAATAGTTCGTTATAAATATAAATCCTAAACTTACTTCGCTTTAAATCCTTATTAATCGTAAGATTTGTTTGACTCTAGCTAGTCATTTAGGTTATACTAATCATTGTGTAAAATAATGCAGCGTGAAAGTGGTATTCACGTCAACAGTTTATTGCCAACTCGATTGGTTCAATTGCGTAACCTGCGGCTGCAAAGGTGAAGATTGAAATAATAAACTGCACGAAATACTGAACTCTCAACTTATTATTTTACTCCAAAAAACATTTATTTATTGGAGGAATTTTATTATGTCACGTTATACAGGCCCAAGTTGGAAAGTGTCACGCCGTCTAGGTATTTCACTTTTAGGAACAGGTAAAGAAATCGAACGTCGCCCTTACGCTCCAGGTCCTCACGGTCCAAACAGCCGTAAGAAAATCTCTGAATATGGTATGCAATTACAAGAAAAACAAAAATTACGTAACATGTACGGCATGAACGAACGTCAGTTTAAAAACTTGTTCGTTAAAGCTGGTAAACTTAAAGAAGGTAAACATGGTGTTAACTTCATGATTCTTTTAGAACAACGTTTAGATAATGTTGTTTACCGTCTAGGTCTTGCTAGCACTCGTCGTCAAGCACGTCAATTAGTAAACCATGGTCATATTTTAGTTGATGGCAAACGTGTTGATATTCCATCATACCACGTTGAAGTTGGTCAAGTAATTTCTGTTCGTGAAAAATCTAAAAACATGGTAACTATCAAGGCAGCTGTTGAAGGATTATTTGGTCGTCCTGACTTTATTACTTTCGATACTGAAAAACTTGAAGGTTCTCTATCTCGTTTACCAGAACGTGAAGAGTTGTACGCTGAAATCGATGAAGCATTCATCGTTGAGTTCTACAACCGTTAAGATTATTCTCACATTAAAAACCGTAAAATCTTGTGTAAACAAGGTTTTGCGGTTTTTTCTTATTTATCGAAATATGTTGAAATGTAATAAAATATGCTAACTCGCGGAGCTTTATGCGGAGTTATTTAAGCTAAAATCAGTTTTAAATGAATTTGCGGAGTTAAAATAATATACCGGGCAGTATATTGCATTAGATTACTCAATAATATTTTATATAGCTTTAGTAAATTTGTAGGAAACGACTATTCATTGTCACTATGAATCTTCTATTGTATAATAAGTAAAACACAGACTCACTTAACTATAGTGATTGCGAATGCTCTAAATTTTAATAAAAATATTGTATTAAAAAGAGGAGGGAATTTATGTCTCAAAACAAGTTTAAAGATGCTACTAAAATAGATAATGCTACTCTAGCTAGAAATACAATGAAAGCTGATCCTTCACAAAATGGTACTCCGATACCATTTCAAAGTGGGTATTCTGAATACGAAGCAAATAAAACTACTCAAAGTCTTTTTGAAACAGTTATTTTTTACTTAGTAGGAGTCTTTTTTTCAATAGTAATCTACAAAATTTTAATTCATTATTCTATTTTAAATGAGGAATGGCAAAATAATTTATTAAAAGTATCTGTAGTTATCTTTTCTATAATAGCTTCCAGTTTTATCTTATCAAAAATTTCTATCATAGTAGTCAAAAATTTAAAAAAAATTTTCCGCTAATTACTTCATTTTTATAAAAAAAAGCCCCTTCTTCAAGGAGCTTCTTTTTTATTCAGAAAATAAGACTTTAACGAATACCTTCTTCTTCATTTGGTAGCACAAAGTACAACGTAATGTGATTGATTCCCATAAAAATCAATTGGAAAGCAACTGTCCAATAAAAAATAGCCAGTGCTAATTGAGGGTCAAATAAAGATTGAATACCAATCCAAATTACAATGATATTTAATGCAATAGACAACCACTTAATTCCACTTTTAACTTTAAAAATAGCAATTGTATTAAAAATAGACATTAGAATCATTAACCACACTAATGAATAAATAATAATAACTGCCCCACTTTCAGGGTTTCTTAAAAAGAAAACGAGTCCAAATCCGCCTAAAAGAATTCCTTCCAAAATTCTAAAAACTTTATACTTCACACCTTTTGTAATGAAAATACCATCTAAAATAATCACAACTCCTGAAAAAGCAAAAACACTTCCTAATATTAATAAAAATAATACGCCTTGACGAACAGGATTCATCATAAATAATACTCCTAAAATTAGTAAAATAATTCCTTGTACGAGCAACTTAACTTTTTCTTTCTTCAACCTACCCAACTCCTCTTCCTATAAAAAACACTAATTATTACATTTCATAGTATATAACTACTACATACTATTCGTCAAACAATAACACATTCTTTAATTTGTCATACTATTTATGCGGCCCAAAGAAATTTCATTGGATTCTAGCAAAAAATTCCTTATGCACTAAAGGCGTAAGGAATTTTAAAACTATTTTTATTTGGCATGTTTTTGAGCTTTCATTGCGGTTTGATAAATCGGTAGCAAGGTTCGATACGTTTCTAAGATGAAAGCTTGTGTTGCTGCAGGATCTTCTAATAACGTATCATCTGACCAAATTTCGCGTCCAATTAAAAACTCCCCTTTTTTCACATCCCTAAAGCGTTCTAGTCCCTTCTTTAAGTCTATTTCAGATACCGGGGTCGTTTTTGGAAAATGATGGTCTAGTGACACGACATAGCCTTTTGGCAAGTTAGCGAAAAAATCTAATTGAGTTAATAAACTTGTAGCAATTTCTTTTTCAGCTTGAGGATTGTCGATCATCGCCAACCAAATAAATAAATGATCTGCATAAATACCTAATTGGAAATGTGGGTACTTTTTATAGCCTCGTTTATCTCCTCCAATCGCACACCATGTATCATTTGGAGCATTTTTAGTACGACGAATATGTTGTGCAATATGCACATGCAATGGTTCTTCTTCCTGTAAGTCACTAGCTAATTCCTGCGCAAATTTTGTTGCCAAGGCTTTAAATTTTGGTTGGATTTGACTACGAATCGCTGTCATTCTAGTATCTAATCCCTCTAATTTAAATACATCAAAATCTTCTTGTGTAAAGGTTACTTCGTTCATTTAGTTCTCGCTCCCGTCTCATTTCTACCCTTCTATTTTAGCATAATTCTTAACTAGACACTCATCTTTTCAATAAAAAAAGCAAATTCAACGAATAAATCCAGTTGAACTTGCTTCTTATCCTATTATTTTGCTACGTTACTCACTTCTTCTAGCATCATCTCTGTTGAAATTAACCCTCCACCAGATAAATACCATACTTCTGGATCAAGCATTACAATCTTGTCATTTTTAGCGGCATTTGTTTGCTTGATCAATTCATTCTCAGTTAAATTATTTTTACTTGTGTCGCCACCAATTGCTTTTGTACGATCAATAACGAATAATATATCTGGATTCTTCTCTAACACGTACTCAAAGCTAACGGATTGACCATGAGTAGATGCTTCAATTTTATCATCTACTAATGGGAAACCAAAAACATCATTTAGTATAGCAAAACGTGAACCTTTTCCGTATGCAGACAAGCTACCTTCATTTAGTAATACAGTTAATGTTTTCATATCTGAACCTGTATTTTTTTTGTTTAATACATCAATTTTCTCTGATAGAGCATCTAATTTCTTTTTAGCTTCATCTGATTTATCAAAGATTGTTCCAATTGTTGAAACATTCTTATTGATTGATTCCCATAAATCTTTACTGTCTATTTCTAAAGAAAGTGTTGGAGCAATTTTTTTCAGCTCGTCTAATGAATCAGACTGACGTCCTGAGATAATAATTAAATCAGGTTTTAGGGCATTAATTTTCTCAAAGTCGGGTTCTTTAATTCCACCGGCTGATTCAACTTTATCTGAATCAAATTTGCTTAAATATTTAGGTAGACTATCTTTTGCTACGCCAACAACAGCGTCACTTTCACCAAGAGCATCAATAGTATCTAGCATACCCATATCAAAAACAACAACTCTTTCTGGATTTTTTGGCACTTCAACATCACCATTAACATCCTTCACTGTAATCATTGTTTCTTCTGTATTTTTTGATGCGCTACTGCTTTCTTTCTTAGCAGATTCATTTCCTGACCCACAAGCTGCTAAAACAAACCCTAAAGCGACCAAACATACGCTTAATTTAATCTTTTTCATTTTTCCACGTCCTTTTCTTGATTTCTATTTTTTACTCACTAAAATAGAGACAAAACCGTTTTCCTTCTACTTCACAAATACGAATATCCATTTCATATAGTGGATCTAAAACTTCTTTTGTCATCATCTCACTCGTTGTACCCGTTGCAAATAATTGTCCATTTTTCATCGCGACAATCTCATCAGCATAGCTTGCTGCAAAATTAATATCATGAATGACGAGAACAATCGTCTTACCCAATTCGTCTACTAAGCGACGTAAAGTTTTCATCATTTGAACTCCATAATTCATATCTAAATTATTTAGCGGTTCATCTAGCAAAATATAATCTGTATCTTGAGCCAGAACCATAGCAATATAGGCACGTTGTAGTTGACCACCGGAAAGCGTATCTACATACTCTTCAGCCAGATCCACTAGTCCTAAATAGCTTAAAGCTTCTTCTATTTTAAGTTGGTCTTCTTCTTTCAAGCGTCCTTTAGAATAAGGAAAGCGTCCAAAGGCAACTAATTCTCGAACAGTTAATTTTAAATTGAAGGCATTTGACTGCTTTAACACAGACAATTTTTTTGCTAGTTCGTCTTGTTTCCAAGATTTCACTTCCCCACCATCAATATAAATTGAGCCTGTATCTTTTGGAATCAAGCGACTCATCATCGAGAGTAACGTACTTTTACCTGCGCCATTAGGTCCAATAAAAGCTGTGATTGCTCCTTCTTTAATCGGCAAAGTAATTTCACTAATCACTTTTTTATTTCCATATGATTTTGAAACATTTTTAATTTGCATACCTTACTCACGCTTCCTTTCCTTAATTAATAAATAAATGAAATAACATCCACCTAAAAATTCAATTACGACGCTTAATGTCGTTGTTAAATGAAATACTCGCTCGACAACTAATTGTCCTACTAATAAAACAATGATGCTAAGAAAACTCCCACCGATAAATAAAATTCCATGTTGATAGGTTTTAAAGATTCGATAAGTCAAATTGGCAACCATAAAGCCTAAAAAGGTAATTGGTCCCACTAAAGCTGTTGAAATCGAGGTCAAAATAGCGACTAAAACTAAGACTTTCAACATTGTTCCTTCAACATTTACGCCTAAATTCACCGCTTGGTCACGACCTAAATGCAAGACATCTAAAACTTTTCTTTGGCTAAATAAGAACATTAAAGCAGCCACACCAATCAACAAAGTAATCCCTAGTAACGCCACATCAATATTATTAAAACTAGCAAATAATTTGCCTTGAATCTTATCAAACTCATTGGGATCCATCAATACTTGCAGAAATGTGCTAACACTTCTAAAAAAGGTTCCAGCAATCATCCCAACCATCATCAATAAATACAAATTGCTACTATATTTTCTGAAAACAATTTGATACAACACAAAGCTAATTCCTACCATTAAAACGACACTGATTAAGAAATTTATCTGTTTGTCACGTACAACTAGATGATTGCTTCCATAGAAGAAAAGAATCATTGTCTGAAATAAAACATATAAAGAATCCAAGCCTAAAATACTAGGCGTTAAAATATTGTTTTGAGCTAAGGTTTGAAAACTAATGGTAGCAACGGTTGTACTAATTCCTACAATTATAAAGGCGATTAGTTTTTTACTTCGCAAAGGTAAAATATAATCCCAATTGCCATTATTCTCTAGAACTAGATACAGTCCAATTAACACTAGAATAACCAGTAGTAGTAATCCATATACCCACTGTTCTTTCTTGATACGCTGCATCATTGTTTTTCACCTCGCAATAATAGGTAAATAAACAACACACTGCCAATAATGCCCACTACTAAACTGACCGAAACTTCATAGGGTGCAATCACAATGCGACTGATAATATCGCAAATTAATAAAAATATCGATCCAAATACAGCAGTTTCAAAAAGTGTTTTGCGCAAATGATCTCCTCGAGCAATGGCGATTAAATTAGGCACCACTACACCTAAGAAAGGTAAACTTCCAACGGTTAAAATCACAATGGAAGAAGCTAATGCAACAATTAAAATTCCGCCGAATTGTACAAATTGGTAGGATACCCCAGCATTTATGGCAACTTCCTTCCCTAAACCAGCTAATGTAAAATAATCTGCATAGAGATAGGCGATTATCATTAACGGTATAGCTAAGTACATTAATTCATAATTCCCCCTAGAAACTAATGAAAAATTCCCCTGTAGCCATGACGCCATATTTTGAACCAAGTTATTTTGATACGCTAAAAACGTCGCAATTGACCCTAAAATACTTCCGAACATTAAACCAATAAGTGGTACCATCACTGCATTTTTAATCTGCAGGTGGTTGACCATAAAAATAAAGGCGACTGTTCCAGCAAAAGCAAATAGAAAAGCAATCACTGTTCTTTGAAAAATACTTGCATCTGTGAAAAAAAGCATCGCAACTAAAATTCCGATTCGTGCACTATCCATTGTTCCAGCTGTTGTTGGAGAAACAAATTTATTTTGCGTTAAATGTTGCATGATTAAGCCACAAATACTCAGTGTAGCTCCGGCAATAATCAAGCTAACGGTTCGCGGAATTCTTGTGCTTTGCAAAATAAGTTGCTCATTTTTAGTGAAGTTGAACTGAAGCACATGACTAAGTTCAATATCTTGTACACCAATAAACAATGAAACAAATGCAATAACGCTAAGTAATACAATCCAAATCCCCTTTCTCATAAATGCTTCCTTTCTTATTTCAACTAGCTTAAATACCGCTAGTTTACAACGATTCTAATTGAGAATGATTTTCATTCCCATTAATTTAGTTTACTCAATTTTGATTTAAATTGCAATGCTTTTCACAAAATAAACTGGATTTTAAGTTGACTCATTTCAAATCCAGTTCCTACTGTGGTATAATTAAATCTGTATAGGCTAGTTCTTTTGAACCAGGCCTTCGGAAAAAGATAAAAATTCGAGAGGACAAAAAAACGTCCTATCAATTTTTCCTATTTTCTTTTCGGAGCTAAACGGCTCAACAAACTTTTTATTAAGGCTAGTTTTTTTGAACCAGGCCTTCGGAAAAAAGATGAAATTTCGATGTGGCAAAAAGCGCCACATCAAATTTCCCTATTTTTCTGCCAGGCCTAACCGGCTCAACAAACTTTTTATTATACACTGAGGAGGATTTCTATCATTATGGGTGAAAAAGATGTTAATGATTACTTAACGAGTGGAATCTATGGGACACCTCAAACAAAACCTGAAGAACGTAACCGGTATTTAGGTAGTCTCAGAGAACGCGTCTACCTCTCTATGTCAATTGAAGAATTGAGTTCTCTATTATATATTGATGCTCTTAAAGAGGAACTGGAATTACATCCTGATGGGCAAGTTCTATTAAATGGCGAAGTCAACAGTCGTGCTTTAGGACCTTACTTAAAACTATGCGGACAAGAGTCAGTTCAATTTACTATTGTTACCAATCAGTTTGCTAAGAAAAGTGACACTGGTTTACTTTTTGTTGCTGCTAATGCTGTCAATCAAGAAGTCGTCGCTGTCAGCGAAAAATACCCTCTGGCCGATCCGACGCCTAAAAAAGAAGAGTCTGTTCCAACTGAAAAAAAATCTTTATTAAAACGATTTTTTTCATAATATTATTCTTTGACAACCTAAGTCAACTAGTCTTTATCAGCTAGTTGGCTTTTTTTGTATAGTACCTTTCACATCGCAAGCCTAAGATTGTGAGGTGAACAAACTTTTATTATGGCTAGTTTTTTTGACCCACACCTTCGGAAAAAAGATAAATTTCCTATTTTCTTGCCTAGGCCAGCTCTTATGAGTTAGCCTCTCGGAAGAAAGATGAAATTTCGAGGTGACAAAAAGCGTCACATCAAATTTCTCTATTCTTCATTCAAGCCTGAACAACTCAACAAGCTTTTTAATGAGCTAAACGGCTCAACAAACTTTTATATGGCTAGTTTTTTTGACCCAACTCCTCGAGAAAAAGATAAAAATTCGAGAGGACAAAAAGCGTCCTATCAATTTTTCCTATTTTCTTGCCGGAGCTAAACGGCTCAACAAACTTTTATTACAAGGAGTGTTTATGATGACAGAAGAAAAAGAGTTATGTATAGATGATTTAAAAATGGATTTAGCTAAAGCGCTTGCAGCACATGTTGATATCCTAAAAAATGTTGATCAAATTGAACCTGAACAAATTGATGGGTTGGCATTTGTCATGCGATCACTGGGCTTTATGTTGGAAAAGACACCTTGTCTTTTATTACGAGATAATGATGAAGATGTTTATTATGCGATGTTTCAATACTACAGCTTGCTGGAAGAATTAAAACATAATGTCAAAATGAGTTACCCTCATGCTCGAATTCACACAAAGTTACTTATTGAAATTTTAGAAGGATTTCCAAAAACTTATTCAAGCGATATGATTAAATGGTGGGAATTAAAAACAAGTTTAGTCGTTGAACACACCAAACAAACCATTCTAATGGATTAAAAAAAGAAGTCCTAAGTATCTTTTACCAGATACTTAAGACTTCTTTTTTCTAATTTACTTGTGCTAAACGATACGAAACAGTTCTACCAAAAGGTAAAACTTGCAACCCAGTAACTTCTGGGGCCAATAAATAAGCTTGCGCTCCTTGGTAGACAGTTGCGATTGCAGCATCTTCTTGAATCAGTTGTTTTTCAAGTTCTAACATTTTATCCCAACGTTTCTCAGGTTCTGTTGCTAAACTTGTTTTCACTTCCGTAATACCAGCATCGTAGGTTGGATTTGAATATTTAGAAAAATTAATCCCACCATTTGATTGATAAATTTCTAAAAAGTTAACTGGATCTGCATAATCTGGCGTCCAAGTTCCAAAGAAAACATCATAGTCTCCTGCTCGTGTTAAATCTAGACGGTTTTTTAACGGAACACTTTTCAATTGAATCGTTAAACCAGGTAAATTTTCTTCAAATTGCGCCTGTAAATATTCCACTGTTTTCTTAGCTGAGCCTGCATCTGATGACAAAACTTCCAAAGTTAATTCAGAAATACCTAAGTCTTTTTTAGCTAGCTCCCACTCTGCTTTTGCTTCTTTTGCATCAAAAGCCATTAAATTGCCATTCTCCTTACGAAAATCTTTACCATTTTTTGGATCTTTAGCAAAATCAGTTGGAATAAAACCATCTAAAGGTTTAGAACCATCAATTAAAACTCCTTCAGTGTAACTTTTTTTATCAAAGGCTAAAGCTAAGGCCTTACGCAAATGAACATTCCCTGTGTTTTCTCGCTCTGTATTAAAGCCGAGATACCCAATTAACGCCTTAGGTTGTTCATGGTAATTTTCACTACCTTGGTATTTTTGAATAAATTCATCCGTTAATCCAGTGTACTGAACTTCGCCACCATCAAATAAATTTGCTCCTGTAGCTGTTTCCTTAGCTACTTCAACATCAATATGCTCTAATTTTACATTCTTAGCATCCCAGTAATTTTTATTTTTTGTATAAGCCCAACTCAAATTTGTTCCATCCCATTTAGAAATTGTAAATGGTCCATTTCCAATCACATTTTCACTATTAGTTCCATATTTGTCTGCCAAATCAGTGGCCACTTTTTTATTTTGTGGGTAGAATGGTGTTCCTGTCAATAATTTTGCCAAATAAGGAACGGGACTAGTTAAAGTAATTTCTAAGGTTTTTTCATCTAGCGCTTTGACTCCCAAATCCGTGATTGGGCGCTCTCCATTTCGGATTGCTTCAGCATTTTCAAAGATATCCATTTGATTGGAGCTTTGGGAGCCAGTTGCTGGATTCACAACTTTTTGATACGCATAGACAAAATCATCAGCTGTTACCGGATCACCATTAGACCATTTAGCTTCATCTCTAATTTGATACGTGTAGACAGTTTTCGCTTCATTGATTTTTGGTTCTGCTTTAGCGATTCCTAACTCAGCATCATTATTTTTATCAATCCGATAAAGCCCTTCAAAAATTTGACCAATTGCATCAGAACTGACTACATCAGTGTATAAGGCACTATCTAAAGTTGCTAACTCTGCTGTTGTAGTAACCGTAATCTCTTGCTTATCTGCAACCTTCTCCACTTTTTCACTACTTGTTTCTGCTGTTGATTCTTTTTTATCGTTCCCGCAAGCTCCAATAACTAAAATAATTGCTAACATAGCAAACAAACTAACTTTTGTTCTATTTTTCATTTCAATCCCCCATTCTTTTTACTTTGTTGCTTCAACAAAACGTTGAAATAATAATTGACTAGCTAAGTCATTCCCACTCATAATTTCAGGATGCCATTGTACACCTACCAAAAATTTAAACTCTGTTCCTTCGATACTTTCAATCAAACCATCCTCAGTCCAAGACGAAGCCTTTAATCCTTTTCCAACTTGATTTACTGCTTGATGATGGAAAGAATTAACGACCAAAGAAGGCTCTTTAAGAATCCGATAGAGAATTGAATTTTGGCAGATAGTAATCCCGTGTGTCCCTTTTTCAGGTTCCAATTCTTGTATATGCTTCGTCTTTGACTTTGGCAATTTCGCTTCAATATCTGCGACTAAATTACCTCCAAAAGCACTATTTATCAGCTGGGCTCCACGACAAATTCCCAGGACTGGTTTATTCTGCTTTAAAGCTTCCTTTAACAAGGCTAACTCATATTGATCCCTCTCCACTGAATAAGAGTAAGATTCATCCTGTATTTGTTGTTGATACGTACTTGGATGAACATCCAATCCACCAGATAAAATCAAGCCATCGATTTTCTGCACAATTTCTTTGGCTGCTTTTTTATTTAATTGTGGCAATATCATCGGTAAGCCGCCCGCTTCTACTACAGAACGAATATAATCCGTACTTAAATGATAGCGTTGGTTGGTGATGGTATCTGGCAAAGGTGTGGTAAGTAAATTACTAGAAATGCCAATCATGTGCATCACCTCTTTCTCATTTTTTTCTAATCAAACCTTTTTACTATTCTAACGATTTCTATTTCTAAAAGCAAGAATGAAAACTTAGTCTTTATGGAAAACTCATTGATTTATCGGTTATTTGTGACTACTTTATGACAATAAAAAAACCAAAAACAAGAGGAAAATTCCCTTTATTTTTGGTTTTTAACTGTGGGTTATCCCCAACATATTTTCTTGAACTTCCGTGGCTGTCAGCTTATTTAAAGGATAATCAGCCTGTAAACCACCATTAGAAAAATACAGTACGCGTTCAACAGCTTGATTTAAAAATTCAAAATCATGAGTAATGATTAAAAAACTTGTACCTTTAGCAGCGGTTTGCTTAATAACTGAGACAATTCGCTTTAAGTTAGACCCATCTAATCCAGCTGTTGGTTCATCTAGAATAATCAATGGTGTTTCTTGCATTAAGGCTACTGCAATCGTTAAACGTTGCTTTTGCCCACCAGATAAAGAAGCGGGATGACGATGGCGGTATTCCCATAGACCTAAGGAAGTTAATAATTCTTTCGCCCGTTCTTGAATTAATTCACTCTTTTTTTGGCCAATCGTTAACTCTTCCAAAACACTAGCTGAGAACAATTGAAAATCAGCTTCTTGCATGACATACCAGGCTACTTTACTGCGTTTTTTAACTGGGATAGCTTGCCCTTTATATTTAAATTGACCTTGTTTTTCTTTTAATAATCCTGTTAAAGTTTTCGCTAGCGTACTTTTCCCCGCTCCATTTTTTCCAATGATGGCCACAATTTCACCAGCACCAATATGAGTCGTTAAATTTTCTAATACCGGCTGCTTCACTTTAGGAAAACCAACACTTAAGCTTTCTAATTCAAAGCCTGAAGATAAATCCATTACTTTTTTTGGTATTTCTGGGACATCTTTCCAAGCCAATACAGGACTACGTAAACCATAATCAACTAACTCTTCCTCTGTAAGATTTCGCCAGTCAGCCTGAGAAAAAATCCGTTCCATTTTTCCCTCTCGCAAATAGACGGCTCGGTCAATTAATTCATTTAAGTAATACAATCTGTGCTCTGCGATAACAATCGTATGTCCCTTTGCTTTCCATTGCGTTAAAATATCTTGCAATTCAAGTGTGGCTTTACTATCAAGATTGGCAGAAGGTTCATCTAATAAATAGATTTGCTGATCCGCAACTCGAATAGAAGCAATTGCCACTTTTTGCTTTTCACCACTAGATAATTGAATCACCTGGTGCTCCAGCAAATGTTCAATTCCCACCTCTAAGCTAGCACGAGTAACTCGCTCTTTAATTTCAGCTGTAGGCAAACCATAGTTCTCACAAAAAAAAGCAATCTCATCTTTGACAATTGGCGCAAAAAACTGACTACGAGGATCTTGAAAGACACTGCCCAATTCCTTAGCTAATTCCCAAGAATTCAAATCTGATATTTCTTTCCCTGCAACTTCAACAGTTCCCGTCCGGACACCACCAAAAAAATAAGGAATCAAGCCATTGATAATTCTAGTCAACGTTGTTTTTCCTCCGCCACTCGGACCCGTTAATAAAATAAACTCACCTTTTTTTATGGCTAAATCAACTTGATTTAATAGCGGTTCCTCGGCTTTATAAGCAAAATCAACTTGCTCTAATTTTATCATCTCGACACCTCCTGAATAAAAAGTTTGTTGAGCCGTTTAGGCCTGGCAGAAAAATAGAAAATTCCAAGAAAAGTAGCTCTTTACTTTTTTGGGAATTTATCTTTTTTCCGAAGGGCTGGCTCATAAGAACTGGCTTTTTTCTTTTTCAGCCTACATATAGTAACACAACAACAACTATCACTAACGCCAGACAAACAAATCTATCTGCTATACTAAATTTAATTTCTCGTAAAGAACTTCTTGCCGCAGGATTTTCAATTCCTCTTGTAACAGCCGCCATTGAAATATCATCGGCAATCGTTAAACTTCGTATTACTAAAGGAACCAATAAGTATTCAAAAGTCAATAATGGGTGACGCCAAATATTCCAGACAGTCGGAGAAATTCCCCGTAAACGCATCACATCTAAAATAGCTCCCGTTTCTTGTCTTATCGTCGGCAAAAACCGCAATCCAACGGCTAATGGGATTAAAATCGCTCGTGGCATATAACATTTTTGCAGTGTCGCAATCAACTCACCTGGTGGAGTCTTAGATAAAACAATTCCACCAAGCAATAAAGGAATCGTTCGTACGACAAAGTACGCAAAAAAAGCAAAAGTTGCCATAATGACAGAATCTTCATAACCAAAAGCAAAGCGTTGAAAGAAATTTGTAAAAATAAATGCAATTGTGATATAAGGTAATACTTTTCTTTCTCCAGCTAGATAGCTATAGCCAAGTAAAAAGAGAAATAATAGGATTAAACCAAAATCTGAGATAAAAAAAATAAAAAAACCAGAGACTAGAACGACTAAGGTTTTGGTTCGTGCGTCTAACTTAATCGATTCCATCCTCATCGTCTCCCCTGGTTCTACTAATTTCATTTTAAAGTTTCACTGTGCCAGCTGGAACAAAATGCTTATGCAATAATTTCCAACCAACTAAACAACCGGCTGCTGCACCAATAAAGGCTAAACCGCCAATAACTACTAACCACATTGGGCTATAATAATACTCTAACATCAAGGCTAAACGCTCAGCACTTGGACTATGTGGTGCTTTTTCCATCATATACTTCGCACCTAACATCACAAACAATAATGGACCATGTAAGGCATTAAATGTTGAGAAGATTGACCAAGATAATGTTGTTCTTCCTAAACTACGGTAACTTGTATCTGCAGGCGTCATAGCCAACTCAGCTAATAAAGCGGCCGGAATAAAAATTAATAATACGTGGGGAACCCCCATCACTACATACATTAATGAACGTAAAATGGCATTTAAGAAAGCTACGCCGCGTTTAGCTACGCGAAAAGATAAAAGCATATAGATTGGTGCACAAAAGAATGCACTTAAAGCTCCAGATATTATAATAGACAATCCGCCAGTCGCCAAACGACCAACCATTGAGACAATTAGACCAAAGAAAATAATTAAAATACTCATAATACCGATTGTAACTAGATCACGAACTGTTAATTTAGATGATTGTTTCATTGTTTCATTCCTCTCTACTTAATTAATAGTAATTATAAACTGACTAGCTTAACTAACTGATTTCAAAAAGCTAGACACCATACTATCATAGCTTTTCCTTACTCATTTAGCAAGAGTTTTATGACTTTAATTGAGAATCATACTCAAAATGATAAACGACTTCATCGCCACCTAAAAGCTCTTCCCCAGTCTTATGAAAGCCTAATTTTTGCAAAATATGTTGCGATTTCCGATGATTTTGATAGGTCTTAGCCACAATTTTTAAAATAGGATAATTTACCAACCACTGAATAAAAGACTGACTTGCTTCAGTAGCATATCCATTTCCACTGTACTCATCAACAATTCCATAGCCAATTTCGGCAATCCCAGTTTTCCCAGGATTTCCTTGGGCACTTAATTCCCCTATGATGGTTTGATTTTCTTTTAATACAACTAAGTAAGTCCATTCTTCCATTTCTGGATTCGCCTTCAATTCATCCAAAACAAATGGCAAATAAAAAAAGAATTCTACTCCAGGCCACTGCTTGGCAACTTGAAAACCAGACACTTCTGTAAGTTTATCATCGCCTATTAATGTAGCTTCCAGAAAAGCTATTTTATAAGGTACTAATAGGAGATGGTCCGTTTCTATCATCATGCTTGCACCACTTTCTCCTTCTATTATAAAGGAACTTCTATTATCGCATAAATTGAAACAAAATGCTGTTTCTTTTTTACTTCGATCCTCTGTTTTTAAATAGCCCCTTTCAATGATTTATGTTAAACTAAGATGCACAATTTAGTTAAGGAAGGTGAATCCAATGAAAATTAATGAAACAAGAGATGCCAAATTGATGGGTTTACTTGGCAAAACCATGCAAGATAAACACATTGAGCTTTATCCTGATTTTTTTAAACCCTATGATGCTGAAGCCGTAACAAAAAGCTTTATTGACTATTTTAAGAATCCTAAACAACGGGTCTATTTGTGGCAAGATGAGAACAATCAAGATGCGATTGCAGCCTACCTTTGGCTAGAAGAAGAACAAATGCCAGAAAACGTTTATCGCTATGGCTATACACGTTTATATTTACATCATATTTTAATTATGCCTAGCTACCAAGGACAAGGCTTAAGTCAAGAATTGCTGAAATTTGCTGACACTTATGCAAAAGAACATGACATCCAACATGTTGAATTGCATTATTGGCCAAATAACGGTATAGCTAAGCACACGTATCAAAAATATGGCTATGAAGTTTATACTGAAATTGCACAGAAACGAATTTAAATAGAAAAATGATAGACTAGATGAATTTTTACGTTCAACTTGTCTATCATTTTTTAGTTTGTTCTATTAGTTTACTATCTTAATTTTTATTTAGCCTCAAACGGAAGACTTGAATGTTGCAATTGTATTTTCAACACGCCATCTGAATCTAAATAGTATCCAAATGTGTATTCTACTTCTGTTTCTTCACCAGTTTCTGCAGAAGTAAAGTAATATAAACCAGATGCAAGTGCTGAATCAGAATCTATAATTGTTGCTTCATTTTCAAATCGTACGTTAGACCAAGGTGCTAAGGCAAAGCCTTCATCTTCTTCATGCGCACCACCAACAAAGTATGACAACGCATCTTCTTTAGTTAATCTAAAATTCTCTTCACTGGTTTTCGTGGGTTTAAAAAGAACAACCCCATCTTGAAAGCCATAACGATCATCAATCATCTTAGAAGCTTCTTCTTCGTAATCATTTCCCTCTTGATACGCTTTTCCAATTGCCACTAATCCATCTGCCCACTTTTGTTGAGCCTCATTAACCATTTCTTCTGTGATTTTTGTTTCTGCTTTTGTGTCTGTTTCAGATGTTTGAGATACTTGATTTTCCGCCTCATTTTGAGTCGTTGCTTCTGGGCTACACCCCGCTAATGTTATCATTGTTAAAAATCCTAATGACGCTAATCCTAATTTTTTCATTGTATCTCATCCCCTATGCATATTATTTTTATCGAATAGAAACAATTAGTTTTAACTGTTTTTCGATATAATTAACTATACATGTAACTTTTTTATATTAAAAGGGGTACAAAACATTCTTAAGAAAAACGCTAAAAAATATTATAATTACCA
Source organism: Carnobacterium maltaromaticum DSM 20342 (assembly GCF_000744945.1). Lineage (NCBI taxonomy): Bacteria > Bacillati > Bacillota > Bacilli > Lactobacillales > Carnobacteriaceae > Carnobacterium > Carnobacterium maltaromaticum. The sequence continues at coordinate 1,022,472 of NZ_JQMX01000001.1, forward strand.
TTCGTAATAAATTATACAAATATATATATCCATGTCTTTAAACTATAAACTATTAAAATAAGAGGACTTTTATAGAAGGAACATCCGTTACTTAAAATATATTGATTTTAGGAATATAAAAGAACAATGATTTACTCTATCCGTAACAATCAGATTCAAAATTCTTTTGCTAATTATTAATAAATTTCATTATTTCCCGTTTTTAAAATGTATAAAAATTTTCTTTTTCCTCACAATTATCATAAACAAATTGTCGTTCAGCTAAATCTAACTGCTCCCAACCACCAGAATAAATATGCTCTAATCGTCCGTCCCTATCAAAACTTAAAATATACCTATGTTCACCATTATTATCGTTGACAACAATTGCCACACGCCCGTCACTAAATTTAGATAGTTGCCACGAGGCTTCATCATAACCATTAGTTGCTCCTGAAGCATTTTTTTCTAATACTCCATATAGCTCTTTCGTTACATACTCTGAATTCACTTGTAAACTTTCTTTTTGATTTTCGGAAAGTAAATAATCCATCACAAAAAAGTTTGTGCTTGTTTCTGGACGCACATGAATATCTTCAACTAATGCTTGAAATTCTGCAGTTGACGTCTCTGTCCAACCCTTTGCTAGAACATTCATAATTTTATCATTCTCATCTATTTGTAAAAGATAACTTTGCTCAAAAGAATAGGTAATGAGTTGAGCTTTACCAAAATCGACTATATAATCGCTCTGTATTCTGAACTCTGTAAAGTCGGCTCTTGGAAACGCTGGAGCATCATTGATATGTTCTAGGAAAAAGGCTTTAGCAACCTCAGCAACCGATTGATCAATAAACATTTGACGTTTTTCAGCATCATTCGTCATTAAAAAATAATAGATAAACTTTTGGTCATCTAATAATGTTGCTTCATCTACTGGTTCAGATTCGTTGTTAGTTTCCTCTTCTGTTCCCCCACTATTTTCTTGAAATTTTTCTCTATATTCTTTATGAATACTAGAAAAATCATTTCTACTTTGTAGATACTTTACAAAATCAGGATCTGGTTCTTGTTTTTTAGTTTGCGTAATACCCGCAATAAAAATTCCGGTAACCACAAATACAGCCAACCAAATAACCACATTATAACTCTGTTTCTTCTCTTTTTTTTCTTTCACTTCAACATCAACAGTTTTTTTAACGGCAAATATTTTTTTCTGAACAATCACAGAATACACATTTGGCAAATTTTTCCAAATTTGTACTGCTGTATTTTGGTCACCATTGTAATCATAAATATAACCTGTCATTAAGTAAGCTAATTCAGTTGGAATATAGTAATCATGCCATGCATTTAAAAATTTTTGATCCAAACCGCTTTTAGTCGTAATCGCTTGATAATACATATCAATAAAAATGGTCACTTCATTGTCAGATTGATTCTCTTTCGCTCTAATTAGGTAACTATCCAGTTCATGAATATATTCTTCTGGCTGCCATTTTGGATTCAATTCTTTTTTAACTAGATACAATATATCCTGAATAATTCATAGAATTTCTGATACTCTATTAAAAGCCTATTAACGCGCGGTTCTTCTTTTCTTTTTCCGCACCCTTTGGGTGTACAAAAAGAACCCCAATCTGCTATGGTTAAAGTGACTAAACTAAACCAAGAAAGGGGTTCTCTCAATGGCTACATTACAGGAAAAACACGTAAAATTCAACTCTAAAATGGTGGTGTCAAACACCGGTGGTAATCTTTCGTCGGATGCCGGTCTCATCTTGGTGAAGGAATTCATGGATTCGCTTGGATTTTATTCGTTCGCGAAGCAATTCCTCCACTTCAATGAGGACCGTATTTATTGGACTCATGACAACATCTCCCTGCTCGAACAGCTGCTCTTCCAGTTGATTGCCGGATATTCCGCGGATTCATCCGCCAATCTCTTGAAGGAAGATCCCATTTTTCGGTTGGTTTTGGATAAGGAAGCCATCGCCTCCCAGGCCTCACTATCCCGCTTCTGGGACCGGATCAGCGAGGAGAACATTGCACAGTTTCAGGAACTGAACCAAGCCATGCTGGACAAGGTCCGCATGGAACGGAACAATACCCAAATGATCATCGATTTAGATTCCACACATTCGGATACGTTCGGGAACCAAGAAAAGACTGAGTACAATGCCCATTACGGCACACAGGGCTATCATCCGTTGGTGGCCTTCGATGGCCTCACGGGAGACTTTCTGAAAGCAGAACTTCGTTCTGGCAATGTGTATACGTCAAAAGGTGTAAAAGATTTTCTGGCACCGATGCTCGCACATTACTGTCAAGTCCTTCCCTGCACTGATATTTTGGTCCGGGGAGACAGCGGCTTTGCGACGCCCGAGGTCTATGATACATGTGAATCCAACGGAAGTTTCTATGTCATCCGCCTGAAATCAAATAAAGTCGTGGAAAAACTAGCGGAATCCTATGTCCTGGTTGGGGACAACCATTCCTGGGATGAAAGGGAAGTCCACCACTATTCCGCGTTCTATCAAGCCAATAGCTGGCCCCAAAAACGTCGAATCTGTATCAAATCGACTCGGGAAGCGAATCAGCTGGTGTTCAGTCACGAGTACGTGGTCACTAATTTTCACGAGGAATTATCCGCGAAAACCATCTTCCAGATTTACCATAAACGTGGCACCATGGAGAACTTCATCAAGGAAGCGAAAAATGGGTTCTATTTCGACAAGACGGATAGCTCAAGCTTCTTGGAAAATCATGCGCGGATGATGGTAAGCCTGTTGGCTTACAACCTGGTCAACTTCATGAAGACCATCTGTCTACCTGAAAAGGAAGCGACATTCCAAGTCGACACATTGCGGCTCCGCCTGTTCAAGGTGTCGGGTAAATTAGTCCACAGTGGCCGAAGATTGCTTTTACGGATGAGCTCCTATCATGTCTATCAAGACTTGTTTTATCAGTTACTGGATAAAATCCAGCAACTCAGTTGGCAAGCGTAAAATAGCAATCAGCTTTTAAAAAGACATGGAATCACTAAGGGATTCGTGCGCCCAAAAACAGCTCCAGATTCCCTATCTTCGTTAAAAAAACAAAAGGAAATCTGTTTTCGCAAGTACAAACCGGTTGAAAAAAGAAAATTCAACTCAAATCGATGTATAAACGTTATTTTCCCAAAAAAATTAGATCTATGAATTATTCAGGTATATATAAATTGATTAAATCGGTATCCTTTTCATTTAATTTGATAGCGACAGAATATAATTCTGTTATATTTTCATCTTTTAGGTCTGTAGTCAATTTTTGATAAATTGTGTAGCGTAAACGGCAAAATTCAAAAATCGATTCTTCTGTCATTCCAGAAAAAGTAGCAAAAGAAAAATTAGGTACATTGATAATCTGATGGCTTACTACTCTAAAATAACTAGTTAACGAATCACTAGCAACCTCTTCCGTCTCAGTGATCAACTCAAAATTATTAATTAAGAACCGAATGATTTTTTTAGGGATAAAAATGTACCAATCAATTAAAAAGCGCATCATAAATTCACGATACTGAACATATTCAGGAATGGTCCAATTTTCCTTATCTTTCAGAAGCAACTCCCATTCAGTAATTTTCTGCCTACGTTCATTTGTTTTAATTAAACTTACTACTGCTTCAATAAAAGTTGGCAATTGAGAGTGATTTCCTTCTTTTTCTGCATGAAATTCCTGAGTAGCTTCAACTTTAGGCAGAACCACATGCCTACTTTCTTGTGATTCTGCATTTCCAGACTTAGCCCATTTAACGGCTAAGTCGTAGGCCTCTTTTAAAGCTTGAAATTCTGCATCGTTTCCAGCTTTTAAAACTATTTTCATTTTTTTAGCATACGCTTTTTTTATTTGTTTTAAATCAGTTGTTCGCTCTATTTCTAACTGCTCCCAAATGCTCATAATTGAAAATTCTCTTCTAGTTTATTTAGCAACTTATTCAATTCACTACTCGCTTTGCGCGTTTCTTTTTCATCTTGTTTACGCAAGACTGCTTCAAAATTACCGATTAAGTACTGAATGTACTCTCGTTTTTCACCAATTGATTCGGCATATAACCGTTCGGCTCTTGCCAACAGCAATCTTGTTTCTGCTCGATCCAAAGGATGAATTTTTAAACTTTCCAATTTTTTCAGTCGATTTTCAATCTCTATTTGACTTAACTGACCTGGTGTATTTTCAATCACAATACGATTTGTTTTTTTCGTACGTGGTACCGTAACGATTACTTCTAGTATGCCATCATGATCGTATGTAAATCGAACATCTACTGGCTCTCCTTTAGGTACCTTTGGCATCTTGATTTCCACTGATCCAATTTTCAAATTATCTTTCACTAGTCGATTTTCACCCTGATAAATATCAAATACAATAGCTTGTTGGTTATCATAAACCGTACAAAATGTTTGTATTTTACTAACGGGAACTGTAGTATTCCGTTCAATAATAGGTGAAAAATAACCATCTCGATAATCATTCTCCATAAACCGAGACGTATTGACACCTAGTGTGTGTCCACAAACATCTGTTAAAATCATTTCTTCCAGCATCTCTTTATTTTCCTTTAAGGCACTTTGAATCGTTGCTCCAACACCAACTGCTTCATCTGGATTAATTTGTGTAAAGGGTAGCTTGCCTAGAAGCTTACTGACAAAACTACGAATTGTCGTTGATTTCGTCGCACCACCAATTAAAATAATGCGATCAATTTCGTCTAACTTGATTCCTGAGTCATTTAAAACGCGAATAATCGGCGCGCGTAATTTAGCTAATAATGGCTGACAAATACTCCTAAATCGCTCTTCTGTCAGTTGATAGGTATATTCTTTTTCATCTAAAACAAACTCAAATTGTTGCGGTGTCGTTGGGGATAGCTCTTTCTTAATCATTTCTATTTTTTTATAAAGACTCGCTTCTATTTCAGCTGGCAATACTTGTTGATCCAATTTATTTTCAGCTAAGCAATCTTTTAAGATAGCATAAGTAAAATCTTCCCCGCCTAAACGATTATCACCAGCTATCGCTTCTACTTGCATGATGCCTTCAAACATCTCTAACAAAGAAACATCAAATGTTCCTCCACCTAAATCAATGACCAAAATTCGACTATCTTCTTCTAGTCGATGAATACCATAAGCCATCGCTGCTGCAGTTGGCTCGCTAATTAAATGATTAACCTCCAAACCTGCTAAATTCGCCGCCTCAATCGTCACTGCTCGTTGAACATTGTTAAAATAGGCTGGAACACTAATAATCGCATGATGACATTCTTCATTTAACGTACGTTCAGCATTTTGTTTTAATTTTTTCAGTAAAAGAGTTGAGAGTTCTACAGGTGTAAATGAATATGTACCCATTTTATAAATTTTTTCCGTTCCCATAAAACGTTTAAACGTTGCTGCTGTCAATTGTGGATGAGTCATCAGACGCTCTTTCGCAATTTGTCCCACTAATATTTCTTGATTATCATCAACGCTGATAATCGATGGCGTTAATACTTCGCCAAATTCATTTTCAATTAAAACAGCTGATTCTCCATTCCAATAGCCAACTAAACTATTAGAAGTTCCTAAATCAATACCAATTGTTGCCATGTTATTCCCTACTTTCCTTTTTATCTCTTTTAATTATAACATGGACTATATTTTTATTTATATTCTTTTTTATCGGTTTTGTGGTAATTTGTTAATGACCTTTATTAAAATACCTCCTCTAATTTTTTAGTAAAAGTTAGAGGAGGTAGATTTTATTTATCACTCATTTATTTCAAGTTTAAACCAATTTTTATTTGAATAGACCATTACTGCGATACAAGCTATTAACCCTGCGAAACTGAATAGGATCAATTGGCTAGCAAGCCCTGCAAAAACTAATAGTAAAGCTCCAATATAGAGATATAAAGCTGTCTGATTGATTTTAACCTCGATTTTTGAATTGGGTTTAACTACTGTATCTTGGCTACCAAAAAACCATTTTTTTACTCTTATTTTTGAATCTTCTGTTTCTGTTGAAATTACTATTTCTTCATTATTTTTTAGTTTATTGACTTTCTTATCGTTGACAAGGACATCAATTTTTGATGTGCCTCCCATAACTCCTGTTGCTCTTTTAATTGAAATACTCATTTTTATTTGCTCCTTATTATCTTTACTTAAGTGGATAATTTATCTATATAGATTTCTTTTAAAAGATAGATTTGTTGCTATTACTTTTAATATGCTATTCTATTTTCTTGTAACTCACCAGTTGAAATATCTAAAATAAAATTTTTCTGATCACGACCAAATTTATCAGTGTTTTCTGCGTCTCCATTACAAACAATTAATATATTATTTTTTGTTTCTTCAAAATATGCGAGCTGAAACCCTTTTGGTTTATTTACTTCATGTAAGAATTCATTTTTTAAATCAACAAAAAATGCTTCATTTTCATTTGCTTTATACATGATTAGTATGATTCCTTTGGACAAATAAAACCCAACATTTTCTAAATTAGTAACATTTTCTTCATACATTTTATTATTGTAATTCCATCGTATTTTTCCATTTTTTTTGTGGAATTCTAATGATAAATTCCCTAAAAAATCAAAATAATAAACATTTTCCGTTACAAAATCATTCCCAGTTTGAACAAAAACCTGATTATTAATTTTGTCAATTGAACAAAAAATAATATTATCTAATTTTTTTTTCACTTTTTTTTCATTAATGAACCATTCTACTTTATTGCTATCAAAACAAAATCCATTTAACATTATATCCCTCCATCATTTTAATGGTTTTACATTTATTATATTTAAGTAATCCATCATATTTTTTTCTCTGTCAAACAAAATTTGTACTTGATCTGCTCCGCCATTTAAATACGTATTAGTAGTCAAATCAACTTGCGGCCCTACTGGACCTTTTAAAATAGGAATTTCTGCTCCTTCTTTTACTTCGTACAGCACAACTTTACCAACATCAGGCTTCCATTCTTGTTTTACAGCAAGATTATTTCTAACGTATTCAATATCTTCAATAGTATTTGGGGTTGTACCAAATCTTCCTGGCGAACTTGCTGGTTGATTACTTGATAAAGCCATTTCAAATTTCCCACCCGATTTTAAAGTTGCTTCATTAGGAACATAGCCATCTGGCCAGGGTGATTGCTCTTTAATTAATCTAAAGTAATCATCAATAGTAGACTTGGGATTAGCTTTCACAAAATCTTCCCAGGTCGTATTAGATCCGATACCAGCATTTCTCCAATATTCGTCATATCTCGCAGCTTCAATTGGATCCATGAAATCTCCAGAGTATTTAACATTACTTGCAATATTCCCAATGAAGTTGAATTAGCCATAATGCAGAAAATATAAAGAAATTAGCGGTAAAGTGGAAGAAAAAAACAATAAAAAAACCTTGGAAAAATTCAATAACTCTGAATTTTCCAAAGGTACTTTTTTTGTAAAAGAGAATTTTGTCACAGTAGCTTTGAAAATGAATTTTGATTGCTTATCACTTTTTTTCGAATACATGTTCTTCTGGCTCTAGCCCTCTTAGATTGATATTTATATTTCTCCTTAAGACTTTGTTCATTACTATGATAAGTTAATTTCATTATATAAGGATTTTATTTTTCAACTTATTTATTTTTAATTTGTTGCATCCATTCACTAAATATGTCATAAGAGGCTTTATCAGTATTAGAATAAATATTTTCATATTGATAGTGAGCATCTAATGAGTTGGAATTAACATTATAAACTAATTTCATCTCTGTTGGTACTGGCTGATTATATTTGGTACATATAGATATAATCTTCTGTAAATCTTGCACCCCTATTTTCAAAATAGCTCTTCTTCTTTCAATACTATCGTCTACTTTCATATTCAGACTTGATAATATTTTATTAACTTCATTTGTAGTAGCTATTTGTCCTTTTATTTCAAAAAAAACATTGAAAGTCAAAGAATTATTTTCATTTGAAGCATAAATATATATATTATCAGCCTTCGATTCAATATACTCCAGACATAATGAAACCATATCTGATTGTACCTCCATAAATTCATCTTCAAAGATTTTAGTCATTTTTCCCCTCCTAATTATGAATAAACTCATAAAAGTCTACCCCATCTATAGTATAGTTTACTTCAAAAGAAATTGACCGTAAAGAACTAGAATCATAATTGACAATAATATCTACCGTAACTTCTTTCCCTTGCTCTATTGCTTTTGCCAATGAACTATATAGCAGTACCTACCTCTTTACTTATAAGCTATTTTCCATTTTTTAGAGTTACTTTTTTAGGTTTATATTTATTAATAGCTCCGCTAGCTTTCTTTAGGCTGCGGCTTAAACACTAAAAATAGAAAAAGAAACGACAAAACTGAATCGCTTCTTTTTCAATATTAAATTTTTATCTAATAAATACAGCTAGCTTTTGTTAGCTATTGGCAACTTGATTAATAAGTACATGCTTACTAGTCAAGGCTTTATTACTTGATTATCAGTCTCGTAATGAAGTGCCTTTTTATTTTATTAAATTATTCTTCTTCTGATAAATTTTGCTCTCCTAAAGGAAGTAATTCTTTCAATTCCTCTTTCGTAAATAAATCTTGATTATTAGGAACTTTTATCAATAACTCTGGGAATTTTTTTATAAATTCTCGTACTCTCTCATTCTCTTCTTCTTCAGTTGTTTTCTTTGGACATAATCCAGTTTCAGAATATATCATTACTTCGTATGCATCATCTGATGACTTGAATGCTTTTTCCATCAACTCTTTTGTAATGGGAAAGAATGCAGGTTCACCAGTTATTCCTTTAGGAAAAGTTATTTGATATTCTCCATTTCTTTCTATTACTGCAAATCCATTTCCTTTATGAATTTTTTCCATTAAAATTCGTCCTCCTATTATTTAAATATATTTTTAACAATATATTCATCACTTATTTGTAAAGACTCCTGACTCCCAAAGTCCTTGCCATGCACCAGATTCATTTCCAGTAGGAACCTTTAATCCATCTACTTTATTAATATCCACTAAAATATGAGTATCACCCAAATAACCAGAATCAAGACTTATATTTAAAAGGAAATAATGGTTAGGAAAAAGTCCATTTTTGATCAAAAATTAGATTATTGCAAAATAATAAACAGGATGAAATAAACATTTACAAAAATGGATTTCACCCTATTTTTGTTATTTTGTCCCACCCTCTTTCCACACTTAATATTTATTCCTCTTAATATTTCTCATATTTAATTTAAAACATTAGAAGAATAGTTGCCATAATCATTAATAGCATTACAAATAAAATTACTTGCAAAAATTCATATCATTTTATTTAACTATTTCCATCTGTTCTAATACTCCATTTTTTTGATTTACTTCAAATCTTCTACCCATAAAATCAGTTACAAATAATGAACCATCTTTTTTATATCAATACCAACTAAAGGAGCGCAAATATATTCTGCATTTCCTTTAGGAATACTATTTTTTACTTGCCATTGAATCTCACCAAGTTTATTTATAGCATATATATTACTTGAAATATTATCATTTAATTCTAAATTAGGTGTAACAGACACTCTTACAAGTAAATAATTATCGTTTTCTTTCAATTCTGAAATTTCACTTTCAAATCAAACTGGATACCATCACAACTGCTGCTAAAGAGAGGACTTACTTCTCCTATTCTGAAGTTACTCCCTTTAGGAAGAGTCACCTCTCCAACACATTCTGGCAAATTAGGTAATGCAAATTTATCTTTAATTTGATCTGGCATAAGTCCTTTGATATCTTCAGCTTTCATGAGCCAACCACCCTGTAGTTAGGATTTTTACAATTCAAGATGGCCTCATTCAGCGAACACTATAATTATTCCAAATGAAAAAGAAAAAATTTATTTTGGCTCTGCCTAAATTGGATCTGCTTTTGTGCCTAATTTATTGATATTTCTCCAGTTAAAATCAACAGTGCATAATTCACCTTGGTCTATGTATTTTTAAATAACTAATCTCTTTATAGTAAACTGCTTACTATAAAGAAACCCAACACTAGACTAAAATATTGGGTTTACTTTATAATAAATTTATATAAAAGTTAAAAACTATACACTTCCATCATTTGTAATATACTTAATATCTTCATCTGTAAAGTCATTTCCTTCAAATATTGGATGACCGTTTGGATCTATAACTCCCAGCACTTTTTTATCTTTATCTGATACAATCAGTGTATAATCTTCCATGAGAAAATCATTTGGTGGTAAATCAACTTGAATTCTCCACACCGATCTGATATCATCTTCGTTATTATTAATTTTAAAAGTATAAGCCTCATCAAATAAAATACTATCTAAATTTATATTTACTACCCCTTCCATTTTTTCTCGCTTATGATACTCTTTCGCAATTTGTATTGCTTCTTCAGGTTGCAATAAAAAATCCATCGTTATTTCATTTGTTTTTCTATAGTGCATATGAAATTCATTATTTGCTTTTTTAATAATTCGTTTAACTCTTCTGAAGTTCTTTTATGCTGATCCACATTTTTCTCCTTACTTTAACTGACGGAACGTCCAGTTTGATTAAGTTCAACAATCATTTTTTTAAATTTTCTTCATATCGCGTCATAAAAATTCATCCTCTCATAGATAAGTTTAATATATTTCCGTCTCTACAAAAAGTTGTCTAAGATTTGATACTCACACCAACTTTTTCGTCTCACGATTGTTGTACATTGGATAGGATTATTTTACAATTTCCATTTTTCAGGGATTCCATTTTTTCACAAACTTTATACTTTCTTCCACTAAAATCTGTAGCATACAGAACCTCTTATTTTATGTTGATCAAAGTATAAACACCATCATCTCCAGTGGGTATTTTTCCTATTTGCCATAATTTTTACCACTTGAAGAAAAGTCATAGACATTATGATAGTCATCGAAAGTATATTTTTGCTTAACTGGCATATCTATTAATATATATAATCTCCATCTTCTCTCAAAGTTTGTATTGGATATGATACCTCTTGATCAAAAGGCCCTTGAAGCCAGTCGATTGTATACTCATCATTTTTTTTAACAATTGCAAAACCATTTCCTCGAATTATTTCTACCTTAATCATCCACCTTTCTTTATTCAAGTATATCTGTAAAATTATTCATACCAGTATTCTACTTAAATTGTTCTTGCTTTTTGAAATTTTTAAATAAAATTAGTACCTAATTATCTGTTACAGTTTAGCAAATAACTAGAAATATTCTTTTTTTATTATAAATCAACAGGTCCAACTAATTGTGAGATTAAAAATATGTACTTTTTTATTTTAACTTTATCTAAATTTTCAATTTTTTCTGAACCTCCTAGTCCTAACAAAGGAACATAGCCAAATGCTTCTTCATATTGAACCTCACCATATTTTTCAAGTGCTAGAAAGTATTGATCAGAATTTAAATAATCGGATAAAAAAACAGAATTTTCTTCCGATAAAGCTTGTAGAAAAAACTTCATTTTTACAGGCAATAGACTTATTATTCCTTTTCTATATTGTAAGAAGTATAATCGTTTATTATTTTCAATAATTAAATCAGCTAATCCGGTAGCAAATACTACCACTCCATTTTCAGTATATCTTAAGCTAGTAGTTTCAAATAATTCTTTATATTCATCTGGATTTACGGACTTAAAAAAACCATTGCAAAAATTCCCTAAACCATAATTTCCCCAAAATCCCATCATTTCCTCTGATATCTTTCCTAGATATCTTTCTTTTGTTTCTTTGGATATAACTTTCTCTTCTCTAAAATCTTTTAATACTTCAAATTGCATAATTAATTTTCACCCTTCCTACTTATTTAAATCCATTATTATATTTAAAAAGGTCTCTTTCAATTCTAATCCGATTGATAGATTTAGATAAATAAAACTCAATCTCTTTCCTAAAGTCATAAACTCAAAGACTTTTACATTTTCAACTCGTTTAAAGTTTTATTCAACACTATAAGACTGGTTACATTTTTCTTAATAAAGTTTACTGGCACTCCACCTAAATTACCTTCTGTTTTTCAAATTTTCTAAATAATTTAAACAGAAAAATGAAATACTTAAGCTTATAAATTATGTATAATTAAATGAACAACTATCACCCAAATTTAAATGCTTCAATTATTTAAATCTAGGTGACAGTCGTTCTATTAAAGTTACTATATCACATCTGATTTCCTAATTTCAGAAATAACGTTTTGTATTAAAAAATCTAAAAATTGAATTTCACGACTATTATTTTGATTATTTACAAATGCTACATATCTTTGGCTAGCCATCAAAACTACTCTTTCTTTCTCAAAAGAGTTATCAATTTTACTTTCGTCAAATAATTCTAACTTTCCTAGGGTTTGTCCTGAACTAATTAATAGAGAAGTAGCTGCCGTTTTTATACCTTCAATCATTCCTAAGCCAACTATAGGTTCTCTATCTTCAAAATAAAGGCTTACTGTTCCATCAAATGAACAAAATAAACTCATAGATTTATCCTTAATTTTGAAATCAATTAATGAAGCATATACTTGGTTTTCGCTTTCTAAATTTAAGTTTAGTTCTTCTGGCGCAACATTTAAGGCTTGATTTCGTAAATCATTGTATGCTATTTTATGATTCATTATTTTTCTTCACTGTTTTTAATTTTCCGTTTTTTGTTATTTTAAAAAAATCAAAATTATCATTCAAAATATCTTCCTTTAAAACCAAGACTGCCGTTTTTATATTACTTATCTCTAGACTATTCTTAATATCTTTATGGTTCATAAAAAATTAGAAAAATTCTCATTATTTTTTATTTTTATTGTAAACAAAAGGCGTTCATATTCAAAAACTATCTGATAGTCTTTACTAGGAAGATAATAAAATAACTTGAAAGCTCCCATCCCTGCAACATCATTAGAATATTTTTCTTCATTCAAATGTATTTCATCATAAAATACATTGCTAAATATTTCTTTAGTGTATTCCATAAACTTATTGTTAATAAATTCTTGTTTATCTAATGACATTCCAAACATCTCCTAACTTTTTAATTGCAAACACATAGCTTAACTTTTAGCTTCACCACATATAGTCTTCCCTTGTTAATTATTTTTCTATTTTATATTTGAATCCATAAGGTATACTACTGTTTTTCACCTCTTTAAAAACAATATTATTTTCTGGCATTCCCCTTCTAATGGCCATCACTGCTCCATATGTATTGCCAAGTTCTAGATTCATTTCCTGTGGAAATTCTTATTCCATCCAGTTTTATTAATATCTAATAAGGCTAGCTATCATAAAATTAAAAAAGAAATGATAAAGCAAAATCGCTTCTTCTTCAAATATTTCATTACTATACAATGACTTGATTACCAGTCTCGTGATAGAGTGCCTTTCTATTTAATCATTTTGTTTTATAAAGCTTTGAATTCCCTCGAAGATAACATCTCTTAGCGCTTCGGGATAATCAGTATAACCTTTCTTTTTCATAATTATATCCAATACTTGGGCCACATTACCATCAAGAATTATTGTAACCCCCGGTGTCAGTTCCCCAGTCTTTTCATTTTTAAATGTCTCTTTTATCATAGTCAATTTATCTTTTTGCATGATTTAATCCTTTCTAATTAAATAATTTGTACCTTTTTCTTCCCAATACCTATATCCAGTCCAATTATCAGGAATATATTCTTCAAAAAATATAGACTCAGGATAATTAGAATAAAAAATCTGATTATCAAAATCTATTAACAGGCTAGGGTTATAATTATATCTAGCTTCTGCCTTATTTTTACTAAGCTCTTTAAAAAAGTTTAGTTTTATAGAGTTTGTCGAGCTTCTATAGTTTTCTATATTTCTAAAAAAAAGCACTTGCCATATTTTTATTTAAAACGCTTATATTCCTCCTTTCTTCTGGATATTGCTCCGTTGAGTATCCAGCTTGATTATAATCTAAATACCATAATTCTGTATCGGTAATATACCAATTAAATGAGCATTTATATTTTACTCCTACAATAATATTTTCTGCATACACAGGTCCCTGTTGCATGGTATCTTATTCACCTCTTTCAATTTATTATTTTTGCATTTTGAGCATATTCCGCTAGCTTTCTATAGGCTGTAGCTTAAACACTAAAAATAGAAAAAGAAACGACAAAACTGAATCGCTTCTTTTTCAATGTTAAGACTTCATCCAATAAATACAGCTATCTTTTGTTAGCTAATGGCAACTTTTTTGTCTCACGATTGTTGTACATTAGATATAATTATTTTACAATTTCCATTTTTTCAGGGATTCCATTTTTTTACAAACCTTATACTTTCTTCCATTAAAATCTGTAGCATATAGAACCTCTTCTTCTATGTTAATAAAAGTATAAACATCATCATCTCCAATGGGTCTTTTTTCTATTTGCCATAATTTTTCACTACTAGAAGAAGTTCTTTCCAATAAATACAAGTTATTTATTGGAAACTAGATTAGTGATATCCTATCTTACTAACGTAGTTCTTATTATTCGATTACAACCGATTATTAACAGTAATATATTTTTTATTTTTAAATTATCTTTTTTATAAACTTAAGACTCTATTTTTCACATTCAAAAAACGGGGCGTATTGCTCTGTAATATTTCGACCTAATGGAGTATCTAAGGGTATTATATCAAGAATTTTCTCATCATCTAAAAATTTCACTATATGTTTACTAAGTTGAGAAAATACTGCTTCGATATTCTCTGTTTCAATAACTAGCAGTAAACTTATTTGATTTTTTTTCACCATTTGAAGTAAAAAAGCACTTCTTACAGAATTATCTTTTTTAAAGAAATCTATACACTTCTCAACGAATAAATACGGATAATCTTTAGGTACACCTAAAGAAACTTGATCGCCTTTCCGAATATCATCTTGAGGTTCTTCTGAAAAATTCAGATTTTCTCTGGATAACACTAAATTATCACTATATGGATTAATAACTATTCCGAATAAACTTAAATCAGACTCAAGTATATTAAAAAATTCTTTAAAGCTAAAAATAACTGATTGTACTTCTTTTGTATTATCAACGTTCAATTGAAAATTTTTCCAATCCGTAAATGCTGGTAAGTATTCTATTCCTTTCTCATCTATTATTTTTACGATTGATATTTTATTATTTTCTTTTATAATAGCAGGCAGTAAAAAATTGCTTTTCTGCATGTACTTGTGAAAATCTGTTTCTACTTGGTTTGAATGTTTTTCTTTTAAACTCTTTACTATCTCCAATAATTTGTTATTTTCTATCAAGTTTTGTTTATGCATACTACTATCTCCCTACTAAACTGTATTCTCAATATACTTTGATAACGTTTCTAACTCCTTTAAAATAACATTAGAATAATCCCCTGTATCATCCACAAAATTTCTTGACAAACTTTGAATATTAATTTTTATTTTTTTTATATTATTATCATTAATCGCATTTAATATCTGTTTAATTGCATTTTTAATTCGAACAATACTATAATTATTCTCCTCTTTAAATTTACTTTCTTCTATTAAATTTAATATTTCATGACATTGATTTACTATTTCATCCATATAGCACCCCCCCTATTTACTTGGAACAATTTTTGTATTAGTTATCCATTCAGAAGACCATCCCTGTGGTAATAAAATTTGATCTACACCACCAGAAAGTATAGTTCCTGTACTTTCAATTGTTTGTGGCGCAATGGATATATACTAATAAAGTAGACAGTATTTTTAATGGTATACTGTTTATAAGTAGACACTAAAACGAAAGGAATGATTCAAATGTCCAATTACAAAAAATATGATGAAGAATTTAAGAAAAGCCTTGTTAATCTTTACCATGGAGGTAAAACACAAACTTCGTTGTGTAAAGACTATGGCGTTTCCTTTACAGCGTTATCCCGCTGGGTAAAACAATATTCTGAAGTTCAAATTGAAGATGGTTCTATCCTTACTGCTAAACAGATTAAAGACTTACAGAAGAAAAATGCTTTATTAGAAGAGGAAAACCTCATCTTAAAAAAAGCGATTGCCATCTTCACGCCACACTCAAACAACGATTAGATGCGGTTCATTTATTACGTTTTGATCATTCTATTGTGCGCCTTTGTAGAGTCTTAAACGTAAATAGAAGTACCTATTATAAACACTTTGACCCAACTCCTGCTCCTAGAACTGTTGAAAATCAACAGCTTCGACAAACCATTTTTTCTATCTATATGGATTCTAAAAAACGATTAGGTGCTGCGAAAATAAAAGTTGTTCTTGAGCGTGATTTTGGAATTTTCATTAGTGTTGGGCGAGTGTACCGATTAATGAAATCAATGGATTTGCCAAAAATGTCTACAGCTAAGCCGAAATTTTTATATGCGAAACCAAAGGTTTCTTTAGCTTACTCAAATCACTTAAACCAACAATTCAATCCGACTGAACCGAATCGAGTTTGGACGAGCGATATTTCTTACATTCCTGTTAATAAAGGGTTTGTTTATCTCTGTGTCATTTTAGATTTATTTTCCAGGAAAATTATAGGATGGCGCGTTCGTCCAACTATGGAAGCTTCTTTAGTCCTTGAGACACTTGAAACAGCTGTGAATCAAAGAAATCCCAAAGAGCCTGTTCTATTCCATACAGATCGTGGAAGCCAATACTGTGCGACTAGTGTTCGTCAATTTTTAGACACACATAACCTCGTTCCATCTTATTCCAAAGCAGCTTACCCATGGGATAATGCCGTAAACGAGTCTTTTTTTAAATATATGAAAAAAGAAGAACTGAACCGCAGAACATTTAGAACAATCCAAGAAGTTGAACAATCTTCATTTGAATATATAGAGGGTTTTTACAATTCAAAACGCCCCCATTCAGCAAACAATATGATGACCCCGAATGAAAAAGAAAAAATCTATTTTGGGTCTATCTAAATTGTATCTATTTTTGTGTCTACTTTATTGACATCTGTCCACAACTTTCCCTATATTAAGCTGCTGGCCTTTCGGTATTGTAATTTCAATTTCATATTTTCTGCTGTTACCCCATTCTGGTAATAAAGCCGTATCGATTTTGGCATCTATTCTTGTTTTTGCTGGGGAAGTTGTTGCGTATCCACCAGTTTGTTTTGCTTTCCCTCCATATGTTCTATAAACTTTTACATCTTCCAAAGTTTCAACAGTCCTGTACTGACCGTCTGTAAAAGTTGCTTGTATCCAATCTGGTAGATTTGCTTTTTCAACTTCTATAACCTTAGAGTCTATTTTTGTACCATATTTACTGCTAACTGGCTGGACTCCTCTAATATCTGTACTGTTAAGTTTAACAGAATTTCCAAATTCTGTCACTCGACCATAAGAGCTTTTCCCAGAATTGGCTACCATATCTCCTAAATGCTGAACGGAGGTCGCACCTTCTCCTCCATATTTAATTTGGCTGGCTAATCGAACATTTTTACTAAATGAATTCAGCGCATAGAGTTCTGTACCTAACCCAACTCCGCCTAAGACTCCTCGGAACACTCGTTCACCTGTTCCTAATTCTCTTCCACTAACCCAGTCTTTTCCTGTAATTGCACTTCCTACCTCTAAACTACTCACTACAAGACCTAATGCCATTCCTGCTGGTGGAAAAGCGATAGAAGCAATGACAATCACTGCAGCTATCCCTAAATTCACCCACATTTCTTTTTTCATTTGCTTATCTTTTATAGAGGTGTATTCAAATGCACCTGTATTTAACATCGATTGTTTAAAATCTTCATACTTTATCTCTTTATCACCCTGGCTCAGTCTATACTGATCAAAATCTGCCTTCATCTTTTTCCCTAATGGACTAGAGTCGGAAAATAAATCATCTACTGTAATTTTATCTTTTGAGACAGTTTGCATTTCTTGCATACTTGAACTAGTAAAAACCAGCTCCTGCTTTGTTGCACCCGTAATATTTTTTGTTGAATACTTATTGATAGTCAAATCACGCATAGCTACTGCGTATTTATCGATTTCTTGATAGAATTTTTCATCAATGGTTTCATCGACTAAATCATGGGCTTTATTTGTAAAACCGTACAATACTTCCATTTTTTCATAAATTTCTTGATAAGTTGTTGTCCGATCTAAATGATGGAAACTAACGACTCCATCCTCATCTTTAGCACTGATTTTTTCTTCAGCTTTTTCTAAATTTTTAGTAATGTCTTTAAGATCATCAATCACACCTTTGCCCCAAGCGCCTTTTCCAACTACATTTCCAACACTTGAACGCATGGTTTCCCAACCACCACTACTTGTTTTTACATCCACCTAGTTCACCTCATTCCTATGTTAATTCTTGTTCACCTGTTATTTTAGCTGCTAATGCTTGATCTAAAGCCATTGCTTCTTCCATCGCCATCACAACCAGTTGGAACGCTCGATTATAATGTTGAGTGACTTCAAACGACTTATTCGTAATATCTTGATAGCTTGAAAAGACTTCTTTAGCTTTACCTTCTTTATAAAAAGAGCTAGATATAATTTTTTTGGCTGCCGCTTTCGCGTTGCCTTCAAATTCTTTATTGATCTGATCTAAATAGCTAGCTATTTTTTCCATTTCAGTTGGATTGACAAAGAATTTTTCTTTTCCCATTTTATTCTCTCCTTGTACTAAAATTTTGTCGAACCGAGTAGAGCTGATTCATAAGAACTAGACATCACTTACTAGAATAAATTCATCTCTATTCAGCTACTTGTTGTTCGCTAGCTGCTGCTCCATATGGAATAGCTAAACT
Organism: Carnobacterium maltaromaticum DSM 20342; assembly: GCF_000744945.1. NCBI lineage: Bacteria > Bacillati > Bacillota > Bacilli > Lactobacillales > Carnobacteriaceae > Carnobacterium > Carnobacterium maltaromaticum. The sequence continues at coordinate 1,041,298 of NZ_JQMX01000001.1, forward strand.
ATCAAAAACAAACTTCATCAACCAATATTGGCTTGCTCGATAGTATTTAGGTTCATTAAAATCAACGGCATATAATTCACCTTGGTCTTGATACATCAACCATTGTTCATGATATTCTGCAGAATCGACTTCTTCTTTATACAACTCACCTTTAAAGATTTCAATATTTAGTAAATTCGTTTTCAACTCTAACTTTTCAGCAATTCTTCTCTGAGAGTTTCGCATTTTTTTCAAAATAAACTCAGTTTCATCTTCTAATGGCTCCCTCTGTAACAAGGGAGATTCGTCAAATAAATTTTTTAATAAGACCAACTTATCTATAATTTTTAGCTGATACTTCTTATTGGCTTCCACTTCTACTAATAAAACTAAGTTTTCTTGATCATCTGGTAAAAAACCAACCATACAATTATTAATCCGAGTATATTGGCTACTGTTAATATAGCTGTTTAAAGCTGATAAAACATAGTATCCACCTTCTGTTAACGTTTCATCTTCACTCAGTATTCCTTTTTCTTGTAATGTCTCCCCTGCATCTTGCATCATTGTTGAATTTAACAATAATTGTACTTTTTTATCAGGCAAGCCAAAAACGGAACTTGTGCCACAAGCTTCTGCTAAAAGAAACAATTCTGAAACACTAAAACTATTTTCATTTATTATTTTTTCTTCAGTTTGCATCACAGACTCCTCACTTTCGCAGCTTCAGGTTGACTGTCAAAAGCAGCAATATTTTCTTTTAAATGATTGAAAGCCGTTGTCTGTAATTTTGTTGCAGCATATAAATCTTCATGATACTGTACAATAATATCCAAATAGGCCTCAAATGCATCGCGTGTTTCACCACTCCATTTTGCACCACCAACATAGTTTTTTAATTTTTTTGTTAAATCTAAGCTTGTTTTTACTGAATTTTTCAAATCATCAGCACCTTTACTTGCTTGTTCCAAAGATTCTCCTAAAATTTCTATTTTAGCCACGAGTTCTCCCTCTTTTCTTTTCACAAATTTTTTCTAAGCGCGACGTGCTTCCTCTAAAGCTTCCTTATCCTTTTTTGCTTTCTCTTCTTTTTTTCGTTGCTTTTCTTGTGCTTCAGATATGGCTAAAGCTTTATACATCTCATATTGTGCTTTCGCTTGTTGCTTAGCTGATTTCAATCCTGCTTTTTTCTTTTCTTCCTCTGCTAAATACGTTGCAATGTCAGTAGTTAAGGACTCTCTTTTTTGATCAAAATCTTTTGATGGTATTTTCGAATTTGAAAAGTTAGGAACAGAATTTTTATAACTGTCAAATGTAGATTGGGCTTCACTTACTTTTTTCTGATGATACGTTTCACAATCTTTTAAATTTTGATAGAGAGAGTAGTACTTATCTCTTTTTTGTTCTGTTGGTGTTTTAAAAAAATCAAACATCGTTTTCACCTCACTAATTAAATTAAGTTAAACTTTTGGCAATTTTAATTTTTGACCAAAATTATTCCGCGTATAATAAGCTTCATATGGCAATAAGCTTGGTTCATTATAGTTCTTATTACTTGCTTCTAAGATATGTTGCTCATTTAGCTTCGTTAAAACAATTCCTGATTTTTGTTGTTTAAATACATCAGATATTGCATCATAAGCCTTACCAGTTTTATTGCTAATTCCACCCAATACAAAATGCATTCCCATTTTCCAACTATTTTGAATCAATGTTGCAACTGATTTTTCAAAATCTTTTTCTTTTGGTAACATTTCTAACAAACTAGGCATATCTGGAACAAAAATAATAAATGGTTTTACTCGTCCAGCATACTCGGCTAGGGTTAAATCTTCATTTTCATCTAGCAAGTCTTCATATTCATCTTCTCTATCTTCATAAAACACTTGCAGCTTAGCAAAAAATTCTCGGTAGCTCTCTTCATTAGCTAAACTTCCATAATATTCCTTAGTGCTGTATTCTTTTTTAAAGGCACGTTCATTGTTATCTAATAGTGCGAAGTCTATTTCGGCTGCACTATCTACGGCTTTCATTAATACATTTGTCATCGTACTAACCGTTTCAACTGTGTCACCTAAAATCAAAGTACTTTTTTCTTTTTTATAGTCAAGTCCAATAGGCAATACATTTTCAAAGTCTAAGCCAATTGGAATTCCACTCGTTTGTAGCATGTTTCTCGTGGCTTTTTTCGCCACAAATTCTTCAAAATCAAGCACTTCTGGAATCATCGGAATCTCCTCTGGCCGTTCCCCAGTCCAATAAGCATCCATTTCTTTCGCTTCTGATTGAATCGCGTCAATGATATCCAGTGTCTCTTCTCCTTCAGTCGGCAATGCCGCTTGGAACAAGGCTGGATCTTCTAACTTAATCAAGCCACGGCCTGGTAAATCATCAATCGCTAAACTTGTACGTCCCACAATATTTCTCGGTTCCGCATCATCAATCATCTTCAAGGCTAACTGCAACTTAATGTTACTTTGCAGATTCGCGCGCATGCTGGCTGTTCGACCTGCTGAAATAATCAAATGTAACCCAATCCCCGCACCTTCACGAGAAATTTGTGTTAATATTTTTTCCAATGGATCTTCATATTTCATGCCCTTAAAGCCTTCATAGCCATCCACTAAAATCAGAATACTTGGCTCTTCATTGCCACTGGCCTTCTCGTACATGGCTAAATTAGCTACGGCATATTGACTCAACATCTTCTTACGACGTTTAATCTCTGTCGCCATCCGACGAATGAATTTGCCAATCTTCTCATCTTCATCACTATTCATGGTATCCGCAATATGTGGCAAGCTCCGTAATGGTAACAAACCGTTCGTCCCAAAGTCTAACAAATACGCATGAAGTCTTTCTGGATTGTGTTTTCGAGCTAAGCCCATCATAATCGTTTGTAAGAAGGTCGATTTACCAAAGGCAGGACTTGAATAAACAGCCATATGGCCTTCTTTGGATAAATTCAAACTTAAGGTTTCTTGTGCTTGCATCGTTGGAATATCGGCAATCCCAATCACAGGCACCAATTCACCTTTATTTTCCGTTGCCCAAGCTTCTTGATAACTGACTGGGTCTAATAATGGCAAGTAATTCCGGGCAGCCAACGGTGGCAACCACGGTCTTGGCAAGGCTTCAATCCCCGCTTTTTCCGTAATCGCTTGAATCCCATCAATAATCGCATCTAATTCTGTCGGCACAGTCTTCACTTCATCCGCATTTTCCAAGCCACTTAAATCTTCACTTAAAATATCATACTGACCTAAATCATTAATCGCATAAACGGTTAAATCTTCGGCTGTGGATTCGTCTTTATCTGGTTGATAATCCGCACCACTCCACGCACTTTGGAACAATTCATAAATTTCATTATTCCCAACTTGTAAATAAGCTCGACCTGCTTGGGTAATTTCTGCTGCATCTGGCGTTTTCAACATTTCCATTGAATCGGCACGATCCGCTACTTTTAAGGCCAATTTAAATTTCGAGTTACTCCAAATTTGATCATTCACGACACCCGATGGTTTTTGGGTAGCTAGAATTAAATGAATCCCTAACGAACGCCCAATCCGTGCTGTAGAAACCAACTCGGACATAAACTCAGGTTGTTCCGCTTTTAACTCCGCAAACTCATCACTAATTAAGAATAAATGCGGCATTGGATCACTAACATCGCCATCCTTATAAAGCTTTTGGTATTGATTAATATGGTTGACATTATTCTCAGAAAACAAACGTTGACGGCGCTTTAACTCGGCATTAATCGAAATCAGTGCGCGCATACTTTGTGCGCCATCTAAGTTGGTAATACTTCCCAATAAATGCGGCAAGTTACGGAATAAGTTCGCCATTCCCCCACCTTTATAATCGATTAGTAAGAACGCTACATCATAAGGATGGAAATTCACTGCTAAACTTAAAATATAACTTTGGACAATTTCTGATTTACCTGAACCCGTTGTTCCCGCTACTAAACCATGAGGTCCATGTGCTTTTTCATGAAGGTTCAGCATCACAACATCTTCTTTGCCTCGTAAGCCAAGTGGTACAGCTAAACTCTTATGTGGCGAATGCGCAGCCCAACGATCTTGGACATTTAATTCTTCAAAGCGCTCGACTTCGTACATTTCTAAAAACGTCACACTTTCAGGAATACTGTTTTTCAAGTTTTGTAAATGATTTAACGGCGCCAAGGTTCTAGGCAAACGTTCTTTGTCAAAGTCTACTGGGAAATGATCTAAGGCGAAGCTTGTATTTTTTAAATCGCCATTTTCAAGCACCATCACACCAGTATTTCGGTCACGAATATCAATAACCGTCTTAACGTTCTCTGACAAACTACTCATAACATCTTGCACAAAAATAATACTACAGCCTAATTCTGTTGGATCTTCATTAAAGAATTCCATAATTGTATGATCCAGGATTAACTTCACATCCGTAATTAAAACTACGTAATGAGGCGTAAAAATCGTACTATCCGCATCACGTCCGCCTTCTGACTTAGCATTTTGGCGGTTTTTCAGAATTTGCGTCAAGCTATTTAAGACTTGATCGCGACTTCGTTGATGATAAACAAACCCACGAACATTCATATCTTGCAATGTCGCATGAGGCAACCAACGCAACCAGTTCCACTGCTCTAATTCCTCTTCTGGGAAAATCGTAATAAACTGTAAATCATGGTAACTATGGAAAAAGGCCAATTGATTGACGAGTAATTGCAATTGTTCTAAAACTAATGGACGCGGTCCAATATAGCCAATCGGTCCTAAGGTTAACTCCGTTGTCACAGGAACGCCTTCAACATGGCGGCTCTCCGTCCATAAGTTCCGTCCTTCTTGTTCTAAGTCATTTAATTTCTTTTGTCCATCACTGCCTTTGTAGCTAATATCACTACTTGACGGCACCCGACCTAAGCCTAAACGATAGGTTAAGAAATCAAAATGCAACGGTGTTTTTTCATAAATCCGATGATTGTATTGCGCTACTTGTTGAGTTAACGTCACAATATCTGGATAATGATACAATTTACCGACACGTTGTTCTTGATTTAAACGATACAACTCTTCACTTTTCGTCACTAAATACTGATTGTAAATGTGAACCCGCTCCGCAGAGTCAATCTTGTATTGCTTACGACTTTTAATGTAAGAAGAAATGGAGAAAATAGTTGTAACAATTGTCGTTCCTGCCGTAATTAAGACATACGGACCACGTGGCATTAAGAAACTCATCGCAATTGTCGCACCTAACATCATCAATGGCGGTACAATTAATTTTAATAACTGTTCATTTGGTTTAGTTGGTTCACTATCAGGCGTCCCAATCGAAACTTTTTCTTCTGGATCACGATAAATAATTCGCGGTGAACGATGATAGTCTGGATATTCATCATAAAATCCATAGCTTGATGTGGCTAATTTAGGTAAATGAACTTCTAAAGCCCCATCGCCTTCAACATGTAACTCATCTTGGAAAATAGTGACAAAGCTGCCGGCTAAATACAGCACATCGCCAGCTTTTACTAAGACTTTCTCTGCTGTAAAGCGATAGTTTACAAATAAAGCACAGCCTAAAGGTTGTAGTTCCCAGCCTTCTGCTGTTTTAGTCAAGCTGATTTTATCTGAAAAAGCTTTTGGTAATTGCACTACTGCATCTTGATCTGATCCAATATGCCAATTTTTCTCAATAGCTAATTGATACGCCACTGGTAGTCTAGCTTCAATCAGATTATAGCTTAACTCTTCTTCGCCCACTTTAATTTTTTGCGGCTGGTTTACCTCTAAAATCACTTCTTCTGTGCCTTGTATTAAAATCCATTTGGCTTTTTCTGCGTCAAATGCTAACTCTAATTCAAAATCACCAGCATCTTTGAAATAAAGATCATCGTGAGGATTACTCCCAATTTTGTATTGTTCTTTTGAATCTAACAAAAGCTGATGTAAGAATTGGCGATTGCTAATGATTAATTTCACTTTGTTCATTTGCTGATTCCTCCTTACTTATCACCTGTTTTTGTAGGTTCTGCTGCCACTTCATCGGTTGCAGATGAGTCTAAAAATTCATTGGCTTTTTCAGCATCTTCTTTTTGTAACTCTTCATCGGCTTTTTGAACCGCTTCTTGATATTTTTGATAGTCCGCTTCCGCATCCCCTAGTTGTTTCTCACGTTCTGCTCCACTTAAATCTGGATTGTTTTTAATTTGCTCAATTTTTTGTTGTAAGCCATATAAAATCAAGGTATTATCTTCTAATCTTTTCCCGTGCTCTAACGCTTTATCTAGATTTCCACGACCATTTTCAATCCAATAATCTAAATATGTTGGCGCTGATTTCAAACTGATACTCTTCATAATGATGGCTTTTTGCTTGTCTGATAAATCTTTTCCTTGCACATAAGCATAAGCTAATTCATATTTTTGAGTCGCATCAATTTTATCTGTCGCAATCGGTTGTAGCGTTTGAATCACTTGTTCATAATCATTTTTCAAGAAAGCCGTATCTGCCTTTAAAAGTTTTGCTTGATGAGGATTATTAAACCCAACTAAATAAACTAATGGAATCAGCAAAATAATAATCGCCACACTAAACCAAATAGTTAGTTGTTTGTATGTCATAAATTTACGCTTTGAAACCACGCGTAAATTTTTCTCGTCTGCTGCAATCGTTCCTTGATATTCTTTTTCTAGATAGTCCGTAATTTCTTTGACAGACTTTGCATTCGCAATTGTTTTAATAAAATTAGATTCCTTTGCGCGTTCTAAATTTCCACCATATAAACTACTAAAGGTTTGCTTTTTAGAAAACAAAGCAATCACAATTGATTTATACTGACGTAGAAAATTTTCTGCCGTTAATTCAGCTGGTGGCAAACCACTTTTCAAGCCACGATAGGCAATATAAGGCACTAAATTCACATCAAACTGTAGGTTTTCTGGATCTAAGAAGAAGGTATAATAGCTCCCAACATATTTCTCAAAAACAGCTAAATTTAAAGCTGCGCGAATTTTTTCAGCTTGGCTCTTCAGCATCACTTCACTGTAATCTAACCCTAAGGCTAATGGTTCAAAATGGAAAATAAAAGCATCTTCTTCAACTTGCACACTTAAAGGTAAAAACTCTTTTTTCGCTTCTAATAGTAAAGTAATTTCTTCTTCATTGCGCAACTGTGCGTCTGATTTTTTTAAATGCAGTGTCCAATCGGTCTTTTCTTTCGTAATTGTATAGGTTTTATCATCAAATTTAATTATGCTAATCTCACTCACTGGATTCCCTCGTCTCTTTTAATAGATAATAATATGATCGCCAGTCGTAACTGGATAACGGTAAAGTTTTTGATTGTCAGCTAATAATAGTCCTTTATTGACCACTTTCAGCTGATAAATATCGGCTTGTGCTCGTTGAATATGGAGTGTCTGATCCAAATCCATAATAAAGCTTTTGACTGTTTGATGAGTAGACACTCTTAAATCGAGGTCTTTCCCAGGTAAATCTTGGTAACTAACAGTAATATTAATATGGTATTTTTGATCCATTTCTCACTAGACCCCTTTACGGTAATTTGAAACCGAAACAGCCGCACCTGTTAATAAGATGCCTAAACCACTACCTGAAAGCAGTAATGCCGATTTCGTTTCATTTGTTGTACTTGTTTCATTTTTTGCGACTGCAGTTGATTCATGCTGCATCAAACTTTCTTCTTCTGGCTCAGTAAAAAAATCAGTTGCTGAATACAGCTCAACTTTTTTAGAGGGCGTTAGAAAGAATTCCTCTTTTTCTTGCTTTATTTTCTCTTCTTTACGTGTTTTAATCTCGTTGTAACGCTCCATTGTCGCTTCATTAAAGAATGCATCTGTTGCAGTTGATTCTGTATTATTACTCGTATTTTCTTGTTCCAAACGATCGGCTTTAATTTCTAAGCCATTTGGTTCAAGTTTTGTTTCAGCAAAAACGAAACAGCTTGGTACTAGGAAAAAACTTCCTAGAATAAAAAATCTGATTGATTTTTTTAGCATCATTTTTCCTCTTTTCCTAAACTAATTTTCATCTGGTGGTGTTTCCTCTGTCACTTCGGCTTTTTTGGGAAACCAAACAACTAAGTTTAAAATCAGTACAATTGGTATCAAAATAATAAAGCCAAATAAATTTGAAAAAGTATTCGGTACTTGGTTGGCAATATTGCCTAGCAATGATTCTGCTGAGTTTAGTGGAGAGTAGTTCCGAATTTGATAAAGCGCAGCTTCAGTATCTAAGGCTTTCCCGACTGCTTCGGTTAACAGTAGATAAGCTGCGAACAAGAATAAGTTCGCAAACATGCCCAGCATCTTAAATTGACGCAATAAATAACTCGCCAATAGCACAAAGACAATTTGTACAAGAACTACAACTAAAATCCAATTTAATTGCACATCAGGACTCATTTGCTGCATATTGAAACTAATCAGTGCAATCACAATACCTTCAATTATTGCGGCTATTAAACCAAATAATACAATTGGTAAATTTCGAATAAAGAGATTGTCCTCTGTCTCAAAATTATTGACTTGTTTTGCTTGCCAGACTTTTAAATCTAGAACATAGGCAGTAAAAACGGCGGTGATAAACAACGCTACAATAATCAAGTACGGATAATATGCATCACCACTTGAAATACGCCCATTGTCCTTCTCCTTGACTGGAGCGGCTAAAAAGTCGACAAACTGATTATTAATCACGCCATTTTGTTGACCGTTCTTTAAGACTTGGTTAAATGTCTTAGAGAAATTGTCCGTATCATCAACTTGCGTTTGGAAAGCATTCATCAGGTCTTTGGTATTTTTAGTCACTTTCAAGCCACTATTTTGAATTGCCAAAGCGTCCTCATTAAACGCATCAAAAACAGCATTAACTGATTTCAAATCTTCAATATTAGACTCTGAATTTTTCTTCAATCCCTCACTGATTGTCATTAAACTTTGTAGTTCAGATTGAATTTGCTTCGTAGTTGAGTGTTCGCCTTTGGTTAGACTATCTGTCGTTCCCTCTTCGCGTTCCAATTCATTCATTGTTTTTTGCCAAGCGCTTAGATTTTTCAATTGATTTTCAACTTCTTCATTGAGCTTGCCAGCTGTTTCAGTTGTCGTCACAATTTTTTCATCTAATGTAGCCACTTTTAATTCCATATCATCAGCAGAAGCTTCATATTCTGTGAAGTCTGTTAAATAGCTTTCATAAATTTCAATCGGCTCAACAATCATTAAGCGAACTAAAATATCAAAAATATTAAAGCTATTTGTATCATTGATTAACTCATTATATAAACGTGAAGCTTGACGAGGTTTATCTAGGTTATCTAACTTGTTTTCGTCATTTAAGGGTCCAAATAAATCGTTTAATTCGGTTAAAATAGCCACGTATTCCTGAGCATATTCACCGGTTAAAAGGCCGTTTTGATAAGTGCTGGTATTATATTGATTTAGCAAGTTAATATAGGTCGTTTTATCAAAATCCTCTGTTAAGCTCTTATCTGGAAAACCAATTTTAATTGTATTTATGATGGGTGTGCCTGGAATTGAGGTATTTGGTTGTTGTGAATTTGGTGGATCAATAATAATTGGACCACCCCAAACTTCAATGTATGGCGTTAACGTTAACGAAATTTCTTGATTGGCTAATTTTACTAAATCAAATGGTAGATCAAGTCCAGCAATCGGATCTTTATCTTTCAGCTGATACCCAATTTGAAGTGCAAAAATATTTCCTATCCTGTTTAAATCAAGAACCTCTTCAATTTTTAAAGGTTGTTCTGGATTAAATAGACTTTCTAACTTATCTTCTGGAATTGGAACATCTCCACTAGATGTTTGAATGGTTGCACTTGTTACCTTAATTTCAACAGGAATGGTTAAACTTCCAGTTAAACTAGATAGAATACTATAATCTGAAATAGTCCCACTTGTTTCAAAAATTATTTGTTCATACCTAGCATTCTTTTCAATTGCATTAATTTCTACTTTCTGATTGGAAAGGTCTTGGTAATTCCCTTGCTTAACTGTATTCCCTTCAGCATAAGGATAAATTTCCGGATCATTTTCTAATCGTTCCTCATCTGAACCAATCACTCGTGTAAAATTAGAATTTAATCTATACCCTATATAGCCTTTAATCTTTTTCAGATTCTCTTCCATAGGGCCTCTAGTATTTTCATCCAATAAAGAACTATTCACAATCGATGCTTCATTTAAATAGATTAACGAAGAAATTTTATTGGATACTAAATTGATACGATCTCGTTCTTGTTTTTTTATTGTACGTAAATCATCTCTTAATTTTTGACCATTTGAATCAAGGTCTAATAATTGCTGAATACTTATCTTGTCATTACCAATGCCAAATTGGTCTTTTAGTTGTCTTTCAATTTTTCTTGTTAAGACTAATTTATCTTCTGCAAATTGACGTTCCACCTCAGCTTTTTGTGCTAAGATATTGGATTTCACATCAGAGATATAGCTTTCAGCACCATTAATTTGGCTCACTAAAGTATCTTCACTTTTAACAAATTCGGCACCTATAAGTGAATTTTGCAAGACCAATTGGTCATATAAAGCTTGTGTTTCTTCACTACCAAGCTCAGTGTTGTGTTTTGCTACCGACTCAGTAAAATGTAAATAATCAATTTGATTTTTTTCTTGGTCTGTAATCAAGGCTTGTAAATTTTTATCGAAGTCACTTTGATTTGTGCCATAAGCGACTACTGACTCTAAATAATTAGTTAAAACAGATTTGTGCTGATCAATGCCTTTAATCGATTGATCTCCAGCACTTTGAATCGTTGAAAACTGACTCGTATAGCCTTCTAATGGCGTATAGACTGTATTTCCATAAATATCAATTTTTTCAATTTGGTTGCCAATCACTGTTCCAACATTTTTTTGTGCTGTGTATAAATTTTCTAAAATTGATGACACGTAAACGTCTACTAAAGATTTATTTAGCTCCGCAATTGTATTTTTAGCTATTTTGACCGCTTCATTTTCAACATCTTTGTTACCGTTCGCATTAATCTTATAGCTAATCTCTGCTTTTTCCGGTGCGGTCTCATTTAAGCTAAAGGTATTACTAGAAAAATTGCTCGGAACGACAATCATCAAATTATAAGTATCATTGGCTAAACCACTTTCAGCTATACTACGGCTGACAACATACCAATTTTGATTCGCGTCTTTTTCTATTTTTTTCACATAATTTTCGCCTAATGAATAAGTCATTCCTTCAAATTCAGTTCCGACATCCTCATTGACTAAAGCAATCCGCATTTTAGCAACTTGCTCTTCATACTCTTTATCTGCTTTAGAATTTGTAAACAATCCCATATACGTTAGTGAAAAACCTAGGGCAATAACTAACACAAAAAAAGTGTTCCAATTATTAATTTTTTCCTCATATTCTGATCTCCTATTTAAATGCTTTTCTATTTCGCTTCCACAACAAGGTGCCCAGCTCCATAGCAGCATCCTTATCGGTTACATCTATCTTTAATCTTTCATCTACTAAGCAGAACAGTTTTTTTCACACCTTGATGAAAAAAACAGGCGAAAGAGTTGAAACTCCTTCGCCTTTTATAAGGGAGTATTACCCTTGGAAACCTAATTTGCTTGCAATCTCAGCATCTGTATCTCTGATAGTTGTAGCAACTTGATTTAACTGAGTATTGATTTGATCTAATAAGTCAGCAAATTCGTTCACTTTACCACTTAATTCAATAAACTGTTGCTCAAATTTCTCGAAAGCTGTACCATCCCAATTTTGGCTGATGTTATCTTGTTCTGCAGTCAATCGACCTAAAACTTCGCGTACATCTGATGCCCCTGCTGTGTATTTTGTTGCTGATGCTTCTAACTCATCTGGAGTTAATTTAATTTGTACCATTTTACTATTCCTTCTTTCTTTTATAAATAATTAGTTAATAACGTCAATTACACAACATCAGTAACTATCAATTATAATTATACACTATATTAACTAAATAATGTTAAAAAAATTTATTTAAACTTTATATATAACTTCAAAAAACTTTTAAAACCTTTATTTAAGTGTGTTTTCAAATAGAATAAAAACATCGTTCTTTTTTTATTCAAAAACGTCTAAAAAAAAAGTCTTGCATTTCAGGTCGAAATAACCATATAATTCTATCAATTATTTCATTTTTATACTGATGTTATTATTCGGTAAATACAACTAGAGAATAATATGTTTCAAGAAATTTTGTTGTTTTTTAATAAATAAAAAAACAGGATGTACTTCATATGAAATTAATAAATATGAAAGTAGAAACTAGATTAATTAAAATTTGATAAAAAATAAAAAAACTACCAATAGATAGTTTTTCAACTAATTATCTATCTGGTAGTTTTTAATCTTCATAACTCGTTTACACTAGAAATCTATTTTTCTATTATATGATTGTTGCACCTAATGTATTTTTAAAATGGTTTAGTGCCCATTTATGTCCAACTTCATCAAAACTAGCCACTGTCTTTTCCGAAATCACAATACTGTAACCTAAATTATAGGCATCAACTGCCGTGTGGAGGACACAAATATCTGTACAGACACCACTTAAATAAAGTTCCGTGATTCCACGTTCACGAAGACGAATATCTAAATCAGTCCCGCTAAAAGCTGAATAATGACGCTTGTCAATCCAATAGACATTCTTTTCTCGTTGTTTTCTTTCATATAAAGAAGCCAATTCTCCATATAACAATCGGCCTGTTGTACCAATTAAATTGTGTGGTGGGAATAATTTATTTTCAGGATGATAATTATCTTTGCTATCATGTGCATCAATTGCAAAAACAACAAGATCTCCAGCCTCAATAAATTTTTCTGTTAAAGAAACTAAATCAGATTCAATGTTCTGACCAGCAACTCCTGTTGTTAGTGCCCCATCCGTTGCCACAAAATCATTCGTGTAATCAATCGAAAGTAATGCCTTCATTTAAAACTCCCCCTATCTAAAATAATTTATTCAGATTAAGCTAAACTCGCAACTAGCTCTAAAACCATTTCAGCTGATTTTTTCCCTGCTTCAATGATGAATTCATCAAAACTTACTCCCGCTTCTTCATCCGCAACATCTGACATCGCACGAATAATCACAAAAGGTACATCAAATTGATAACAAACTTGAGCAATTGCCGCTCCTTCCATTTCAGAAGCTAGTGCATCTGGAAAATTACTTAGAATTACATCGGTTTGAGCCTGACTAGCAATAAATGAATCACTAGTTACAATTAATCCTTTGACTGGTGTTAAACCCGTTTTTTTAGCTGCTGTTATTGTTTTTTCAATTGTACCTCGATTAGCAATGTAACGAGCTGGCATTTGTGGCACTTGTCCAATGCTATATCCAAAAACAGTAGCATCAACGTCATGATAAGCCATTTCTGAGGCAATCACGACATCTCCAACATGCAATCCCGCTCCAATACCACCGGCTGATCCAGTATTTACAATTAAATCAATATCATGTTTCGCTAATAGTAAAGTTGTTGTTAATGCCGCATTGACTTTACCAATCCCACAACGAACTAAAACAACCTCTACCTCGCCAATCTGTCCCTCAATAAAATCGGCCTTTGCTTCAGTCCATTCTTTTTTGTTGCTCATTTTACTTTTCAGCAATAGAATTTCTTCCTCCATTGCTCCAATAATTCCAATTTTCATGTTCGTTCGACTCCATTCAGCTAGTTTATTTCATATGAACTAATCCAATAGGATTAAATTAAAAAGACAATCGCTAAGACAACAGCTAATAAAAGTGTCACAATCACAATTGCTTTGGTTAAAAAGCGACCTGTTTCACGGCTTTTCTCATTTTCAATCATACGACTTTTCGTGATATGTCCTTCTTTTTCTAACTGTTTTTGATACTCTTTTTCTACTCTTAAACGTTCTTTATCTCGTTTTTTACGTTCTTTTTCTTCTTGTTCTTTCGCACGTTTAAGTTCCGTACGCGTCATTTCTGGTTTTGACACTAGTTATTGGCCCCACTTTCAGCAACACGTCGTAATTTCCACAACAGTAATGCACAAGTTGTTTTAGCATCACACATTTCTTGATTTTCATAGGCTGCCCAAGCTTCTTCAAAACTTAATTCCACTAATTCTAAAAATTCATCCTCATCTTGTGGCAATGGATTCTCGACTTGGGTTAATCCTTCTGCACGATAAAGATGGATGATTTCGTCAGCAAACCCTGGCGCTGTGTAGAAAGACGTTTCATGAGAAAAACTTTGTGCTCGATAGCCTGTTTCTTCTTCCAATTCACGCTTTGCAGCATCCATAGGTTCTGTATCTGTCCCATCAATTTTACCGGCAGGAATCTCCATAATGACTTTTTCTAGTGCTTTGCGGTATTGTTTAACAAAAATCATTTTATCATCGTTGGTAAAAGCTGCAATTGCGACTGCGCCAGGATGTTTAATAATCTCACGTTTTGCTTCTTTTCCATTGGGTAACAAAACGTCATCTAAAAAAAGATCAATAATCGCTCCTTGATAAATATGTTCACGTTTGATTGTTTTTTCTTCAAAATCCATTTTATCCCGCCTCTTCTTAAGTTAGTAGTTTTACTAAACAATCCAACTTTTTCTATTCATTATCCCATATTTCAAGCAAATTTGCATTAGAAGTTCATCATCTTTCTCCCAATAGTTGTAGAAATAAATCCTTCTTTAGTCTCATATGAGTTTCGGGCTATTTTATGCTAGAATAAGGGTACAGCAAATGACCCATAAAAAATTGACTACTGTATAAAATTTAACAATTGGAGTGATTAAAATGAACCATTTATTCAAGAATATCTTTGGTATTCTCCGTTATACGTTGACTAGCGTCTTTTGTGTTTTGGCGTTCCTTGTCTTTATCTTGTTTTTCAAGGTTAGTTTTGGACCGGCTGTTTTAGCCACTTTTATTCTAGGCGGTCTTTTATTTAGTGTTACAGGCCTTAAAAAACAAAGTAAATCTACTGACAAAAAAGCTACAATTGATGAGTCTCTTCATCGCTTAACAGAAGACAAAGAAACCTTTTATAAAGAAGCAGGCATGTCGAAAGAGGAAACTCAGTTTTTCCGTGAAACAATGAATACTGCTAAAAATCAAATTCTAGTTTTAGAACAAAATCTTAAACAAGTCTCAAAACTAAAAGCAATTGAAGCACGTAATAATACGATTCACTTAACTCAGGCTCTATTTAAAGATATTACTAATGAACCGCGCCGTTTACATGAAGTGGATAAATTTTTATACGTACATTTGCCTTCTCTAGTTGATTTAACTGGAAAATACAATGAAATCAACAACCATGAGATTAAAAATAAAACAACTTTCGAAACATTAGAAAAAAGTGCCAGTACTATTGATGAAATGTGTCAGCTGATTGCTGTTGATTACGCAGCTTTTAAAGCAGATGACTTAGCAGAAATGGATTTAGAGATTGAGCTTGCCAAACAGGCCATTGAACGAGATAATGAAGAACAAGAAGAACAATGAGTTTCTACTACACAAAAGAACCACTAAGGAGAGAATCGTATGACTGAATTTGATAAAAATATACCAGAATCCAGCGTGAAGGAAGTTAATAGCGAGTTAGAAGATTTATTAGCGAATCCTTTTTCTGACGCTACAGCACCGTTGAGTTCTACACCGCAAGCTCCTTTACAAGAAAGCAGTAAAGAAGCTGTAGCACCAAGATTAGTTGATCGTTTACCCAAAGAGCGTCAAGTCCAAGCTCAGGCTTTAGCAGAACAAATTGATGTTGGAAATGCCCAAGCAATTATGAGTTACGGGGCTGCTGCGCAACAAAAATTAGGTGAATTTTCGCATAGTATGCTAAACCATGTTCAAAATCAAGATACCGGTGAAATCGGGGATTCTTTAAATGATTTAATGTATCGCTTAAACGAAGCAAATCCTGATGAACTACGTGCAGAAGACAACAATGTCTTTAAGAAAATATTTGGTAAAGTAAAACGTTCTGTTTATGAAATGACGTCTAAGTACCAAAAAATTGGTGCGCAAATTGATAAAATCGCCATAAAACTGGATAAAGAAAAAAGCGGACTATTAAATGATAATATGATGCTTGAGCAACTTTATCAAAAAAATAAAGATTATTTCGATGCATTAAATATTTATATTGCTGCTGGCGAATTAAAAATGGAAGAATTACAAACGACTTTAATTCCGGAAGCTGTAAAAAAAGCTGAAGCTTCTAACGATCAAATGGATGTTCAAATTGTCAATGATTTAAATCAATTTTTAGATCGTTTAGAAAAACGGACTCATGATTTACGTCTAGCTAGACAAATGACGATTCAACAAGCTCCGCAAATTCGTTTAATTCAAAATACCAATCAAGCGTTAGCTGAAAAGATTCAATCATCAATCAATACAGCCATTCCTCTTTGGAAAAATCAGATTGCGATTGCTTTAACACTTTTACGTCAAAAAGATGCTGTTACTGCTCAACGCCAAGTTTCTGAAACCACGAATGACTTGTTGAAGAAAAATTCAGCTATGTTGAAAATTTCAGCAATTGAAACAGCTAAAGAAAATGAACGAGGTGTAATTGATATCGAAACACTTCAACAAACTCAAAATGATTTAGTTGAAACATTACAAGAAACTTTAAAAATACAACAAGAAGGTCGAATCAAACGTAAAGATGCAGAAAAAGAACTTGCTGTTATGGAAACAGATTTACGCGACAAGCTTTTAGCGCTAACAACTGATGATAATAGCGGAAAACGCTACTAAAAAATAAGGAAGAACCTAGGATTTTTAATTCTCCTAGGTTCTTTTATTTGAATAAAAATTTAAAAAAATACTCACTCTACATTTTTTAATATAACAATTTATAAGTCATATCTTTTGATTTGCAACTAAATGTTGTTTATAATAAATAGTGTAAAGAAATGGAGGAAGATAATATGTTAGGTTTTATTTGGTCATTAATCGTAGGTGGCGTTTTAGGCGCAATCGGTGGGATGATTCTTGGAAAAGACGTTCCTGGTGGAATGATTGGCAATATTATCGTTGGTTTCCTAGGCTCTTGGATTGGATCTAGTTTATTCGGTACTTGGGGTCCTGTAATAGGTGGTTTTGCTATTTTACCAGCTCTGATTGGTGCAATCATTCTGATTTTCATCTACTCTCTTATTGTTGGAAACCGCAATAAAAGATAGTCAATAATTAGGCTGAGATTAATAGTCTCAGCCTTTTTTATTTGCTTAAAAACTTTCTTCTCACTTTCACCTTTGTTATACTTATTAAGATAGCACGACTAAAGAAAGAAGGAATTTCAATGGCCATCGAACAATACAAACTTCAATTAAACACCCCTCTCATGACAGTCTGGGATTTTATTTCAATTCCAGAAAACTGGTTACCCTTATTACCAGATTTCATCCGTCTTAACCAACTAAGTCTAACAACTTATCACGTCTTTCTTTATCTTAAGCTAGGACCTATTGATCGCGAAGTTCAACTTGAATTTAATATCCAACTAAATAAACAAACTCATTCTGTTGATTTTACTTTTCATTCAACAACTGGAAAAGTAACAGGATATGGTTTTTTAAAAGCCGATGCACCAACAACAACGACAACAAATTTGACCTTAGCTATTGAAGTCAAATTAAGCGGTAAAACAGGTCTACTTTTTAAACCTGCCTTAACTTCCTTAAAAACCTCTTGGAGCCAAGAAACCTTAAACAAACTTGCTCTTCTTTTAAATGAATCAGAAAACTAAAAATAATTCTTGCTATGTAATGCATTACATCTGCTATACTAAAATTGTAAACGTTTTAATACAAATCAGAAAATTGGAGGTTTTTTTATGAAAATAATTATTGAAGAAAACTATGAACAATTAAGTCAAACCACTGCTCAAATTTTATTAGGTCATATGCACCAAGACAAACGGGTTAATGTTTCAGTGACTGCTGGAAATAGCCCAAAACGTTTTTATGAAATCATCACCCCACTAGTAAAAAATAAAACACATTTAGCAAATGTTCACTACTATAGTTTTGAT
Organism: Carnobacterium maltaromaticum DSM 20342; assembly: GCF_000744945.1. Classification (NCBI taxonomy): domain Bacteria; kingdom Bacillati; phylum Bacillota; class Bacilli; order Lactobacillales; family Carnobacteriaceae; genus Carnobacterium; species Carnobacterium maltaromaticum. Next base: position 1,059,357 of record NZ_JQMX01000001.1, read on the forward strand.
GAAGTTCCATTTAAAGGTGAAGCTGTCGGTATGACTGAAGGCTTGTTACGAGCTGAATATTTTGGACCTGCAGAAATCGCTGAAAGCAACATTCATTTATTATCACCCGATAACTACCAAAAGTTCGATGCTGAAATTGCCAATGCTGGTGGACTTGATGTGATGCTCATCGGAATTGGTGGGGATGGTCATTTTTGTGCCAACATGCCAGATTCAACTCGCTTCGATGCTATGACTCATAAAGTTGATATTTTACCAGAATATCCTTGGTATGACGGCCTTAAAGCAGATGCTGGTGACAAAATGCCAGATGCTTTTTATACAATGGGAGCAGCTAGTATTATGAAAGTGAAGCATTTAGTTCTGATTGCCAATGGAAAACATAAAGCCGACATTCTAAAAAAAGCCTTAGAAGGACCTGTTGACCCAAATATTCCGTCTTCCATTTTAAAATTACATCCTAATTTAACCGTTATTTTAGATCAAGAAGCCGCTTCTGCGCTTGACAAATAAAAAGCTCGTTGAGCCCGTTCAGCTACGATAAGAGCTAGCCTATAAACAAAAAACGACTGGTGAGTTACACACCAGCCGTTTTTTTAATTTGATATATACTTCCCAACAAAGTCTTGAATTTTTTGACTATATTCGACTTTATTTTTTTCATAGGCTTTAGCATGTTCAGAATTGGGCGCAATATATAACTCTTTTTCTGAAGCATTTGCTTCGTAAACTTTATAAACCATTTCAGTTGGCACAAAAGAATCTTGATCCCCATGAATAAAGAGCATTGGCACTTTATTTTTCTTGACTTGTTCTACAGCACTAGCCTCTTCAAAACTATAACCAGCACGGATCTTCGTAACCACACTTGTAATTGGGACTAAAGGAAAACTTGGTAAATTATATAGCTCTTTTAATTGAACATTTAATTCATCGGTAACAGAACTATACCCACAGTCCTCAACAATGACTTTAACATTCTTAGGTAGCTTTTCTCCACTTGTCATCATAACAGTTGCAGCACCCATACTAACGCCATGCAAAGCAATTTCAGTATCAGACCCAACTTTATCAATCATCAATTGAATCCATTGTTGGTAATCTTTACGCTCTGGCCAACCAAAACCAATATAATTGCCTTCGCTTGAGCCGTGACCGCGTGCATCTGGAGCTAAAATATTAAAGCCCATATCATGATACAATTTAGCATACGGTGCCATCTCTTCCAAATTCCCACTGTATCCATGAGCTAAGATCACAACCTTATTACTTGGCTTTTCAGCAGCAATGTAGATGCTCGACAGGACTAAATCATCATTTGAGGTTAACTTAATTTCTTCACGGTCTGCCTCCGTGTACCATTTTTTTTCAGCTGCCCAAGGATCTTTTTTATCAACTTTTTTGTCGTTACTTTCTAAAAAATCTTTCTTATTAATAGCTACAGCAACGTCATAGAAATATAAACCAGCCCCAGCTAAACCTAAAACGGTAATAGTAGCTAAGCTTGATAATCCAATAATAATTTTTTTCTTCATCGTCTAACTTGTACCTCCTACTTAAAAATATGCCTATTTTTTTTATTTAAAGAACTAAAATTCATATCTAGCGTAACGCTAGTCTTTATCAGTTTATATAAGATTTTGACTATTGGCAAGCAAATTAAAGCTTTTAGAAAAATTTAATCTGCTTTTGTAGAATTTTAGTCAAAAAAGCTTTTGAACATGGTACTCGTTTAGAGTACGCCATATTCAAAAGCTTTAATATTCTATTTAGTTGAAAAATCAGCTTTCAGCAAGCTCAATTTCTTTATGAAGATTGGAATCATCAAATTCAGTTTCCATAAAAGTTGCATCATGAATTTGAAAGTGTTGCTCTAACGTCTCAATCGTTTCAATTTCAACTTGACCTCTTTCGATAACAAAATCTAAAACATGGCCACCAAATGTTTTTTGGTCATTGATAAAATGTAAATGAAAACCTGCTGCTGCAGCTCCTTGAAAAAGTGCTGGTGTATAAAAGCCAATAATGGTTCCGTCCATTTCTGTTTCTTGGTACTCAGGTTGATTTTTAGATACATCAATTAGTCGCGGATAAGGCTTATTTTGTTTTGGTACATTTCGGACATGAATCTGTTTAAAATGCCCTTTTATTTTAACAGCCGAAAACGAATTAAGACTACTTAGTTCAAACTCAATCAATTCTTTAACTTGACTGGCAGTCATTGTTTTATTTATTTCATAATCCCTTTCAGCATCAAAATACGTAACAGCCGCATAAGGTACTTTTTCAAGACCGCTTAATTTTTTAAAGGAGCCATCAGATTTCGCTTGGTAAGCTTCTCCATCAATAATAATTAATTCCCCATCTAAAGCATCCATTGTGCCGATTCCGGTATTTCCATGCTCTAGAAGCTCACGAATGGTTAAGGTTCCATCGTACAAGCCTGCCATCAAAGCTCCTAGAGTTCCCTGTTGAAATAACGTTTTATTTTCTGACATTTTTTCGTCTTCCTTTCCTATTTCGATACCCATAAGATTAATAAAACTGATCTGGTAAAATAGTTTTACCCAGCGCTTGATTGTCTTTATAGTCAATTGGAATATCAACAATAACAGGTCCTTTTGTTGCAAAAGCCTCTTTTAATACCTTTTCCAATTCACTTGGTTTTGTCACTCTTAACCCTTTTGCACCAAAGGCATCTGCGTATTTAACAAAATCAACTGGACCAAAATCAACTCCTGAAGAACGACCATACTTCATTTCTTCTTGAAATTCAACCATATTATAGCGCCCATCATTCCAAATTAAATGCACAATATTAAGCTTACGTCTAACTGCTGTTTCCAACTCTTGAGCAGAAAATAAAAATCCTCCATCTCCAGATACTGAAATAATTTGTGTTGTTGGTCGAACCAAAGCTGCAGCTATCGCCCACGGCAATGCGACACCAAGTGTTTGCATCCCATTACTAAAAAGCAAATGACGCGGTTCATAACTTCTAAAGTGACGTGCCATCCAAATATAATGACTCCCAATATCAACTGTAACAGTCATCTCGTCAGTCACTAATTTTTGTAGCGTTGAAATAACAGCAAGTGGATGAGTATAAAGTGCATTTTCATCAACCGGCGGAATATCTCTTTGAGCTAATTTTTCTTGGAGACTGTTTAAATAAAGAGTAGAATCATCGTCTAACTTGTACCCTTTTAAATAAGGCAATAAAAAGTCTAACGTTTGGGCAATATCCCCAACTAATTCTTTTTCTGGTTGAAAATACTGGTCAATCTCAGCAGGTGTACTATCAATGACGATAATATCTGCATCTGATTCAGCATTCCAATTACGTGCTTCGTATTCAATCGGATCATAACCAATTGTAATCACTAAATCACTGCGTTTCAATAACATATCACCTGGTTGATTACGGAATAAACCCACTCGACCAAAGAAACTTTTTTCCAATTCTCTAGAAATAATTCCCGCCCCTTGAAAGGTTTCTACTACCGGAATATCGGATACACGAACAATGTTGCGGATAGCTTCTGTGATTTCTGGGCTAGAAGCACGCATGCCTAATAAAAAGACAGGCAACTTCGCGGCTTTAATTCTTTGCGACAATAATGTAATCTCAACTGGGCTTGCTGGACCCAACTTAGGTATCTGTAAAGGTGCTATCACTTTATTTTTAATTGGAGAATCAATCACATCTTGCGGAATACTGACAAAACTAGCGCCCTGTTTTGCTCCTTCTGCAGCGCGATAGGCATTAGCTAAAACTTCAGAAATATTCTCTGGTTCTTGTATTTCAGCACTATATTTTGTAATCGGCTCAAATAAAGCCGCATTATCCATACTTTGATGAGTCAATTTTAATAAATCAGCACGCTTAACTTGACCTCCAATTGCTAAAACAGGATCGCCCTCTGCCGTAGCAGTGACTAAACCTGTTGCTAAGTTACTAGCACCTGGCCCACTTGTTGCAATCACTACTCCTGGTTTTCCTGTAATTCGACCAATTCCAGCTGCCATAAAAGCGGCATTCTGTTCATGTCTCGCAACAATTAATTCCGGTCCTCCATCCACTAAACGATCAAATACACGATCAATTTTAGCACCTGGAATACCAAAAACGTACTCGACTTCCAGATTTTCTAAACTTTCTACAACGGCATCTGCGCCATACTTATTTTCTGATTTCATTCGTTTCCCACCTATTTCGTTTATTACACAAAACTAATGATACCATAATTTATAAGCATAACAAGTATTTACAACTTACATTAAAATTTAGAAAGAATGTGAAAAAACAGATAAATTAACAAGGATATAAAGTAGAACGCTTTCTTATTTAACCTGTCTCATTTTTGGTTTGTAGTACTTTTCTAGTAATATTAAAATTTCCTCATTTTAACTTTATTTTTCTATACAATTTTGTATTTTTCAGCAAACCAAAATTTTCGGATTACATCGTCCCCTTTTGGTCGATGCATACTGTGTTTCTAAGTTGATAAAGCAACAAGAACCACAGAAAAAAAGAACAGCCATAAATGACTGCTCCTGGAAAATCGTATTTTAGTTAATTATAGTTTTACAACGTTAGCTGCTTGAGCACCACGATTGCCTTCAACGATTTCGAATTCAACAGGTTGACCTTCGTCTAATGTTTTAAATCCGTCACCTTGGATTGCGCTAAAGTGTACGAATACATCTTCTCCGCCTTCAACTTCAATAAAGCCAAAGCCTTTTTCACCATTAAACCATTTTACTGTACCTTTTTCCATATTGCTGTCTACCTCCAATAATTCTTTTTATAAGAGATTCAATAACCAAATTTAGGTTATATGAAACTATTACGCCTATATTATAGCCTAACTAAAATTGTTATGCAAGGGGTTCCTATACCTCTATAGCAGTCTTTCATGATAAAATCATTTATTTACAAGTTTCATTTGAGCCTCTTTTACAAATTCTTGATAGGCATCATTTTCATTTAACATCTTGATATCAACATTATCAAAACGTTGGTTTAATAAATCCTCTAACGACAGTTCAATTTTTTGAACAAATGTAGCATTGCCAATTAATTCCATCCAATAATCATCCTCTTGATCCTGGTGAACTAAGGTTTGAACCATACCGCCGGGATTATAAACGGAAATTTTTTCATTAAATTCTCCAGATTTTAAGAGTACATACATTAAACTACTAGCCGACATAGCTGTTCCACAAGCATTTGTAAAACCTACTCCTCTTTCATAGGTTTTAACAAAAATCTGATTTTCACCTAAAACTTCTACAAAGCTGACATTAACTCCGTCAGGAAAATAAGGATTAGCGCCATTTACATAGGTCGCTATTTTTTCTAACAAGGGTCCATTTAACGTTTCGTGATCAACAAAAGCAATCAAATGTGGATTAGGCACTGCGACTGCCGAAAATAATAAGCCCTCTGCTAGCTCAGGGAATGGTTGATTAATAAACGTGTCTTCCTCAGTATTTAATGGTAAAGTTGACGTATGGAATGAAACTGGTGAAATCTCGACTTGATACGTAGCTACATCCTTGCCAATTTCTTTAGCTTTTTGAACGAGTAAATCAGCATGTAGGGTTTCAATTTTAAAATAATCCATTTGTTCCTTTTCAGCTACATAGCGAGCAACCGTTCTTAGACCATTGCCACACATACTAGCTTCGCTTCCATCATTATTAATAACCCGCATCTTAGCTCGAACATCCGAGTGATGATGACTGGATTTACTAACTAAAAGGACACCATCTGCGCCATGTAACAATCCAGTTTGACGATTCGTTACGATTTTAGTTAATTGGACCAACTCTTTTTCAGTTAAAGTACGATCTAAAAGTGTTTCATCTAAAATAAAAAAATCGTTTTCTGAACCATGAACCTTTGTTAGCTGTATTTGCATCGTATATCGTAGCCCCTTTACTATTTTCTCCTACCTATCATAGCATAAATCAGGGAATTTTTCTATTTGCCATGCCTCTTGGTGCGTAGCACCTTAGAGGCATGGTATCCATCGGTCTGGAAAGACCGATGGAATCCTATAATTGGTATTAAAATTTTTAAGCTAGCACAGTATGTCTGGAAGACTTAAGTGATTGTAAGGATCAAAGTCGTCCTGACGGCCGCTTTGTACCATTTCGCTAAAGGGTAAAACCCTTAACCTCAATGGCATAATTGGTATTAAAATTTTTAGGCTAGCACAGTATGTCTGGAAGACCTAAGTGATTGTAAGGATCAAAGTCGTCCTGACGGCCGCTTTGTACCATTTCGCTAAAGGGTACACCCTTAAGCGAAATGGCAATGGCAAAGCATCAGGAACTTTTCTTCTTTCTTAATACAGTCAATAACAAAAATAGGCATCCCGTACTAATTAAAATGAAAAAAGCTAAACGGCTTGTTACCAACTGATTCCCAATAAATAAGTTCACACCTAAATTTTCTTTTAAAGAGTCAACCATACTACTTGGAGCATCAGCAAAAATAGTCTTAAAGCTACTATCTAGTATATTATTTCTTAATAGCCCGGCACTATACGTCATCGGGAAAAATTTCATAACTGTTTGAACAATTCCAGGTAATTGTCCGATTGGCAAATAAATTCCAGCTAAAAAACCAACTAAGGTTCCAACAATTGCAGAAATTGAACTATAACTCGTTCTTGATTTTATAAAACTGATGACAAAAAACATCATCGCAATTGAACAAAAAGCATTCACTACAATCACACCTAAAATTGGCACTACCACTTCCCAACTAACTATTTTCAAACCTAATTGAGCCAAGTAAAAATAACCAATAATAAAAGCTAGAATAGTGAAACTAATCGTGATAATTAAAGCGGTCATTAAATAGCTTAAAACAATTTTAAACCGTGAAATAGGTGCGACCATCAAACCTTTTGTTGTCCCAGTTAAATCATCATCAATTTTGATACTAAAGATTCCCATAGAGAGTGTAACTGGCATAACCGTTATGATTCCAGCTAACACCCATGCTTTTACAAATAAATCGATTTTTTCGATTCCTGCTGTGTCTGCTTCAATGGCTTTAGTTAAGTTATTTCCCAAAAAAACAGCATACAGAACAATAATTATAATCACAGTTAACATGGATGTTAGTACGCCAATTGGATCTCGAAAATAAATTTTCATCCCACGTCTAATCATTATTTGTCCCTCCTTTGATTAATGCTAAAAAGACATCATCTAAATTGCCTTTACGGACTTCAAAAGATTGATACAGATCATTTAGTTCATTTAATAAATGCAAGGCTTCATCTGTATCTCTAACCTGGATTCGAATGAAATCAATTCCTTCAGTGTATCCTAGCTTTCGTTTTTCACATTCTATTTTCAAATCTTCTAAAGAAGTCTTATACAAGTTTAATGAATCCCTAGAATACTTATTTCGTAGCTGGTTGGGAGTTCCTAAAGCAATTAATTCTCCATGATTAATAACCGCAATTTTATCTGCTTCCGCCGCTTCTTCCATGTAATGTGTTGTTAAAAAAACTGTCATACCTAATTTTTCTCTTAAATAAGTAATTGTTTGCCAAACTTGAACTCGTGTTTTAGGATCAAGCCCTGTTGTGGGCTCGTCTAAAATTAAGAGTAACGGACGATGAATAATTGCTCTAGCAATTTCTGCACGACGCTTTTGTCCGCCAGATAAAGTTCCAAAACGTTGCTTTAATATATCTGTTAAGTGAAGTAAATTCTCTAAAAAATCAAGTTGTTTGTTTAACTCATTTTTGGATAAGCTATAAATTTTACCCCAGAATAACAAATTCTCTTCAACTGTTAATAAACCATCTAGCACATTATCTTGAAAAACAATCCCGATTTTTTGTCGAATTTTGCTGTTTTCTTTGCCTACCTCTAAACCATCTACAAAAATAGAACCAGATGTAGGCTTAATTGCCGTTGAAATCATATTGATTGTCGTTGACTTTCCAGCACCATTAGGCCCTAAGAAAGCAAATAAACTGCCTTTTTCAACCTTCAAATCAAGAGAACTAACAACTTCTTTTTGCTGATATTTTTTAGTTAATCCTTGAATGTTAATTAGATTCGTCATGTTTCTTCATCCTTTCTTTATATAGATTTAAATTCTGATTAATTTTCTGAGAAGTTAAATGATCTTTAAAGTAAAACACAAGCCATAGTATGCTATATGTGCCAATGATAAGCAAAGTCAGAACCCAAAATTGTTGTGTAGTTTCAACCCAATTGAAGAGGATAGCACTTAGCAATACACTCGTCATTATGATTAAAAAATGTAGAAAAGAACGAATAAGTACAGCTTTTTTACTATAGTTTTCTTCACTACTAAATAACAGTTGTTGAAAAAAACTAATAATTGCTGAAATGAACATAAGAACAAGCAGCACGTCTATAGAAACAAATGGTTCTTTGTAAATACTTAAATATGCCAACATAGACAAGGTACTTCCTGTAAAAATAATACAATATCTTTGAATAAAACCTAAAAATTTATCTCTAGCATTTTCCACTTTTTTTCCTCCTATCCTTAGATTTCTAATTTTTTTTTGAGCAACGGAGCAAATTTTCTTGAAATAATAATCGTCTCATTATTTTCTAATTTTGCTTCAAAGCGGCTATTAAATGCTGGCGTTACATGCTCAATTTTAAGTATATTTAAAATCAGAGATTTTGATGTTCGAATAAAATAGCTATTGGTTAAACGCACTTCAAGTTCATATAATTTTAAATTTGTTTGGTAAACCTCAGTTGCAGAATAAACAAACGTTTTATTATCAACTGTTTCAAAATAGAAGATATCCTTTAAAGATAATTGCTTTATTTTTTTTTCTTTAAAAACTGGAATTGATTCTTCTTGCGTTTCTAATAACTGAATAAGTGCTTCTACTTCTTCGTTTATAGATTGGCAATGAATGGTAACCTCTAGTTCCTCATCATTGCTTACATCCTCTTCAATTCTAATTCGCATTTTAACACCTCCATATTTACAGTATAGGATACTTTTAATAAAAAAACAGTCGATTAACTATAAGTTACAAAATCAGTAACGTAACTTACAACCAAAAATCAAACTATTTTTGTAGCACTTCGCAATAGAATGAGTAAACTTTTTTAAAACAACAAAAAACAGTATGAAATCCATTTTTATAAATGTTGATTTCATACTGTTTATTATTAGATTGATTCCCACTCATGAGAAATTAGTGACTTTTATATACTGATTTGCTAAAGGTGAGAAATGAATAATGGATCAAAGTCGGCTTTGCAGCCGCTTCGTACCATTTCGCTAAAGGGTAAAACCCTTAAGCTCAATGGCAACCTCAATGCATTACTCTGCTTCTACTTCCAAAGCTGCAGGATAAAATTCTTCTACAATTGTTGCACAACGATCACATAAAGTTGGAGCATCTGCATGGCTTCCAACATCTTCTTTGACGCCACGACATCTTTCACATGTTTCACCATGTGCTTTTTCAACAACAATTGCCACATCATCAAATTGTAAGGCTTCGCTTGGCGCTGCTGCTTTATCGCCAGCAATTTCTAAGTCTGAGACAATTAATAATTGTGCTAAATTGCTGTCTAAAGCAGTAAATAATACTTTTGTTTGTTCAGTTGGATAAAGTACTAATTTAGCTTCAAACGATTTACCAATTTTCTTCTCATTACGAGCTTCTTCTAAGGCTTTTTGAACATGGTCGCGGAAAGTCATAAAGGCATCCCACATGTCTAATAATTCGCCTTGATTTGGATACTCAATTGCTGCTGGCATTTCAGCTAACTGAACATAATCTTCTTCTTCATCTAAGAAGTTCCAGATTTCCTCAGCTGTGTGCGGTAAGATTGGTGTTAATAATTTCGTCATTTTTTTTAAAACTTCATAGAATACAGTTTGCATAGCACGACGTTCATAAGCATTCTCAGCTTCAATGTAAACAACATCCTTAGCAAAATCTAGATAAAATTGAGACAGGTCAACTGTACAGAAATTATTGATTAATTGATAGTTTGAAGAGAAATCATAGTTTTCATAATTTTCTTCAACAGCACCAACAAGCTGGTTTAAACGGATCAATAAATATTTATCGACAGAACGTAAGTCATCATATTTAATTCCATGTTCTGCTGGTTTAAAGTCTGATGTGTTTGCTAATAAGAAACGCATCGTATTACGAATTTTACGATAAACTTCTGAAACTTGTTTCAAAATTTCATCACTGACACGGACATCTGATTGAGCATCAACGCTTGATACCCAAAGGCGAATAATATCTGCACCCATTTGCTTAATTACTTTACTTGGCAAAATAGTATTACCTAATGATTTACTCATTTTACGTCCTTCACCATCTAAAACCATTCCTTGTGACAGAACTGTTTTGTATGGTGCAATCCCATTAATCGCAACACTTGTTGTAATACTTGAGTTAAACCAGCCACGATATTGGTCAGAACCTTCTAAATACATATCAGCTGGGTAAGTTAGGTTTTCTCTAGCAGCTAATACAGCTTGATGAGAAGATCCTGAATCAAACCAGACATCCATAATATCCATTTCTTTTGTAAAGATTCCATTTGGGCTAAACTCATGAGTGAAGCCTTCTGGTAATAAATCCTTAGCTTCTCTTTCAAACCAAACTGTTGAACCAAATTCAGCAAATAAATTAGCGACATGTTCAATTGTTTCTGGTGTAATGATTGGCTCGCCATTTTCACCATAAAAAATTGGCAATGGAACTCCCCAAGCTCTTTGTCTTGAAATGACCCAATCTCCGCGATCACGAACCATGTTATAAAGACGTGTTTTCCCCCATTTTTGAACCCATTCAACGCCTTCAACAGCTTCTAAAATTTCACCACGGAAATCTTGAATCGAAGCAAACCATTGTGGAGTCGCACGGAAAATAACAGGTTTTTTAGAACGCCAGTCATGTGGATAGCTATGAGTAAAGAAATCAAGTTTTAACAATGCGCCTTTTTCATTTAAAGCTTCTGTAATTAATTTGTTCCCTTTATCATAAAATACACCTTCAAATCCTGGTGCTTCATCTGTAAAGACCCCTTTTGAATCAACTGGAGACAATACATTTAATTTATATTTTTGTCCAACAATAAAATCATCGTCTCCATGTCCAGGAGCCGTATGAACAAGTCCAGTTCCGGCATCCAAGGTTACATGATCGCCAACCATTAGTAATGATGTGCGTTCATAAAGAGGATGTTGTGCAGTCATATATTCTAATTCAGACCCTTTTAATTCATTTAAAACAGTCACATTTTCCCAACCGATTTCACTTGAAACCTTTTCTAACAAATCTTTAGCTACTACGAATTTGGCACCGTCTGCTTCAATAACAACATAACTGTAATCTGCATTGACCGTGATACCTAAGTTAGCTGGAATCGTCCAAGGTGTCGTTGTCCAAATCACGAATGACGTATCATTATCTAATAAGCCTTTGCCATCAACAACTTTAAATGCTACATAAATAGAAGCAGATTTTACATCTTTGTATTCAATTTCAGCTTCAGCTAATGATGATTCACTAGATGGAGACCAATAGATAGGTTTTAAGCCTTTATAAATATACCCTTTTTCTGCCATTTTTCCAAAAACACGAATTTGTGCTGCTTCATAATCTGGATTAAGAGTAATATAAGGATTATCCCACTCTCCAGCAACGCCTAAGCGTTTAAAGTCTTCACGTTGAATATTTACTTGCTCAAGTGCATATTCTTCACATAAACGACGATAATCAGCTAAAGACATTTCCTTACGTTTAATTCCTTTATTCGTTAAAACCTGTTCAATTGGTAGTCCGTGAGTATCCCATCCTGGTACATAAGGAGAACGGTAACCTGACATTGATTTATAACGAACGATAATATCTTTACTAATTTTATTTAGGGCATGACCCATATGGATATTTCCATTTGCAAACGGAGGTCCATCATGTAAAACAAAAGTTGGTTTGCCTTCATTTAATTTTTGACGTTGACCATACATATCAACAGTCTTCCAATCTGCTTGCCATTGTTCTTCTCTAACTGGTAAATTACCACGCATTGGGAACTCTGTTTGACCCAATTGTAACGTTTCTTTCATTTTCATAGGGATAAAACTCCTTTGTTGCTAATGAGGTTAAGGGTTTACCCTTTAGCGAATTTGTACAAAGCGACTGCTAAGGCGACTTTGATTCATTTGTTCCCACCCTTATATCAAATGTCTTATTTTTATTATAGTTTTTAAATCTTGTCAGTGCCATTGAGGTTGCCATTGAGCTTAAGGGTTTCACCCTTTAGCGAAATGGTACAAAGCGGCCGTCAGGACGACTTTGATCCTTTGTACCCGACCTTATCTCAAAAGCATTTATTTCTAATTTAATACTTATTTAGGCCTTACAGAAAATACTGTGCTAGCCTATAAAGTTTAAGAACAATTAAAGGATTCCATCGGTCTTTACAGACCGATGCACAGCATGGCTCTATGCGCTGAAGCGCTGAGAAACATGGCAAAGCGCATAGAGCCATAGCAAAAAGACTCCGCCCCTATAAGTATAGGGACGAAGTCTTCGTGGTACCACCCAAGTTTCAAAAGAATTGCTTCTTTTTCTCAAGTAATTGTTAACGCCAATTAAACGGTTAAATTTACTGATTTCAATTCAACACTCATAGAGGATCTAACAAATTAAAGGGACTAACCAGTCTTTCACTAGGTACCGGCTCGCTTGATAGTATTTAATCGTTTTTCTGTTCTAATCATTGCTTTAAGTTATTTTTTTAGTCTTTATCTTCAGGTAATTCTATTGCTGCTAATGTACCTTCTAAATGAAATTTATCGTCTTCGTCTTCTTTTTCATCATCATAACTGTCGATACTTGATAATTCATTGATCTCATCTTCAATCACTAAATCGTCTTCAGTGTTACTTGGTAAACCTGATAAGACATCTTTTAATGTTGGAATTTCAATGGTTTCTAAAGAAGTAGCTTGTAATAACTCATCCCACTCTTTATTTTTTACCATTTCTAACTGAGATTCAATTAAAAGTTGCAATCTTTGTTTGAAGACGCGACTTTCTTTTTTCAATGTATCAGTTTCTAATGTGATTTTACGGGCTTTGGTTACTGCTTCATCAAGTAAACGATCAGCATTTTTCTCAGCTTCCATAATAATCATACGTGACTCTTTGTTTGCATTTTCTCTAACACGGTCCGCTGCTTCTTGAGCTACAATGATTGATTTGTTTAAAGCATCTTGTAAATTGTTAAAATGCTCAACTTTCTCTTCACTGAACTTCAATTTCTTTTCCAATTCACGTTTATCTTTTAAAACCATTTCGTAGTCTTTAATGATTTGATCTAAATAATCATTGACTTCGTCTTGATCATAACCGCGCATCTTGACAGGGAACTCCTTGTTATGTATATCTAACGGAGTTAATACCATATAAGACACCTCCACACATCAATTTTTTGTTGTTTGTTCCTTTATTATAAAGCACTAAGCCGAATTCTACAAGGAAAGTCCTTTAATTTTATTTGAAGAGCACACCAAATTGAATTCGCCATTTATCTTTTTTTGTCTTGCCTTCTATTTCTTTAATCTGAATTCGACCATATCCTCGAACAGACACTATATCTAGTAGTCCTAATTCAAAATCAGGACGCAATTGTTCTGCCCAATTCAACTTAACTTTTCCAGCTTCAATCAACTGTTTTGCACGCTGTCTTGAAATTTTAAAAATACTTGCAATAATTGCATCTAATCTCATTGATGAAACCGTATCTTGAACCAATGTCCAATCATCAATTGGTGTGATAATCTCTGTATAATCTCTTGTTTCAATTCGAACACTGACATTTCCGATTTTGTCGACTTGGTTTTCAACATAATTTTTCATTCCTACATCCACAAAAAATTGCCAACGCTCTCCATCAAAGACAATATCACCAAAGTATTCACGCTTCACTCCAACAGACATCAACGTCCCTAGAATTTTACTATGAGATAATTTGGCAAACTTCGTAGGATAACGTATTTCACAAATATCAATTTTAAACTCTTCTTGGGTTGGTGTATAGTAATCGGGACAGATGAAAACACGTTTTCTCTCTGCTGCTTCATACCCACCAAAATAATAAAGTTTTAAATCACGTTTTCCTACTAATGATTCAACAATATACATCTGTCTTGGATCTAAAAAATCAGTTAGATAGGGAGTATACTGATCCTCAACCTCTGTAATCCATTCGCTCAAAGCGTCAATAAAGGGGCGCTCTTCTTTTCTAAAATGTTGATAGACATTTTCAATCATCCTGCTTACCCCTTTACTAACTTATTTTTTTTACTTATTGGACTACATTCCTAATAAAATAACTCTTAATCCTTGTTGTGCAAGACCTAATACGAAAAATGCTAAGATAGGTGAAAAATCAATTCCTCCTAAAGAAGGAATGATTCTACGGAACACTGATAAATATGGTTCACAAATTTTAGCTAGCACTACACCTAATTTGGAATCATAAGCTCCTGGTAACCAAGATAATAAAATATAGACAACCATGACACCTTGATAGATATTAATTAAACGTGCCAATATAAGATATAATTCAAACATGTAATCCAAACACCTCGTTTCTAATAAAACTCTTTGTCGCGCATCATTTCTGTTAGCATACCATCAATTTCTACATTGTTTGGAGTACATAGGAAAATTTCGTCACCGATTCGTTGAATATCCCCATTAATTGCATAGATCGTGCCCGTTAAGAAATCAACGATACGTTTAGCTTGATCTTCTTCAATTCTATTAAAGTTTAAAACAACCGATTGGTTACTAATTAACAAATCAGCGACTTCTTGTACTTCTGAATAGACTCTAGGTTCAAAAACAACGATTTTTGATTGTTGCGGAATAGTAGATTGATTCATAGCAACCACCTTACTATTTTTTTGATTCGGAACACGATTAGTTGTTGGCGCTGCTTGCCTTGCTTCGTTAAATGTTTTCACTTGAGCTTTAGGCTGAGTATTTACTGCTTTGGGAGCTTCCTCTGGAACTTCGTATTCTTCATAATCGTAATCATCTTCTTCATCTAATCCAAAAAACTTGGATACATTACTTAACATACTCATAATAACCCTCCTTCAAATTTTTATTTAAACAATAGTGAACCGACTCGGATAAAAGTGGCCCCTTCTTCTACTGCCAATTGATAATCGTTACTCATTCCCATACTCAACTCAGTACAAGGAGCATAGGGAATTTTTTTACTGGCTATTTCTGCTTGTAAAATGCGCAACTCTGAAAAATAATGTCTGATTTCAGCTTCATTGGCTCCTAATGGCGCCATCGTCATTAATCCAATCACTTGAATCTTTGAGTAATTCGCTAGTTCAGCAATAAATTCTGTTAATTCTACTGGCGAAATCCCATGCTTTGACTCTTCTTTACTAACATTAACTTGCACAAAACACGCAATTTGATGATCTGCTCGCTTTTCAATCTCACTAGCTAAAGTCAGACGATCTAAGCTATGAAAATAGTCAATTCGATTAATCACTTGCTTGACTTTTCTAGATTGTAAATTACCAATATAATGCCAAATAATATCTTTTTCAGGTAAAAAATCTTGTTTCGCAATCAAACCTTCTGGCCGATTCTCAGCTAAATTCTTTATCCCTAAATGATAGATTTCAGCTGTTTCTTCATTACTTACAGCTTTAGTAACAGCAATTAATGTTGCCGCTTCTGGTTGACGTTGGGCATGAGTTAAAGAAAGATTAAGCGTTTCTTCAACTTGTTGTAAGTTTTCTTTAATCGTCATTTATTTACGGCGTCTTCTAAAGAATGGCGGTGTATCCAAACTGTCCTCATCATTGCTATGCCCTTTTTCTGCTGCTGAGTCACGTTTGAAAACATCAAATTCAGCTTTTTCAGATGATGTATCTTCACGCTGGAAGTTCGAATTTTCACGTACATTAGGTTCTCTACGAATATCCCAATCGCCAAATGGATCTTTTTCTGTTTTAGCTTGTGGTGCTTGTTGATTCGTTGCTGGAGCTTCTGTTTGACGACTAAAAGCTGTATCTTCGCTATTAGCAAAGCCACGACTACGATTCGTTCCACCTTGCGCTTGTTGACCTTTACGAGCATCAATACCTGTTGCAATAACTGTTACAATCACTTCATCGCCAAGATTTTCGTTGATAGATGTTCCAAAAATAATATTTACTTCAGTTGTTGAAGCAGCTGAAACAATATCAGATGCATCTTGTGCTTCGAATAAAGTTAAATCTGGTCCACCTGTGATATTTAACAAGACTTGTTCTGCGCCATCAATTGATACTTCTAATAATGGAGAAGAAATAGCTTTTTTAGTTGCTTCAGCCGTACGATTTTCACCACTTGCCATCCCAATACCCATTAGAGCTGAACCTTGATTTTCCATTACTGTTTTAACATCTGCAAAATCTAAGTTTACATAGCCTGGTGCTGTAATTAAATCTGAGATTCCTTGAACCCCTTGACGCAAAACATTATCAGCTTCATGGAATGCTTCTAGCATTGGTGTTTTCTTATCAACGATTTCTAACAAACGATTGTTTGAAATGATCACTAATGTATCAACATGATCCTTCATTTCAGAAACACCCTCTGCAGCAAAACGACCACGTTTAGGTCCTTCAAAGGTAAATGGACGTGTAATAACTCCAACTGTTAAAGCACTTTGTTCTTTAGCAATTCGAGCAACTACTGGAGCAGCTCCAGTACCCGTTCCACCACCCATACCAGCTGTAACAAAGATCATATCTGCTCCACGTAACGCTTCTGCAATTTGCTCTTCACTTTCTTCAGCGGCTTTACGACCAATATCAGGATTTGAACCAGCACCTAATCCTCTTGTTAATTTAGGTCCTAATTGAATTTTAATTTCTGCATTTGAGCTTTGTAGAGCTTGAATATCTGTGTTGGCTACGATAAATTCTACCCCTTTAACGCCTTCATCAATCATACGGTTAACTGCATTATTACCAGCTCCACCGACACCAATAACTTTAATTACAGCTCCATTTAAGTTTGAATCAAATTCTAATTCCATCCTATTTCCTCCTAGAAGCTAGCTCCTCAGAACTAGCTTAATTTAAAAGCTCATTGGCCGTTTATTTCTAACGGGGCAAGTCCTGCTTTTTTATTTAAATTATTTATTTTTTAAATTAATCAAAAAAGTTTGTAAAGAAATTTTTTGCTTTATTTGTAAATTTATCTTCTTCATTCTTAGGCTTCTTAACAGGTTTTTCTTTTACTACCTCTTCTGTTTCATATTCAACATGACTAGTTTGCTTTTGCGGTTGAGCCGAGGTGTATGTGCTTCCTTTCCCACGACCTTTAGCAATCGCATGAATTTCATCTAGATTGGCTACATACTCAATCAAACCAATCCCAGTTGAAAATGTTGGAAACCTCATTCCCATTTGATCAGGTACGTATAAATTAACATTGATTTCAAAAACATCTTTTGCTAATTCTATTAAACCTGGTAAAGCTGCCGCCCCTCCGGTAATCACAATACCACCTGGTAATTCTCTTGCTCCAACTGCATCTAATTCAGCTTTAATTTTATCAAATATTTGCAGTTGACGAGCTTCAATAATCTCAGATAAATATTGCTCATCAATGCGCACTGGTTCATTTTTACCAATAACATCTACTGGGAAATATTCGTCTGGCGAAGTTTCTTCTGGTAAAGCAAAACCATACTCGCGTTTAATTCGTTCAGCACTATCGAATGATGTATTCAAAATAACTGAAATATCTTTCGATACATACTCGCCACCTTCAGGATCAACAAAGGTAAATTTCAATTGATTATCATGCATAACTGCAGCAGTCGATTGACCACCACCTAGATCGATTAAAATAGTACCAAATTTTGCTTCTTCCTTCGTCATTGCTGCACTGCTAATTGCTAGTGGTTGTAAAACAACTTCTTCGATTTGTAAACCTGCTTTTTCGACACAACGTTTAGTGTTATGTAAAATAGTTTTAGGTCCAGTTATCATCGTTGCATGCATTTCTAGTCGCACGCCAATCATGCCTCTTGGGTCACGTATTTCAGAAAAACCATCTACGACAAATTCTTCTGGAATAACAGCAATAATTTCTCTTTCAGGTGGAACAGATTTAACCATCGCTGCAGCCATAACATTTTCCACATCAATTTCAGTAATTTCACGATTATCACCAGATACAGCAATCATACCGTGACAAGGCTCAATTTTGACATTATTTGCTGGAATACCTACGATGACATTTCTGATATCAATATTGGCTTTTTCTTCCGCCTGTTTAATCGCTTTTTTGATTGAATCAACTGTTTGATCAATATCAACAATAATCCCGCGGCTTAAGCCTTCAGATTTTTCATTTCCAACACCAATAATATTCATTTGACCATTCACAAATTCAGCTACAACTACTTTTATTGAAGTGGTTCCAATATCTAGACTCACATAAATCCCTGTATTTCCCATTCATTGAAACCTCCATTCACGTATTTAAATGTTTAAGTTATAAATTCTTTATAGATAATTTTAATTTTACCATATCTACGGCTATTTTACGAAGCATTTAACCGTTTTTTTTCTTTGTTCCCCTTGTTTTTTCATTTACAACGATTTTATTTCGCTTTTTCTTCAAAAGCCTTGAAAAAAATTCCAACTTCCATGTTAATAATACCCTTCTGTCCATCAGTTTTTTTAACAGCATCTGGGTAATAGGCCATTTGTTCTGCAAAACTTGGAATACTTGCAACAACTTGATTTCCATCATTCATATTCAATGTAATTAAATAATCATCTGAATCACTTTGGGTAAATTGAATTTCTGAAATGCTATTTTTGATATTTGTACTTAATTGACTATATTGTAAAATCATTTCATCCAATGCTGGACCTTCTTTAAAGTCGACAAAAATCGGTGGATTTCCAATTGATACTTTTCGACTTTCCTTTACAATTTTGCCATTTTCTAAAATATTATGATACTCATTATCTTTAGCTAAATAAGCCACCGTTTTGTATTCCTTAACGGCAATTTTAAAACTATTTAATCCATCAAATTGGAGGGTTGCTGATTTGACTTGCTCCAACTGATTTTCAATTTTTTGAGCAATTTTTTTTCGCTCAAAAAAATTGGACCATAATGAATCGCCTGACTTCAATCGACTCGCATCAATAACGGCTTGATCTGTGACTTCATTTGCTCCAACAACCGAGATTGTTTCAATTCGGCTGAAGGGAGAAATAAAATACACAATCAAAAAAATTGCAAAAGAAAATAAAAAAATTAACGTGTATAAACGTCGATACATTTTTTTTCGTCTTAACTCTTTTAAACGAGGCAGTTTATCTTCCATCGAAACAACTTTTTTCTCACGTTTTTTCTTTTTAGGTTGATTTTTGGGTTGAACTTCTTGCTCCACACTATTCCCGTTTGACGCTTGTTGCATTTTTTCCCAAGGTGTCATCGACTGAGGAGACTGTTTTGACTCTTTTTGATACGGACGTCTTTTATTCCAATTTGCCATTCAGCCTCACTCCAATCAATGTTATTTTTATAGTTTATACTACTTCGTTAATCAACGCAATTATTCGGTCACTTGCATCTGTTATACCCATTTTTTTAGCCGCTTCTGCCATTTTATTTCTAGCAAGAGTATCTGTCATCAGTCGATCGACTTCTTTAATCAATCGATCTCCTGTTAACTCAGCATCTGGTACCATAACAGCTGCTCCATTATGAGTTAAACTTTCTGCATTTCTAGTTTGGTGATCATTTGTAACATACGGACTAGGGATCAAGATACTTGGTAATCCTAGCGCAGTTAATTCGGCTAAACTAGTCGCTCCGCTACGGGCCATCACTAATGACACATTGGCAAAAACTTCAGGCATATTATAAATATACGGCACCACAGATATATTGTTATTTTTAACATCTAATATAGTCAGTTCATTACTAATTTTTTGATAGTGAACTTCACCAGTTGCAAATAGAATCTGAAAATCTTTTCCAACTAGTTGTGGCAAGGCTTCAATAAAAGCTTCATTAATTCGTCGCGCACCTCGGCTTCCACCAAAAATCAACAATGTAGGTAGCTCAGGATTTAAATCGTATTCAGCTAAAATGTCAGACTTAACGACAGCCAACATTTCTTGGCCTCTAGGATTCCCTGTCAAAACAACTTTTTCTGGTACTTTAGGAAATTCTCCACGCGCTTCTTCAAAACATAGTGCGATTTTTGACACAAATTTACTTAAAAATTTATTGGTTACTCCTGCAACACTGTTTTGCTCATGGATAATAGTTGGAACACCTAGTTTAGCTGCTGCATAAACTACTGGACCACAAACATAGCCACCTGTACCAATTACAACATCTGGTTTAAACTCTTTTACAAGTTTTTTTGAATCAGCGACACTTTTGAAAAAAAGTTGAATCGTTTTAACATTTGACCATGAAAGCGAACGTTTAAAACCTTGAATTTCAACTGATTTAAATGCAATACCAGCTTTTTCAACCAATTTTTTTTCTAAGCCTTTTTCAGTTCCAATGTACATAATTTCAACACTAGGATTGACTTCTTTTAATCGTCTAATTAAGGCAAGTGCTGGATAAATGTGTCCACCAGTTCCACCACCTGATAAAATAATTTTCATAATTTAGCCGTAGTTTTTATAAAAAAACTACTCCTCCTGTTCTTTTAAATCACTAATCAATTGCTCAATTGCTTTGATATATACATCTCCACGAACTTCAAAGCTACGGTATTGATCCCAACTTGCACAAGCAGGTGAAAGTAAAATAACAGATTTTTCTGTACTCAACTCATAAGCAACCGGAACTGCTGCTTCAACATTTTGTACGACATGAATTTCTTTTACGCCTGCAGCTTTTCCAGCTTCTTCTAATTTAGCCGCTGTCTCACCAAATACAATTAACGCTTGAACGTTACGTAAGGCAGGGATCAACTCATCAAATCCATTTCCACGGTCCAATCCGCCTGCTAATAAAATGACTGGGTCTGTAAAACCTTTTAACGCATTTTCTGTAGCTAAAATATTTGTTGCTTTAGAATCATTATAGAATTTTCGTGTTTTGTACTCTGTTACGAATTGAGTTCTATGTTTTACTCCAGCAAATGTAGTCAATAGACCAACGATATTCTCATTACTTTGACCTAGTAGTTTTGCTACCGCAATTGCTGCAAGAGCATTCTCAACATTATGCTCACCAGGAATCAGAATCGCTTTTTTATCCATAATTTCTTCATCCTGATAATAAATCATATCGCCTTTTAAATAGGCACCATTAGCTAAGACTTCTTTTCTAGAAAATGGAATAATTTTCGCTTTACTAGTTTTTGCCAACTCTCTTAACTCTTCTTGATCCCAATTTAAAATTAAATAGTCTTCTTCAGTTTGATTTTCAGTGATCCGCCATTTAGCAGCCACGTATTCTTCACGCGTTCCATGGTAGTCAATATGCGCTTCAAAAACATTTGTAATCACCGCAATACTTGGCTTCATTTTTGTAATACCCATTAGTTGAAAGCTTGAAAGTTCAATAATGATTTCATCTTCTGGTGTTGTTGTTTGCGCCACTAAACTAGCTGGCATTCCTATATTTCCAGCAACATAAGCATGACCTTTTTTACGATTAAAATTTAAAATTTCAGCAATCATTGTTGTTGTCGTTGTTTTTCCATTTGTACCAGTAATTCCAATCATTTGGCTTTCAGAAACTTCATAGGCTAACTCTACCTCAGTAATGACTGGAATTCCTTTTTCAACCGCTCTTTGGACAATTGGATTGTTGTACATAATTCCTGGATTCTTCACAACCAATTCAAAGTCTTCATCCAGTAATTCAACGGGATGACCTCCTGTTACAACGCGAATTCCTGATTCCAACAATTCTTGTGCTTCAGGATTTTCTTCAAAACTTTTATAATCATTTACTGTAACCAATGCACCTAATTCGTGTAATAATTTTGCTGCATTTACCCCACTTAAAGCTAAACCAACAACTAAAACTTTTTTATTTTCATACGTAGTAATTTTTTTCAACGTCTCTACCCCTCTTCTTAAAGAATGACTAGTAATGCAACAATTGCTGCAAGTAAACCAACTGACCAGAATGTTAAAACAACGCGCCATTCGCTCCAACCACTCATTTCAAAGTGATGGTGAATAGGGCTCATTTTAAAGACTCGTTTACCCGTCAATTTAAATGATGTTACTTGAATCATCACACTGGCGGTTTCAATCACAAAAATTAAACCAATTAAAAGTAGAGACCATTCTTGGTGCAATAAAATAGAAACGGCCGCTAAACCACCGCCTAAAGCTAAAGAACCAACATCTCCCATAAATATTTTAGCTGGCTTTTTATTGAAGAAAAAGAATCCAACTAAACCACCAACAATTGTTACACAAAAAATTAAGATATCTGTTTGTTGTTGATGCCATGCTATTACTGCATAAGTACCATACGCAATGCTTGCCGTCCCAGCAACTAATCCATCTAAACCATCTGTTAAATTAACTGCATTAGAAAATCCGACTAACCAAAAAATAACAAATATACCATATAACCAGCCAATATCAATTGAACCAATAAACGGGAAAGCAATTTTAGTGGCTAAACCTTCATATTTAAAAACAATAAAAAAGATAATACCACCTATGATTTGACCGATTAGTTTTTGTTTAGATGTCAAACCTAAATTTCTTTTTTTAAATACTTTGATAAAATCATCTAAAAAGCCTAGCACTCCGTATAAAGCCAGAATAAATAGAAGTAATCCTAAAGATAAGGTCAATGCTCCTTGCCAAATACCAACCCAAACTGCAGTAATCAATGTGGCAATAATAAAAACAACTCCACCCATTGTTGGTGTACCTGTTTTCACTTCATGCCATTTTGGCCCTTCATCTCTAGTCACTTGTCCAATTTGTTTCATCCTAAAATAGCCAATAAACATTGGCATAACCATAATTGTAAGTGCAAAACTACTTACAAATGGCATTAACATTTCTGTCCAGTGCATTTTAACCGCTCCTATTGTTTTAATAAAGCTAGCAACAAAATTGCTAGCTTTTTATACTGAATAACTAGGTTTTCTAAGCTTTTATAAACGTATTAAACTTTTTGTCCTAATTAAAAATTATATCATACTTATTAAGCCGTTCTCCTCTTATGAAGGATTTCTTAAAAATAAATTAATTGATTTTAATTTTACTTATAAAATGTTTCAATAGCTTTTTTAGCTTCTTCCACGTCATCAAAATGATGTTTTGTTGTACCGATAATTTGGTAATCCTCGTGACCTTTTCCGGCAATCAAAATAATATCATTTGCCTGCGCTTTTTTCACCGCTAACTCAATTGCCTTACGACGGTCGACTTCAAGTAGATAGCTTTCATCGCTACCTAGCTCAGCTACAACATCTTTTAAAATTTCATTAGGGTCTTCAGTTCTAGGATTATCGGAAGTAAAAATAACATGATCCGCATAATCCATCGCAATTCGAGCCATTTTTGGACGTTTGGTCTTATCTCTATCTCCGCCACAACCAACTACACAGTATACATCGCCAGTTTTAAACTCATTGATTGTCGTTAGTACATTTAACAAACCATCTGGTGTATGAGCATAGTCTACTACTACAGCAAAATCTTGTGGTCCTTTGACTAGTTCAAAACGGCCACGAACACCACTAATCCCTTCTAATGAAGAAATGATCGTTTCTAATTCAAGCCCAGCTGCATAAGCTGCACCAATAGCTCCTAAAGCATTCAAAATATTGAACTTTCCTGCTAATTGTAAATGAACAGGGTATTCTTTCCCATTAAATTCTAGTAAAAAACGAGTTCCATGATTGGTTATTTCAATTGAGTTAGCTCTAAAATCAGCAGCTTCTTCTATTCCATAAGTTAAAACTTCGGCAGCAGTCATTTTTCTAAAATCACGCCCCACTGGATCGTCCATATTCAAGATAGCATATTTAGGTTTTTCAGGATTGTAAATATTCCCTAGTTGAGAGAACAATAAACTCTTGGCATGAGCGTACTCTTCCATTGTATGATGATATTCTAAATGGTCTTGACTTAAATTTGTAAATACAGCGATGTCGAAATCTGTTCCCCAAACACGTCCTTGGACTAATGAATGGGAAGAAACCTCCATAGCGCATGTCGTTACATTTTTTTGCCGCATCTCTGCAAATGTTTTTTGCAACGTTAAACTATCTGGTGTTGTATTTTTAGTTTCAAAAGTTGTATTTCCAATACGACGATACATTGTACCAATCACACCAGTTACTTCTTGATGATCTCTAAATATTTGATCAATCAAATGAGTAATCGTTGTCTTCCCATTTGTACCTGTAACGCCTATAATTCTAAAATCCTGACTTGGGTGGTCATAAAAGGCATCAGCCACTATAGCCATTGCACGGTTGGCATTGGCCACATAAATAACTGGAACAGAAACATCTATTGGTTTTTCTGCTATTAATAAAACGGCACCTTTTTCAACAGCATCTTGCGCAAATTGATGGCCATCAAACAAGGCTCCTGTAATACAAACAAATAACGAACCTTCCGTAATCTCTCTTGTATCTTGTGTGATGCTATTAATCTCCAAGTCTTTTGGTAATTCTTTTGATAATCGTTTAAACTGAATACTTGCAATCAAATTACTGGCTTTCATTGATTTCACCTTTTCTTATTCTTATGGGGCAACTAATGTAACTTCAATCTCTGCAACGCCTTCCATGCTAGAATTTTCAGCTAAGCTTTGAGTTGTTACAAATCCGTCTCCCACAATTTTAAATTTTTGTCCGGTCATTTCAGACACTTTTAACACATCATTCTTAGACCAACCGGTCATATTTGGCATTGTCATTGCACCGTTGGTTAACAGCATTGCTCTTTGTCCTTCTAAAACAGGTTCATCTGGTAAAGGCATTTGCTGTACTATTGTATCACCATTTCCAATAATCGTCACATTCAATTTGTTTTCTTCTAATTTTTGGCGGGCTTCTTCTTTCAAACTCCCCATCACACGAGGCATCACAACTTGATTATTTTCTTCTATTTCAGCTTGTTTTCCTAATTCTTGATATTGTAAAGCACGCTTCATTACAGGGTTAAAGACTTCTGCAATCATCCCACCACCAGTTATCGTTCCATCATAGACTTGTGGTTGCTTCATCGTAATGTACATAATTAATTCTGGGTCTTCAGCAGGTGCCATTCCTACTACTGAAAAGACATAATTGTTATCTCCAGTTGCATACAAACCAGTTGTAGGGTCAACAATTTCTGCTGTTCCTGTTTTAGCAGCAATTTTATAACCATCAATTTTGTAGGCTTGTCCAGTACCATTTTCTCCATAAACGACTTCTTGTAGATATTCCAACTCTTTTTGTGCCGTTTCAGCTGTAATCGGTTGTCCTACAACTGTTGGCTGGGTTACTTTTTCTTCACCAGTATTCGGATTCACAGTTCGATCGACAAAATAAGGTTTCATCATCTTGCCTTTGTTTGCCACTGCTGAAAAGGCTTGAAGCATTTGGAAATCAGTTACTGTTAATCCTTGTCCAAAGGCAGTATTGGCTTTTTCTAAAGGATAATCAAAACCTATTTTCCCAATAGCTTCATTAGGTAAGCCAGAATCTGTTGATTTTTCAAGACCAAAGTCCGTCATATATTTTTTCCACGTATCATTCCCCATCTTTTCAACTAAATTAGAGAAAGCCACGTTACTAGAACGTTGTAATCCTTCTAAATAAGAAATATGACCCCAACCGACTCCACCATTATGGTCGCGAATTTGGCCTCCTTCAATCGTTTTTGTTCCAGAAAGAAACGTTTCATTTGGATTAAAGACACCTTCATTAATTGCTGCCCCTAAAGTCAAGACTTTCATTGTTGAACCTGGCTCAAAACTATCTTCAACAAGCATATTACGCCAACTTTTATCAATATTTTCTTTCGTAGTTGCATTAAAAGTCTGGCTTTGGGTCGTTGCAATAATAGCACCTGTCTTAGCATTCATTAATGTTGCTGTCATGGTTTTTGGTTGATACTTAGCTGCTACTTCCGCTACAGTACTTTCCATATAAACTTGAAGACGATTATTCAATGTTAAATACATATCAGATCCGTCTTTCGCTTTAACTTCTTTCACTTTTGAATTTGGCAAAGCATAACCAAAATTATCTGTTTTGAATTCATATTTACCTGGTGTTCCTGTTAACAATTTATTGTAAGCTTGTTCAATTCCCATTTCACCTACAAGTTCTGTTCCAGGTACAAAATCAGCAGTATCTTCATCTGTTTTAGTAGGAAGTGACGCAATTCCAACTAAATTAGAAGCAAAAACACCATTAGGATACAAACGTTTAGGCGTTTCTGTAAATACTAAGCCTGGTAATTTTGTTTTTTCAATCGTTACTTTCGTTTCATAGCTTAAATCTTTACCTTCATTACCAAATTCTACTTGAGCCAGAGGTTTCCCATCTTCACCTTTTCGATTCAGAATCTCTAGTACGGCTTCTTTACTTAAAGGGATGTTCTGAGAAATCACTTCCGCCGTTTTTTCTTTATCTTTAACATAGTTAGGATTCTCTTTTGTCGACCACTTATCCGTCAAAACGGCAACTAAAGAATAAGAAGCAGCATACATCGCAATGGGTTTTCCATCTATATCATAGATGGTTCCTCTATTTGCTTTGAGTACACTACTTCTTGTATAGAGATTATTAACTTTTTCAGCTAAGTCTTCCCCATTAATTTGCCCCTTAACCATCACATAGGAAAAACGGCTAATAAATACAACAAATAGAAAAATGGTCAAAAAGAATAATATCATAGCTATTTGTTTTCTATTTTTTTGAGGGCTTTTATTTTTTTTCATTTTGTTACATTCCTAACATTGTTTTGATTCATTTTTAAATCAGCTTTTAACGCAATATCATAAACACGGTCATAACGTGACAACTCTTGAATTTCTTGAGCTAAATTGTCGTTGACATTTTTTGTATCTGAAATAGCAACTGTCGTATCTTGGATCCCTCTATTTTTAGATGAGATACTGATTTCTTGAGAGATGCAGACTGCCATTAACATGAATGCAGTCACACCGACTACAATCAGCATTAACTTCTCAAGTTTGGTTACGCCAGCTTTTCGAGGTGCTGGCATATGTACCGGCGACTCTTTTGGGATTTCTGGGGAACGCAAAGGGACATCTATTTCAAGTTCTCTAGCTAAATTATTTGTTAATACCATACTATTTTACATCCTTTCATTGACAGTTTGATTTTTGTCCTTATTTTTCCTTTTGTTTTTCTGCAATTCTTAGTTTTGCACTACGCGCTCGATTGTTTTGTTCTAACTCTTCTTCAGTCGGTATAATTGGTTTACGATTAACTAATTTCAATTCTGGTTGAAATTCAGTTGGCATCACAGGCAAACCTGGTGGCAATTCTGGCAACGCAGAATGTTCTTTAAATATTGATTTTACAATTCGATCTTCTAATGAATGAAAAGTTATCACACTCACTCGTCCTCCGACTTTAATTAATGAAATAGCCGCTTCTAACGAGTCTTCTACGGCTGACAACTCATCATTGACCGCAATTCGGATTGCTTGGAAAACACGCTTAGCAGGGTGTCCGCCTTTTCTTCTAGCTGGGGCTGGAATTCCCTCTTTAATCAATTCAACTAGTTCACCAGTTGTTTCGATTGGTGCAACTTCACGAGCTGCTTCTATTTTTCGAGCAATTTGTTTGGAAAATTTTTCTTCTCCATACCGATAAAAAATCCGAATCAACTCATGGTAACTCCATGTGTTCACAATTTCTTTGGCTGTCAACGGTGCCTGTGTATCCATTCGCATATCTAAAGGAGCGTCTTGATGGTAACTAAAGCCACGTTCAGCCTCATCTAGTTGTGGGGAAGAAACACCTAAATCATAAAGAATACCGTCTACTTCAAAGATACCGATTTGATTTAATTCTTCTTTAATAAATCTAAAATTTGATTTGATAAATGTAACCATACCTTTTTCAACAAAAGGTGCCAAACGTATTTTAGCATTTTCTAAAGCTCGTTCATCTTGATCAAAGGCATAAAGATGACCCTCTTCGCTTAGTTGTGAAAGTAAATATTCACTATGTCCTGCTCCACCAAGAGTACAATCTACATATACGCCATCTGGTTTTAGAGCTAAACCGTCAACTGTTTCATGTAACAATACGGTTTCGTGATTAAATGTTGTCATATTATTTCCACCTTTTTTAAAATCCAAAATCAATCATATTTTCAGCAATATCATCAAAGCTTTCTTCAGCTTCATCAGAAAATTTCGTCCAACGCTCTTGGCTCCAAATCTCAATACGATCTGAAACACCAATAACATGACAAACCTTTTCTAAGTCAGCGTGTTCTCTGAGTGTTTGTGGAATATTTATTCTTCCTTGTTTATCAAGTTCACATTCTGTAGCAGCTGAGTAAAAAAAACGTGTAAAAGCACGAGCGTCTTTCTTAGCTAAGGGTAGTTGTTTCAGTTTTTCTTCCAGTGCAGACCATTCGTTTTGTGGGTAACCAAACAAACAACCATCCATCCCTCTAGTAATGATAAATTTCTCGCCTAAATCCTCTCGGAATTTTGCTGGCATAATCAATCGACCTTTAGCATCGATGTTATGTTTAAATTCACCCATCAACATGTCTACACTCACCCCCATATTATAAGAACTATTTTTAGTCTACCACATCCCCCCACTTTCCACCACTATAAACCTAAAATTTAGACAAAAATAATAAAATTCTTAGAAACTCTATTAAAATCAAGGATTTCATTAAGAAAATTTGATAAATAAAAGTGGGGGATTTTCCCAAAAACAGCATGAAAAAGAATACCAATGCTCCCTTTTTAAACTTGATACATATTTATAAATGAGATAAAATTCCAAAAAAAAATAGATTTAGCTAAAAATAGTACATTTTTTAGCTAAATCTATTTGAAATTCCGTTATTTAATTCATTTTTACCTAAATAAAGTGATGCGCAATATTTAATCCGACTAAAATATAATACATTAAGAAAGAAAATAAGAACAAGAAACGCCAAAATGTTTTAAAAAAGCGGCTAAATAAAATTTCGCCTTTTTTATACGCCATTAAACAGACAATCACAATCCCTAAACTTAGCATAAAAATAGCAAAATAAGGCAGCAAACTAAACTTGAGTGTCATCTCGCTTAAAATATGAATACCAATCAATAAAAATGGCACTAAAACATCTGGTGGCTTAATAGCAACATGTCGGATAATTAACCGTTTACGAATTAAGCTTTTAAGTATAAGTAAGAATAAAACTGGAGCAATATAAAAAGCGATTTCCGCAATTGTAAATGGAATTTTCAACAACTACCACCCTTTCTAACATTATTTTTTGCATATTCGACTCTTATTGTACTATGAAATGAAAAATAAGAAAACACTAACGATATTATTCAATCAAAATAAAGAACAAAAAAACACCTTTGAGCCATGGTCTCAAAAGGTGTTTTTCCTAAGTATTAAGCTTCTTTACTTATTACTTCTTTACCGTCATATTGTCCACATGCTGGACATACGTGGTGGCTCTTTTTCAGTTCGCCACAGTTAGGACATGGGTTCATGCCTGGAACTTCCAATTTATAATGCGTACGACGTCTATTTTTTTTCGCTTTTGATGTTCTTCTAGCTGGTACTGCCATGATCTACACCTCCTTATAATAATTGCTTCTCTTTATGCCTAGGGTTAGAGTAGAAGCGATTTATTCCAATTTTGCTATTGGTCGTTGTCAGTGTTGTCCGAAAACAAATCAGCTAGACCAGCAAAACGAGGATCCACACTTTGTGATTTTTGCTCTTCCAAACGCATAACGTATTCTTCTTCTGAAACAACTTCCCAACCGTTTCCGCTTGGCATATCATCTTCAGCTTCTTCTTCAGGTGTAAAAACCTGTAAAGGAAGGTTTAAAAGAATCGTATCTTCAACTGCTTCTGTCAAGTCAATCAGGTCTTTATCTAAATAAATAACCGTTTCTTCTCTTTCATTAGCGGCAAAGTCTGTTACGTTTTTTGGAACATAAATTTCATTTGCTTCAATTAACATCGGAACCAACACCGGTTTTAACGATCTTGCTGAGGGCATAGTTAAACCAAGTGAAATAACCAAGTGGGCGATAACTTCTTCTTTTTCAACGATTAGTGTTCCATCAATTTTGATAGGGCTAACGTCTAAAATTTCAGAATCACGTTCCATTAATGATTTTTTCAACTCAACAGTCTCAGAAAAAAGTAGCGGTTCATTGCGATATTTTTGCAATTCTATTAATGACCATTTCATTTTCCATCACTCCTAAAGCAACAATGGTAATTATACTAGTTGTAAGCCCCTTTGTCAATGTATTTTACCTTACAGGGAAACTCAGTCATCTATGGCTTTCATAGACTTTTTCACCATTCTTGCGAATTATTAAAAAAAACTTATTTTTAGATTGTTTCTTTTTTCTATAAATTTTCTATCTACTATATTTAAATCAAACGTTATCTTTTTAATTACTCAGTTGCCTATCTAATTTAACTTTTTATTTGATAAATAGGTTTTCTGCGATAATCTTGTGGTAAAATGTGCGGATTTCCTAATTGATAGATAAATCCTGCACGAATATCTAAGTCAAAAAAGTTTTTATTGGCTGCATTCAAGTTCGTTACAATTGGCAACTCAATCTTTGTTTTTTTGGCTTTTAAATAGCTTCTACCTTGTTCCGTGAACCCTAAGACTCGAATAGCTTTTAACCCCTCTACAGAAGCTTCAACATCCGTTTTTTTCAATTGTAACAAAATATAGATACACAGTCTCTGAATCCTTGTCCAGGTATAACGCTTATTTTTAACTAACCCTATGAATTCTGTAAAAGTCTCAGCTTCTTTCACTTTTTCTTTCAAACGAAATTCAATACCTTCATTCATTTGGTAAATTTGTTGCAAATCATCAACTGTGCTAACCATAATTTGATACCGTAACAGCAGCCAATAATTTTCCCAACTAACAAATTTTTCCTGATTAACTAACTCCAAGCTACTGGCCGGCATAACCGATTCAACCGTACTCTCTTTTTTAATTAAACTTTTACGAATAGCGGTTGCGCTAGCGAATTCTAGATCTTGGATAGTTGTCTCATGATAACCGGCTTTTTCGCGCTTAATTGTATACATCTCCATTGGTTTTGGGTAGGCTAAATTGGCTTTAGCATAACTTAAACCCAACGCATTATTTGGTTCACTAAGATTTAAACTTAAAGTAGGATACACTTCTTTTAATAAAGCTTCAACTTGAGCAGCATAGGAAGAACCTGAATTCTTAACCATTTGGAATGCTTGATCAAAGGCTTCTTTTTCATCAATCAACCATTTAGCCACTTGTTGAAAATCTTTTTCTTTCCCATTTTCAGAACCAAAGCAGAAACTATCACACTGAAGAGCATGAAGTAAGGCGATTCCCCCTTCTGCAAAGTAATCAGCCGCTTGCACACTTGAATAAACTGGTAATTCAACTACAATATCTATTCCAGCTGCTAAAGCCATTTCAGCTCTTGCCCATTTATCTAGCAATGCGGGTTCTCCTCGTTGCAAAAAATTGCCACTCATCACAGCAATGACAACATCAGCTCCACTTTTTAAGCGAGCTTGCTGAATATGGTAGCGGTGGCCATTATGAAAAGGATTATATTCAACAATAACTCCACAACTCTTCATAATTATACACCCTTTCATCTATTTGATCTTTTTATCTCAGCTACACTATTTATTTAACTGTTTTGGCTGTCAACAATATTTCTAAGAAATAATTGCCGTATTTTTCAAGCTTATTTTCACCAATCCCCTTAACTGTTAACATTTCTTCATCATTTGTTGGTAATTTTTGGCACATTTCACGCAACGTTTCATCTGAAAAAATAATATAAGGGGGAACTTTGTGTTCACTAGCCAACTGACTTCGAACTTCACGTAATTGATCAAATAAAACATCATCAACCGCAACTTTTTCAGCAACTTTCGCTTGCTTTCTAGTTACTTCTTCTTCACCTTTTAAAACTGCAACGCCTTTAGTTGTTACTTTTAAAATGGGGAATTGTCCATCTGTAGGGCTCAAATATTTTTCAGCTGTCAAATAATCAATTAATTGTGTGACCTCTTTTTGAGGTACACCTTTCATTAAACCATAAGTTGAAAGTTCTTCAAAGTTCCACTGCTTAATTTTTTGGTCTTTTGAACCAGTTAAAACCTTCATTATCATCGATTTTCCAAATGTTTCTCCCATGCGTTTAACACAAGATAACACTTTTTGAGCTTCTAAAGTAATAATTGCTGCTTCACGATCGTCTAAGCAGTTGCTACATCTTCCACAATCAGGACAATCTTCTCCAAAATAACGTACAATAAATCGTTGTAAACACATTTGAGTCGAACCATACTGAGCCATTTCACGTAATTTGGCATATTCATATTTTTTTAATTCTTCATTCATTTCTGACTGATCAATAAAAAATTGTTGAATCATCATATCTTGGGGAGAAAATAGCAGAATAGCATCACTATCTAGTCCATCCCGACCCGCACGACCGGCTTCTTGATAATAAGCTTCTATATTCTTTGGAATCTGATAGTGAATAACAAAGCGCACATTACTTTTATCAATCCCCATCCCAAATGCATTTGTCGCCACCATCACAGTCGTTTTATCGTATAGAAAAGCTTCTTGGGCTACATTACGAGCTTGCTCACCCATACCACCGTGATACATACCTGATTGGATTCCTTTAGACAGGAGCAATTGGTGAATTCGTTCAACTTCTTTTCTCGTACTTGCATAAACAATTCCAGATTGTCCATCGTTTAGCTTTAAATAATCTAAGAGATAACGATTTCGATCTTGACCTTTGACAACTTGAAAAGCTAAATTTTTTCTTGAAAATCCTGTTTTGACACAATTTTCTTCAGATATTCCAAGCAATTTGATAATATCTTCGGAAACAACTGGTGTTGCAGTAGCAGTTAATGCTAGAACGGTTGGACGTTGAACCATCCCCGCAAGTGTTTCGCACAAAGCTAAGTAGCTTGGTCTAAAATCATGTCCCCACTGAGAAATACAATGCGCTTCATCAATGGCAATCAAATCAACTTGAACAGATTGCATTAAATAATGGATCTCTTCCGTTTGAAAACGTTCTGGTGCTACATACAATAGTTTATATGCTCCGTCTGCTGCATCTCGTAAACGTTGATTCATTTCTTTTGTAGACAGCGTACTGTTGACATATGCTGCTGGGATTCCTAATTCTAATAAAGCATCAACTTGATCTTTCATTAAAGAAATCAATGGCGAAATCACAATAGTCAAGCCTGAAAAAACCAGTGCTGGAATTTGATAGCAAATTGATTTACCTCCACCTGTTGGCATAATCGCTAATGCATCTTGACCATGTAAAACTTTAGAAATAATTTCTTTTTGACCATTTCTAAAATCAGAATATCCATAAATTTCATTTAACAACTTGACTGCTTGTTCTTCCAAAAAGGTCCCTCCTTCTTATGTATGTAATCGTATTATTTTTTAATGAAGAAAAAGAGGCTGGGACAAAGTCCATAGCCTTTTAATTTCAACCTTACTAACACTATTTAATTTTTTAATCCAGCTTCTTTGGACCAAACCTTCGAAAAAAAGATGGAAGTTCGAGGTGGCAAAAAGCGCCACATCAAATTCCCCTATTTTTCTCCCGAGCCTAAACGACTCAACGAGCTTTTTATCTTTAATCTTTTTCACAGGTGAAGAACCATCTTGTGCTTTCTTTTGTAACAGCTGCTCTCCCAAAATCTGTGGTTACTTTTACACGACTGAAACCTGCTACTTTTAACATGGTTAGAAAGTCTTCAATTGGGTATGTTCGCTCGTAATGGCGTTCATCAAAGCGCTCATACAAAGATGTTTCTGCATTTAAAACGTAAAAGGTTAAGTCATGTTCAATGCTATGTGGGTTTTCACCTTCGTAGCTCGTCCATAAAAAACTGATTTCTTCGGATTGGTCATTATACATATAACCTGGAAAAATTTCGTCAATTTGGTACGTTGAATGGACATCAAATAGGAATATTCCACCATTTTCTAAAATTGAAAAAACTTCTTGGAAAACTTTTAAAACAGCTTCGTCATCTGGCATATAGCAAATTGAATCGGAAAAACAAGTCACCACTTTATAGTGACCTATCTCAGATAAATCAAGCATGTTGCCTTCCAATAAAGGTAGCTTTAGCCCTTTTTTCAGCGCGCGTTCATTCGCTAAACTTAACATGTTCTCTGATAAGTCTAAACCCGTTACATCAAATCCAGCTTCTTTCAATGTCACAGCTAAAGCACCTGTTCCGCAAGCTAATTCAAGAAGACTTTGTCCCTCGTTCTTGATTTCTTGTTGAACGAAGGATAGCCAGTCTTCATATAATGAATCATCCATAATTGCATCATAAACTTGAGCAAAAGTTTGATAACTCATAATTAGCTGACCATTTCACTAATATCAACTAGTGGAGCGTCACTCCATAATTTTTCTAAGTTGTAAAAAGCACGTTCTGAATAATGGAAGACATGAACAACTACATCACCTAAATCAATTAAAATCCATTTCGCTGAATCGCGTCCTTCAACTCGTTTCACTTCAACATGAGCTGCTTCTGCATTGTCAATCACTTCATTCATAATTGCTTCAACTTGTTTTTCACTATTTCCGTGCATAACGACAAAATAGTCTGCCAAGATTGAAATTGTACGTACATCTAAGGCCATAATATCCTCAGCACGCTTGTCGTCTCCTGCCTTTACGGCAATTTTTAATACTTCTTCGCTTGATAATGTCAAATTAGTTCCTCCTATGATTTAACAACCCAGCTATTGTAGGTTGCAATGGTTAATGGGCAAATCTTTGCATTTTTTTCAATTAGATACAGTAGCGTATGCTTCGTTTCAAAAGCAACAGCAGCATCGAGATCAGTGATAGCCAATTTTCTAGCTTCAGCAACACCTGGAAAATCTCTTCCTGGCTCAATATAATCTGCTACATAAATAATTTTTTCTAAAAGTGACATCTCGCTTGCTCCTACAGTATGATGACGAATGGCATTCAAAATATCTTCATCATCAATCCCAAGTTCCTTCTGAACAAGATAGGCTCCCACTGGCCCATGCCAAATTTCATTGCCATACTCTAGAAGCTCTAAAGGAAACCCTTCACGCTGAATAATTTCACGCA
Organism: Carnobacterium maltaromaticum DSM 20342; assembly: GCF_000744945.1. Lineage (NCBI taxonomy): Bacteria > Bacillati > Bacillota > Bacilli > Lactobacillales > Carnobacteriaceae > Carnobacterium > Carnobacterium maltaromaticum. The sequence goes on from NZ_JQMX01000001.1 coordinate 1,094,818, forward strand.
TCTCATCTGAATCACGCTCTTTTGCATAGTCGTGAGTCAAGGCAGCAATACTCGCCGCTTCTAGACTAGCTCCGTAGCGACCAGCTAAAGCAATGGCCATTTCTTCTACACCTAAAACGTGTTTAAAACGGCGTTCACTCATTTGCATCTGAACACGTTCTAATAATGAAATTCGATCTAAACGAAAGTACTGATTTCCATAAACAATATCGGACTTAGTCATTTTGATACAACTCCTTTTCCTTAATATAAGCTAAGGTTTTATCAGGAATTAAATACTGAACTGAACAGCCATTTTTAATTTTTTTTCGTAATCCTGTTGAGCTGATTTCCATGGCTGGAACATCTACCCAGATAAGTGGATACGGACTACTATCGGCGTAATTAGGTCTTTTTACTGCTACAAATTGTACCATTTGAATCAACTCGTCAATTCGATACCATTTTGGCAAATAATCAACCATGTCACCACCAATAATAAAATAATAGTCAATTTCGGGATGAGCTTTTGTTAATTCTAGCATTGTATCAAAAGTATAACTAATACCACCACGTTGGATTTCACAACTTTCTAATCCAAATAAGGGATTGTCTTCAATCGCTTTTTCGACCATTGCAACTCGATGTTCAGCTGCAATAGCTTCTTTTTTATCAATGTGAGGCGGATTAGCATCTGGCATAAAATAAACTTTATCTAAGCCTAGTTGTTGGCAAACTTGGTCTGCAATCACTAAATGACCAATATGAGGTGGGTTAAATGTTCCACCAATAATGCCTACTCGAATTCGCTCTTCTGGTAATGATTCTACTTCAGTTAACACATTCGTTTGACTTTGCACATTAATCACCTAACCTCTTTACTACTATTTAACGGCTTGCTCGAGGCAATTCCGTTGAAATTCGTTGATATTTTTCTTGTGATGAAGGTTTGAATAAGACAATAACACGACCAATCACTTGCACAGCATTAACTTTTAAGGCTTTTTCTAAAGCAAGGGCAACATCATCTACTTCTTCATCTGTGTTTTGTAATAAACTAACTTTAATCAGCTCTCTTTTTTCAACAGCTTCGCCAATTTGTTTCACCATATCGTCATTTAATCCACCTTTACCAACTTGAAAAATAGGGGTTAAATGGTGCGCTTGGCTACGTAAAAATCTTTTTTGTTTTCCTGTTAACTTCATTTAATACTTCACTCCATCCACTTAGCTCAAACCAAGTAGTTATTTTCTTTTAAATTAATGATTTACGAATGACTACGTCCACACCTTTTGGTGCCCATCCAGCTACAACAGCTCCTGGTTCATTGACTGTTACCCACCCTAGACCAGCAAAAACAATATCGCTACGTTCTTTAACTGAGAATTCAAAACGGACAAGTTCTGGGAAATTATCAACCTCATCTTTACGAGGTGGTTGCAACATTTCACCAACATGATTTGCGTATAGTTCATCCGCTTTTTCTAACTTCGTACGGTGAATTTTCAAGTCATTAGAAGTATAACATGTAAATGAACGTCTGCCACCTTGAATATAATCAAAACGAGCCACACCACCAAAAAATAATGTTTGACCTTCGTTTAATTGATAGACCATTGGCTTAATCTCTTTTTTAGGAGCAATTAATTTCAAATCTTTATCACCTAGTACATGCGCCATTTGATGGCGATGAATGATCCCTGGTGTATCAATCAAGCTTTTTCCATCATCTAACGGGATTTCAATTCGATCTAAGGTTGTCCCTGGAAATTGAGAAGTCGTAATAACATCTGCAACTCCTGCTGTATTTTTTATGATTTGGTTGATTAATGTTGATTTCCCAACATTTGTTACACCCACAACAAATACATCACGACCTTCACGATATTTTTCAATGGTTTTTAGCAAATCATCCATTTCTTTAGGTTTCATTGCACTGGTTAAAATAACATCTTTAGGTCGTAAACCTTCTTCATGTGCACGCTCTCGCAACCATTGAGTCATTTTGCCACGTTTTAATGAATGTGGCAGCAAATCAACTTTATTTCCGACTAACAACACAGGGTTATTGCCAACAAAGCGATGCAAACCTGGAATCAAACTTCCATTGAAATCAAAAATATCAATGACATTTACAATCAAGGCGTCCTCTGCTCCGATTTCATTTAATAATCTCAAAAAATCATCATCGGTTAGTTGTACATCTTGAATCTCATTGTAATGGCGCAATCTAAAGCAACGTTGACAGTACACTTCACCATTTTCTAATCCTTTTTCAAGTGCTGAAACAGGTGTATAACCTAGTTCCCCTGGAGCATTTGTTTGAATAACTGCTCCACAGCCGATACAGCGGATTTCTTCATTTAAATCAACTTCATTCGTTGTCATCGATTGTTTTCCTCCAACTCATTTCAGGATGTTTTTTCCATAGATATTTCATAATACGACGTTCCATTGCACGATTAAATTTTGTATTCCAAGCATCTGATTCTACAACTGGCTTGACTAAAACATTTTGAATTCCAGCTGCATTTGCCCCACGAATATCTGTCATAATTTGATCACCAACCATTAAAATTTGGTCTTTAGGCAAATCAACTAATTTTTGAGCTTCTTTAAAACCTTTTGTTAATGGCTTCATTGCTCTTTGTACATATTTTAAACCTAATTGATTTACAACTCGCTCAATTCGTACTGCTTTGTTATTTGAAATCACGACAACTGGGATCCCAGCATTTTTCATTTCTTCAATCCAAAGTAACAATTCTTCTGTACCGTCAGGGTTGTTCCAAGCAATTAGCGTATTATCTAAATCTGTTAATACAGCTTTAAAATTGCGTTTTTTTAATTGTTCTGGTGTAATTTGATAAATGGCTTCGACCATCCACGTTGGTTTGAATTTAGTAAACATAAGCTCTCCTTAACATTAAAATAGGAGCACTAATCAATCAGCACTCCACCGCTTTTCTTATTCGCTTTATTATACGCTACTTTCAAGGAAATTTCACCTATTTAATTTATTTCCTATGATTTGTCAAACTATTTTTAATGAAAAAAGATGGAATAAGTTACAGAAGTCTACGATAAAATTTCCAAATCAAGTTGTGTATGATGAAAAGCGGCTTGATTATTCAGTTGGTTTTTTTCTTTTTTAAATCAAAAAAATTAGAGTGCTATTCTATTTGAATAACAATCTAATTTTTAGTTATTGATCAATTCGACCAAATGTTTTGATAGGCCAGATGCGATAATCAGCCACACCTTGAATATCATCAGCTTTAATGTAGCCAATCATTCGGCTATCTTTTGAATTTTGTCGGTTATCACCTAACACAAGGTATTCTCCTTCAGGAACAACTTCATCACCCGTGATTTGTTCTAAAGTAAAATCATTTGTTAAAAGAGTTCTTTCAGGTAACTGAGCTTTATACTCATCAAGATAGGGTTCTTCATAGGCTTTACCGTTGATTTCTAGGACATCATTTTTATAAGAAATACTGTCTCCAGGTAAACCAATTACCCGTTTCACATAATTCTGACTCGGATCATCTGGAGCAGGGAAAGTAACAATCGAAAATCGTTTGACCTTTTCCATTTTCAAGAGCAAAATTCTGTCACTGTTAGCTAACGTCGGACTCATTGACTCTCCTTTAACAATAACCGGTGAAAAAATGAATGTTCGTAATAATAAAACCACTGTTAATGCCACAGCTAAAGTTATCAGAGTACTAAAAAGCTCTCTTATAAATCCTCGAGAATTTGATTTCCCATTCATTTTTTTGCTCATAACTAACTAAACCCCTTTAAATTAAAATCATACTGACAAAATTATTATACCAAATTAATCGTAAGGAGATAGCTTTATTATTTTTTATTTTTGCTTAGTTAGTTGAAAAAAGTGGATATATTTTGATTCCATAAATTAACTATTCCCTATATGGCAGTGTTTATATAGTCTGTTTTAAGTTTAGTTCTATTTCTATCCTTGTTAAAAATACATTAATTTAGTAAATTCTTAATTATTTATTTGTTAATGGACTTCTTCTTGCGGTTAATCCTCGCCAAATAATGTAACTTAAAGCAAAATCAATCATGCTATGAACAACCGAACCCACTCCGACAAGCAGGATTATCGATTGCATAAACCCTTGACTATAGAATGTGCCGGCCGCATTTCCCGTAAAATAAAATACAGCTACAACAGCGACTTCTGCTGCTCCATGAATAATACCTATTCCAAGTGAAAAAATTTGAGATTTAACAGGCGATTTCAAAATAGTTGGGTATTTCTTTAAAATTAATGCACCTACTAAAGCAAATAGCACATGAGACAACGCTCGCATTACAATAATAATTGGAAAACCACCAATAAAAAATCCAAAAGTAGTTCCTAATGCAACTGCCACCGCAACTGAAGGTGAGATAAACATGGCAATAAAAATAGCAACATGACTTCCTAGTGTAAAGGAAACAGGCTCCATCATAAATCTCACCGGACTAAACATCGGGATTAGAATCCCTACTGCAATTAATAACGCCGAAATCGTCAGGCGCTGAACTTTCCCTGTCTTCAAATAACCACTCCACATAAATGAATTTACACATGTCTTGACACATATATAAATTCATTATAGCGTTATCCATTCAGATGTCAAGACACCTTATTCGTTTTGATATAAAATACCCAATTTAGTCAACTCTGCTTTTATTTTTAAAAATGTTTTTTTGTCTTTACAAGCAATTGTATGCAAATGAATTCCATTTGTTAAATGAGATAGTGGTAAAGCTTGATTCTCTGACATTTTAACAAAAAAATCATCCACTTCACTTCGAGATCTGATTGTTAATTGTCCAATCAATTCACCATATAAGGCATGCTCGACAATAACATTCACAATCTCTCCACCATAATCTACAATCGTATAAAGTTCTTCTCTCATTTCTTTTTCAGTATGTTGGCAAGCAATTTGCCCGATAAACCGCTCTTCAATACTCGCTTTAGGAATAATATATCCACGAGGTGTGGCAAGGATATCCATTCCTTCTGCTCTTAACAAAGCGACATCTCCAACAATAATTTGACGACTCACATTTAATTCTTTAGCTAATTGAGACGCGCTTATTGCTTGACTACTTTTAGTTAAAGAAACCACTATGGCTTCTCTTCTCTCTATGGCTTTCATCTCACTCAGTCCTTTTTTAGTTTATATAAGTATTATACAACATAGCTTAAATGAAAACAGAAAAGATTCATTTAACCACATCTATTTTGCCTCTTTTTTTTAATTTTGGTATACTAACTTTGACACAAGAAAAGAGGCATTTTATGAAAATAACTTATACACTTTCTAAAAACGATTATCTGGCTACACAAGAATTTATACTTGACTACTCCAAACAGTTTAAAAAACAGCTTCGGATGCAACGAAATTTGATTCTTGGCATTTTTTTTATTACCTTGGCCCTTTTACTTCAGCTAACTGCAAAATCAGGTTGGCAATTGACTTGGGTTACAACTTTTTTAACGATTTTAGCTCTTGCTCTTTTCGTCAGTTTATTTTTCTTAAAGAAAATGACTAAAAAAATGGTTTTACGCAAGTTAGAGAATAATGGAGACATGCATCCAGAATTATTTACTTTAACACGAAAAATCGAATTAGGAAATAAACAAATTAAAACACGTATGGGTACAAATCCACCGACAACTGCCCAATGGTCAATGGTTCAAAAAGTGATTATTAAGCCTGATTTTATTTTATATTTTATCAATGATAGTCAAGCTAACTTACTTTACTGTCCTTCAATGAACTTATCCAACACTGACTATGAGGAATTAAAACAATTTATTTATAGCCATTTACCTGATGAGCGTATTAATGAAATAAAAGAAAAAGCTTCAGAAAAATGAGTTTCATTTTCCTGAAGCTTTTTTATTTTAGAGTTTAATGTTTTTCAACATAAGCCCATTTGTACGAATACTCAGGTCCAACAATTTGGCGAGCAAGGTCTTTAATATACGGTTTTTGTAACACAGCATTGTAGCGTTGATACATTGGACCAATACCAGCTGTTTTCATCAAGATTTTTTCAGCTTCTAACATTTGATCCCAACGTTTTTCTGGATCGGCTAAACTAGTAGTTCCAATTTCAGTTAATAATTGATCATATTCAGCATTAGAATAATGTGAACGATTATTACTGTTATCTGTTCCAAATAATTCTAAATAATTAATTGGATCTGGATAATCTGCACCCCAACCAGCAACTTGGATATCGTAATCCATTTGGTTATTTAATTGAACACGAACTTTAAATGGTACATTTTTCAATTTAATCGTTAAACCAGGTAAGTTTTCTTGAAGTTGGTTTTGCATAAATTCTAACGAACGTTTTGCATTTTCTGTATCATCCGATAACATCTCTAAAGTAACTTTGTCGGTACCAATTTCTTTCAAACCTTTTTCCCAAAGTTTTTTCGCTTCTTTTTGATTATATGATAATAAGTTTCCATTTTCTTTACGGAAATCTTCCCCATTTTCTGGGTCTTTAGCTAGGCCTTCTGGTACTAACCCATCTGCTGGGATAGAGCCATTTTGTAAAACAGTATCTGAATAAGCTTGTTTATCAAATGCCATTGAGATAGCTTTACGGATATTTTCATTTGCTAAAGCTGTATCTTTATCGCCACGTTTTTGGTTGTATTTCAAGTAGAAAACAGATGACGTTGGAATACTAATTAAATCTGGATCGCCATCACGCGTTTGAACATACTCTCCTGAAAGCTTCATTTGATCAATATCTCCTGAATCATACAAGTTTAAGGCTGTTCCGGTTTCTTTTACAACGTCAACATTAATTCGGTCTAACTTAACTGCTTTTTTATCCCAATAACTGTCATTCTTTTTATAAGACCAGCTTAAGCCTGTTCCATCCCAGTCTGTTAACTCAAATGGACCATTATAAACTAAGTTTTCACTATTTTTAGCAAAATCTTCGCCTTTTTCAGTTACATATTTTTCATTTTGTGGCATATACATTGTTAAACTTAATAAATCTTTAAAATAAGGAACTGCTGCAGCTAATTTCACTTCTAAGGTCGTAGCATCAATTGCTTTAATCCCTAAATCAGTGACAGGTTTTTCCCCTTTTGAAATTTCACTTGCATTTTCAATAATACCAGACATCATGTATGAGTATTGAGCTGCTGTTTCTGGATTAACTACTCTTTGCCAAGCGAACACAAAATCGTTGGCTGTTACAGCATCTCCATTTGACCATGTTGCATCTTCTCTAAGCTTAAATGTATAAGTTAAACCATCTTCACTAACTGTTGGTTCTTCTTTCGCCATTCCTAAAACATTTTCTCCGTCTAACCCTTTACGGTATAAACCTTCAAAAACATTATTCATAACAATTGAACCTACCGCATCTGTGTTTAAAACTGAGTCCATTGTTGGAATTTCAGCTGATTCAATTAAATTTAATTCTTGTTTTTCTGCTAACTCACCACTATTAGCTGTTTTAGAGCCCGAATCTGTGCTTGAGTTATCTTTGTTTCCTCCACAAGCAGCTAAAACAATCGTTGAAAACAATGCTAAACTAGCTAATCCAATTACTTTACTTTTTTTCAAAAAAAAACCTCCCATAGTTGATTCTGTATGCTCTTTTTTAAATAGTTTTTACCAAACTAATTAATTGAAGTTTATCATTGAATTTAAAAGCTATCAATTTGATTCTATCATTTTCTAATCTATGTCTCATATGTCTCTAAATTTTTTAATGGGATTCTCTTTTTTGTGAATTCAAGTTATTTTAAAACAGAAAAAAGTTCGTTGAGTGTTAAAATCTGTTAGAAAAAAGAAATACAGCTATGTGTTTCTATTTTCTAAGTTGCTAAAGCAAAAAGAACCATAATAGACCAATAGTTTGGGATTATTCCGGTCGATGTATACTGTGCTTCTAGAAAAGGAACACAGTCCATCTTAGATGGATGTGTATCATGTTTTTAAGTTGCTAAAGCAACTAGAACCATGACAAAAAAACTAGGAAAAGCCGGTTAGGCCTTTCCTAGTTTAGTTCTTTATTTATCTTCTAAATAGGTCCATTTGTAAGAGTAATCTGCTCCAACTAAGTGGTAACCGATATCTTTAACAGTTGGTTTTTCTAAAACTGCCCAATAACGTTGATAGATTGGTGCAATTGCTCCGTTATCAAAGAGAACTTTTTCAGCTTCTAACATTTGTTCCCAACGTTTTTCTGGATCAGTTAAACTTGTTGTTGAAATTTCTTTTAATAAACTATCATATTTCTCATTAGAGAAACCTGATTTATTGTTTCCATTTCCAGTTTCAAACAATTCTAAGAAGTTAATTGGATCAGAGAAATCTGCACCCCAACCAGATAATTGAATATCGTAATCTTGTTTATCATTGTTATCAATACGAACTTTAAATGGTACGTTTCTAAGAGTAATTTTCAGTCCATCTAAGTTTTCTTCTAATTGACCTTGCATAAATTCAGAAGAACGTTTTGCATTTTCTGTATCATCTGAAAGGAATTCTAAATCTAATTTATCTACACCTAGTTCTTTCAGACCTTTTTTCCAAAATTCTTGTGCTTTTTTAGCATCATATTTTGATAAATCGCCATTTTCTTTACGGAAGTCTTTATCGTTTTTAGGATCTTTTGCAAGTCCAGCTGGTACTAAACCATTAGCCGGTACAGAACCGTTTTGTAAAACAGTATCTGCGTATGCTTGCTTATCAAACGCCATTGAAAGAGCTTTACGAATATTTTCGTTTGCTAATGGTGTTGCTTTTCCGTTACGCTCTTGGTTAAATTTCAAGAAGAATACTGAAGAAGTTGGGAATTTTTTCAAATCTGGATCATCTTGTCTTGTTTGAACATATTCACCAGTTAAAACCATACGGTCAATTTGACCATCATCATATAAGTTTAATGCAGTTGATGTTTCTTTAACTACATCGACATTGATTTTATCTAATTTTACAGTGTCTTTATCCCAGTACGTATCATTTTTATCATATTCCCAAGATAAACCAGTTCCGTCCCAAGCAGCTAATTTAAATGGTCCGTTATAAACCAATGCATCACTATTTGATGCATATTTTTCGCCTTGTTCAGTTACAAATTTTTCATTTTGTGGGTAATACATTGCTAATGATAATAGTCCTTTAAAGTATGGAACTGCACGTTCTAATTGAATTTCTAGTGTTTTATCATCAACAGCTTTAACACCTAATTCATCAGGTTGTTTTTCTCCTGCAATTACAGCAGAAGCATTTGCAATAACACCATCCATCATGTAGCTATATGGTGCTGCTGTTGTTGGGTCTACTAAACGACGCCAAGAGAAAACAAAATCACCGGCAGTAACAGGATCTCCGTTTGACCATTTTGCATCATCGCGGATTTTGAAAGTATAAGTTAATTTATCATCACTAATTTTTGGCTCTTCTGCTGCCATTCCTAAAACAGGATTGTTATCTAAGTCTTGACGGTATAAACCTTCAAAAACGTTATTCATAACAATTGAACCAACAGTATCTGTATTCATAACTGAATCCATTGTTGGAATTTCCGCACTTTCAATTAAGTTTAGCTCTTGTTTTTTTGCCATTTTACCTGAGCTGTCTTTTGAAGCTGAGTCACTTGCCTTATCAGAGCCACTACCGCCTCCACAAGCTGCAAGAACTATCGTTGAAGTTAAAGCAATTCCTAATAAACTAACTAATTTACCTTTTTTCATTTTCATTCCTCCGACTTCATAACCTTCTTAAAAGGTTCACTTTTTTTTAAACTAAGTAGTTGCCTTTTCACAACTTCTTTTTAACATATTATCACCTAATTTTAATAATTTCAACATATAAGTTTATTTTTTTAATCTTTTTTTAACACGAATAATAAAATACCGTAGTTCTTTTTGGTGTAAATGTTATTAAATAGCGATTTACTAATTTTATTTTTTTTGTCACAATTATAAAATTAAATGATAAACTAAGAAGAAAATTAAACTACTTATTAAATAATCCTAGAAAATTTAACACTATTATTTAACAAATACAAAAAAATAAAGGGAACTTTTTTGGAAAAGCTCCCTTTATTACAAACATTACACTTTGCGATTAACAATTCTTATATAGGCTCTGGCTGTAAACAAATAAAATATACTATAAATCAATATGAAACAGGCACTAGCAACGTACCCTAACCATAGATCTGTATTGAGTAAGACTTTAGACATTGCATGGATTGCCACATAAGTATGCAATGATCCTATTATAATTGGAAATGCAAAAACAAAAGCCGTTTGTCGATAGATTGATTTTTGAATTTCTTTGGAACTGACTCCAATTTTCTTTAAGATACGATAATGGTGCAACTCTTCTTCAGCTTCGGATAGTTGTTTTAACATAATAATACTGCCAGTCGCAAACATAAATACCAATCCTAAGAAAATAGCAACATACATAATTGAACCCACTGACGAATAGACCGTTGCTTCATAAGGCTGTCTCAAAACGAAAAGATCTCGTGGGGTAAAGAAAACATCCTCCTCTTTCGAGTCAAGAAAGACACTTTTATTGTAGGACTCTAATCTATCGGCAAGTGTTTTATTAAGAGCTTGGCTGTCTGCATAATTGCTCAGCATTATGCCACGTCTAGTAAAAGTTGCAACAGGATTTTTTATCTTTTTATACAATTCATCTGTAACAACCAGAACGTCTCCATTGACAGCCCTAGTACCAAAAGGAATATGATCATCAAAACCTTGAATCGTCACATCTATGGATTGATTCTTTAGCTGAATTTTTTTTTGAATAGGATTATCAAAAATAGTTGAAAGAAAATATTGGCTAATTAAAAATCCCGAGGATGAATCCTTTAAGTTGATTTTTTTTCCATAATTTGAGACTCCAACTATTTTATTATAGTCAGATTCGCTAATAACGCTATAAAAATTAGCAGTTTCTTTTTTTGATTGTTCAAATTTGCCACTAATTACTTTAAATTCACCCGTTGCTTCCTCACTAATTTTAAACTTCGGAAACTCATTTAATGTATCTTCTATTATTTTTTTTACTTTTGTATTACTTGCTTCATAATGAATATCAAAGGATGTCGTTAAATCAATTGTTCCTTCCGTAAATGTATAAAGAGCTGCTGCCCCGCCAACTGCACATAAGGTTGTAGCACTTAGAACAGCGATAGTTGCAAGTGTGTTAGCATTTCTTTTTAAGCGAAACAAAAGGCTACTAACCATTAATAAATTTAAACCTCTATAGTATAACTTTTTTTGTCGTTGGCTAAATTTGATTAAAATAACTAAAAAAGCATTAAAAAATAAATAAGTTCCAACTACAGTATTAATGACAATACTTAAAACAATGCCTAAAAAAATATACGAACTAGAAAATCCTAGTATTGAAATTAAATTTAGTGCCGTCCAATAACCTAAACCAATTAAAAAAATACCTAATAAGCCTCTTATTAGTGTAAAAACAGTCGCTTTAGGAATTTGATTTCCAACACCGCTTGCTTTAAACAAGTCAATGATCTTATAGCGATAAACCAAGCTAGCGTTTTGAATTGCAACAATAACAAAAATAAAGAGAAAAACAAGACAGGTTTGACTAATGGCTGCAGACGAGAAATTAAAATGAAAATCGATTTTTAAACGCATCACAGCTAATAGAATCATAGCAAATAGTTTCGATAATAAACTACCTAATAAAATCCCTATCAATAAAGCTCCAGCACCCAGAATTAGGTTTTCTAAAAAAAATAGTTGGGCTATTTGCCACTTTCTCATACCTAATAAATTATACAAGCCAATCTCTTTTTTACGTTTTTTAATAAAAAAAGCATTGGAATAAAACATAAATAAAACCACAAATATCAGAATCATCACACTGCTGACTTGTAACAATGTATCAACTTTAATACTATTCTCTGCAACTTTTTTTAAAATTGGACTGTAAGCCATCAAAATAAATGTAAAATACACCATTATTGAAAAAGACATCGAGACAAAGTACACAAAATAATCTCGGAATTGTGTTTTCATATTTTTAAAAGCTAGCTTAGATAAGGTCATGGCTAATGCCTCCACCAATAGTTGCCTGCATTTCAATTATTTTTTGGAAGAATTGCTTTCTAGTTCCATTACGGACAATTTCAGCAAATAAAAGACCATCCTTAATAAATAAAATCCGACTACAGTAACTTGCTGAAAAAGCATCGTGTGTAACCATTAAAATAGTTGTCTCTTCCAAACGATTAATCTCTGATAAGTACTGTAATAATTCTGTGGCAGCTTTTGAATCTAGTGCTCCTGTAGGCTCATCAGCAAAAATTAACTTAGGTTGTGTAATAATTGCTCTTCCCGCTGCTACCCGTTGTTTTTGCCCAATAGATATTTCAGCTGGATATTTCTCTAGCAATTCCTCAATCCCCAAAATTTTTGCAACTTTCACGACTTGTTCTTCCATAATAGTGACCTTTTGTTTATCTAATGCCAGTGGCAGTAAGATATTTTCTTTAACTGTCAGGGAATCCATCAAATTAAAATCCTGGAAAATAAAGCCTAATTCATGACGTCTAAACTGACTCAAACGACTCTCTTTCATCAGTGTAACATCTGTCCCATCAATTTTCACATGCCCCGTTGTTGGACGATCAATTGTCGACATAATATTTAATAAAGTCGATTTACCTGCCCCACTTGGGCCCATAATCCCTATAAATTCACCTTTTTCAATATCAAAACTAATATTTTCTAAAGCGATATACACATTTCCTTTTTTGCCATATGTTTTTTTAAGTTGGTTCACTTCGACAATTTTTTTCATCATTTCACTCCTTTTTCTTTAAGAGTCTTATGCTATCAGTGTACCAATAAAATTCAAATCCTAAAAGTTAATTCCCTTACATTTCTTTAAAAATTCTTACACTTTTGTCATGAAAGAAAACTTAATTAGGATTATCTAAAATTTAAAGGAGATAGTTGCATCTTTTCGCTCCTTTGTTTAACATAGTAGTAAGAGAACTTATTTGATAGATAGAGATAGAAAGAAACGGGGAATAGACATGTTTAAAATAATGATTGTGGAAGATGATGAAACGATTCGCGAAAGTGTTTCTGATAGCTTGCTAAAATGGGATTTTGATTGTTTTTCTACGACCAATTTTGCCAATACTTTAACTGACTTCATCGAAGAAAAACCCCATTTGGTTCTACTAGATATAAATTTACCTGTTTTTGATGGGTTTTATTGGTGTCAAAAAATTAGAGAGATTTCAAATGTACCAATTTTATTTATTTCCAGTCGTAGTACAAATATGGATATGGTTATGGCCATGAATATGGGTGGCGATGACTTTATTAATAAACCCTTTTCAATCGAAGTTTTGATTGCTAAAATCAATGCCGTTTTGCGTAGAACGTATAATTATGCTGACCAAGCAACAGATGCTATCCAACACAACAACGTTATTTTAAACTTACAAGATGGCTCAGCAACTGTTAACGATACACATATCGACTTGAGTAAAAATGAATATAAATTATTACACTTATTAATGAAAAATCATGGAAAAATTATTAGTCGTGAAAAGCTTTTACGCGGTTTATGGGATGACGAACGCTATGTGGATGATAATACGTTAACGGTTAATATTAATCGATTGCGTAAAAAAATTGATCAAGCTGGAGCAGTTGGTTATATAGAAACAAAAATTGGCCAAGGCTATATCATTCCTTAATTAAGCTAGTCCTTCGGAAAAAAGATAAATGGTAAAAATGACAAAAAGCGTCATTCCTCCCATTTCCTATTTTTCTGCCAGGCCTAAACGGCTCCACAAACTTTTAATTTGGCTAGTTCTTATGAACCAGTCCTTCGGAAAAAAGATAAATGGTAAAAATGACAAAAAGCGTCATTCCTCCCATTTCCTATTTTTCTGCCAGGCCTAAACGGCTCCACAAACTTTTAATTTGGCTAGTTCTTATGAACCAGTCCTTCGGAAAAAAGATAAATGGTAAAAATGACAAAAAGCGTCATTCCTCCCATTTCCTATTTTTCTGCCAGGCCTAAACGGCTCCACAAACTTTTAATACAAAGAGAGGGAAACATAATGAATGGATTTAAGTTTTTAAAGGATCAGTGGATTTTAATTGTCTTTTGGTTTATCGGCTTAGGTATTTTAAATTTAGTTTTAATCCTGGATCCAAATCAAACATTCAATATAGATAATCTTATTTACGTTTCACTTCTATTAACTGTTTTCTTTTTATTTTTATTAGCTGGACTCTATGTTTATTATTCTAAATGGTACCGTGAAATTGAAGAAAAACGCGACACTGGAGAAGATGGATTACTTTCATTCTTAGATGGAGCGATGAATGAGGAACAGCATTTTATTCAAGATTATATTAATGATATTCTTGTCCTACATCAAAAAGAAATCAACCGTCTCAATAAAGCTCAGCAAGATCAAAAAGATTTTGTAGATAGTTGGGTTCATGAAATCAAGGTTCCGCTAGCTGGAACAAAACTAATTATTGAAAGCTTAGAGGACGATATTCCAGAAAGAAAATTGTATCAACTGGAAAATGAATTAAAAAAAATGAATCATTACGTTGAACAAGTACTCTATTTTTCGCGAATTGATAGCTTTTCACGCGACTATTTGCTACAAGAATATAGTTTGGAAAAAATAATTAATACCGTTATTCGTGATAATGCTTTATATTTCATTCAAAACCATTTAACCTTAGAATTTGATGCGGAAGATCAAAAAGTCTTAACCGATGAAAAATGGCTGATTTTTATCGTTGAACAAATTCTTTCAAATAGTATTAAATACACCCCTGTTGGTGGAACAATCACAATTGGTCTTTCTAAAAACAACTTAGGTGCCTGGTTAACTATTACCGATACGGGTATTGGAATTCCTTTGGAAGATCAACGAAGAATTTTTGATAAAGGTTTCACTGGCTATAATGGTCGGGTTGATACAAGCCATCATTCTACTGGATTAGGGCTTTATCTAGCTAAAAATTTAAGTGAAAAATTAGGTCATCGTCTCTTTGTTGAATCAACTGTTGGAGAAGGAACAACGTTCAAAATTCTATTCCCATTTCTAACTTACTTCAATGATGAGTCTGAAGAAAGTCAATTTATTCCAACTAAACCATAAATAAAAAAAGATATGAAGCTGAGTAAAATCTAGCTTCATATCTTTTTTTAAACATCGCTATTAAAGAGCAGGATTCCATAAAACAACTTTTTCAGTTGCTAATGATTTTTGGACATCAATAATTCTCTGATTAGAGCTTCCTCTAAATTGCAAAGTTAAGTCCTTCTTTGCAAGCTCAAAACGCCCATCTACCACAATATCAATTAGCCCAAGTAATTCTAATTTATCTGGTGTTTCTACCATCAACTCTTCCCAAAGGTAGCCTGTCCATGACCAAATATCTTTCGTATTTCCATATTCTTGACGAATCCTTTTGGCTAAACCGATTGTGACTTCTGTATTTAAAAAAGGTTCTCCACCCAGTAAAGTTAGGCCTTGCACATAAGAATGGCTTAAATCTTCAATAATCTGGTTTTCTAATTCTACTGTATACTCAATTCCATAGTTAAAAGACTGAGCGACTTTATTGTAGCAGCCCTCACAAGCAAACAAACAGCCACTAACATAGAGACTACATCTCACCCCTTCACCATCAACAAAATTAAATGGCTTGTAATCGGCAATTTTTTGTTTTGAAAGCTTTTCTGACTGCCATTCTTGCGGTTTTGGATTACGCATAGCTGATCTCACCTATCTATTTCATATGTTTGACACGAGACGATATTTCTTTATGACGACCATGTACCATTGGTCTAGCTTGTGGATTACCTAAATAGCCGCACGTACGTTTTACAACGTCACAAGTTTTAGGATCATGATTGCCACACTGAGGACACTCAAAGCCACGTTCTGTAGGCTCGAAATCTCCATCAAAATCACATTTATAACAATGATCAATTGGTGTATTCGTTCCTAAATAGCCAATTTTATCATAAGCGAAATCCCAAACTGATTCCAAAGCTTTTGGATTTTGACGCATATTAGGATACTCACAGTAATGAATAAATCCACCACTAGCAAATTGCGGATAGTCTTTTTCAAACTCAAGTTTCTCAAAAGGTGTCGGATTTTTTCGAACATCATAATGGTAACTATTCGTATAGTACTCTTTATCTGTAATGTCTTTAACTAATCCAAATTTTTCTGTATCTAAGCGACAAAAACGATCAGTTAAACTTTCACTTGGTGTCCCATAGACACTAAAATGATAATCATATTTATTTGACCAAGCATCTGTTTGCTTTTTCATAGTTTCGAGAATCGCTAAGGTAAATTCTTTCGCTTCTTGATTCTGCTCCCATGTATCACCGTAAAAAGCTGTTGCAACTTCATACAGACCGATATAGCCTAATGAAACGGTCGCTCTGCGGTTTTTAAAGAGTTCATTAACTGACTCTGTTTTATTTAATCGTTTACCAAAAGCACCATGCATATATAAAATAGGGGCATTACTTGGCGTCGCTTCTTTAACCCGTTCTACACGATAAACTAGTCCATCTTTACAGATGTCTAAACGCTCGTTTAATAGGCTCCAAAAGCGTTCTTTATCTCCATTAGCTTCCATGGCTATTCTAGGTAAATTCAATGTTAAAACACCTAAATTCATTCGACCAGAACTGACATCAACACCATTTTCATCTTGCCATCCTTGTAAAAATGAACGACAACCCATCGGCGTTTTAAAACTTCCTGTCAACTCAACAAGTTTGTCATACATTAATACATCTGGATACATTCTTTTTGTTGCACATTCTAGTGCTAATTTTTTCAAATCATAATTTGGATCAGTTTCGTTTAAATTCACTCCGCGCTTCAATGTGAAAATAAGCTTAGGAAAAATAGCAGTCCGTTGTTCTTTTCCAATTCCTTTTATGCGTACTTTTAAAATCGCTTGTTGAATTTCACGCTCAATCCAGCTCGTTCCCAAACCAAATCCTAATGATGTAAAAGGTGTTTGTCCTTGCGAAGAATAAAGTGTGTTTATTTCATACTCTAGACTTTGCATCGCATCATAAATGTCTTTATCTGTTTTTTCTTTAGCAAAAGCCAATTGGCGTTCTTCGCCGTCAATCCATTCTTTTGCAGTTGCTAAATGTTTTTTATAATTTAACTCTGCAAATGGCGCTAAAACTTCATCAATTCGATCTGCACTGCAACCACCATATTGGCTTGAAGCTACATTGGCAATAATTTGTGCCATTTGAGCGGCAGCTGTTTGAATAGATTTAGGGCTTTCTACTTCTGCATTTCCAATTTTAAAGCCTTCGGTTAACATCGTTTTAAAATCAATTAAACAACAATTTGTCATCGGTGAATAGGGCTGATAATCTAAGTCATGATAATGAATCTCACCTTTTTGATGTGCATTGGCAACATGAGGAGGCAACATTTTCAACCCCATTGATTTCCCAACAATTCCTGCTGTCAAATCACGTTGAGTATTAAAAACTTCGCTATCTTTATTGGCATTTTCATTAACAACTGAGCGATCTTTATTAATTAATTTTTCAATTGTGAAGTTGATATCTGTTGACTGAGCGCGTTCAAAATCGCGAGTAGCTCGATAATTAATATAGCGATCTGCAAGCTCCACTTTCTTTTCACTTAAAAGAATATGTTCGACAATATTTTGAATTTCATAAATTTTGATATCTGTTGTAAAACGAGCAAGAATTTCTTGGTTAATTTTATCCATGATTTCTTTAATTTCATTTTCTGTTTGTATAGCCGTACCTACATTCACTTCTTTTTCTGCTTTCATTAAGGCTTCATAAATTTTTTTATCATCAAAACGAACGGAACGTCCATCCCTTTTAACAACCAACAAGTTCAATACTTTACTAGCATCTTCATCACTAACCAATTTATCACTAGTCAACTCAACCATTAAAACTCCACTCCTTTATCTTATCTCTTAATTATTCTATCCTATTTCCATTTATTTTACAAACTATATATAGTGATATTTTATTGTTTATCCACTATTGACAACTACATATGGTATGATGTTTTCTATTCATAAATTTTTTTTGTTGATTTACGTTAAAATAAAGAGCCCTATTCGTTTCTACATTCGATCTGTAAAAACTCGTTAAAACTAAAAAACAAATGTTAAATCGCTTCTAAATGCTTTTTAATTTTTTCACAAAGTAACCAATACTCTTTTTCTACGAAAAGCTTTAGATAGCTTGTTTTCATTTTCTTTCAGATTTAATAATAAAGTAGCATGATTTATGCTGTTTTATAAAAAATAAAAAGACTCAGCGATTTTCATCTTAGTTAGAATCATTTATCTTCATTCAACTAGTATTTATCCGCTATATAAAATTGAAAAAAAAGTAAATAGTTGAATAAAAAAATCCCTACTCAAAAATGAGTAGGGATTAGTAATACTAAATTATTTACCTAAAGCTGTTTTAGCTTGTTCAGTTGAGATGTAGGATATCATTTTTAATAATATGATTTAAAAATCGTATTCTAATAAGAAATATAACTATACTCACTTCAACTAACATCAATAAATTTCATATTAAACTGGGTCATTTTCTGGGTCAATTTATAAATCCACCAAATAAACATCTGGGTCAAAAAATTGTGGGGCATATAGGAAAGGAAACTAACGTCTCAACAATTTTTATATACAATCATTTTCATTCAACTAGTATTTAATATCTATTTCAGAAATTGTCATAACGAAAAGTCTTTGCTGTTGCGGAGGCTTTTTATTAATACACAAATTTAATTAATGCTTCAAAATATACTTGTGATTCTTCCAACATTGGATTGTGACCACTTTTAGCAAACTTCACTATCTTGATGTCATTTTCTTTCGCTATATCATTCCACAGATTTGTTGGAGCCTCTAAGTAATCGTAATCACTTAATAATAAGATTACTGGCTTTTTCCAGTTGCGTAAGAAACTTTCTGTGTCAAATATAGCAAAGGCTTCTCCCCATAAATGGTCAAGAGCTGGCATGTTATTTGCCACACCATCCCATAAATAGGCTCCATTAAATTGATAGTCATAAAAACTATAGGTTTGCATGCGTATGTTCGTATGACTAAAACGGTTGTTTGGATCTGCTTCGATATCACTTGCTAACTTGGCAATCTCTTCATAGAAGTAGTTTTTACGACTCACACCAGCCGTAGTTTCAAAAAAATCGACACTGGCATCTTGACGTTCTTGTGTACTTGATGGCGCTAAGTTAGATAGGATAATTCCTTCCACATGTTCACCGTATTATTCTGCATATGCCATTGCCATAAACCCATGACCTGAATGTCCTAAAACATACATTGATTCAATTCCTAACTGTTGGCGTATCAGCTCAATATCTTCCACCACTTCAACTAAACTTATAACCAGCAAACGAAGATTTCATTAGGAAGAATTGGTAAATGTAAGTAAATATGCGCAACAATGAGTAAATCATTAGTAATCTGATAGAGAAAGTTTAATCATAGTTAACTATGGAGTTAAATAAAATAACATGCGTATACAATTTAAATGAACTATCAATTCTATTTATTCTGATAATTAAGAAAGCCATATTCTGAGTTATTCTCTATAAAGCGACGTAATATCTCCCAGTCATCTTTTTCATCTTCAATATTTTTAGAATAGTTAAAACTAATTTCTTTATGTTCCCCAACAATAACATACAATTTCTCTTTTAACTGTCTTGATTTTTCATCGTTATAATCTGTTCTTTTTTTCCGATCTCCATCTTTTTTTATTCCGTTCAATTTTAGACCAATACAATATCTTTTATTTGGATCAGTAGGATCATTCGAAATCAGTGTGTGTACAGATACCCGTTCAATGACAGGGGCTAAATTAGGTTGAAAATTTGGAGGAACAAATGAATCTGTGTCCGATATGAAGTCTGCTTTTAGCTCCATGAAATGATCCCCACTATAGGAAGTTTCAATCTCAAAAAAATTATAAAATGCCGAAATATTAGGAGAAATACCCATATCTGTCCAGCTTGGATAAACAACTAAACAATTATCCAAATCCTGATTTTTATACACATAAATCTTTGCAATTGCATACTTATTTTTCTTCAAATCACTTTCGACAATACTCAAAATACCAATACATTCAAAGTTTTTATATCTAAATTCAAATCCACTGAAAGTTCTCTCACTCCATTTCATTTCAGAGATATGCTTTTTTAAGTTTTCCCATACCATACAAATCAACTCCAATCTCTCAATTTATATTAACTAAACTAGATTTTTTTAGTTTCTTACCTTAATTAAAGTAAGTCTGCTCAAATTCATTAAAACCAATTACTTCAAATGGGTATTCTTTAAAAAAGGAACGAATATTTTTATTAGATAAAAAATATTTTTTAACTACGAAATCTTCCTCAAAACCTAAATTATTCATTATTTGATTAACATGTTCCTGGAAATAATGTACTCTTCTCACAAATTTTTTTGCCTTAGCTTTTTTATTTAAAAAATACTTTCCTTGATCTCCTAACGAATCCTTCATTGTCTGACTTAAACGCATATATTTAACCTCAAATAGAAGGATTTCTTTTTTTTCTTTATTTATTACAATAAGGTCATAATCCCCAAGATCATGTGGATGATTTCCTTTTGGATCCAATTTATATAATTCTTTATCGGGATAAACATCATAAATAGGTTCTTCAAATAATGCAGCTAAATCCATTACTATTTTATGCTCGTAATGTTCTTTCCACTTATCAACGGCTTTTGTTGTCTTTTCTAACCCTATATTGTAAGGTAAGATGAAACTCATCATCCCCTGAAACCAACTTTTTTTTAGTTCATACAAAGAAATAGGCGAAAAAATTAAATTGTTATCAATAAGTAATACTGGTTGAGCTGATAACTTGTTTTTTCTTTTTTTCTTTTCCCAAACTGGAATTGCACCACTACTATCTGAAATTTGATTGACATTTATTGTTATAAAAGCGAGTACCTTAAAGAATTCTTCTATAGGTAATTCTGTTTCTAGTACAAAAAGATTGGCAATAATATTGATTGGTGTTTCAACAATACTATTTGTAACTTGAACTTCTTCTTGCTGTGTAATATCAGTGATGTATCCATTAGAATAAAGTAGTGTTAACGTCGTAGATAAAGATTTAAAAGATATTTGAGTTTCAAATTGAAATGCATTATCGACTAACTCAAGCATCTCTTTATCAATTTCATTATCTCTATATGAATAATCGCCATAGACATATCTCAATTTTTTAAATAATTCTGCATCTTTCATATATTTATCAGTCTCTTCGATTTCAAGGACATGGTCTTCTCTAATTTCTAATTTATTCCATCCACTCGCTCCATAACTTACAGAATCAGACATTGTTTGAAAATCTAATATCCATTTCGAATATGCAATTAATTCGTCCAGGTCTTGGTTGGTTATAATTCGATTCGTTTTTATTCGGTCACAGATCAAATTCTCTTCTATTAAATACTCAAGGACTTGCCTATATGTTTTTGATTCCTCTCTTAACTTAATTGCCTGCGTCCTAAATTCATTTAAAGAATCTTCACGCAAATAATCAACCATCTGAAACTCCTTAATTCTTTCCTGATGAATATTAATTTGGAAGAGTATTGTAGAATATATATTTAACAGTTCTTTATGCAAATCGATTTTATCAAAAAACTCAATTTTTTTTATTAAATCATTACGAATTTCATTTCTAAAACGTCTTATAACTCCCAAAATTTCAGACTCTTCGTACTCTTTAGTCTCCAACTCCATTTTTTCTATTATTTTAGACATTACTTTCCTAACATTTTTAAAAGCAGATGCCTTAGGTGAGTCAAAATTTAAATGTGGCTCAATATAATAAGGAATTTCAATTTGACTAATCGATGATGTTCTCTGCTCATTATTACTTTTTTTAATCTCTTTTTCTAAAATCTTTTCATCACTAAAATTTCCACCCTCTAAAAAGCTGAATATTAACTCATTTTCAAAAGATTTTTCTTTTGAAGTAATATTATCATTTACAATTTTCTCCCAATTTGGTTTTACTAATAATATTTGGCTATTATCATCTGAATTTATAATAAGCTTTTTACAATATTTAGATTCTATATTTGGTAACTTTGTCGCATTTTTCTTCAAGACTCTTTCTGAAACTAGTTTAATCTCTAATACATTTTTCCTATATAAGGAAAGAATCAATTCTTTATTTTCATCTAGTTCATTTATAATAATTTCATGGAAAGATGTAATTGTTTCGACAGTTTTATCATCCATATCTTCTATAATAAAGTAAAGTTCTTGATATACTAATGATTTATCCTTTGCCATAAAAATATCAGCTGATCCTGTTCCATCTTTAGCATTTAATGATAAATCTGATTTTGTTTCGGTCACAAAATTCCAATGATGAATTTTTGAAAAACCAATTCCAGCATCATAAGGATAATACTTCATATCGTGGCTAAAAAATTCTATAGTTTTGTCGACAGATTGATAAGGTGGCACTACAATCATAGCATCTAATGATCCTTCAATAATTACTTTATTCATATCCTGCCATATCTGAAAATAGGATGTTATTCCTGAAGCATTCATAATTTTTTCTGAACGTGCTTTATCATTTGAGAATTTTATAAATTCAGCGATTTCATTTATGTGAGATGCAAAATTAATTATGCCCATTAGCCCTCTCATATCAATATAGACTTCATCAGTTTCAGCAAACATCATCATTTTAGATACATTGGGTGAGATATCAACATCTTCAACTTTCTGAATAATCAAGCTCATCTCTGATTCAAAACTCACTTCCATTAAATCTCCGTTAGCAGAAAATCCTGCAAGAGTATAGCTTTCATCTCTAATTCCAAGTTTTAGTAACTCTAGTAACTCTTCATTTAAATCATCTGGTACAAAAATGACAACATCGCTTACATCACAAATCATAAAAGAATTTTTAATTACAGTCTCTAAATTTGTTTCTTTTTCAATAAGTATTATCGAAAAAATAGCTTGTATTTCCCTGGAAGGTATAGGTAAAAAATTATCTCTCACCTGATTAATTATAGCACTCCAAGCTGAGTCTTTTAAGTGTTCTGCCTTTAATAGTTGTTCAATTTTTTCTAAAAAACTTTCTTTTATTACCGGCAAAAAAATTGGATATCCATTCTTCTTTGTAAAAAAATTATATAATTCAAGATTGGAACTCTTAAAATCTTGAAAGAATAATTTTAATTTTGGGTTCATTAAAGACTCATAACTCTCGAATACGTTTTCAAAATACTCTTTCGGGGGACATTCAAATTCTGAAGAATGAGAAAACTCACCAACATACAATTTAGAAAGAATAAAATCTTCATATGACAAGATTTCTTGCCACATTGATTTTAAATATTCATCATCTTGCACTATACTCTCTATAAAAAAGCATGCTTCATAAATATCTTCCGATCCGTTACCAATAAAAATTTTTTTGAAACTACCCTCCGAATAAAACTTTACTTCTCCTGTGTCACTAGCAAATTCTTCAGGATAACCATAAAAACCTTTCAAGTGGGGAATTAAACCTTGAAACATTTTTTTGAAGTCTTCATAGGTCAATATTTCAATAATTCCGCATTTATCTTCAATTTCAATAAAACTTTTATTCAAGTTATCTACTATACCAATATAATTTCTGTTCGAAATCCATGATGTTATTGAGTAGATTGATTTAGCTAAAGATATTGAATCAAATTTTTTTAAATAAGATTTTAGTTTTGAATTATCCATTTTCTGTCTCCTTTTTAATATGCTCTATTCATCAATAAATTCTCTTGCTTTTAATATAATTATGTTAGTAACTTTTTTAGTTTCCAACCTTCTATTTCAATTAAACATCATATTATTTTCAGTAACTTGAATCTACTCATTATATCTTTAACTATTACTAGATTACATCAAAAAAAGCTAAGAATGCTTATAAAAAAGCATTCCTATCTTCTCTTTTATTATTATCCAACCGAGCCCTCCAGTAGAAATTATAAATGACATCGTCTACAAATGACTGTCAAACTAAGAATTTTAATGGGGGTTAAAAAATTCACATCAGTAGATTTCAGCAACTATTTAACAAATGGCATTCAAAAATATTACTTTGTGGGGCACATAAGAAAGAAAATTATACTTTCCTAAATGTAATATCGTTCTTAAAAAAGTTTTTTCTTTACTTAGTTTAGCCTACAATTAAATATATTCCCAATACAATTAATACTACTGACAATAAAATGCTGAAAAAAAAAGCATATTTGTTTTGCATATTCAAATTGTTACCCATGTTTGAATTTTTAGATACTAGAATTCTGGGGTCATCTAAAAAGTATCTATTATTCTTTTTTTTGTTTTTTATCATTGACGGAACATTCGATATAGGAAAAACTAACAAAATAATACCTAAAATGATAGCTGTCATTACTTTCACCTCAAATCCTTTATATTCCCTAAAAATCCATTTACATTTTCCTAATAAGCTATAAGTTTCAAATCATGCTAAAGTATTTTTTCAAACACCACTTATAAATAAATGGTTTGTTACAAACACAATACTATATCAACTGTTAACCACGCATAACTATTATATCTTATTCATATTCAAAATTATATACTTTTTTAGTACGACAAATCTCATCACATTAGTATTTATTTTAATGAAAAAGAGAATACTGTTTTAAAACCTTCTTTCTTTGAATCCATTCCATTTGATGAAATTGATTCCTTAGTCAAAAAAATTGATTATATTAAAACCAACCAAGATTTACTTTAATTTCCTTTCCTATGTGCCCCACACATAAAGGGGAATAAATTAATGAACTATTCAATAAAAAAATATACTAAAAAAATGGTACTACTGCATACATGTTTAAAAAATATTTAGGAGTAGATCCATTAACTGGTAAACAAAAAGAAACCACTCGTCGTGGCTTCAAAACAATAAAGGAAGCAAAAATTGCGCTCTCACGCTTAGAAGTTGAAATACAAGAAAATGGAATACAATCAAAACCTAAAAAAAGAAAATACAAAGAGGTTTGTGATGAGTGGTTTGATGAAGTTTACAAACATCGTGTGAAAGAGAGTACTTTTTTTGGAATACTAAACTTATATTTAAAAAACATATCCTACCTAAACTTGGTAATTTTTTCATTCAAAATATCTCTACTAATCATTGTCAAAAATTTGTAAATGAATGGGCGATTGAAAGTAATAAACGATATGATAGATACATTAATTATGCGGGAATGATTTTTAAATATGCTATTTCTATTGATCAGTTAAAAAAATCCGATGGAAAAAATTAATATTCCTATTTCTAAAAATAGCAATAGCTCTTTTCGAAAATATTATGAGCGCGATGAACTCATTGATTTTCTACATAGGATGGAAAATCAATTTCCTATTGTAAGATACACATTTTTTCACTACTAGCATATACCGGATTACGAAAAGGCGAAGCATTAGCTCTTCAATGGGCAGATATAAATCTTGTAGGTAAGAAGATTACTATCAACAAAACTCTAACTAGTGGAAAACATGGAGAGTTGCTTATCCAAACTCCTAAAACAAAAGCCAGCAATAGAACTATTAGTGTCGATCAGCATACAGTTGATTTATTAAAGAATTGACGAACAGCTCAATGCCCAGAACTGAAATTACTTGATATACCGATTGAACCAACTCAACTTATCTTCACAAAATTTGATAATCATTTGATGTATCCTAGAACACCACTATCTTGGTTAGATAGCTTCTACATTAAAAATCCTAATATGTTTAGAATTTCTCCTCATGGATTTAGACATACTCATGCCTCACTTTTATTTGCTGGTGGAGCAACGATGAAGCAAGCTCAAAGTCATTTAGGACATTCGACTATTAAAACTACTATGAACGTTTATACTCATGTTACAAAGGAAGATGAAGAGGAAACAGCTGACATCTTTGCAGCTTTTATGGAGCAAGGTAAATCTCTGGGTCAAAATCTGGGTCAAAAAAATCCCCACTCAAATGAGTAGGGATAAACGTTGCTATATCAATGTTTTTAAGACTATTTATTTAAAGCTGTTTTAGCTTGTTCAGCAAGAGCTGTGAAAGCAGCTGCATCATGAACAGCGATATCAGCTAGCATTTTGCGGTTGATATCAATCTCAGCTAATTTTAAACCGTGCATTAATACACTGTAGCTCATGTTATTCATACGAGCTGCTGCGTTGATACGTGCAATCCATAATTTACGGAAATCACGTTTCTTTTGACGACGATCTCTGTAAGCATATTGATAAGATTTCATCACTTGTTGATTTGCTACTTTAAATAATTTACTTTTAGCTCCATAATAACCTTTCGATAATTTTAGAACTTTCTTGCGGCGCTTGCGGGTAACTGTTCCACCTTTTACACGTGGCATAGTAATTTCCTCCTTATAAGAACTAACGATTTAATCGAAAGTCTATCCAATAATTTTTTAGTTGCTAGTTTGATTGAAACCAATCCTAATCTAGCTCAGTTAAGCAATAATAGCTTATTTCATTTGTGATAATTGTTGACGAATACGTTTGAAATCGCCTTTTGATACCATACCAGCTTTACGTAATTTACGTTTTTGTTTTTGTGATTTGTTTGCAAACATATGGCTTGTGAAAGCATGATGACGTTTTAATCCGCCACCACCAGTTCTTTTAAAACGTTTAGCAGAACCACGGTGTGTTTTTTGTTTTGGCATTTGTATTTCCTCCTTAAAAATCCATCGATATTACTTATCGTTCTTTGGTGCTAAAAGCATGAACATACTACGTCCATCCATTTTAGGTTTTGATTCAACTGTTGCAAGATCTTCAGTTTCATCAGCTA
Organism: Carnobacterium maltaromaticum DSM 20342; assembly: GCF_000744945.1. NCBI lineage: Bacteria > Bacillati > Bacillota > Bacilli > Lactobacillales > Carnobacteriaceae > Carnobacterium > Carnobacterium maltaromaticum. The sequence continues at coordinate 1,121,833 of NZ_JQMX01000001.1, forward strand.
ATCGAGTTAAAACTTTATGTCCAATCTCTTTATGAGTAATGGCACGACCTTTAAATCGGATCGAAGCTTTAACTTTATCTCCCTTTTCAAGGAATTTACGAGCATTACGTAATTTAGTATTAAAGTCATTTACATCAATTGTAGGACTCAAACGTACTTCTTTTACATTAATGATCTTTTGGTTTTTACGGGCTTCGCGTTCTTTTTTCTGTTGTTCAAAACGGAATTTACCGTAATCCATGACACGAGCAACTGGTGGTTTTGCAGTTGGTGCAACTAAAACTAAATCTAAGTTAGCTGCTTCAGCAATTTGTAGAGCTTCACTTTTAGTTTTCACTCCAAGTTGTTCTCCATCGCTGCCAATTAAACGTAACTCACGTGCACGAATGCCGTCATTTACCATCATATCTTTTGCTATGGTCATTCACCTCCATTAAATTCGAGAGAAAGTACAGCAGAAAAATAGACGAGTTCGACTGAACCCGCCTATAAATATCCGAACATATGCATAAAGCATAAGAATTCTTCGTTTATATTATCTAGCCCAGCGACTCTAACGTCAACTTAGGCGAGAAGCGGGTGCTTCTGCTTTGTTTTCTCAACTTTTAAATCATACCATCATTTTGTAAACATGTCAATTGTTTCATATGCTTTTTTATTATATTTTTCTCTAACGAACACTTCCGCGACTATAATACTGTAACCCTGGTTGCATTGGGGTTCCAAATAATTCACTAATCGTCACAAATTTATATCCCTGTGCCGTTAAATCTTTCAAAATACGTTCAAGTCCATCAGCTGTCGTTGGATGAATATCATGCATTAAAACAATAGAGCCATTTTGGGCATTCTTCATTGTTTCTTGATAAACTGCCGTACCATTTTTACTCTTCCAATCCATTGTATCTACTGACCATTCAATAATTGGCATTTTAACATCACTGGCTAAAGCATTTGTGATTGCTCCATAAGGTGGACGCAATAGGTTTGTCGTATAACCAGTTAACTCTTGAATCGTTTGATTTGTTTGATTGACTTGATTTAATGCTTTCTCTTTAGGTAATGCAGTTAAATCAGGGTGACTCCAACTATGATTTCCGATTTCGTGTCCTGCATTTATTTCTTGTACAACCAAATTCGGATAAGCTGCTGCATTTTTCCCTAGTACAAAAAAGGTTGCACGTGCATTATATTTTGCTAGTAAATCTAAAACTCTTGGCGTTACAGCAGGATCGGGACCATCATCAAAAGTCAGCGCGATGACTTTTCCTGATGATGGAAGTTTAGCTTGTTGACTCTCAATAATTCTTTGTCTTTCTTCTGCTGCTTTTCTTTCAGCTTCTTTTTGAGCGCGAATGGCTTCTTCTTGTTTGACTTCTTCTGCTACTTGTTGATTTAAAGCCTCGGTCATATACTCAGCTTTTAATTGTCGACGCAATTGATTTTTAGCAAAACCAACTATTTCAATACCTTGCTCAGTTGGAAATTGAAAAATAAGTTCATTATTTGATAATCCATAATGGGTTGTATTTTCAAATCCTACCTCATTCACTTGTTTCATAATTTCCATCTTCTGTTGATCAGATAATCCGACAGATTCTTCTACTTTTTTAGTTAATTTCGTTTTTATTTCTTGGTATCCAGTTTCTTCATCATTAAATAGTTCATGAAGCATCAATGGATTTCCTGTTTTGGTAGAAATTGTCGTTACATCTGCTTTTCGTTGTACGGTTTCAAGTTCTTGATTGACTTTTAAACTCTTAACAATCTTTTTTTCTTCGATTTTATACGTAATGCTTCCTGTATTTGTTGTATCTTTTGTATAATTCAATAAGAATGCAGTCATTCTTGGTAAATAATTTTTTAATCGTGTTTCACTTTTCAAGTCAACTAATCGTCTATTTAAATAATCATTTAGTTGTTTTTCAGCTGTAGTATCCGTTGTTTGTGGTTCCAAAAAAAAGGCCCCAACTTCTGGGTATGTAATTTTTTTATATTTATTTTTTTCTACTGCAGTACTATTACTGATTAATCCTAAAAAAATAACTCCTCCAACAATACAACTAACTGCTATCTTTGCTAAACTATTTTTCATTTTCATATGGTTCCACTCCAACTCATAATAGACTTCCAACAGAAATAATTGTAACATATATGTAACTTTTTTAATATACCTAATTATTAATAAAAGTATTAAGATTTTATATAATTTTAATCAAAGAAGCACTCAAGCAAATTATTTATGCTCAAGTGCTCTTCTTATTTATTTTATTTACTAAAGTTTTTAATTTCAGCAACAACTGAATCTAAGAACATGCTAAAATCTTCTGTTGTTGTTGTTTTTTCACCATACTTACGAATTGTTACAGAAGCTTCCTCAACTTCATTATCCCCTACAACTAATTGATAAGGAATTTTTTGCATTTGAGAAGCACGGATTTTATATCCCATTTTCTCATTGCGATCATCCACTTCAACACGCATTCCCATAGCTGTCATACGCTCTTTCAATTGATACGCATAGTCTGCATGTAAATCCATATTTACAGGAATAATTGTTGCTTGCATTGGTGCTAACCATGTTGGAAATGCACCTTTGTATTCTTCAGTCAAGTATGCAACAAAACGTTCCATAGTCGAAACAATACCACGATGAATAACAACTGGGCGATGAGTATTTTCACCATCTTCACCTACATAAGTTAAATCAAAACGTTCTGGCAATAAGAAATCCAATTGAATAGTTGATAAAGTTTCTTCAATTCCTAATGCTGTTTTCACTTGAACATCGACTTTAGGTCCGTAAAAGGCTGCTTCACCAGTTGCTTCAAAATAATCAAGTCCTAGTTCGTCCATTGCTGATTTCAACATAGCTTCAGCTTTTTCCCACATTGCATCATCATCAAAATATTTATCTGTATTTTCTGGATCACGATAACTTAAGCGGAAACGATAATCAGTAATATCGAAATCATCATAAACAGCTAACATTAATTCCATTGTACGTTTAAATTCATCTAGAATTTGATCTGGACGAACAAAAGTATGTCCATCATTTAATGTCATTTCACGTACACGTTGCAATCCCGATAGTGCGCCACTCTTTTCATAACGATGCATCATACCTAATTCAGCGATTCGAATTGGTAATTCACGATAACTATGAATATCATTTTTATAAACCATCATATGGTGTGGGCAATTCATTGGACGTAAGACAAGCATTTCACCGTCTCCCATATCCATTGGTGGGAACATATCTTCATGATAATGATCCCAGTGTCCTGAAGTTTTATAAAATTCAACATTGGCCATAATTGGTGTGTACACATGTTGGTAGCCTAAACTAACTTCACGATCAACAATATAGCGCTCAATCACACGACGGATAGTTGCTCCATTTGGTAACCAGAAAGGTAAGCCTGATCCAACATCTGAAGAAGTCATAAATAAATCTAATTCTTTTCCTAGTTTACGATGGTCACGTAATTTAGCTTCTTCTCGCATTTGTAAAAATTCTTTTAAGTCTTTTTTATCAAAGAAAGCTGTTCCGTAGATTCTTTGCATCATTTTATTATTTGAATTTCCACGCCAATAGGCTCCAGCTAAAGATAGTAATTTAAAGACTTGAATACGACCAGTTGTTGGCACATGTACGCCACGACATAAATCAACAAAATCACCTTGGTCATAAACGGTAATCGCTTCGTCTTCAGGTAAGGCTGTAATTAATTCTACTTTATAAGGATCTGATTTAAATAACTCTAACGCTTCTTCACGAGTTACTTCTTTTCGAACAATCGGATTGTTTTCTTTGACGATTTTCATCATCTCAGCTTCTATTTTTGGTAAGTCTTCTTCTGTAATTGGAGCCTCAGTATCTGTGTCATAATAGAAGCCATTATCAATTGCTGGACCTACACCAAAATGAATATCTGGGTATAAACGACGTAACGCATTAGCCATCAAATGTGCTGATGAATGACGTAAAATTTGCAAAGCATCTTCATGATCTGGTGTAATAATTTCTAGAGAACCATCAACTTCTAAAGGACGAACTAAATCAACTAATTCTCCGTTGAATTTACCTGCTAAAGCTTTTTTAGCAAGGCTATTACTAATGCCTTTTGCCACTTCTAATGTTGAAGAACCAGCAGGATACTCTTTTACTGCTCCATCAGGAAAGGTAATTTTTATTTCTGACATGTTTTATTCCTCCATTTGTAGTTATTATTTACGGATTAATCAATGCGGGGTATTTTTCCGAAAAAAAAGTCCCTTTCACAAGTCAATAATAACCTGTAAAAGGGACGAATAATTCGTGGTTCCACCCAGCTTTCAAGTTTAATAGGATTAAACTTGCTTTAGGCTTAATAACGCTAGCTAAACGACCAACTGCTAGTTAGAAAGTTACTTCGTTCACAGTGGCACTTGAAAGTGGTAAAAACTAGCTCTTACTTAGGATATTTTCAGCAAACAATCCCTCTCTAAAAATAGAGTTCTAATTTTTTTATCTTCCTCATTGATTTAATCTATTGATACTATTAAACCATTTTTTTAGGGAAATTTCAAGTAAGAGTCAATCAAATCATCAAGTTCTTCTCAATTTTACTAAAAAACTGAGATACTAATAGTTGCGTCGATTCTTACCTGTCATGTTAATTTCCTTAGCTAAATAACGAATTCTCTCCATAATTCGCTTCGCTTTTAAGGGCTCATCTTCGCCTCGTTGACTAGTGCGTAAATGTTCATTTTCCAGCTGTTTCATATCAAAATTAGAAGAGAAGAAAGTCGGTAATTGTTCTTGCATCCGATATTGTAAAATGACACCTAGAACATCATCACGAATCCAACTTGACATTGAATCAGCTCCAATATCGTCCAACATTAAAATAGCTGATTTTTTAATTGTATCTAATTTTTCAGACATATTATTTTTCCCAATGGATTGTTTCATCTCCACTGCAAATGAAGGAAAATGAAGCAATGTTGTTGTATAGCCATTTTTAGCTAAATCATGAGCGATTGCACCTAATAAATAGGTTTTTCCGACTCCGAATGAACCTTGTAAATACAAGGCTTTGTGGAACTGTTTTGGTTCTTTTAAAAATGAATCAATAAAATCAAGCGCTTCTGATAAAGCTTCACGTCGATCATCCGTTAATTGGAATTTATCGAGAGTTGCTGTTCGAACATCTTTAGGCATATCCATTGAATTCACACGACGTCTAATTTCATATTCTTTTTGTTTCGCAATTAATTCTGATGTAGGTACATAGGTAACATCAATAACATGAAAGTTCATAAATAATGTTGGGCGATAGCCAGGAGCTAACATTCCTTGATTTTTCTCAAACTTACGCTTTTCTTGCACAAATTCATATAGTTTAGCATAGCTTTTTTCAATTCGTTCATCCGTTAATTTTTCACGGTTTTCTTCGATAAATTTAGCCACATCTGGATCTTTTAAAACTTCTTGAATCAGCTGTTCATATTGTGAAGTAAGTTTTCTATCTTTAATTATCTTCGTTAGGCCTTTTCCCATATCTTCCATTACTGGTCACCTTCTTTCCCTAAATTTTGAATACGAGCGATTCGATCCATAAAGGCTTTTTGATCTGCCTCACTCATCGGTTTCTCTTCTACTTCAGCCTGATTTTCTTTTGCCCATTCTGGCAATGTCTCTTGGCGATTACGTTGATTCCCTGCCGCTGAATTGTATTGATTATTACGAGGTTTTGAATATGAAGCTTGTTGCTCGGTTCTTTTTTGTTTTTTTATTTCATTTTCTCGGTAAAGTTCCTGCACTTTTCGAATGGCCTCTTCTGGTGATTTTACTTTTGATTGGCTCCAATCATTAGCAATACTATCAGCTAAATTTTGAGTTAAAGTTGGGTTACCGCGAATAACTAATACATAATGAATCAAAATATTAATCACAGACTTAGGTAAATTGGATTGTTTAATTAGATTTTCAACAGCCCACTCCTCTGTTCTGGCTACATATCCACCTTTTTGTTTTTTTATATTTTCAATAAAATCAAAAGGTGTAAATTCTTCACTGATTTCAATTAAGACAATATCTTCTTTAGAGAAACCCTGATGGCTTAAATCATTTTTTCTGAACTTTTGTTTATTTTGATTGCTAGTTGGATCTTCAACAATTCGTTCTTTTAGTTCAACAGGCTGTTGATTGGTTTGGTGGTAATTTGAGTAAACAACTTGTTTAAGTTTTTTTTCATCCACTTTACCTGAGTCAATATCACAGGCTTGTAAAACAAATTTTTGCATTTCCAATTCGTCAATGCCATACATTGTATGCAAAACTAAAATACTGTTCTCAATTTCTTTAGTAATTGAGGAGCGGTTAATATATTGCGTTGCTAAACCTTCATAGAAAAATTTAAATTCAAAGGTTTTATTATCTAGTTGAGTCGTTTCTACTGGACGTTCATTGCCAATTAAAGCTGTTGAATCTTTAAGTAATTCTTGATTTTCTGAGAATTTATTTTTATCAAAACTAAATACATCTAAAAAACCTTTTGTGACTTCAACATATTTTTCTGTGTCAATTTTGTTAATGCTATAACGTTGGCGTAAACTTTTGTATTTGCGCTTTCCAACCGTTTCTAGTAATAACAAACTCAACAAATCATCTTTAAAAAATTCTGCTGCGGTTAAGGGAGATTGCAATTCATAAATAAATTGTTTTTCGGGCTCTTGCTTCAAATAGGTTTTTAGTAGCCCCAAAGCTTCTAACTTAACTCTCGCTCGATACAATTCTGGAATACCACAATTTAAAATGGTCAATAATTCAGAATGTAAGATTCCCTCACTCCAATAACTTTCTTCACCAATTTCAGACCATAGGGTCATATACAAGCTGTATGCTGTCGCTCCCGTTAAAGGTTGGTATAAAAAGGTGAGAATTTTTTGATCCATATCTGAAAGCAAAGCATTTTGCCTCACTTCAAAGCCATCTTTAGGACTTAGATTCTTTAAAGGATAATTCAAAATGATTCACACCTTTCTCATTTTTATTTATCTTTATTTTTTAATTTTTGTAATTCTTTTAGGAAGAAATCCATATCTTTAAATTCGCGGTATACACTAGCAAATCGAATATAAGCAACTTCATCCACTTCTGCTAGACGTTCCATAATGTATTCACCAATTAGCGTAGTTGAAACTTCATTTTCACCTAGGCTACGAATTTTATTTTCAACTTCATCCACCATTCGTTCAACTTGATCCATTGCAACAGGACGCTTCTCACAAGAACGTATCAGCCCTCGAAGAATTTTTTCACGGTTGAACTCTTCTCTTGTACCATTTTTTTTCACAACTAACAATGGCGTTTGTTCTGTTCTTTCAAACGTAGTAAAGCGGAAGCTACAGGCTTCACACTCTCTTCTTCTTCTAATAGCACGTCCGTCATCTGCTGGACGACTATCTACAACTCTTGAACCATTATTTTGACAACGTGGACATTGCATATTCATCACCCTTTTTTTATCATTTCATTCATAGGTCTATTTATTTATCGGTTTAATTCATTCGTATGTTCTACTCTATTTATTCATAAAAAGACAGACTACTTCTATCTTAAATTTCTAGTTTCACATCATTATAACATAGCCGTCTACCCCCTGAAAAGGCTTATGGCAAATGTCTTTATCCGAATATCTATAATTTCCCACCTGTATTTTAAGGATGACTCCAAGAAAAAAACTTGTTTTCGGATTATGATTGATCCGGAAACAAGTTTTTTTCTTGGAGCCACTTTTCTACTTGCTGGCGAGTATCGACTAAACTCCCACTATTATCAATGACGCTATCTGCCCACTCTACTTTTTTAGCAATTGGAATCTGCGCCTCGATTCTTTGTAATGCTTCTGATTTACTTAACTGGTTTCGCGCCATTAAGCGTGTAATCTGAAGCTCATCAGGAATTGCGACGACCATAATTGAATCCATCATTTCCTGATAACCTCCAGCTTCATACAGTAAAGGGATATCCATGATAACCAATGGCGCACCACTAGCAATCACTTTATTTTTTTCCCTGTCAATCCAGGAACGAATATAAGGCTTTAATAACTCATTTAACTTTTTCCGCTTGGTTTCATTCGCAAAAACGATCGCACCTAAAGCTTCACGGTTTAATTGTCCATCATGTGTTAAAAGCTCTTGACCAAAATAATCCACTAATGCTTGTAAACCTGGCGCACCTACCTCAACAACTTCACGTGCTCCAATATCTGCATCAACCACTGGGAATCCCAAAGCTTTAAATATATTACTGACTGTTGATTTCCCTGTCGCAATGCTGCCTGTTAATCCTAGAATATAAGTCATGACTCATTCCTCATTCCATTTAGTGCTGTGGACGACTATTTCTTTCCGTCAAAGTTTGGCAATGACTACAGAAATGCGTGCCTCGTTGCGCCACTTTTATTTTTTGAATTGGTTGACCACAATTCACACAAGGTTCCCCAGTCTTTCCATAAACCAACAAATCCACTTGGAAACTTCCAGCCTCACCTAAAGCATTTTGATACGTTCGAATCGTCGTTCCACCAGCTTCAACAGCTCTACCAAGAACACCAATAATTGAGTGATGCAAATTCTTAATCTCTATGGACGTTAACGAATTAGCCGGTCTTAAGGGATGAATTTTCGCTTCAAATAAAGCTTCATCAACATAAATATTGCCTAATCCTACAACTATTTTTTGTTCTAGTAATAATGGTTTTATCGCTCTTGATTTACTTCCTATCGCTACACTAAATGGCTCTAATTTGAATAACTCTGGAATTGGTTCTGGACCTAAGCCTTTGATTCCTGGTGCTTCATGCTCTGTTCCAATTGGAACTAATGTCATTCGACCAAATTTCCTCACATCTAAATAACGTAAATCCCTCCCGTCAGTCAAATGAAAGACAACATGAGTATGTTTTTTTAATGGAGTTCCCGTTTTTTCAACTTCATACTTTCCTTCCATTCTTAAATGTGAAATCATTGCCCAATCGTCCATTAAAAAAATTAAATATTTGCCACGACGTTCAATTTTATGAATAGTTTGTCCTAATAAATCATTTCGAAAAGCTTCACTTGAAAAAGGTGCAGTAATAATACGATCCCAATAAACATCAACGTCTTGTATTGTTGCTCCTTCAACTAGATTAGTCAAACCTTTTCGAACAGTTTCAACTTCTGGTAATTCTGGCATTTCTTCAACCTCTTTCTACTAAATTTAAGCTATGGTCATTTAGTAGCCATAGCTTAAATCATTATCTACTTAGATATTATTTTGCATCGTACCAACTATCACCATAGCTGCTATCGACTTTTAAAGGTACATTTAATTTAACTGCTGATTCCATAACCTCAGGAACTAATTTTTCTAAAATAGCAATTTCTTCCTCAGGTGCCTCAAAAATCAATTCATCATGTACTTGTAGCAACATCTTTGTTTTTAAATTCTCGGCTTTTAAGCGACGATCCATTTGAATCATGGCAACTTTAATAATATCGGCAGCACTACCTTGAATCGGTGTATTCATCGCTGTTCTTTCAGCAAATGAGCGTAGATTAAAGTTGCGTGAATTAATATCTTTTAAGAAACGACGGCGATGGAATAAAGTTTCTACATAGCCTTTATCCTTAGCTTCTCGAACGATATCACTCATATATTGTTTTACTCCAGGATACTTTTCAAAATAAGTATCTATGAAGGTTTGTGCTTCTTTTCTGGTTATTCCAAGATTTTGCGATAAACCATAATCACTGATACCATAGACAATTCCAAAGTTCACGGCTTTTGCTTGACGGCGCATATTCCCAGTTACATCTTCAGCTTTTTCAATGCCAAAAACACGCATTGCTGTACTTGAGTGAATATCCTGACCTTCTAAAAAGGCTTCTTTCAAATGCTGATCATTTGAAATATCCGCTAAAACACGCAATTCAATTTGTGAATAATCACTAGCAAAGATCTTCCAGCCCTCATGACTTGGTACAAAAGCTTGACGAATTTTGCGACCTTCTTCTAAGCGAATCGGGATATTTTGTAAATTAGGATCAACAGAGCTTAGACGGCCCGTTTGAGTTAACGTTTGAACATATCTAGTATGAACTTTTCCTGTATTCCCGTTAATAACTTTTAATAATCCTTCAACATAGGTTGATTGGATTTTAGCAATTTGACGATAATGTAAAATATCATCTACAATCGGTGCTTGTGGGCGCAGTTGTTCTAAAACATCAACAGCCGTTGAATAACCCGTTTTTGTTTTCTTAATAACTGGTAACTGCATTTTTTCAAATAAAATCACACCTAATTGCTTAGGAGAATTAATATTAAATGTTTCTCCAGCTTCTTCGTAAATGCGATTTTCAATATCTGTTAAACGAATGGCAAACTCAGCTTTCATTTCTAGTAAACGATTCGCATTGACTTTAATTCCAGTCATTTCCATTTCAGCTAACACCATGGATAAAGGCAATTCCATCTCATAAAATAAAGCTGTTTGTTCGCTATCAATCAACTCTTGCTTTAATTTGATACTTAAGACTTCTATTGCTTTAATTTTTCGAGCAAGATGTTCATTCAAAACAGAAGCATCTTCTGGTATGGCAAGCTTAGCCCCTTTTCCATAAATGCTTTCATCTGCAGCAACTTCATAATAATCATGTTCCATAGCTACTTCGGCTAAATCTTTACTATTATCATTTGTATTTAGAATGTAAGATGCTAGTAGGACGTCAAAATCAACCCCTTCTAAGGTTGTATCGTAACGTTGTAAAGCCACAACTGTACGTTTTGCATCAAAAACTTGTTTTTTATTTTCTGGATCTTTGGCCCACTCTTGAAAAATAGGAGATGCCAAAGCTACGTCAGGTTCTGCAACATAAATCTTCTCACCATTACTCCAACTTAAACCAACAATCTCCGCAGTGTGATAATTATCCGTTAGCATTTCGACATATAATCCGCCGATTGGCCCAAACATATCCGCTTTTAATTCTGTAACAAATTCAAAAATAATTTCGGCTTTTTCAATTTTATTTTCTTCATCATACTCTGTTGTATCCAAATCTTTTAGGAATGACTTGAAATCCATTTCTTTATAAAACTCTATTAGCTTACCAACATCTTTGCCAGTGTAAAGCAATTCATCTACTTTTATTTCAAGTGGAGCATCGACCTCAATCGTTGCTAATTTTTTACTTAACAAAGCTTGTTCTTTATCGTTAATCAGATTTTCTTTACGTTTACTTGGCTTCATGCCATCTATATTTTCATAAACACCTTCAACAGAACCAAATTCATGTAACAGTTTTAAAGCTGTTTTTTCTCCAATATTTGTTACTCCTGGAATATTATCAGAAGAATCTCCAGCTAAACCTTTCATGTCAATAATTTGATGAGGTTCAATGCCATATTTTTCCATTAGATAGGCAGGTGTATTCTCTTCAATTTCACTAACACCTTTAATTGTAATATCTACTCGCACATTTTCTTTCGCTAACTGAGTTAAATCTCGGTCACCTGAAACTACAACAACATCAAATTCATTTGGATCAACAACAGTAGCTAATGTCCCAATAATATCATCCGCTTCATAATTATCTAACTCATAATGAGGAATCCCAAAACCTTCTAACAAGTCACGCAAATAAGGCATTTGTTCTTTAAATTCACCTGGCGTTTTTTGGCGACCATCTTTATAGGCATCGTAAAAAGCATTACGAAAAGTTGTTTTCCCAGCATCAAAAGCAACTAGAACATGAGTAGGTTGCTCTTTTTTCATTTCATTGTCTAACATACGATGAAAACTAAACAGCGCATTTGTGTGTAAACCATTTTTATTCATAAAACGATCTAATGAACCTGGAATTGCATAAAACGCTCGAAACGCAATACTACTACCATCAATTAATAGTAATTTATTTTTTTTTGTCATAATAAAACTCCTTTATAATCTTACTTTATTTTATAAAAACTTTTGATAAATCACATGCTCTTTATCAAAAATAACTGTATTTTTCAATTTATGAAAGTGATTTTTTTCAGCTAATTTAAGAGAAGCGGTATTCATTGGATCAATAATGCTGACTAACTCCTGTAAACCTAACGTCGATTTTCCATAGTCTAGCATAAACTCCGTCGCTTCGCTGCCATATCCTTTGCGCCAATATTCTCTCGCAATGTGATAGCCTAGCTCATACTTTTGCTCTCCATCAATCACTTGCTGAACTATTCCACAATCGCCAATCAATTGACCTGTTTCTTTTAAACAGACCGCCCAAAGCCCCATTCCATTTCTCTGATAGTGCTCTATTGACCACTCAAGCCATTCCATTGTTTTTTGTTTCGAAAAAGGGGCTGGGTAATACGTCATCATTTCAGTATCAGAAAAAATTGTAACGGCGGATTCCAAGTCAGTCATTTGATAGGGTCTAATTTTTAAACGATACGTTTCCATTGGTATCTCCTTTTTAATAAATGTATCCTCATTCAGTTTACCAAAAAAAGAGACAGATAGCGAAAAATAAATTTTAAAGTTCTTATAAAAAAGGGCACTAAAAAAACCAGACAAACATCTGGTTTTTAGAGTAACTTTATTTAGTAGTCTCTTCAACTTCATTTTGTTCCTCAATTTCTTCTGGTAAACCAAGCAAACGTGGTGGTTCAACCATAAAGACAGCATCTATTACGCGTTCATCCTTCATATTTTTCCCATCCACTGTGATTGTAATAACTTCTTTCATCAAATCAACACGAATGACTTCAAAATCAAACGTAATTGTTTCATAATGAAAAACGGGATTTAATAAATTGACAGAGACATTGACGACTAAAGAACCTGGACCTGGTAAATGCTTCGAAATCGCACTTGTCATAATCCCTATCAGCATAACCGTTGGTACTAATGGCTTTTCATAAGCTGTTTGACTTGCATAGTCATGTTGAATAAATAGTGGATTGGCATCATTTGTTAAGCCTAAATAAAGCAAGATATCTTTATCTTCAATATTTTCAGTAACACTCAAATTGTCACCTTCAGAAATTTCACTAATTAATTTTCCAATTTTTCTTGGTTTTCCGATCATAAACTTCCGCACCTACTCTCATTTTATTCGCACTTTTATTTTACCATAATACCTATTATCTAATCTATAAAAAAGCTCGTTGAGTTCGTTCAGGCTCGACTGAAGAATAGGGAAATTTGATGTGACGCTTTTTTCCGCCTCGAACTTTTATCTTTTTCTCGAGGAGTTGGCTCATAAGAGCTAGCCTAATCAAAAGCTTGTTGAGCCCGCTCAGCTCCGATAAGAAAATAGAAAAAATTGATGTGGCGCTTTTTGCCACCTCGAATTTTTATCTTTTTCTCGAGGAGTTGGCTCATAAAAGCTAGCCTATAAAAAAAACGACAGAAAAAATGTCGTTTCGTCTATTTCCGTTTAATTATTTTGTAAAATTGTACGACTTAAAATAGTTTCATAAGCATATTCAAATTTTTGAACATCGCCTGCCCCCATGAAAATCACAACTGCATCATGATGATCTAATAATGGCGACATATTTTCTTCTTGTAAAACTAATGCACCATTGGTAATTTTATCTGCTAAATCTTGAATCGTTACATTTCCTTGCTCTTCTCTAGCAGAACCGAAAATATCACATAAATAAACACGATCAGCTAAATTTAATGCTGCTGCAAAATCACTTAGCAAAGCAATTGTCCGTGTAAATGTATGGGGTTGAAAAACAGCAATCAACTCTTTATCTGGATATTTTTGACGTGCAGCATCTAAAGTAGCACGAATTTCTTGAGGATGATGTGCATAATCATCAATAATAATCATATCTGCCATTGATTTTTCACTAAAACGACGTTTTACCCCTTGGAAAGTAGTTAGGTTCTTGGCGATTAATTCAGCTGAAATACCTTCTAATTGACACACAGCAATAACAGCTAAGGCGTTTAAAACATTATGCGCGCCATATGTTGGAATTTCGAAATGCCCAAAGAATTCTTTTTCTACATAGACATCAAAACCAGAACCTTTAGTGGTTCGAACAATATTTTTTGCTTGGTAATTATGATCATCAGAAAAACCGTAGTAAAGAACGGGTACATCTGCTTTTAATTTTTTTAATTCCTCATCTTCACCACAGGCAATAATAGCTTTTTTAACTTGATTTGCCATTGTTTGGAACGCAGAAAAAACATCTTCTATACCAGTGAAATAGTCAGGATGATCAAAGTCAATATTTGTCATAATAGCATAGTCTGGTGAATAGGCTAAAAAATGACGACGGTATTCGCAAGCTTCTAAAACAAAAAATTCAGCATCAGGAACTCCATGCCCTGTACCATCTCCAATGATGTAACTTGTCGGCTCGATAGAACTTAAAACATGAGCAAGCAATCCTGTTGTACTTGTTTTACCATGAGAACCTGTAATTGCAACGCTTGTATAGTCATTTAAAAAATCTCCAATAAACTTATGGTAACGAATAACTGGTATTCCCATATCTAGTGCTGCTTTAATTTCTTCATGAGTATCTGGAAAGGCATTTCCAGCTATGATTGTTAAGCCATCGTGAATGTTTTCTTTTGAAAAAGGTAAAATAGTAATCTTCGCATCTTCTATTCCTTTTTGAGTGAAATAGTAATTATCTACATCTGACCCTTGGACTTTAAATCCTTTGTCATGTAAAACTAATGCTAGTGCGCTCATACCTGATCCTTTAATTCCGACAAAATGATACGTTGTTTGTTTATTCATTTTAATGCCTCCAAGTTTTTTCTTAAATAGGACTACTGTTTAAAATTTATCTAGTTTAAGTAATTAGTTAGTATGGCTCTTTTACAATTATAAGTAAAAACCATTTTTTTAAGTTTAATTTAAGAACAAATAAATTGTTCCCATTCTAGCCTGAATAAAAAGTTCGTTGAGCTGATTAACTCTGGCAGAAAAATAGGGAAATTTGATGTGGCGTTTTTTTGCCACCTCGAAATTTTATCTTTTTTCCGAAGAGTTGGCTCATAAGAACTAGCCTGAATAAAAAGTTCGTTGAGCTGGTTAACTCTGGCAGAAAAATAGGAAAATTTGATGTGGCGTTTTTTGACACCTCGAAATTTTATCTTTTTTCCAAAGAGTTGGCTCATAAGAACTAGCCTAATAAAAAGCAATGAATATAGTATACCACGATTTTATTTTTTAGCCTACTGCTTTCATTCAATAACGGACCTTTCGCTTCTAAATGAACGGAAAAAGGAACGATAGTCTCACCTACCATTCCATTTGTTCCTGTTTTATAAATAATTTTTTTCATACTCTGCTTGAGTTAGAAAAACATCTCTAGGCTTAGAACCTTTATTTCCTGAAATTAAATTTTGTGATTCTAAAGCTTCTATTAAGTTTGAAGCTCGATTAAAGCCAATCTTAAATTTACGTTGCAATAATGAGACTGAAACAGTTTCTTCGTTCGCAATAAAAGCTAAAATTGTTTCGAATAGTTCATCTTGTCCCTCAACTAGCTCTAATTTCGCTAGTAGTGTTTCTGGCTCGAATAAATAATTAGGGCCACGTTGCTCTTTTACATGTTTCACTATTGTGTCGATTTCATTTTCTACATAGGTTCCCTGGATACGGATAGGTCTGCCAGAGCCGTTTTCCATAAAGAGCATATCGCCTCTTCCAAGTAACTTTTCAGCACCGCCAATATCTAAAATTGTACGGGAGTCAATTTGACTTGAAACCATAAAGGCAACTCGCGTTGGAATATTATTTTTTATTGTTCCTGTAATAACATCGACACTTGGACGTTGTGTTGCTACTAACAAGTGAATTCCAGCGGCTCGCGCCTTTTGAGTAATTCTTGCAATATAATCTTGAACTTCACTACTGGCTACCATCATTAAATCAGCTAACTCGTCAATAATAATCACAATATAAGGAATTTTCAAACCAAATTCGCCTGTTTCTTCGGCTTTTTCATTAAATCGCTCAATATTACGGACACCTGCTGCCGCTAATTTTTGATACCGTTCTTCCATTTCATCTACTGCCCACTTCAACGCTTCAGCCGCAGCTTTCGGTTCTGATATAACTGGGGATAGCAAATGCGGAATATCATTATATGGAGCCAATTCAACTGCTTTTGGATCAATTAAAATTAATTTTACTTCGCTAGGTTTGGCTTTATAAAGAATACTAATTAGGAGTGAATTAATAAAGACACTTTTCCCAGAACCCGTTGCACCTGCTATTAATCCATGAGGCATTTTCTCAATCGTCGTGACCATCGCTTCTCCAGCCAAATTAACACCTAAAGCAACTGTTAATGGGGATTTACTTTCTTTAAAAGCTTGACTGTTCATAACTTCTGAAAGCATCACAGGTCTTGAATTACAATTAGGAATTTCAACTCCAACTGAACTTTTACCAGGGATAGGCGCTTCAATACGAATATCTTTCGCCGCTAAAGCCAACTTCAAATCATCTGATAAATTTGTGATTTTATTAACCTTTACTCCTCTGCCTAACTGTAACTCAAATTGAGTAACAGCTGGTCCAATTGTCCATCCAATAACTTGTGCATCAACACCAAAGGCATCTAATGTTTCATTTAACAATTCAGCTTGCTCTAAAACCCAGTCATCAACACTGCTATTTTCAAACTCAACAGGTGGATTCAATAGATTTAAAGGTGGTAAATGGTATTGTCTTAAGTCTTGCTCTTCTTTTTCAGAAATAGAGTTCATACTTGGTAATTCTATTTTTGTTGGGTTAATAGCTTGGGGTATTTCAGATACCTCACTAGCTTGTTCTTCTGAAATAGGCTCTTCTTCACTATTTGGTAGAGACTCTTCTTCACTGAGTTCTACTTCATTCAGTTGAGGCTCTATTATAAACTCTTCTTCAATTTCCTCAGCATCCCAGCCAGAATTTGATGCCTCTTCGCTTATTTCTAAACTCTTCAAATACTCTTCATCATGAGGAGGCTCTTCTTCATCTAAAGTCTCTGAACCTTCATCATGCATTGGTGTTGAAACTTCTTGTAGCTGTTGGCTTAAATAATTAAAACGACTTAACGCTGCTTGAATTTCTAAATCAGAGTCTGATTCGTCTACTTCAATCGGCTCAACAACAGTCTCTTCTATTTCATCATTAGTTTCCTCTGGTAAATTTTCTGCAGCCTCGCCAAAGTAACGCGCAACGTTGGTTCCTCTGTTTAAGTGGATATCTTGTTCTTCCTCAATCATGCCTTGTAAAGAACGTTGCAATCGTTTGCTGTGTTTATCCTCTTTTTCCTCTGAACTTACTTCAACAAGCTCTTCCTCAGGTAGTTTGATCTCTTCATCAACAATTTCCTCTAAGATAGCTTCATTGATAAGTACTTCATCCAACTCTTTCGAATCAGTCTCTATTAGTTCGATGCTTTCTTCTTCGACTAAATCCCCTTCTGTATCAAAGGTTAATAATGCTGTATTGTCTTGTTTTTCAAATTCATTCTCCTGAACTTCTGCTTCAGTTGCCAATAAAATAAAGGTATCAAATTCTTTTTTTAACGCTTTTTCCATCTTTTGATAATCAATGCCTGAAGAATCAACTTTTTTTTCTTGCTTAAAGCCATAAACCGGTGAAGGTACTTTTTGAACTTTAAAAGGTGTTGAACTGCGACTATCAGTTAAAGCAGTCGGTGTCTTTTCAATTGATTTCCGGATATTTTCTTTATCAAGAATACGCTGTTCAATTCTTTTTTTTCGTTCTTCAAATTCTCTTTGTTCTTTTTTCTCAGCAGCTTTTGTTTCCATTCTACTGTAGGCATCATTTCTAGTTAGAAACTCTGAAAAAACGGCTTCTGGTGCTGAATAATGACCTTCTCTTGAACGTTTTACTGGTTTATCTTTTATTTTTTTGGTTTCATTTAACGTCTCATTTTTTTCTTTCTGGGAAACTTTATCCGTATCAGAGTAGAAAGGAAACTTAAATTTTTTTGGAGTATTGCGTCCATTTTGATAGCTTGGTCCATCATAATTTGACATGATAACCCTCCTTTTCTCCTCTTAAATTCTTCTCTAGTTTACCACAGTTCTACCTTATTTTATAGATGGAAATAGAATGAAAAAACCGACACTCGTATTTAAATTATCCAGAAAAGTCAGTAGTTATAGCTAACAGCTTTTATACAGATAACTAAGGTATCCGAGCTTCCATACAGTGCACCTCGCTCTTAAGCCTATAAAACCCGTATGAAATCCATTTTTTCAAATGGTATTTTCATACGGGTTTCTATTTTAATTCATCTAAATTGGTTAGGCTCCAACTGGAAAAGCTTCACCAACAACAGCTGATGCTGGTAAAACTAAAATGCCTTTTTCAAGCGGTGCGTCCGGTAAGTTTAATTCTTTTCCAGAACAAATCATACCATGACTAGGTTCGCCACGTAACTCTCCATCCCAAATCAACAATCCATTTGGCATCATAGCACCAACTTTTGCTACGACTACCTTTTGTCCCTTATCAATGTTAGGTGCTCCACATACGATTTGAACAATCTCGCCATTATCAATTTCAGTTTGCGTAATAGATAAATGATCTGAATCTGGATGTGGTACGCATTCTTTAACCAATCCAACTACAAATTTAGGCGTTTCATCTGCTTCTAATACATCTGCAAATCCAACTTCTTTCAATTTTTCATTTAAAAGACTAACTTCTTTAGACGTTAGATTTACTTGACCGTTCCCTGTAACACTTAAAATGTCTGATACATTAAAAAAATTAAAGCCTACTGTTTCATTGGTTTCACTTTTAAAAATGCGCGTAACAGATCCTTTACTTTCAAATTTTTGTTCAGCAAATGTACTGTTACCAGTCATAATAATTAATGTATCACCAATACCTTCTTTATTGTAGCAACTAATCATCAATTTAATTTCTCCATTTCTTCATTTAGTCATTTTTTATATCTGATTCTTGACTGCGAATGATTAATACATCGCAAGGGGCAAAGCGAATAATATATTGGCTCACGCTTCCCATCATTAATCGTTCCATTCTATTCATACCACTTTGACCACATAAAATCAAATCGATTTGATAGTCTGCTGGCAAAGTTTTAGCTAATAATTCTTTAGGTGAACCACTGACCAATTCTGTCATCACTTTTTTAACACCTTGATCAACAGCTTGTTTTTGATATGTTTCTAAGGCAATATTCATGACGTTCGTTTCTTCTTCACTAGCCTCAATATCGAAACTAGCAACCCCCATTGTATACGCCCTATTATCAACAACATGAACAATTAATAAATCTGCATCATTTCTTTTAGCTGTTTCTATCGCTTTATTTAGCGCACTAATCGATTCGTCACTACCATCAACTGCTACCATTATGTGTTTATATTGTTGTATTCCTAAAGTCATGACCTTCAGCTCCTCTTTCTTCAAAAATTTAGTCAATTACGCAAGATTTTTAATAAACGACTCTATCTCTGCTTGTGTTTTGCGATCTTTATTTACAAAACGACCGGTTTCTTTGCCATTTTCAAAAGCGACAAAACTCGGAATTCCCATAATTGAAAGTTCACCACATAAGTCAATAAATTCGTCGCGATCAACTTGAATAAAGGTAAAATCTGGATGCGCTGCTTCAATTTCTGGCATAACTGGTTTAATATAAACACAATCTCCACACCAGTCTGCTGTAAAGAAAAAAATAGTTTTCCCTTTATTTTTCTCTACTTGAAACTCTTCAATTGATTTTAATTCTCTCATTCGAAACTCCTCTTTTCTGCATTGACTTAATTATTTTTCATAATCGTTTCATATGTGCTACGATCCATAGTTCTAGCCACTTGCAGAACCATTTCTTTAGCTGCTGCATAATCATCCATATGGAACATTGTTTGATGTGTATGGATATAACGAGCACAAACACCGATCACAGCACTTGGTACACCATTATTTGAAATATGAGCTGCACCTGCGTCTGTACCACCCTTAGATACAAAATATTGATAAGGTATATTATTTGTTTCCGCTGTATCTAATAAAAATTCACGCATCCCTTTTAAGGTAATCATGCCTGGGTCAAATATTCTTAGTAAGAAGCCTTCACCTAAATGACCATATTTTGATTTATCGCCAGTCAAATCATCTGCTGCTGAACAATCAACGGCAAAAAATAAATCTGGTTTAAATTGATGAACAGCACCTTTTGTACCGCGCAAACCAACTTCTTCTTGAACATTTGCTCCAGCAATTAAAGTATTAGGCAAAGCCTCTCCTTGAAGCTCTTTCAGGGCCTCAATAACAACCGTACAACCATAACGATTATCCCAAGCTTTACTAATTATTTTTTTGCCATTAGCCGTTTTAATCGTTTCAACATCTGGAACGATCGAATCTCCTGGACGAACACCAAATGCCATCGCTTCTTCTTTCGAATCAAAGCCAGCATCAAATAAGATATCACCAATATCTGGAGCTCCTGCTTTACCATTAGTTCCTCTTAATAAATGAGGTGGAACGGAAGAAGAAACACAAGGATAATTGCCTTTGGCTGTTTGAAGTGTAAATCGTTGCGCTGAAACAACGTAAGGATTCCAACCACCTAAGGGAACAACTCTAAATAAGCCTTGTTCAGTGATGCTTGCTAGCATAAAACCAACTTCATCCATATGAGCTGCTAACATAATTCGTGGAGCATTTTCAGCTTTACTACGGCGAATTCCAAATATACCACCTAATCCATCTTGGACAACTTCGTCTACAAGCGGTGTGATTTCTTTACGCATTACCTCACGAATCGGGTGTTCAAAACCACTAGTACCTTGTAGCTCTGTCATTTTTTTTACTAACGAAAAAGTCTCTTCATTCATTTTATACTCACAAATAGTTTATCAAAATAGAACTATTCTGTGATCTATCCTCCTTTAAATTCATTTAACTTCTCTAGTATATCGCACTTTCACTTTTATTTTAACAGGCAACGCTTCAATTGTCTTTTTTATTAGAAATTTGTTATACTATTTCTAGTAATGAAATTGACTGGAGGAATAGAATCATGACTGATAGAGATTCGAATTATAGCACTTATGCACTTGTAGGTGGTTTTATTTTTGGCGCCGGCCTAACTTGTGGTTACCAAATTGCAAAACTAGTACAAAAAAAGAAAGTTATCCATGGAGATGAAATTTTAGACACTGTAAAAAACTTATTCTTAGAAGAAGGACCCATTGAAGGCTCTTGGATTGAACTAAAACGTGTCCCTTTACGTAAGTTTGCTTTTAAAACAGAAGTTTATTATGGTGGCGTTTCCCGAATCGAAGAGGACCAACTAATGCAATATGAATTTATTGCAGATGCACATACTGGATCTATTTTGGATTTATATCGAATTTAACTGAACATAAAAACAGAGTGAGACTGCGTACCTAAGATACGTAGTCGCACTCTGTTTTTTTATTTTTTACGGAACTTCGCTACCACTCGATAAATTCGTTGACCACGGTTAGAAAATTTCTCTTCATACTCAGTCATTACATTGCCTTCAAAATCACTTTCATGTAAATTTAACCAAACTTGTTCTAAAATCATGCCGTATTTGGAAAAACTATGAAGTGAATATTCAAATAGCCCTTGATTATCTGTCTTAAAGTGTATTTCGCCTTCTGGAATCAAAATGGATTCATAGTTAGCAATAAAATCAGCAGACGTTAGACGGCGTTTTTCATGTCTTGTTTTAGGCCATGGATCTGAGAAATTCAAATAAACTTGGTTGACTTCACCTTTTTCAAAATATTGTGACAAAGCTCCACCATTTACATGTAAAAGTTGTAAATTTGGTAAATCTTCGGCAATTAATTTGTCTAAAGCAACAACAACAACGCTCATTTGTAATTCAATCCCGATATAGTTGATTTCTGGATGCAGTTTGGCCATTTCAGTTACAAAACGCCCTTTCCCTGTTCCAACTTCAATATGAATTGGATTTTTGTTCCCAAAGCGTTCGTGCCACTTCCCTTTCCAAGTTTCGGGTGTATCAACAATGTACTGTGGATAGCTGGCAATTTTAGCGGGTGCTCCCGGTTTATTTCGTAAACGCATGAATTACATTCTCCTTTTTCTCTTTTTACTACTTGAAAAAAAGAATCCTCTTTATGAAACCACCAAGAGGATTCTAATTATAAGTTTCATTTGTATTTTTGTAGATACTTTGTAAAGTGAGTATATCTTGATTCATTTCATGAAAACGAGATTGATAGTGATGACGTTTTGTTTGTTGTAAGAAATTAATTAATGCATACCATTCAATTCGTTTGATTAATTCATCTGTCACAACTACACCATAATTTTCTAACCACGCACGCCATTGTTTTTTCTCAACATATTGGCACAACAACATACTTAAATCTAATGCTGGATCAGCTAATACTGCCATATCCCAATCAACTAAATACAAGCGATTTTCATCAGAAAGCAACCAATTTTTACGATAAATGTCGCCATGGCAAACTCGTGGTTGAACAGACTCCATTGATTTAATTTCAGCTTTTAATTTAGCTAAAATTTCATTTAGCATCGGATGAATTTTCAAATCATGCGGCAGCTCCATTTGGTACGATTGAATTAACTTTTCTGGTGAAACTTCTTCACCACCAACTCTAGATAGCATTTTTCGCAATGTATCTGAGTGATGTATTTTATAGAGTAATTTAGCTACACTGGGTAGTGTCATTTCTGAGCTTTTTAATGTCCGACCATTTAACCATTCTTGAGCAGTCAAAACATCCCCGTTCCCAATGCGCTTTGTCCATACAAGACGAGGGGTAATGCCTTCAACTGAAAGTGCAGCTAAAAAAGGAGAAGAATTCCGCTTCAAAAAAAGCTTTTCTTCAGCCTTGATCCCCATGTAAGCTTGACCTGTGTCTCCGCCTACAGGAAGTAATTTCCATCCTGTATCAATCTCAAAATCCATTGCAATCATTCCCTGTTATATAGTTAGAAAAACTAAATGTTTATTTTTATTCTCTGCTGATTAACTTTTTAAATAAGATTTTTCGTTTTAGTGTGACGAAAAACAAAACTTGTAGAGTCAAAAATGATAGACACCGATAAGATGTCTATCATCTATTCACTCCCTATTTTAGGTTGCTTCACTGAATACGTCAAGCGTATATACGTTCGATTTGTAATTTTTTTTTTAAATGCTTTATTTAGTGTCTTTTTTTGCAAAAAGTTTTAAACTTTCATTCAGTTTTTCATTTTATTTTAACTAAAGAACTTATCTTGATAGGTTGCAATTTAATTCTAACAAGGCAATTTTCAGTTTCTTAACACATCAACTTCAATATTTTTGCGTTTTTCACGGATTAAAAAGGTCAAAAGAAAACCTGCCAATGAAAATAAACCAACAACCATAAAGACAAACTGAAAACCTTTTAGAGAAGCTAGAATTGGACTTCCTAAGGCAACTGCGCTTTGGCTATTAGAAACCATCGTCATAATAACAACAAAAAGCGCTGTCCCCATTGATCCAGATAATTGTCTTTGTGTGTTAAACATGGCAGAAGCATGAGCGGCCATATCTAGAGGGACTGCGTTAAATGCTCCAGTTTGAAGTGGCATTAAAGTTAAAGATATCCCTAAAGAACGAATTAGCTGGATACTAACAATTAATGTTACACTAGAATTCAAATCTAAAAAGCCAATACAAAAAGTCATAATTGTAATTAAAAATAATCCAGTAATAGCTAGTTTTTTTCCACCGTATTTATCAAATAATCGCCCAGTTATTGGACTCATTACAGCAATCACAATCGAACCTGGTAATAAAATCATCCCGGATTTCATCGGTGACCAACCGCGGATAGATTGAAAATAAATTGGAAATAAAATAATTCCTCCGTACATTCCAGCTAGTATAATAAATGAAATAATCATATTTAAACGGAAACCGCGAATCTTAAAAACCTTAAAATTCAGTAATGGATGTTCTGAACGATTGCAACGAAGAACTAATAGAATCATGGAAACAATCCCAACTAAAATAGCACCTAAAACATTGATACTAAGGAAATCATGAGAAGAGGCATTGCTAAATCCAAATAACAAACCGCCAAATCCAAGTGTTGAATAGATAACACTTAACCAATCTAGCTTAGGTTTTCCAACCTCACTGACATTTTTCAAAACAAAAAAGGCAATGATAATATCAATTAAAGCAAATGGTAAAATAAAATAAAACAACATGCTCCAATGGTAATTTTGGACAACCCAACCAGAAAATGTAGGGCCAATCGCTGGGGCGAAATTCATTCCTAAACCAATTAATCCCATTGCTGCGCCTCTTTTTTCAATTGGAAACATGTACAAAATGACAATTGTTTGGAGCGGCAAAACAACTCCAGCCCCTACAGCTTGAACCATACGTCCTATGATTAAAACCCAGTAAACATCTGCAGTTGCTGCTATAGCTGTTCCAATAAAAAAGGTAATCATCGCAAATAGATACAATTGCCTTGTTGTAAAACGCTCAACTAAGTATGCTGTAATAGGGATCATAATACCGTTTATTAACATATAAGAAGTCGTCAACCATTGACCACTTGTTGCCGTGATTGAAAAATCATTCATAATGCTAGGTAAGGCCGTGCTTAATAACGTTTGATTCAAAATTGTAACGAAGGTTCCCATAATAATAACACCGAGTATCGTTACTATGTGGGAATTTTGATATTTTGTTTCCATAAATTTTCCCCCTATATCTTTTGTAACTCACGTCAAAAGACGCTGGACCCCATAATGGGACAGCGTCTTCACAACTAAATAATCGTATCATAAATTAATTCATTCAGCAATTATTTTGTTTTTTTAGCGAATTTTTCCACAAACTTCTTCCACTGCTGCTACATACAAATCCTGTAACTGCTTAACGATTGGTCCACGTTTACCGTCGCCAACCTTCACTCCATCTATCTCTACAACAGGCATTGCCTCAATTGTCGTACTTGATGAGAACACTTCATCTGCCGCTTTTAGCTGCTCTAAAGTAAATGCTTCTTCTTTTACTGGGATACCCGCTTCTCTAGCGACCTTTAAAAGAACAATTTTTGTAATCCCTGCTAGAATTAAATTCCCATCAGGATGTGTATAAATGGTACCATCTTTAACTATCCACATATTTGTTGAAGAACCCTCTGTTACGATTCCATCACGATGTTGGATTGCTTCTTCAGCACCTTTTTTATGCGCTTCATGTTTTGCCATAATGTTTCCTAATAAACTGATTGATTTAATATCACAATGTAACCAACGACAGTCTGGTATCGTAATCACAGGAATACCTGTGTCCATTTTAACTTGGTTTCTTGGCACTTTAGTTGCAGAAGCAGTAAATACCGCTGGCACCTTAGTTGGATCTGGGTAAGTATGGTCTCTAGGAATAGCGATTCCTCTTGTAACTTGGAAGTAAACATTGCCTGTTTCAATATCATTTGCAACTAACAGCTCATTTAATAATTCTTTTAACTTATTTTTAGTAAAAGGTAGAACGAGTTCAATTTTTTCTGCTCCCTTAAATAAACGGTCAATATGTTCATCTGCAGTGAAAAACACTCCATTGTAAGCACGGATTACTTCGTATAAACCATCCCCAAATTGGTATCCACGATCTTCCATATCAATTTCCACGTCTGATCGTTCTACGATTTTATCATTCCAAATTACTTTCATTCTAAGCCCCTCATTTCTTAACCTCTAAATTTTTTATTTTTCTGTTGCTATCATATCAAAATTTTTTAAGTGGTGCACTATATTTATCTGAAAATTCTAAATCTATAATAAATCTTAATCATTAAAAAAGTTAGGTTTTCTACTTTAGTGTAGAGAACCTAACTTCATATGAATTAATAAGCTCGTGATTTTTTCATTTTTTTAAGACGAATTGGCACATACACCTGAGTGAAAATAAATACAAAAGCCAAACAGCCAATAAAAATTAACAAACTTTCTGCAAGTGTCAGCGTGAATAAGCTCGTTATAAAGATAGCAATAGCCTGTCCACCTAACGCAACTGAAAATAATTTTTTAAGTGATTTACCTTTAGCTAACTCATTAACCGGATACAATCTAGTTAGAGCCATATTATCATAATGGAAATATAGAGGTAATAACTGGAAGCCTGTTAGATAAATAAATAAAATACTTAACAAAATCGCCATTATAAAACTATGACTGAAAATGATTAAAAGAACCACAATAACCGATAAACGCAGATATAATCCACTGTATTCCGTCCCTCTTAAAAATGTTCGCGCATATAAAAAACTAAATGTATTTTGGTGAACGGGTTGAATTCGTTGCAATAACACATCTAAATAACGGCGACGTTTTACTTTTCCCTTTAATGAAGGAATATCAGTAAATAAATTAATAAACTGATAGATACGATGCATCCTTTGTTCTTCATCTTGTACCATCATTTCCCATTGATAAATCGTCTCATTTTCTATTTTTTTGAAAATTGGTCCGCTAACAAATTGTAAAATAATCGCTAAACATGTCGCGAGAATTGGTGAAAAGAAGACTGCTAAAGCCACAATAAAAATAGCTATTCCTAATTTAATTAATTGCCATTTTAATCGTTCTTCTTTTCCACTTAGCTTTAAAGATAAAAGTTGAATATCTAAATCCCAATTTTTTAATAAAAGTAAAATTAAAGCAAAATAAGTCATATCAAAAAAATCAAACTCTGTTGTTGCAACTAAAAGTGGCATAACAAATGCCGTTAATAAAACAATTAAAAAAGTTGGCAATAATAAACTGTACGCTTTTGCTGCTTTTAAATAGCGAGGCAACTCTTTTTCTTTAGGTAGTAAAAAAACTGCATCAGGCGCCTCAATTAAGGTCGCTAATTTACCTATAAAAATAGAAGCCACAAAAATAAGTAACGCAATCCAACGTCCCCAAATAAAACTGGAATCTAATGTTTTTAATAAATTTGAATACCCTAAACTTAATGCACCAAAAATAAAGAAACAAACAATGACAAAATGATCATTTAACACATATTT
This sequence comes from Carnobacterium maltaromaticum DSM 20342, assembly GCF_000744945.1. NCBI lineage: Bacteria > Bacillati > Bacillota > Bacilli > Lactobacillales > Carnobacteriaceae > Carnobacterium > Carnobacterium maltaromaticum. Next base: position 1,148,937 of record NZ_JQMX01000001.1, read on the forward strand.
TAAATAGCGGGCCATCTTCTTCTCGTGAAGCTTAAGTCTTTTTTTCCAAATTTCAAGCATCATCATTTAATTGATCCTCTTCTTTAGTTAAATGAATATAAATTTCATCTAACGTTGCTTCTGGCATTTGGAAGCTTGCCCGTAAATCTTCCAAAGTACCTTGCGCTTTAATTTCGCCATTATGCAGTAGTACAAATCCATCACACTGACGCTCAGCCGTCGCTAAAATATGAGTAGACATCAAAATTGAAGCCCCTTGTTCTTTCATCTCATTCATCAATTCTAATAACGCATTAATTCCCAATGGATCTAATCCTAAAAAAGGTTCATCAATAATATACAAACTAGGCTCCACTAAAAATGCACATAAAATCATGACTTTTTGTTTCATTCCTTTTGAAAAGTTAGCTGGAAACCAGTCTAGTTTATTGCTTAGACGAAAAGAGGTTAATAATTTTTCAGCACGTTGAAAAGCAATATCTTGCGGCACATCGTAGGCCATTGCCGTTAGTTCAATATGTTCTTTTAACGTTAATTCTTCATATAAAACTGGAGTTTCCGGGATAAAAGCAAATTTTTTGCGGTACCCTTCTGTATCTGCTGTCAATGTTAACTCATCAATTGTAATTGAGCCTTTTTGCGGGTTCATCAACCCTATAATATGTTTAATTGCTGTACTTTTACCAGCACCATTCAATCCAATTAACCCAATTAATTTTCCTTTTTCAACTTCAAAGGAGATATCTTTTAAAACAGGTACTTGACTATAGCCTCCTGTTAAATTCGTTACTTTTAAACTCATGGTGTTTTATGCCTCCTTAAATACATTTTATTTTAATAGTATAACATATGAAGTGAGAATGACGAACTTGCTTTTATGCACATATTGGAAATGAAATAAACGAAAGCCATTTTGATTAAAAAGACAATTTTTAATGAATGCTTTTTTTCATTAGTTAGCGTTTCACTTTCAGGTCTTTTTATGATACATTTAACCTAGTCATTTCATTAATATAAACGAAAGTAGGTAAATTTAAAAATGGAAGAATGCATATTTTGTAAAATTATTAACCGAGAAATTCCTAGCCATGTAGTTTATGAAGATGAGGATGTTCTAGCCTTCCTTGACATCACACAAGTCACCAAAGGTCATACACTTCTGATTCCAAAACTTCATGTCTCAGATATTTTTGAATACAATCAAGAATTAGCAGCAACGATTTTTTCTCGTTTGCCAAAAGTTGCTCGAGCGATTGAAAAATCGGATCCAGCAATTAAAGGCTTAAACATTGTTAATAATAATCGTGAAGTTGCCTACCAAACTGTTTTCCATTCTCATGTACATTTAATTCCGCGTTATGATACAAAAGATGACTTTTCTATGCGTTTTGGAAATCATATGGCCGATTATACACCTGATCAACTCAGTACTGTGGCACAATCAATTAAAAACGAATTGGAGGATTAATTATGGGACACTCATTTTTAAAAGGATTATTTATAGGCTCAATTGTAGGTGGAATAACAGCTTTATTAACAACACCTCGCTCTGGAAAAGAAAATCGAGATATTCTATTAAGTTATGTCGATGATACCACCGTTCTAGTTGATGATGTTTCAACTAGTGTTAACGCCTTAAAAGATGCAATCCAAACACTAACCACTGAAGGTTTAGAATTAGTTAATGAATTTTCCGAAGACATGACTGATACTGTGGAAGAATTTACCATGCAAAATCAGCCGCGTCTCCGCAGAATTGAAGAAAAAGCTCAAAAACTAACGACAGATTTGGAAGAAATTGCAGAGATATTTCCTGAAATGGCTGAAGAATCGAATCAAAATATCCAAGTACAAAATACTCCTTCTTAATACTCAATATATACCTGTTTATCTTATTGCTAAAATATGATTTTTTTATGACTTTATAATGAAAAATTCTATTTTAGTAGTTATTTACATCTGTTTTGTGATATATTGTTTACGTGGATAAAATGTTTTAATAAAATAGAAATGGACGTGTTATGATGAAAAAGTTTTTAGTATCATTTACAGTAGCAGCGGCATTGTTAACAATGGCTGGTTGTTCTAACAGCGGTAAAACAGTAGCCTCTACTACTTCTGGGAAAATTACCCAAGAGCAATTATATGATAAGATGAAAGATCAATACGGAACAACAGTTTTACAAACAATGCTTTTATCAAATGTATTAGAAGATCAATATGGTAGTAAAGTTGATAAAAAAGCTGTTGAAGCTGAGTACAATACACTTAAAGAACAATATGGCGATAGCTTTGAAGACGTATTGAAACAAAGTAATACAACTTCTAAAGCACTGAAAGAAAATATCCGTTCACAATTATTAATGGATGCTGCAATTGCTGACAATTCTAAATTTACAGATGCTGACTACAAACGTGCATTTGAAACTTGGACTCCAAAAATGACAGCTCAACATATCTTAGTTGCTGACGAAGCAACTGCTAAAGATTTGATTGCTAAAATCAATGCTGGTGAAGATTTTGATAAATTAGCAAAAGAAAACTCAACAGATACTGCTACTAAAGAAGATGGCGGAAAATTACCTGAGTTTGACTATACAAGTTCTCTAGGAACTGAATTTGCAACAGCCGCTTCTAAATTGAAAGATGGCGAAGTAAGCAAAGAGCCAGTTCAAAGCCAAAGTGGTTACCACATCATTAAAATGGTTAAAAACCCTGGCAAAGGCAAATGGGAAGATCATAAAAAAGAGTTGAAAACAATTCTAGTTACTGAAATTAGAAATGATCAAGCTAAATTGACACCTATTTTAGCTAAAGTAATCAAAAAAGCAAACGTTCAAATTAAAGATGAAGACTTGAAAGATGCTATGGCACCATTTACACAACCAGCAGCAACTTCTAGCTCTAGCGAATCTAAAAAATAAGAACACACTTAAGGAGGCTGGGACAAAAGTCCTCAGCCTCCTTTTATTATGACTAAAAAAAGAGAGATTTTAATCTTTCTCTAGATATGATATATTAATACTTATAAGTTCGATAAAAAAAGAAATGGATGTGTTTTAATGAAAAAATTAATAACTGCTGGTGCGATTATTTTAACATCGTTAACTTTGGCAAGTTGTTCCACTAATAATGATGTAGCTACAACAAAAGCTGGAAATATTACTAAAGAGGATTTATATGAAGCAATGAAAACCACTGCTGGCCCTTCTTCCCTACAACAGCTAATTATTTCTGATGTTTTAACAGAAAAGTTTGGCGATAAAGTAACAGATAAACAAGTAGATAAAGATTTTAACGCCCAAAAAGAACAGTATGGTGATCAATTTGCTGAGTTGCTTAAAAATTCAAACTATACAGAAGAAAGTTACAAAGAAGTTATCCGTATGAATTTACTCATTGAAGCAGCGGTTAAAGCAAATACTAAATTTACAGATGAAGACTACAAAACAGCTTGGGAAAGTTTCGTTCCTAAACTAACTGTTCAACATATTCTAGTAGCTGATGAAGCAACTGCTAAAGATTTAATTGCAAAAATTAATGCGGGGGAAGATTTTAGTACTCTTGCTAAAGAAAACTCTTTAGATACTGGATCAAAAGAAGATGGTGGAAAGTTACCTGAGTTTGACCACAACACTCCATACGATCCTTTGTTTATTGAAGCAGCTGCTAAACTAAAAGATGGTGAAGTGACACAAGAACCGGTTAACGGATCGAACGGCTACCATATTATCAAAATGATTAAAAACCCTGGTAAAGGTAAAATGGAAGATCATAAAAAAGATTTAGAAACGACAATGATTAAAGCACGCTTAACGGATGATGCTTATGTTCAATCTATTCTTTCTAAAATTATGCAAGATGCAAAAATTGAAATCAAAGATAAAGATTTGAAAGGTGCTATGGATACTTTCTTAAAACAAGATGATTCTTCAAAAGAAAGTTCAAAAGCAACAGATTCTTCAAAAAAATAATATCTAGCTAAATCTAACCAAAAAAAATTCCTTCTTAGCAAAATTAGCTAAGAAGGAATTTTTTTATTCTAGTAATTCAAGTTGTTCTTCACTCGTTACTTTAGTCATATTTGGTTTATAAAATGCACGATTGTCCATTCCAAATATTCGTTCAGTGAAGGTTCCGGGTTCTGTGCGATTAAGCGCAACATTTAGCATGTTAATTGACGCATCAATATTATCAATTTGGTGCAATACTTCTGCTTCACGCAAACGTGGACGAACAGGTGAACCATATTCCAACTGACCATGATGAGCTAAAATCATATGCTTCAATAAAATAATATCTTCTGATTTATCATCTATTTTCAACGCTAAACAAGCTTTTGTAATTTCTTCATCTACAATTACAATATGGCCAATTAAATTACCTTCTAATGTGTATTCAGTTGACATTGCACCTGAAAGTTCCATTACTTTTCCTAAGTCATGCAGAATCACACCTGAGTACAACAAAGGCTTATTGATTTCTGGATATTGCTCTGCAATAAATTTAGCTAAGCGCAACATTGAAATAGTATGGTATGACAAGCCACCCATATATGCATGATGGTGCTTTTTAGCTGCCGGAAATTGGAAAAATTCTTTTTGATATTTAGTCATTAAATGACGAACAACACGATTCATATTCGCATTTGTAATTTCAAAAATAGTTTGATTAATTTCTTCAACAATTTCTTCTTTTTTGATTGGCGCGCGTTCCATAAATAACTCTGGTGAATTGGGTTCATTATCATTTGCCAGTCTAATTTTAAATAATTTAACTTGAGGATTTCCTTGATAAAGTTCACGTTTACCTGATACACGTACCACTTTTCCAGCTAAAAATGCCTCAATATCAGAATCAGATGCATCCCAGTACTTTCCGTCTATTTGACCACTGACATCTTGAAAAGTAAAGGCGATAAATTTTTTCCCATTTTTGGCTACCCGTACATCTGCATTTTTTACCAATAGAAATAAATCAAATGTATCATCTACATTGTAATCAAAAATCTTTTTATCCATCAAACTCCCACTCTCGTTTATATATTTTTATTTACTCTTTTCTATTGTAACACTTTCACTTGCTCTTTGGAAAATTCCTTTTGACTTTCGCTACTACAAGTAAAATAAATGATCTGACTTGTTTGGCTAATTTCATTTAATAACTGAAATATTTCACTTCTTCGTTCAGCATCAAAATTGACAAAACCATCATCAATCAACAAAGGTAATTTTAATAAATCCGTTGCATTTTTTATGAAAGCAAATCGTAAAGCCACATAAAGTTGTTCGCCAGTCCCCTGAGATAACTCATTAACTTCATATATAGACCCATCTTGCCTCTGAACTTGAATTCGTTCATCTTTAAATAATAATCGCTGATAGTTCTTTTTTGTAAGAAGATTAAAATAATGAGAAGCATCTTCAATCATTTCTGGCAAACGATCTTTACGGGATAAAGTTAACATCTTTTCAATAATTTCTGCCGCAATTCGCAAACTACTCCATGATTGAACTAGCTCTTGCAACTCTGATTTTAAATTAGCAAATTCTTGTAGTAAGACGGAATATTGTCCACCTTCTTCTAAGTTTTTCAAGGCAACTTCACATTCAGCTTTTTGTTTTAACTGCGAGCTTATTTTCTTTTTTAACAGTTGCAATGTTTCATCTTGAGTTTGTAAGGCTTCAATTAATTCTTCTTTATCACGGTAATTTGTAAATAAAATTAAATCTTCCGCAATTTGATCCTCTAACAAATCTAATCGTGCTTTTTTTTGTTGCAATTCTTGATAAAGCACATATTTTTTTCGGAACTCTTCTTCGCTAGAAACATCTACGCTAGCAAATAAGCTTTTTTTATTTTTTTCAATGACTTTCTGATTTTCTTCTCCTGAAAGCAGTTCTTGTCTAATTTCCGCTACTCGTTGACTGATATGTTGCTGAGCATTTTCAATTTCTACCTGTTGTAAATAGAATTGTTGGAATGAAAAAAGAAATGTTGCTAAGTTCTCCATGCCAATTCCAATGATCTGCTGGCTAAATTCAACGCCACTAAACCATTCACTTATTTGTTTTGTTAAAGCATCTATCTCTAATTCTTGTTTTTCCGTCACACTTATTTGTTGCCGTATTTCAAAAAAAGGATCATCCACTACTAGTTTTTCTAAAGAAACCTCATTCGGGATCATTGTTTTTTGACTAAACTGTTGATGTTGACGATTAAATTGTTGTTTTTCTATATAGAATTGGTTTTCTTGATCCGTAAAATAATTTAACGCATCAGTGACATCATCTGCTTCTGCTAATTTCTCTCGCCACTGTTTCCGAATTTCTACTTGTTTAATATACTCTTCATAAGAATATTTTTCATTCGTTTTAGTAGTAGCTTTTTCTCTTTTGGTTCCGAATGCTTGATAACCTGTAATTAATAAACCTAGTCCACCGACAATCAACAGTATTACTCCTAAAGTAGTTCCTATCAAATAACCAGCAACCAAACTAAGTAGACTGCTAAAGGCAACAGCATAGAAACTTTTTGATTGTTTTTTTCGTGCTCTTTTTTGTCTTTGTGGGACAACTTCAGGTTTTTGATACTCTTGAAAATCTTTTGCTTCCCACAATTGATTTTCTAATTGATCGATTTGTTGATTTAGAACCTCTATTTGAAAATTCAATCGTTGTTTATCTTGCTGTAAGTTAACTTCTTTCTCTTGAATACTAGCCTGTAAATCAATTAAATTCTGCACTTCGGCTTTTAATTCAGTAGATAAAACTTGGGGAATTTCACCATAAATAGGTAAACCATTTTGGTGCAATAACTGTTCTAAATAGCGTTGATCTTGAAGCTGTTTAGCTTCAACTATTTCTTTTTTCTTCATCAACTCTTTTATCTGTTCTATTTTTAAATTAGCCTCTTTAAAACGATCTTTGTGTTCTAAATAAAAACTAAACCGTTCATCTTGACCTGCCTTACGACTTAATTGTAAGATTTGTTCTTTTTCTTTAATTTGAGTTGTCACAATTCTTGTCAGTTCGTCGTTCAATTGTTTCAGCTGGTACAGCCCATCTTCAGGTAAATTTATTAAGGCTTTTTTCTGAATTTGATTTTGGATTTCTTGAGCCTCTTTAAAATGAGCCCAATTGGAACTCAGTCGTTTTAATCCCGCCAATTCTCGCTCTAAATCTTCTTGTTGCCTTTCAAATTGTTTTAAATGCTCTGAAAGTTTTAATTTTTCATTTTGCAATTGATTGTATTCATTGTTTCGAGCTTTAACACTTTTTAATTGTTGCTCTTTTTGTTTTAATTGGCTAATTTTTTGATTAATTTCAGGAACACGCCCACTGGCTTTGTATAGTTTATTTGCTTCTTGTTGAAATTTATCGACAATCCTCAATAAACGCTCATTACCTAAAGTTCCAACACTAAGAAAATAACGATTTAATTTTGTTTGATTCATTTGTTGAACCTTTTGTAAACCAACTAAATCAAATGAAAACAAAGCTTGGTACGTATTTTTATCAATACCAAAAATAATTTTTTCTAATAAATCTTCTGAACCTGTTTCTCCGTTTGCTAGAGTAACGGTTACGTTCCCACTAGTTTTTCCCTTTACACGTTCAATTAAAACATTCCCATAAACCGTCTCTGAAATACGCAAACGACCACCATACTGACTACTATTGCGAGGTTCATAACGCGTGCCTGATCCTTGTTTTGTTGGAAATCCAAAAAGAATGCTATGAATAAAAGACATAACTGTCGATTTACCTGCTTCATTTTTTCCATAAAAAACTTGTAAATCTTGAATATCAGTAAAACTTTTATCTACCCATTTTCCATAACCATAAATTTCAATGGATTCAATTTTCATTCTTCTCACTTCCTTCAATTCCTAGTTGCTGAATAATTTTTTCTTTAGCCTCTGTAATAATCAATTCTCGATAGCGCTGATCTCTAGAATCAACATAGTCTTCAATTTGACCTTCTTCAAATAAAAAATTTGTGGCTTCGTTAAACCAACTTTCTTCTGCTACAAGATTTATTGCTTCTTGCCACTCTTTCGTCATAAAACTAAATTGGTTATTTCCTACCGTCTCTTTTTCTAAAACAATCCGATGTACCCAAATAATCACATCATCTGTTTCTGAAACTTGCTGAACCGCTTCTAATAACTCACCTGAATTAATTTTTTTGCGAACATTTAATGCCAAACTTTCGCTATCTGTCAAACGCAACTCAATAAATAATGATTGTTTATTATTTTTTTTAGTTTGGATAAATTCTTGGATGGTTTGATACACATCTCCTAAACGCTCTATACCTTTAAGTGACAACTGAACTTTTTCCCATTGAATAGTTGCTGTTGAATAAAACTGGTGCGTTTTAGCTTCTGCCGTTAGCTGGATCCACTCACAGCCCTTTGAATTTAATTCCTTACTGCTGCGCCCTTGCGTGTTACCAGAATAAATAACCAATGGATTCTCAGACAAAATTTGACGTTTATGAATATGTCCCAATGCCCAGTAATCATAATTTTTATTTTTAAGCTCTGTTAGTGTAAAAGGAGCATAGGTTCCGTGCTCTGATTCCACACCATCAACCGAACCATGAAGCATGCCAATGTGATAATCGGCTGTTTCTTCCCTTTTAGGATAACTTTCTATCATTCGTTCACGAACCCAACGCTTAGGGTAACTAAAACTAGTAATTGCAATGCGTTCATTCTTTTTAGTTGTTAACCAATGGGTTTCCACTTCCTCATTAAATATCGTCACATTTTTAGGCATCGTTAAATGCAATCCTGTGTTCTCTATGTAATCATGATTGCCATGACAAATAAACACTGGTATTTCAGCTGATTCTAATCGAATGAGTTCATTACGAAGGTAAGCTTGTGCTTTCACACTTCGATCATCACTATCATAAATATCCCCCGCCAGGCAAACAAAGTCAACTTGCTTATCAATTGCTAAATCAACAATTTTTTCCAGTGACTTAAAGGTTGATTGATAAATTTGTTCCCATAAAAAAGGTGGCAAACTCTTTAATCCAATAAAAGGACTATCTAAATGTAAATCTGCCGCATGAATAAATTGAACCATTTTACTTTCCTCCCACTTCATTCAATCAAAATAAACATATGTTCGTTGTCTAGTAAAAAAAAGAGCTCACTACCTATTTTACAATAGTGAACTCATTTATTATTTTTTAATTAACCTTGGTATAACTCTTGAATTGGAGACATAATGATACGGTTTACATCATCAATCAGTTGGCTTAATTTTTGTTCAGCTTCCATCAAGACTTTGATTGTTTCATTTTCGCCAGTTTTCATTGCCATTTCTTGTGCTTCTTTAATTTCTTCTTCTAAAATCTCTTCACCAGACATTTGTTTTTGTTGTAATTTAATTTGGATGCCTTGGAATTCTTTAAACATATCATTTGATTCTGGATTTGCTTTAACTGCTTCATAAGCTGCTTTCAAGGCAACATAAGCTTCAGTTTCTCTTAAATCTCTCTCAAGTTGGTTTGCTGTATCATAAATATTTGTACTCATAAAAATGAAACACTCCTCTAATTTAAATTGGTTGTTTTACTCATTAACTATAACATTTCTACTTAATTTAATCCAATACCTTTAATGAAAAAAGTAAATTTCATTGCATATAGTGAGAAACAAAAACACTTATTTTATTTTTTCTTTCAAGCCATTGAAAAATTCACCCGTTTTATCTTTTAAATAGGAAGAACCTTCCTTAAACTTATCTCCCCAATATTTAGCTCCTTCATCAAAACTATCCTTCCATTTATCCATTGTTCCCTTATTTTCTTCAGTCACAATTTCTGAAGCACTTTCTGTTGTAAAAGGCGTCATTGGAGTAGCAGGTAATATATTTGCCATTTGAGATCTAAAGACAGGAGCAACTCCTTCTGAACTTAAACCATTTAGGTAATGATTTTCATCCGTTTGATCATATCCAATCCAAGTAGATAAAACAACATCCGGTGTATACCCGACAATCCATTGGTCTTTTGTTCCATTTTTTTCACCAAATGTTAATTCTGTACTTCCTGTTTTACCTGCTATTTTATAGCCTTCTGGTAATGCACTCTGTCCTGTACCGTTATCGAATACCCCCATTAGCATACTCGTCATATCTTTTGCGACTTCTGGTGTTGTCACTTTTTTCGTTTTTGTTTCAGTATTATCGACAATAACTGCTCCAGTAGCATCTACTATCTTTGTAATTAAATGACCTTCTGAGCGTTTCCCTTCGTTTGCAAAGGCTGTATAAGCACTAGCCATCTGTAAGGGCGAAACCCCCTTTGTTAGTCCTCCTAAAGCCAAACCTAAATAGCGATCATCTTCTTTTAAAGGAATACCAAATTTTTTGACTTTTTCAAAACCTTTATCCACACCAATTTGATCTAGTAACCAAACTGCGGGAGCATTGATACTATCTTCTACAGCTTGATACATCGGTACTTCACCTAAATAAATGCCATTATAATTTTCTGGTGTATAATTATCTGATCCATAGGCTTTTTGTTCATCTTTCAATAATGAATCGATTTTATAACCTGATTCTAGTGCTGGCGTATAAACAGCTAATGGTTTCATAATTGAACCTGGTTGGACTCTAATTTGTGTTGCACGGTTAAAGCCTCTAAAAACATGCTCTCCTCGACCACCAACTAAGGCATAAACTCCACCAGTTTTAGGATTCATTGCTACAGAACCGGTTTGAACCAGGGTTCCATCTTCTGAATACTGGAATAAAGCATCATTGTTAATGGTTTCTTGCATTTGTTTTTGATAATCCTGATTTAAAGCTGTATAAATCTTATAGCCTTTGTTTAAGATATCTTCCTCTTTCAAACCGTAATCATTAATGGCTTCATCAATTAGTGCATCAAAATAATAAGGGTATTGATAACCACTAGTTGCGTGATAGGTATCTTCTAATAATAAGGGTTCTGACTTGGCTACATTGGCCTCTTCTGGAGTTAATTTTTGATTGTCTACCATTAAATCCAAGATTAAATTACGACGTTCAATCGAATTGTCCATATGGTCAATTGGATTATAATAACTTGGTGATTTTAAAATTGCAGCAATTGAAGCTGCCTCTGTCACGGTTAGTTCTGAAGCATGTTTTCCGTAGTATTTTTGTGTTGCATCTTCAACACCCCACACTCCATTTCCGAAGTAGGCATTATTTAAATACATTTCCAATATGTCAGCTTTACTATATTTTTTTTCAATTTCAATAGCTAAAAATAATTCTTCAGCTTTTCTCGAAAGTGTTTGATTTTGTGATAAAAAGGCATTTTTAGCTAATTGTTGCGTCAAGGTACTTCCGCCGCCAACAATGTTTCCGCGATTAACTACATACCCAACTGCTGCTCGTAAGATGCCTTTAACATCAAATCCTCCATGTTCATAAAAACGTTTATCTTCAGTTGAAACAACTGCATCCTGTAATGCTGGAGCGATTTGATCAATACTAACAAAAGTCCCTTTTTGATCATATAGCGTTCCCGCTTCTGCCCCATTTTCATCATAAATTGTTGTCGTCTGCTCGAGGCCAGCTTTTAGCGAAGCGACATCTGCTGTTTTAGCTAGATAAAGCAAATAAATACTCGTTACTAATACAACTAGCAAAGTAGCCAATAAAATAATTTTATTTATATGATATTTTTTCCAAATACGTTTGCGCCAACGATGAACTTTACCTAGATAAGGACGTAGCCATTGCCAAAAAATAATCATTTGGGCTTTAAATTTTGCAAAAAAAGTTTTTTCTTCCATTGATAGCTCAATCCTTCAATATATATATTTTACTCTCTTATAAAATAAGTGCTTCTTTAATTCTACCAAACAATTCCTCGATATGAAATACATCTCAAGGTGGATGTTGAAATAAAAGTCTTTTGACTCCGTCACATTAGTGATTCCGCCCCTTATTCCCCATGTTTCTTCTAAAATATGATTAAATCCACTCAGGGTACTGGTAGTCTTATCCATTTTCCTTTATAATTCTACAAGAACAGAGTAAAATAAAGGTAAAGAGTTTTTTAAATTTAAACTAAGTTTCACTAAAATGGAGGTGAGGCTTACGCTTATGGCGTAGGCGTGCATTTGTCAATCGGAACCGGTATGATTATATTTTTTATTATTTTAGGTATTGCGGCCTTATTTGTTATGTCAGAATTTGTCTTAGTCCGTATTCGCCCTTCAAGATTAGATTTTCTTATTGAAAATGGCAATAAGAAAGCTATTTTGTTAAAAAAAATGACACAGCATTTAGATACCTATCTATCTGCGACACAACTAGGAGTCACTATTACTTCTCTTGCTTTAGGTTGGTTAGGTGACCCGACTTTTAAACGTTTGTTTGATAATTTATTTGAAAATTTCAACCTACCAAGCTCAGTTTCAAGTCTTTTATCTATCGTAATCTCATTTTCAGTCCTTACCTTTATCCAAGTCATTGTGGGGGAGTTGGTGCCTAAAAACTTTGCCATTAATAAGACAGAAAAAATCGGCTTATTAATTGCTCGACCTTTACAAATTTGGTATCTTTTAATGTTCCCAATCGTCTATTTACTCAATGGCATTGCAAATGGAATTTCCCGCTCTTTTGGATTGAAAAGTGTTGGTGAATCTGATGAGAGTGTTTCAGAAGAAGAACTGCGGATCATTATGAGTGAAAGTTTAAAAAGTGGGGAAATTAACCATGATGAGTATCAATTTGTCGAGAATGTTTTCGCTTTTGATAATCGTATGAGCCGCGAAATCATGGTTCCTCGTACTGAAATGGTGACTGTCTCAACTGATATGAGCCTGAAAGAAATTAGCCAGTTGGTTCAAACGGAACGATATACTCGTTACCCAGTTATTCAAGATGGCGATAAAGATTCTATCGTTGGAGTCATTAATACAAAAGAAATTTTTGCAGCTTATGTAACATATGTCGAGTCTGGCTTATCTGATGAATTTATGATCACCAAGTATGTTCGACCAGTCATTTCTGTTATTGAAACGATACCCATTAAAGAGATTTTAGTTCGCATGCAAAAAGAACGCAATCAAGTGGCGATTTTAGTTGATGAATATGGTGGTACAAGCGGTATGATTTCAATCGAAGATATCGTTGAAGAAATCGTTGGGGATATTAATGATGATTATGCCACAACTGAAGCGCCGGAAATGACAAAAATAGACGATCATCATTATCTAGTTAGCGCACGCATGTTAATTGACGATATCAACGAGCTATTCGGACTAGACATTGATGAAGAAAATGTTGATACAATTGGTGGATGGATGATGAATGAAAAGTATGATCTTGTTGAAGGGGATCATATTGTTTTCAAGAATTATACATTTACGGTTAAAAAAGCAGGAAAAAGTACAATTGAATGGATAGAGATTACTCTTTCAGACAATAAAGCTGAAACACACGAAGTAAATGAAAAAAATAAAGACGAAGAATAGAAAGATAAGGCCGGGATTTTTTTCCTAGCCTTATTTTTTTATTCTTCGAAACGTCTAGTTAATCTGTTTTTTACAAAGCTTATTTTTTTTTATGTTTATCCGTATTACTATTTTTAGGAATATAAATTGGTGAAGAACTATTCTTTTTTTCATCTTTTTGTTTTTCCGCTTGATTGCCTTCAATGTTTCCAAAAACAGTATTGGTTAAAAAATTTTTAAATCCAGGGGTATTCCTTTTTTTTCTAATCGCTCTCACCTCTTTCCAAAATATATTATTACACAATCTTATTAAAATGAAAATAAATTAACTCTAAAATTCCCTAAATTTTAAGCAAACTATTACTTTTTAATTTGACTACAAAGCAAATCAGCTTTTTTCCCCATCTTGTTAAAATAAAAAAACTGAAGGAAATCCCTCAGTTTTCAATCATTCTAAATAGTTATTTTTACTAACTACTCTTCTACTAAATTTTCCATCTAAGAATATGAAAACAGCTTGAGGAAAAAACTCAAGCTGTTGGCTTTACTCTTATTCAGGTCTAATAGCACTCGTTTTTAAAAATTCTTCATCGTCAGGATCTTTGGCATAACGAGTACCTGTATTTAAGGTAGCAATCTCTGCCATATCTTCTTTTGATAAACTAAAATCAAAAATTTTGCTATTTTCTTTAATTCGATGCGGAGTAACTGATTTTGGAATAACCACAATTCCGCGTTCTACATGCCACCGTAATACGATTTGTGCAGCTGTTTTATTGTATTTTTCACCAATTTTAACTAAAACTGGATGACTTAATAAATCATGTTTCCCTTGACCTAATGGACCCCAAGCTTCATGAAGGATACCATGTTTTTCCATAAATTCATGAAGTTCATTTTGTGGGAACTCTGGGTGTGTTTCAATTTGATTAATCATTGGTTTAATTTTAGTATGAGCCATTAAATCTTCTAAATGATGAATTTGGAAATTAGAGACACCGATTGCCTTAATTTTACCCGCCTCATATAATTCTTCCATCGCTTGCCAAGTTTCAATATAATTCGGTGAAGCCCAATGAATTAAATACAGGTCTAAATAATCTGTATCTAGTCGTTTTAAAGTTGCTTCAAAAGCTGCTTTCGTTTCTTCATATCCATGATCATAATTCCAAACTTTTGAAGTTATAAATAATTCTTCACGTGGAATTTCTGTTTCTTTGATTGCTTTTCCAACAAATTTTTCATTATTATAAATCATTGCCGTATCAATGTGACGGTAGCCATCATAAATAGCCGATTTCACAGCCATGTTTAGCTCATCTTCTTCTTTTACTAAAAAGACGCCTAATCCTAATTGTGGAATCTCAACACCATTTGCCATTTTCAAACTGTTTGTAATTGCTAATTCCATTCACTAGTCAACTCCTAATTTTATATTTCAGACTGTATATTTTATTTTTGTCCGTCTTTTTATTGTAATGTACTTTCTTAAAACTTACAAAAGAGACGCATCCAATTCATCATTCTCTTCAAAGAAGTTTTTCAAATCTTTTCTCAATAAAGCAATAGCACCTTTTTGATCGCTTTCAAAATTTAATACAAGCAACGGTTCATGTAAGCTTAAACGCAATAACATCCAACCAGTTCCATACTTCCCAGAAGTATTTACTCGAACACCCTCCAAGTTGCGTGGTTCAACTTCTAAATCAGCTGTTTTATAAATAAATCCTCTGAAATCTTCCATTGCATCTGCTCCAACAAGACTAATATCTTCCGATAAAATCTTGAAACGGACTTCATCTGTTTCAACCGGTTGTTTTAAATTTGCAATTAAAGAACTTAATTCTTTGCCTTCTTTTGTTAAAACTGCATCCGTCATTAAAATTTTTGCAACTAAATAAGCACCATCATCTAAAAAATAATTTTCTTTTAAAGCTGCATGACCACTAGTTTCAATCGCTAATGAAGTTGGAATACCATCTTTATTAAGCTGAATTGCACGATTAATCACATTCCGATATCCAGTAATGTACCGATTTTGTTTCCCACCCAGACTTTCAATAAAGTTTTTTAAATGTTCTGAGGTTGTTGAATTTGTAACGATTGTTGTTCCAGGATTTTCTTTAATAACGATTGCTGAAATAATCCCAATTAAATTATTACGATTTAACGTTTTTCCTTGCTTATCCACTAATGCTGAGCGATCAACATCAGTGTCAAAAATAACTCCTAAATCAGCATTATGTGCTAAAACTGCAGATTGAATACTTGCCATTGCAGCTTTATTATCTGGATTTGGAATATGGTTAGGAAAATGTCCATCTGGCTCTAAAAATCGACTCCCTGTAATGTTTGCTCCCAAAACTTCTAAAACTTGAGTCGCAAAGAAGCCTCCTGCGCCGTTTCCTGCATCAACAATAATGTGGCGCCCCAATAAAGGTTGCTGATAATTTTCTTCATCTTGAATGCCTACTCGGATTTTATCAACCAAATCATTTGCATAATCTTTTAGTAAGAAACGTGGCGTTACAAAGCCTTTCATATTTCCCCAAAAAACATATTCCCAATCAGCATGTTCTAAGATATAGGTAATGTCCTCTTTTTCAGCTCCGCCATCTTTTGTAAAAAATTTCAAACCGTTATATTCATATGGCAAGTGGCTAGCAGTAATCATAATAGCGGCATCACAATCATAGTCAACATATTGAGTAGCCATAAACATAGCTGGTGTGGTCGCTAGTCCGACATCAAACACTTCAAAGTTAGCATTTACCAATCCTTCAATTAAAGCGCTTTTAATTCTGTCAGCAGAAAGGCGGCTATCATGTCCTACAGCCACACGTATTGGATAATGTGGATCGTCAACCGCTAACTTCTTGATTTCTTTTAGCCATGAGGCAAACCCATATGCTATCCTTTCAACTCGGTCATCTGTTAAATTCATGACTTTGTCCTCAGTTGTAAGTGCAATTCCTCTAACATCTGAGCCATTTTGTAAAGCATTTAAGACTGGAATACTTGATTCATTCATTTATTCTACTCCCCTTTGTTAGGATAAATAATAACTCGTTGATTCATATAAGTTCAGAAAGAATTAGCTTTTAAAAACTGGTCCACTTATTAAAATAATCGTACATGCGAATAGCTTCTTCCTCACTTGGAGAAATAACCAAAATCGTATCATTTCCGCCGACAGTTCCAACCATCTCTGGAAAATCGATTGAGTCAAGTAAAGCTGCGACCACATGGGCATTGCCTGGAATTGTCATGATAATTGTCATAAATTGAACACGCGTAAGTTTTATTACCACTTCGCCAATCGTTTGTTCCAATTTTTCTTTGTCCGACATTTTATTGTGCTGGAATAAAATATATTTAACAGTGCCCTTTGAGGATGTTGTTTTTACTAAGTTCATTTCTTTAATATCTCGTGAAATTGTGGCTTGAGTTGCCTCAACACCTTCTGCTTTAAGGAATTGTAACAGCTCTTCTTGTGTTGCCACATCGTGGTTATTAATAATTTGTTTAATCACCATTTGCCTGTTTGTTTTCTTCATTTAAGAAAACCCCCTTTGTTTTTGGTTCCTACTTCACATTATACCAAATCAAACCCATTTCTGCTTTTATTTCCTCTGCTTTTTTACTAAAAATTAGAAATCAAAAATAAAGATGGTATTTCGCAGCATGATTTGTTATACTAAATCTAATTTCATATCAAAATTTTGTCGACAAAGAGAGTATTTTTCCAACTAAGTTTAAAGCGAATTGGGACGGTGTAAGCCAATAACAGTTGAAAAAAGAAGCGCACTTTGGAAAAAATAATTTGAACATTATAGTAGAATTATTCGGATTTGTTATCCGTTATCAATCAACAAGTGGCTAAGAGAATAACCCTTAGCAACAAGAGTGGTACCGCGGGCCTATTCTCGTCTCTTATTTGAATTCATTCAAATTTGGGCGTTTTTTTTATGCCTTTTTGTCAACAAAACGAGACTGAAGAAACCAAAATAGGAGGAATTTTTAATGGATTATAAATTACTTGTCGCTGAATTATTACAAAAAGAAATTGGCGAAACATTAACAACTGAACAAATTTTCAACTTATTAGAAAAACCAAAATCAGCTGATCACGGGGATATTGCTTTCCCAACTTTTGCTTTAGCTAAGGCTTTTCGGAAAGCTCCACAACAAATTGCGACTGACTTAGGAACTAAAATTACAGATCCGCTTATCGCTAAAATTGATGTTGTAGGTCCTTATTTAAACTTCTTTTTAAATAAAGAAAGCGTTAGTTCTACAGTTCTTAAAGAAGTTTTAGATGCTGGAACAACATACGGCAACCAATCAATTGGCTTAGGTCAAACTATTCCAATTGATTTATCTTCACCAAATATAGCAAAACCTATTTCAATGGGACATTTGCGTTCGACTGTTATTGGAAATTCTATTGCGAATATTGCTGAAAAACTTGGCTTTAAACCTATTCGGATCAACCACCTAGGCGATTGGGGAACTCAATTTGGGAAATTAATCGTAGCCTATAAACTGTGGGGCAATGAAGAAAGTGTTAAAGCTGAACCAATTAATGAATTATTACGACTTTACGTGAAATTCCATGCTGAAGCAGAGGAAAAACCTGAATTAGATGACGAAGCACGCGCTTGGTTCAAACGTTTAGAAGATGGAGACGAAGAAGCCGTAGCTTTATGGAAATGGTTCAGAGAAGAATCTTTAACTGAATTCAACCATATTTACAAATTATTAGGGATTGAATTTGATTCTTATAATGGTGAAGCTTTTTATAATGACAAAATGGATGAAGTTTTAGATTTATTAGAAGAAAAACACATTCTAACTGTCGATAATGGTGCAACTATTGTTGATTTAGAGAAATACAATTTAAATCCAGCGTTGATCCGGAAATCAGATGGCGCAACCTTATATATTACTCGTGATTTAGCAGCTGCACTTTACCGTCATCGTACGTATAATTTCGCTCAGTCTTTATATGTAGTTGGAAATGAACAAAGCAACCATTTCAAACAGTTAAAAGCGGTCTTAAAAGAATTAGGCTTTGATTGGGCTGATCAAATGCATCATGTGCCTTTTGGTTTAATTACGCAAGGTGGTAAAAAACTGTCTACTAGAAAAGGCAAGATTGTCTTATTAGAGGAAGTTTTAAATGAAGCTGTTAATTTAGCGAATCAACAAATTACTGAGAAAAATCCTGATTTAGCAGATAAAGATACTACTGCTAGCCAAGTTGGAATTGGTGCTGTTATTTTCCATGATTTGAAAAATGATCGTTTAAATAATTTTGACTTCGTTTTAGAGGAAGTTGTTCGTTTTGAAGGTGAAACTGGACCTTATGTTCAATATACACGTGCCAGAGCTATGAGTATTTTACGCAAAGCTGCTGATGTCTCTTTTGATTCAGCATCGTTGGCATTGGATGACGAATACAGCTGGGAAGTCATCAAACTAATTCAAGAATATCCAACAACTGTTTTACGTGCCTATGATAAACTAGAACCATCTGTTATTGCGAAGCATGCGATTCATTTAGCTCAAGCCTTTAACCGTTATTATGCACAAGTTAAAGTTTTGAATGATGATGCGCAAAAACCTGCTCGTTTAGCTTTAGTTAAAGCTGTAACGATTATATTAAAAGAAGATTTACGCTTGCTTGGTGTTGGTGCACCAGACGAAATGTAATTCAAATTAACAAAAACCCTGAGAAATCAATTGATTCTCAGGGTTTTTTCTATTTATTTTTGGTTCTTTTTCTTAAAATGGCTAACACAGCTAGCCCCATAATTCCAACTCCAGCCAGACTGTAATTTAATGATTGTTTTTCACCAGTTTCTGGCAAGCTATTTTTACTTACTTTAGCTGTTGCTGGTAATGGATTTGCTGTCTTAAAAGGTGGTTGAATCTGGCTTATACTAGTACCCGGTTGTTGCTTTTGATAAATATATACAACCGATTGATTTTCAGATGTAAATAGTCCTTTGGCGTTGGTTGGTACTTGTTTTAATTCCCAACCAATAAAGGATTTCGCCATCGTTTCATAAGTAGCATCTAGTTGCCCAGTTAATTGCTCAGATGGACTAAGTTTACTGCCTTCGGTATCTTGGTAATCAACTGTAACTGGAGCACCATTGGCTTTCTCGTAGATATACACAATAGTCTGAGCTTTATCTGTAAATAGGCCTTTGGTATTTTCAGGACTTGTTTTCAACACCCAACCAGCTATCTCTTTTATGCTTGCCTCGTAAGGAGCATCTAGTTTTCCATCCAATTGTTCTGAAGGAATTAAATCATGTCCTTCTTCGTCTTGAAAGTAAACAGTAATTGGCGCTGCCGTTGCCTTTTCATAAATATAGACAACTGTTTGATTTTTATCCGTAAATAAACCCTCTGCATTAGCTGGGACTTCTTTTACTACCCAACCTGCTAGTTCTTTTTCACTTGTTGAATATGGAAAATCTAATTTTCCGCTTAACTGTTCAGCCGGAGCTAATTCGTTTCCAGCTTCATCTTGATAATAAACAGTCACTGGCTCCCCATCTTTTTTCTCATATACATAGGTAACGGTTTGTACATCTGTTGTAAATAGTCCACTGACATTATCAGGAACTTCTTTTAGAACCCAATCAGGTATATCTTTTTCTTGCGCCTGATAACTTTCATTCACATTTCCATTTAATTTCTCAACAGGTGCTAATTCATTATTTTCTTCGTCTACATAATGGACATTTACTGGAGCACCTGCAATTGGATCATTCTCAATAGCAAAGCTTTGATAATAGGTTCCCGCAGAAATAGCATAAAAAGTGAACCCTACTGGAATTTCATAGGTTCCAAATGGATTATTATAGCGTGCATTATAAATAAAAGATGTAGCATTTTCATATGCATCAGGTTCAATTTGATTGATTGTTAATCCATTTGTATCAATTGTTAGGCGATCTGCTCCCATTTCTACTCCATCAAATACGAAATAAGTATCTGATAAAGCGGTACTAAATGAAGGGGTATATCCGTCAAAATTAGTTAATTGTTTAGGAAATTCAGCAAAAGGAAGTGTAATTGTTTTTCTTTCACTATCATAAATCAATTTAGAGCGCATCAAATTCACAGCAGCATTATCTCTGCCTGTGTTTTGCCCTGTCGCTGATAATCTCGTTAATTTTGGAGCATCATTGACCCATCTAAAATCAGAAACCCCATTAAATTGAATATTCAGAGCTTGTAAGTTAGGTAAATTTGCCAAAACTGAGACATCGGTAATTTGGGGATTTCTTTGAATATTAATTGACTGTAAACTAGTTATATTTGCTAATTTCTCAATGATTACATTATCACTCTCTGTCCGATCCAAATCAATATGTGTTAATAAACTTAAGCTAGATAAATCAGGAAATAAAGAAGAATCCAGCGCTTGACCATTTATACGTATATTTGTGACATTTATCGCATACTCTAAGCCTGTAAAATCAGTTATTTTTGAGCTTCCTCAGCGATAACCTTCCCCGTAGTCAAAACTGGTGATACTAAACTAGCAATTAGACCGATTGAAATAATTTTTTTAAGTTGCATAAACATTCCTCCATAAACTTAATTAATTTATTTTTTATTCTTAATCTATAACAGAATTCCACAAAAAATTTTCATTTTTTTATACAGTAAAAAAAAGATTTAGAAAACTGTGACTCCACTACACTAATGAGTTATCGTATACGTTACTCCATTAAATATAGCATTTGTAATTCCTTTTTTTATCCCTGGGAAAAATTAGTCGCTATTCTGTCACACTTTCTGTTCACATGGTATTCACATTTAACTCTCATTATAAAATAACAGGATTAAGTTTTTAAGGTTATTTTAAGTTCCCCAACGTAAACTAAGTTCATAACTACCAAGACTTATTAAAAAGGAGTTTTAGACATGAGTAAAAATAAAAACATTTTTCAACGTAAAGAAAAAAAATATAGGCTGTCCTTAGATCAATTCGAAGACTTGTTTAAAGAGTTACTCTTCTATATGGAACAAGATAAATGTGGGATGCAGACAATCTCGTCTCTTTATTACGACACTGATGATTTTCAGTTGATTCAAAAATCAATTGAAAAACCAATCTACCGTGAAAAATTTAGAATTCGCAGCTATGGAATTCCTACAGCTACAGATATGATTTTTTTAGAACTGAAGAAAAAATTTGAAGGCGTCGTTTATAAAAGACGCGTATCATTAAGTTTGGCGGAAGCAACTACTTACTTATCTTCCACTAATATTCCATTAGAAAACAATCAGATTATGCAAGAAATTGATTGGTTCTATTCACGTCATCAACTAACTCCAAAAGTTTTAATTGCCTATGATCGAATTGCCCTTTTTGGCAAAGAAGATCTCGATTTTCGAATTACCTTTGATTTCAAAGTGCGTTGGCGAGCTACAAACTTAGATTTAAGTGCTGGAGATCATGGAGCCTATTTAATTCCAAAAGATGAATGTTTAATGGAAATCAAAGCGTTAGGAGCCATTCCATTTTGGCTGACACAAATTTTGGCCAATCATGAACTTTATCCTGTCTCATTTTCAAAATACGGAACCTGTTATAAAAATTATTTATATCAAGAAAGGGTCGATCAATTATGTTAGCAAGTATTTTACCATCTACAACTGGAGATATTACGATTTTACAAATCTTATTTTGTACCATTTCCTCTTTACTTTTGGGGGTTTTAGCGGCAAGTGTCCATATGTATCGTAATGTTTACTCAAAAAGTTTTGTTGTTACATTAGCAATTCTACCAGTTTTAGTTCAAACCGTTATTATGTTAGTTAATGGAAACTTAGGCACAGGGGTTGCCGTTTTAGGGGCCTTTAGTCTGATTCGTTTTCGTTCTGTTGCAGGTGGTGCAAGAGAAATAAGTAGTATTTTCTGGGCTATGGGAATTGGATTAGCTACAGGTATGGGTTACTTAGTCTATGTTTTCTTATTTTCGCTAATTATTGGATGTATGCTCCTCTTTTTAAATACCATCCACTTTGGACAAAGTAAACGGACTGAAAAATCTTTAAAAATAACGATTCCTGAAAACTTAGACTATACAGGTTTATTTGATGACTTGTTTGATAAGTATACGTATGAAGCTCATTTAGATCGTGTAAAAACAACCAATATGGGCAGTTTGTATGAACTAATGTATCAAATTATGTTAAAAGATAACCGAGAAGAAAAAGCAATGATTGATGAAATTAGACGTCGCAATGGCAATCTAACCATTATTTGCGGAAAAGTAGCAACGAATAAAGATGAACTTTAAAATTTAATTCAAAGAGGTGTATAACTATGAAAAAAAAGACAATTAAATTAATGCTAGTACTCTCGTTACTAGTGACTTTAGCAAGTTGTGGTACAGCGACGAATTCGTCTACCTCTACCTCAAAATCATCTAGTTCAACGGAAACTACTTCTACTTCTACAAATATAGCCACGACAACAACAGATGATAATGGCCTATTTGGAACCTACACAGCAGAAGATCAGGACAGTAACTGGGATGAAACGAGTGGAACGACTATCCAATTAAACAAAACTTCTATTAAAGTAGACGGTTCTGGAGCTTCTGCTACAGATAGCATTGTTACAATTACAGCAGCTGGAACTTATATCGTTTCTGGTACATTAACAGACGGGCAAATTAAGGTTAATGCCAGTAAAGAAGATACTGTGAGAATTATTCTAAATGGAGTTGATATCACTAGTTCAACAACATCTCCTATTTATGTTCAACAAGCTGATAAAATGATTCTGACCTTAGCTGATAAAACTGAAAATAAAGTTAGTGATGCAACTGAATATAGTTACCCAGATGCAACGACAGACGAACCTGATGCTGCAATTTTTAGTAAAGATGATTTAACAATTAACGGTTCTGGAGCTTTAAACATTTCCGGAAATTATAATAATGGCATTGCAAGTAAAGATGACCTAGTTATTACGGATGGGACGATTACAGTTGATGCTAAAAATCATGCTCTGCGCGGAAAAGACTCCGTTTCTATTTTAGCTGGAACATTTGTGCTTAAAGCTGGCAATGATGGAATTCAAACCAATAATTCAGAGGATACAACGAAAGGTTGGATCGGAATTGATGGTGGGACCTATACAATCACAGCAGCTCATGATGGCATTCAAGCCGAAAGTTCCCTTTTAATTTCTAATGGGAATTTTACTATTAAAACAGGTGCTGGAAGTGATAGTCAAACTTCCGTAACTACGAATACAAGCACAACTGCAGAAAATTCTAACAGCTTTAAAGCGCTCAAAGCAACTGAACAATTAACCATTCAAGATGGCTCATTTACACTTAATGCCGAAGATGATGCTCTTCATACTAATGGCATTATTACAATCAATGGTGGTGAATTTTCTATTTCGACTGGTGATGATGGCATGCATGCAGATGATACTTTAACAATAAATGCTGGAACGATTGATATAAAAAAATCTTATGAAGGTCTTGAAGCAGCCTTCATTGTAATTAAAGATGGAACGATTCATGTTACTAGTTCAGATGATGGAATTAATGCAGCTGGTGGTAGTGATGGAACAACTGATGAGATTGGACCAGGAGGACAAAAAGACAATTTCAGTTCTGGTGGTGATTACGGTTTAACTATTACAGGTGGCCGAATCGTAGTTGATGCAGGCGGAGACGGTTTAGACTCAAATGGGGACATTGATATGAGTGGCGGAGTTGTTTTAGTCAATGGTCCAACAGATAATGGAAATGGTGCGATAGATTTTGATGGAACCTTTAATTTAAATGGCGGGACCCTAGTTGCATCTGGTAGCTCAGGTATGGCTGAAACACCGAGTACATCTTCCACTCAAGCCTCTTTAAATTTAATTTTTTCTAACACACAACAAGCCGGAACATTAGTTCACATCGAAGATGAAAATGGGGATGAAGTCCTAACCTTTGCTCCAACTAAGAATTTCCAATCCATTGTTATCAGTACTCCTGATATGCTACAAGGTAGTAAATACACATTATACTCTGGTGGTAGCCATTCCGGAACAACTACCGATGGATTATATCAAAATGGTTCTTACACAATTGGAACACAGCTGACAACTGCAACACTTACTGATGTCAGCACAAGTATTTCAGAAACAGG
Organism: Carnobacterium maltaromaticum DSM 20342; assembly: GCF_000744945.1. Lineage (NCBI taxonomy): Bacteria > Bacillati > Bacillota > Bacilli > Lactobacillales > Carnobacteriaceae > Carnobacterium > Carnobacterium maltaromaticum. The sequence goes on from NZ_JQMX01000001.1 coordinate 1,173,610, forward strand.
TGCTAGTATCACTACTGGCGGTATGGGAGGCGGCGGTGGACGCCCTCCTGGAAATAATTAAACAAAATAGTAAGTCAGAAAAGACTAGGGAAATTTTCCTAGTCTTTTCTTGCATAACAAAGATTCCTTTCTTAACAGACTTTAACCTCAATTAAGTGTAAACGGTTATTTCCCGAATATTCGTGTTTTTTCTTTATATTTTTCTAAAAAAGGCTTGCTTTTTCACCTAAAAACGAATATCATTAAATCTGTTCTTATTAAATATTCGTTTTTAGGAGGATTTACCATGTCAAACTTCTTTCGCTTGAAAGAAAATAATACCACGATTCAAACAGAAATTATCGCAGGACTAACGACCTTTTTAACAATGGCTTATATCATTGTTGTGAACCCTGTCATTTTAAGTGCTGCTGGAGTGCCTTTTAATCAAGTTTTTATGGCAACTATCCTAGCTGCTGTAGTCGGAACCGGTTGGATGGCCTTAGCTGCTAATTATCCGATTGGGATTGCACCAGGTTTAGGAATGAATGCCTACTTTGTAACAGTGGTTGCGAGTGGTGTTGATTACAAAACAGCTTTTGCTTCTGTTTTTATTGCCGGATTAATCTTCTTACTATTATCTTTTACAAGTTTACGTGAAAAATTAATTATCGCGATACCAGAAACGTTGAAATCGGCTATTACTGCCGGTATTGGCCTATTTATTGCTTTTGTTGGTTTACGTTTATCTGGTGTGATTGTAGCCGATGAAGCCAACTTAGTTAAATTAGGTGATCTACACAGTTTAGGTGTCATTTTAACATTAATCGGAATTATATTAAGTGTCATTTTAATGCTTTTAAATGTTCGTGGTGCGTTATTCATTAGTATGGTCGTTATTGCCGTTATTAGTTACTTTACGGGTCAAATCAAATTTGATGGCTTTATGGCCTTACCAAATTTTGGACATGATTTAATGATTACCAACCCAATCACTCCTTTTAAAGATGTGATTGAAAATGGATTATACGGTGCTGTTCTTTCATTCTTATTAATCACTATTTTTGATACAACTGGCACAATGATTGCTGTTACTAAAAAAGCTGGTTTGATGAAAGATGGTAATTTAGAAAATGCAAAACAAGCACTTCTAGCTGACGCTGTTGGAACAACAGTTGGTGCGGTTTTTGGAACAAGTCCAACTAGTGCCTATATTGAATCTGGAACTGGCGTTGCTGCAGGTGGTAGAACGGGTTTAACAGCTTTAACAATTGCAGTTATGTTTGCAATTTCAAGCTTCTTCTTTCCAGTTGTCAGTGCTATTTCAAGTGTCAGTGCCATTACCGCTCCAGCATTAGTTATCGTTGGTTCAATGATGATGGCAAGTGCTGCTGAAATTCATTGGGATGATTTATCCGAAGCTTTTCCAGCCTTTATCGTCATTGTCACAATGCCTTTAACAAACAGTATTGCAACTGGTTTAGCATTAGGGTTTATTACCTACCCAATAACTAAAGCTGTAACAGGCAAATTTAAAGATGTTCATCCACTCGTTTATGTTTTTGCAGTTCTATTCTTTATCCAAATGTTTTTCTTAGGCGGCCATTAATCAATTGAAATACTAAATTAAAAAAACTCCGACTAAATTAGTTTAGTCGGAGTTTTTTTAATCGTCTATTTTTGCAACCAGTGGGCAATAAAAAAGAGCACGTAAATATGGGCTGGATAAAAGTAATAAAAGAAATTACGCATACCACGACCTTTTTCCCCGTTGTATAAAATAATTGGAATACTTGCTAACCCCATCATCCATTGATAGTTTTCTGTAAAAGGATTCCCACCTGCACTAAAATAACTCAGTGCTGAAATAATCAATAAGGCTGCAACTTGTAAACTTTTTTTCCCATGGAACAAATAAAATAATACAGCTAAAACAACTAGTAAAAAGCCACCTTCTGTTGTTAAAACAGTCGGTACAAATAAAAATAGAATATTAAAAGCTAAAAAATTAACTTCTGGTAACCACATAATAAGAAAACCTGCTGCAATCGGTAAAACCATTAAAATAATTGCTCCTAAAACACTTAAAACTTGTTTCTTCTGCCACGCTGCTTTAAATAAATCAATTAAATACATATATAAAACACCTAAAAATATCGTTCCAAAAATATTATTAAAAATGCCTATCCCTTCAGCCACGTAACGATTGACCACATAATTTCCGATACTCATAATCCAAAAACCTACTAACAAGCGAAACAGATATTTTTTCTTGTTACGCGTATGAATATATCCTTCTGAACTAGTGAATAAAAAAATAGGTGCGACTAAACGCCCTAACCAATGAAACCAAAATGGTACACCCATCTCTAAGAAAAACTCTGCTATATGATCAAACACCATTAGAACAAGTCCTAATACTTTAAGTTGAAAACCTGTTAACCCTTTTTTTACCATCTCCATTTTGACACACTCCTTTATTTGCTTATTTTAGTATACAAAAATAAGCAAATAAAAGTCCTATGAAAAATCTTACAAATCAAGAAAATCAACTTACATTATTGTCATTTAAAAATAAAAAGCTCATTGAGCCGGTTAGCTCAGGTAAGAAAATAGGAAAAATTGATAGGACGCTTTTTGTCCTCTCGAATTTTTATTTTTTTCTCTAGGAGTTGGCTCATAAGAGCTAGGCTTAATAAAAAAAACCTGCTAGTTAAACTAGCAGGTTCTCATTTATATTTAGAATTAACGATTCAAAATCAGCTTAATTTATCGATTTCACCGTAATTATGCGTTAATTCCATATTCTCAAAATTCTGTTGACGCAATGCTTCATAAACTAAAATAGCCGCTGTATTTGATAAATTTAGCGATCGGACATGCTCATCATTCATAGGAATCCGTAAGCACTCTTGCTCATATTGACGCATAAATTCTTCTGGTAATCCTGTCGTTTCTTTTCCGAAAATAAAATAATGATCTAATTTAGAATCTGTTAAATCAACATCGCTATAGACTTCATGACCGAATTTTGTGATTAAGTGAAGTTGACCAGATTCAGCAACTTTCAAAAATGCGGCTAAATCTGAATGATAACGAATCGCCACATCATTCCAATAATCTAATCCCGCTCGTTTTAGTTGTTTGTCATCAGTTGAAAAACCTAGTGGTTCAATTAAATGTAACGTACTATTTGTCGCAGCACAAGTACGGGCAATATTTCCCGTATTTGCTGGAATTTGTGGTTCGAATAAAACAATATGATTTGGCATAATTTTTCCTCCAATAAAATAGGGTGCATTTAGACTTTAAACACAATACTTCCCGTAAATTAACTACTTTTTTCTTCTAACGTTTGAAGAGCTTGTTTAAACTCAACACGCGCTTCTTCATCTTCTTCTTTTTGGTACGCTGTTCTTAAAAATTCAATCACAGTGACATCTTGTTTTGCAACTATTTGACCAATTGCCCAGGCAGCTGTCCCTCGAATCACTGGTCTAGGATCTTCTTCAATACAGCGTAACAATGCTGGCAATGCGGTTTTATCCCGATAATTAGCTAATGCAATAATAGCATTACGTTGAATCGGTTTTTTCCCCCGCCAAGAACCAGCCATTACACCAAAACGTTGTTTAAACTCTTTGTTGCTAATGGATAATAAAGGCTGTAGTAATGGCGCAACATCCTCCGGTACAGGTTCCATTTCTTCATGAAAATGAAAATTTTTCCCTTTATTATAAGGACAAACCATCTGACAAATATCGCAGCCATAAATCACATGACCCATTTTTTTTCGATACTCAACAGGCATCATTCCTTTAGTTTGGGTTTGGAAAGATAGACATTTCTTCGCATTCATTCGCCCATCACCAAGCAAAGCCGTCGTCGGGCACCCGGTAATACACCGTGTACAATCACCACAACCATTTGCTACCACTTCATCAAATTCAAATTCTAAATTCGTGATAATTTCACCTAAATAGACATACGAGCCAAATTCCTCGGTAATCAATAAGCCATTCTTTCCAATAAAGCCTAAGCCAGCTCGTTGTGCGACTGCTACATCAATTAATTCTCCAGTATCTACCATCGGCTTAAATAAGACTTCTTCCTTGGCTTCTTGCTTAATAAATTCAATTAGCCTAGCAAGTTTTTCTCTTAAAATATCATGATAATCAGTCCCCCACGAAGCCCTCGCAAATTGCCCTCGACGTTGGCCTTTGACTCGCTCAGGTGGTTCGTTCATCTTAGTTGGATAGGCCAATGCAATCGAAATAATAGAACGGGGTTCATCAAAAATTAATTCTGGATAAATTCGTTCCTTTATGACCGGATGCTCAAAACCCGAATGATGGCCTTTTTCTTGTTGTTCTTCAAGCTTTTTCTCTAAGTTGCTAAAAGGTTCTGCTGAAGCAAAACCAATTTTATCAATACCAATTCGTTGGCTTTCTTGAATAATCCGCTCTTTTAACGAAAGACTCGTTCCACTCATGATCACTCAACTCCTTTATTCAAACAAAGACGAATTTATTATTAGAATTTGTCTTGCTTATTTATATGCACGATCTAGACTTTCCAAAAAAAAGCAGAAAAAAACGCATCACTTCGGTGTCTAGCACTGCGAAATGATACGTTAGTGAAGCACATTCTCACTCACTAACTTTTATCAGAATCTGATGGATCTCTGATAAAAACGAATGAACTAAATAGCTTACTGATAATATAACACCACTATGGAACTGTTGCAACCCATTAGGGTCAATCAACCTATTGTAAGCGTTATCCATCTATTTCTTGTTCACATTTCATTCACATTTGACTACTCACTCATACCAATTAAAATACTTACATCAACTGTCACTTTTTTCAAGGGATTTTTTAAGGCAAAATCCTTTGCTGCTTGACTTGCTCCCCATGCTAAAGGAGTCATTTTCATTAAATCCGAGAATAATTCTGGCGTTAAATCAAAGCTATAACGACACTGTTCTACAGTAACCTTTGAGAAATGTTGGCTAAATTTGTTCACAACTGCGTCATTTTGGTAGCTCTGTTTTGCTTCTTGATCTTGATAAAAAAGTTTTCTCAGCTCAATTAAATAGTCTGTATTTGGCACAACCTTAATAACCTTTCCATCATTTTTTAACAAGCGTTTAAATTCTTGATAATTAGATGGAGAAAAAATATTTAGAATTGTATCATATTGCTTAGATGCAAAAGGCGATTTAGCCAAATCTGCGACACACCAAAAAGCACTAGAAAAATGTGTACTTGCCAATTGGATGGCATCTTTAGAAATATCAAAACCTATTTTCGGCCCCTCTAGACCCAATTGAGTTAAATAATCTAATTGTGAGCCTTCTCCACATCCTACATCTAACAATGTTTTAATTTCTTTTGAATCTGTATTAATTAACGGATAAATTTGTTCCAATAGAGGATTAAATAAACCTGCTTGCGCAATTGAAAAACGTGGACTAAGCATCTCTTTATCATATTCATTTTTAGCACTCCCTGTTAAAAAATAAAGAGTCCCCTTTTTTGACACATCAAAACTATGACCATTCTCACAATTAAAACTAGTCCCTTTGATTTCATCAAACCTACTTTGACAAACTGGACATTGAAACAGCTGTTTCCAATTTGTTAAAAAATCAATTCCTTGATCAATTTTTTTCAAAATTCTGCCTTCTTTCTATGCATTCATTGCCATTTTTTCATTTAATCTTCTTATTAAAGGAACTAGCCATGAACTCAAATCTGGTAATGGATACCCTAATTCACTCATTTTTTGGCAATCAAGATACCAATCTTTTTCAACACTAAATGGCGACTGATTTTCATCTTGGTCTGATTCAATCACTAATGGCTCAACCTTAACCACTTCTTCAATCCAATTCATTAAATTATTCATAGAGATGATTTCTTTTGAACTTGCATTAATAATCCCTTTGAAATTTATGTCGATTAACCAAAGCATCACTTTAGCCACTTCGCTTCCTTTGATAAAACTCATTTGTGCCGATAAATCACGAACTAAAATCGTCTCTTCATTTCTTATTTTCCGAATATAATAATGCAGTCGTTCAGTATAATCGTCATCATCTAACACAATAGGAATTCGTAAAATAGCCACTGGAAAATCACTTGCTGCTACAAAGGTAGCTTCAGCTTGACGCTTCCCTTCAGAATAATTCAGTTCACTAGCAGGATCAATTATGAAGGTGTCTGGTCTAAAATCAGTCTCACTAAAGCCAATTTGTTCCCCTTCATATACTGATAATGAGGAAGTGAAAATATATTGTCCAACTTTCCCAGTTAAATAATCAATCGCAATTTGCGCTTCTTCTTTTGTATAGCAAATATTATCAATTACCACATCCCAATAGCTCTGACTAATTTCTTGCCAGCCACTACTCATTGGATCTGTGCGATCTACCTTTATGCGATTAACGTTATCACCAAAATCATCGGATCGTAATCCACGATTCGCTATCGTTACCAAATAGCCTTTTTGAATTAAAGCTTGTACAGTCTTTTGTCCAAAAAAGCGATTTCCACCAAAAACTAAAATCTTTTTCATCGTCATTCACACCCTTTTTAGCTTTTTAATTTTATCAGCTTTCTCCAGTACTTTCATCCTATATTTTAGCACTAATCCTTCCCCTATGCACCATTAAACTAGTCGAAAAAACAGCTCTATCTATGTTACACTATAGTTATACAAAAAAATAAAGGATGATTAATTATGGATAACATGAATATTTTATTTTTATCACGTTTAGCCTTAGCTGGTCTATTAGGTGGTATTATTGGCTTTGATCGAGAGTTTAGAGCGAAAGAAGCTGGCATCCGAACGCACTCTCTAGTTTGTTTAGGCAGTGCTCTTTTAATGATTATCTCTCAACATGGTTTTAGTGACGTTGTTGGGACACCTGGTTTTTCTTTAGACGTAAGTCGCGTCGCAGCACAAGTTGTTAGTGGAATCGGGTTTATCGGTGCCGGTATGATTATTATTCAAAAACAAAACGTCGTTGGGTTGACAAGTGCTGCTGGAATTTGGGCAACATCTGGCATTGGTTTGGCTGTCGGTGGTGGGATGTATATTGTCAGCATTGGTGCTACTATTTTAACTATTATTGGCTTTGAGTTTTCTGCCATTTTTTTCCGAAAAATTGACTATCATACAACAACTCTAACACTTTCTACAACAAAAGCTGAATCTATTCCTTTAGTTACTGGATTATTAAAAGAAAAACAAAAAGTCTATCAAAATTTTGAATCAAAACGTGAAATTTTCGAAGAAACCAAAGTATATCATATTTATTTTAGCATTCGCACTAAAAATTCTACTGAAGAAATGGAGCTAGTCGAAGCACTGCAAGAAATTCCCCATATTACTGTAGAAAAAATAAACTAGTAGGGAATGGTCAAGCTCTATCGATGAGCTTTTAAGGATTCTTATGGTATACTATTTTTATAAAAAGGATGGTGTCAAATGAATACAGAAATTGCAAATTTTAATTACTACAACCCCACAAAAATAATCTTTGGTAAAAATCGAATCGAAGAATTAGCCACTTTGGTACCTAAAGATAAAAAAGTTTTACTTTTATACGGCGGCGGAAGCGTAGTGCGTTTTGGAACTCTTGATAAAGTCAAAGCAGCTTTAGCTGGCTATCAAATTGGTGAATTTGGTGGAATTGAAGCGAACCCTACCTATGAAACTTTGATGAAAGCTGTTGAACTAGTTAAACGTGATGGTTATGATTATCTTTTAGCTGTTGGTGGCGGTTCTGTTATTGATGGCACAAAGTTTATCGCAGCTGGTGCTTTATTTGATCGTGATCCAATTCATATTTTTGGAGCAGGTATTGGCGACAAGTTGCCAATCACAAAAGCTCTACCTTTTGGATCTATTTTAACCTTACCGGCAACTGGTTCAGAAATGAATAGTGGTGGTGTTGTCACTTTTGTTGAAAAAAAAGCCAAGCTTGGCTTTGGAAGTCCAGTGACATTCCCACAATTCTCTATTTTAGATCCTGAGTTAACCTACACTCTTCCAAAACGTCAACTTGCTAATGGTGTAATTGATTCTTTTGTCCATATAATGGAGCAATATATGACATATCCAGTTGGTGCAATGGTTCAAGACCGTTTTGCGGAAGGCTTATTGCAAACTTTAATTGAGATTGGACCAAAAGTAATTGATGAAACCAATCACGATTACAACCTAAGAGCAAACTTTATGTGGACTGCAACCAATGCTTTAAATGGTATTCTTTCGCCTGGCGTGCCACAAGACTGGGCTTCACACAGTCTCGGCCACGAGATTACAGCACTTTACCATATTGATCATGCCCGGACGTTAGCAATTGTCTTGCCTTCTTTATTAGAAATACGTAAAACTGAAAAACTAGATAAGCTTGTTCAATATGCAGAACGCGTTTGGTTGATTACTGATGGTACAGCTGAGGAAAAAGCAACTTTAGCTATCAATAAAACACGTGAATTTTTCGAAAGTTTAGGAGCTCCGACTCATTTTAGTGACTATGATTTAGATGCTGAGGTAGTGGATATTTTAGTTGACCAATTAGATAAACACGGTTTAAGTAAACTTTCAGAAAGACAAGACCAAACATTAGAAATCAGTCGTAAAATTTACCAAAACGCTCTATAAAATAGAAAAAAGGAAGATGAGAAAGGATAATTATCCTTCCATCTTCCTTTTTAATATTTATTACTCTATTTAATCAATTCGTACATAGCATCTGCGTAAATAATTGTTGCATTCACTAAGTCATCAATCGCCATAAACTCGTCTGTTTGATGCATGGTATCAATGCTGTTAGGGAACATTGCTCCATAGGCAACACCACGTTCTAATAAACGTCCATATGTGCCTCCACCAATTGTTTTCTCTACACCTTTTTCGCCTGTATGTTTTTCATAAACATCTAATAAAACTTTTACCATTGGATCATCCGCAGGTACATAGTGAGGCAGTTGGGCTTTTCCACGGCTTAATGTAATCCCATAGTCTGCTAATTGGTTGGTTAGTGAACTCTCAATCCCTTCAACAGTTACGCCTTGAGGGAAGCGGAAGTTTAAGACAATTTGTCCTCCTTTTTCTGGAGTAAATGTAAACACTCCTGGATTCATTGTCAAATCACCCATCACATCATCTACGTAGTTTAAAGCTAATTTATGCGCACGAGAATCATCATGTAAATACTTAGCAGTCACTGCTAAATAATTTTTAGCATCGCCACCAAATGCATAACGAGTCAAGAAAGTCGCTAAGAATGTTGCTGCATTAATTCCACCACGCGGCTCCATTCCATGAGCGCCTTTACCTACAACAGTAAACGTCACTTGATTATCAGCTACTTCACACGTTCCAGAAATAGGATGTTGTTCAACAAAATCAAAGAAATCTGACTTCATTTTTTCAGCTTCATCGCTGATTACTACAGCAGATGCATCTTGAGGAACCATATTTTCACGTAAACCAGCATCAAAACGAACTAGTTCATTCGCTGCTCCTTTATTATCGCCTTTAAAATTTAAATAGACAGATAGAATTCCTTTTTCACCGTTAATAATTGGAAACTCAGCGTCTGGTGAGAAACCAAAATCAGGTTTTTCTTCAACCGCTAAATAGTGGTCCATACACTTCCAGCCACTCTCTTCATCTGTTCCAATAATAAAGCGAACTCTTTTAGAAACAGGTAAACCCAACTCTTTAATTATTTTAAGCGCATAATACCCAGCCATGCCAGGTCCTTTATCATCACTTGAACCGCGAGCATAAATTCGACCATCTTTAACAATTGGATCAAATGGGTCATGTGTCCAACCTGTCCCAACCGGAACAACGTCAACGTGGGCAAAAACACCTAACGTCTCAGAACCACTTCCATATTCAATATGTCCAGCTAAATTGCCAACGTTTTTAGTAATAAAACCATCACGTTCACCAATTTCTAAGAACTTCAATAAAGCTTCTTTAGGACCTGGCCCTACAGGAGCATCCTCTGTCGCTTTGCTATCATCTCTGACGCTATCAATTTTTAGCAGTGTAAATAAGTCAGCAAACATATCGTCTTTGCGGGCTTCTACTTCTTTTTTCCAATCGATTCCCATTTACAAACACTCCTCTATTTCTGAATTTCAACATCCTAATCATATCAATTTTCGGGCTATTTTACCATGCTTATCTGTATTTTTAGTCTGAGAAATAAATTTATTTTCAATTTTAACGAACTCCTCGTGCAAATTGGTTTATTTCATTCTATAATAGATACAGTATAGAGAATTCTCTCAATCTACTTAAAAGAGAAATAAACACTCTCAACACTCTATTAGGCTAGCTCTTTTAAGCCAACTCAACAAACTTTTGATAGAGCTACCCGGCTCAATGAGCTTTTTATTACAATCGGAGGCGTTAGTTATGCAAAAATTAGATCAAAACATTGTACAAGGTATTTTACCTAAACGAAAAAATGAAAGTTACAAAACAAATTATGGTCGTGTCCTTTTGATTGGTGGAAATGAAGAAATGGGCGGAGCAATTATGATTGCAGCCAGCGGGGCAGTCTATAGCGGAGCAGGTTTAGTTACTGTAGCTACTCATCCCAATAATCATGCAGCACTTCATGGACGATTGCCTGAAGCAATGGTTCTAAATGCATATCACTCTGAAAAATTGATCAATCAAATAAAAAAATCAGATGTAATTGTAATTGGACCTGGACTGGGCTTAGAAAAAGAAGCATTAGATATCTTGAAAACAGTCTTAGCAACTGTCTCTAGCCACCAACAAATTGTGATTGATGGATCTGCTATTACCTTAATGGCGCAAGAAAACTTAAAAACGCCAAAAGCTAAAACTGTCTACACTCCTCATTTGGGCGAATGGCAAAGACTAAGTAAACTAAAACCCGAAGAACAAACAAAAGACTTAAATGCTCACTTTAGAAAACAATTGAATGCAACAGTGGTTCTGAAAAAACACCATTCAGAAATTTATTTTGAAGATGAAGTTTGGCAAAATACTGCTGGAAATCCAGCAATGGCTACGGGGGGAATGGGAGACGCTTTAACAGGAATGTTAGCAGGATTTTTAGCACAATTTCCAAATCACAAAACAGCAGTCTTGGCTTCTGTTTTTCTGCATAGCTATATTGCCGATCAATTGGCTAAAACTCACTACGTAACCTTGCCTACTCAAATTATTCAACTAATTCCAAAAACCATGAAAGATTTTGCTACAAAATTTGACTTTTAAAAAGAAGAGGAAAGAAATTAGACATCTGATTTCTTTCCTCTTCTTTTAATTATCCTTTTGTATCCCTTGTAACAAATCCATTTCAGCTTCTGTCAAAGCTCGATATTCTCCTAAGTCCAACCTTTCATCTAATCGAATTGGGCCCATTGACAGACGTTTTAAATAAGTAACTTTTTTATCCACTGCCTCAAACATACGCTTGACTTGATGGAATTTGCCTTCATGAATCGTCACTTGAATTTGAGAAATTTGCTGGCTTTCATCTACTTCTAAAATGTCCAACTCCGCTGGCTGGCAGAGAAATCCATCATTTAATGTTAGTCCTTTTTCAAATTCAACTTGGTCTTCTTTTGTCACAATCCCCTGAATTGTAGCCTGATAGCATTTTGCCACATGCTTTTTAGGCGATAATAAGTTGTGGGCTAAAGTACCATCGTTCGTTACCAACAATAAACCCTCAGTATCTTTATCTAAACGACCGACTGGAAACGGGTCGAAAAGTTGTTCATTAGGACCCAGTAAACTAATCACTGTAGGATGAACATTATCAATAGTCGCACTTACAACTCCCTGAGGTTTATGGAGCATTAAATAAATAAACTCTTGATAGTGGACCTTTTCATCTAAAACAAAAACCTGATCTACTTCTGGTTTAACTTGCTCTTTTCCATCCTTAGCGATTTTATCATTTATCCTGACTTGCTTCGCTTTAATGATACTTTTAACTGACTTTCTCGTACCAAAACCTGTATGAGCTAAAAACTTATCTAAACGCACGTTTTCCCCTCCAACTCTTTCTTCTCTACTAGTATAGAGAAAAAATAGCTAGATTTCAATATTCAATAAAAAGCTTGTTGAACCGTTCAGCTCTGACAAGAAAATAGGAAAAATTGATGTGGCGTTTTTTGCCACCTCGAATTTTTATCTTTTTCTCGAAGAGTTGGTTCAAAAAAGCTAGCCTAAATAAAAAGCTTGTTGAACCGGGTAACTCTATCAAAAGTTTGTTGAGTTCGCTCAGGCTCGAATGAAGAATAGGGAAATTCGATGTGACGTTTTTTGTCACCTCGAAATTTCATCTTTCTTCCGAGAGGCTAACTCAAAAAAGCTGGACTTGGCAAGAAAATAGGGAAAATTGATGTGGCGCTTTTTTCCACCTCGAATTTTTATCTTTTTCTCGAAGAGTTGGTTCAAAAAGTTAGATAAATCACTGACTATGAACTTGACCACATGAACAAATACTTTTTTCTTGCTGTTTTTTAGCTTGAATATACTCACATAATTCTGCTGAAATTTCATAATTCATAAATGGAGTCATTAAATAAATTCCATTAAATTCCTGACAAATTTCATCAATTAATTCTTTAGCAATTGTCATACCAACCTCTAAACCTCGTCCTTCTTCTTCAGCCATCCTCATTCGTTCTCTTGTTTCATCAGTCAATAGGATTCCTGGAACTTCATTGTGTAGAAATTCAGCATTCCGACTTGAAACCAAGGGAATGACCCCAATAAATATTGGAATAGTAACTCCTGCAGTTTTCATCACTTCTTTTAATATCTTGACTTTTTCACTATCAAAAATCGGTTGTGTGATGAAATAATCTGCACCAGCTTCTTGTTTCTTTTTCAAAAGGCATCCAGCTCTTTCTAACCGAGGAATATTTGGATTAAATGCGGCTGCTACTTGAAAATTAGTTTTCTCTCGTAAATTCTTCCCTGTATAAGCAATTCCTTGATTGAAATTTTTTATTAACTTGATTAATTCAAAAGAACTTACATCAAATACTGAAGATGCGCCAGGAAAATCACCAACTTTAGCTGGGTCACCCGTTACCGCCAGAACGTCATGAATACCTAACTTATGAAAACCCATAATCTGCGAATTCAATCCGATTAAATTATGGTCCCTAGTTGTCAAATGAACCAAAGGCTGGATATCATACTCATATTTTAACATTGCACTTAAAGCCATATTGCTAATACGTGCGCTAGCTAAAGAATTATCGGATAATGTAATCGCATCAACCCCAACTTCTTTCAAACGAGCAGCACCTTTAAAAAAAGCAGTTGTATTAAAAGTACGCGGCGGATCTAATTCAACCAATACTGTAAACTCTCTTTGAACTTTATCTAGTAATCGCTCTTTTCCCGTTTCTTGTTTAGCTTGAAACCTGTATGTGGTTAAAGCTTTCACCTTTTTTTGAGTAACTAAATCTAACGTAGTTAAACCTTTGCGATAAGCTGCAATGTGTTCTGGAGTTGTACCGCAACAGCCACCAATTAAACCCACTCCCTCTTTTCGAAATAATTCACCAAATAATTTAAAATAGTCTGTTTCTTTTTGATAAACAATCCGTCCATTCTCCATTGTAGGAAAGCTAGCATTAGGATAAGCCGCTAAAACTTTCCCAGGAATTAAAGGCACTGATTCAAAAGATTGAGCCATAAAATGTGGACCTAATAAGCAATTCGTCCCGACAACATTTGCACCCAAATCAGCTAGTTCCTCTAAAGCTGTTGCTAATGACTGTCCATTTGCTAATATGCCAACTTCGTGAATGGATACATTTGCAATAATGGGAATATCCGTAGCTTCCCTTGCAATTGCTAGAACAGTTTTCAGCTCATTTAAATCATAATATGTTTCTAATAAAATACCATCAACACCACCTAATAATAAACAATACAATTGCTCCTTAAAACTACGACTAATTTCTTCCATACCAGGATCATGTATTTTTGTATCAACTGCTCCATAGATACCACCAATCGTCCCTAAAATAAACGCTTCTTTATCCCCTCGCGCTTCTTTGGCTAGGGTGATTCCAGCTCGATTAATTTTCTGAACTTGGTCTTCTAAACCATACCGAGCCAATTTAATATAATTGGCTCCATAGGTATTCGTTTGAATAATATCTGCACCAGCTGCAAGGTAATCTTGATGAATTTTCAAAATAGCTTCTGGATGAGAACAATTTAATTCTTCGTGAGAGCGATCAATACCATATTGATAAAGTAATGTGCCCATTGCTCCATCAGCAATCAATAATTTAGTCCCTAAAACTTCTTTTAATCCCAATCCAATCGCCTACTTTCTCCTTTCAGCTACCTATTCCTTCTAATAGCTTGCTCGAATAATTTTTGTTGCCTCAACCATTTTTTTCAAGGCTTCAATTGTTTCTGGCTCTTTTCTCGTTTTTAAACCGCAATCAGGATTAATCCAAAATTGTTCAATTGGAATTACCTTTAACGGACGTCTAATATTTACTAGAATTTCTTCAACACTTGGAACTCGCGGACTATGAATATCATATACACCTAATCCGATTTCCTTGTCATAGGTATTTTTTTCAAAAGTCGAAATAATTTCACCATGACTTCTCGAAGCTTCAATTGAAATCACATCTGCATCTAGCGCATCAATCGTTTCAATTACATCATCAAATTCTGCATAACACATATGTGTATGAATTTGCGTATCATTGGCTACCGAAGTAGTCGTTAATTTAAAAGAATATACGGCTGCATCTAGATAAGCTTTCCATCTTTCACGCTTCAATGGCAATCCTTCTCTTAAAGCCGGTTCATCCACTTGAATAATTTTAATTCCTGCTGCTTCAAGGGCTTCAACTTCTTTTCGCAAAGCTAACCCGATTTGATTTCCAACTGTGGCTTTTGGAACATCATCTCGTACAAAAGACCAATTAATAATCGTTACTGGAGCTGTCAACATCCCTTTAACTGGACGTTTAGTCAGAGATTGAGCATAAACACTTTCTTTAACAGTAATCGGTTCAATAAAAGCAACATCTCCATAAATTAATGGTGGACGAACCGCTCTTGATCCATAAGATTGAACCCATCCAAATTTTGTCGCTTGAAAACCAGCTAGTTTTTGACCAAAGTATTCAACCATATCAGTGCGCTCAAATTCCCCATGAACCAAAACGTCTAAGTCTAGCTCCTCTTGAATTTTAATCCAACGAGCTATCTCTTGATTAATATAGCCTTCATAATCAGTTTTTGATAAATCCCCTCTCAACCATTCTGCTCGTTTTTTACGAACTTCAGGTGACTGAGGGAAACTTCCAATTGTCGTCGTTGGCAAAATCGGTAAATTTAACCAGTCCTTTTGTACCTTAATTCGTTCAGAAAATGGCGCTTTTCGCTCAACCTTTAATTTTTCTAAATTAAGAATAGCCTCCTTAACCGCTGGATTATTTCGCTGAGAAGAATGATTTAAAGCCTCGTTATTCCTTTGATTTTCAGCTAATTCTTTTGAGATACTTTCTCTACCATTGTTAACAGCTTTGGTTAATAAAGTTAGTTCGATTAATTTTTCATCTGCAAAAGCTAATCCACCTAGTAAAACTGGATCTAACTCTTTTTCACTTTTTTTCGTAATCGGGACATGCAATAAACTATTAGATGGTTGGAGCCATAATCGTTCTGGTGCAACTTGTTTTAACAGCTGCTTAATTAACTCTAATTTCTCGGCTAAATTACTTGCCCATACATTACGTCCATCAATAATTCCGGCAGCTAAGATTTTATCTTCCGGGAAGCCATTTTTTTCAATCGCTGCTAACGTTTCGCCATGATCATGAATAAAATCTAAACCAATAGCCTCTACTGGAAGAGTGACAACCGCTTCATAAGCATCTACACTTTCAAAATAAGTTTGCAACTCGATTTTCAAATTTGGTGCGGCTTTTTTTAAATCTTGGTAGGTCTTTCGATAAAGTTCAATATCAGCTTTAGCCTCTCCCGTTGCTAAATAGGGCTCATCAATCTGCACCCATTCTACTCCGGCAGCTTCAAGTTCTTTTAATAATTGCTGATAAAGTGGAATGAATTTTTTTAATAAAAGTGGAAATTCTTTTGCTCGATAGCCTTTACCTAGTTTCAAGTACGTAATAGGTCCTACAATAACAGGTTTCCCTTCAATACCTAACTCCTCTTTAGCTTCTAAATAATAAGTTAAAGCTAAGTTCTCTTTTAATTCTGGCTGTGCATGCTCCAATTCAGGAACAATATAGTGATAATTGGTATTAAACCATTTAGTCATTTCTGATGCTACACCTGCTTTGCTCCCACGAGCTAATTTAAAATAAGTCGTTAATTTGCTCTCATTTACGGCTTCTTTTTGAAAACGTTGGGGAATCACATTAAAAGCAATACTTGTATCTAAAATATGATCATACAAAGAAAAATCAGCCACAGGAATCAAATCAATCCCTTGTTTTTTTTGCTTCTCTAAAGCCGCTAAACGAATTTTTTTAGTTGTCGCTACTAATTCCGCTTCAGTTAATTGACCATTCCAAAATTTTTCTAGTGCACGTTTCCACTCGCGCTTTTCTCCCAGACGTGGATACCCTAAATTTGAACTTTTTACTTTAGTCATTGTTTCACCATTCCTTTTCTATTTTTATTTATTAGGTAGCATAGCTGAAATAAATCCCTCAATTCGTTTCGATCCCGATCCTTGGAAAAATAGTTCTGGTGTTCCTTCAAAAAGAATTTCTCCATTTTCTAAAAATAAAATTCGATCGGCAACTTCCCTTGCAAAGGCTAAGTTATGAGTGACAATAATCAAAGAATTTCCTTCCTCAACTAAGCCACGTAAGACACTTAATACTTCTGCTTCTAATTCTGGATCAAGCGCGCTAGTCGGCTCATCAAACAATAAAAATTCGGGATTCATTGCAAGTGCTCTCGCAATCGCGGCTCTTTGTTGTTGTCCTCCCGACAATTCATCTGGATAACGATCAACTTTTTCTGCCAAACCAACTTTCTTTAATAACGCTCTGGCTTTGTTTTCAGCTGTGACTTTAGACTCCTTTCGAACATAGACAGGCCCTTCCATTACATTTTTTAAAATCGTTAAATGCGGGAATAAATGGAAACCTTGAAAGACCATTCCAGTTTTTCGTCGCAAAGCTAAGATATCCTTTTGCTTTAATTCCTTTGTAAAATCAAAATAACTAGCACCTAAAGATAACGTTCCCTTTTCAGGAATTTCTAGCAAATTAAGGCATCGTAATAAAGTCGACTTTCCTGAACCTGATGGACCTACAATTACTGTTGTACTTCCTGTTTCAAAACTTAAATTAATCTCCTTCAGCGCTAACTGTTCATTAAATTTTTTGCTGATTTGCTTTACTTGCAACATGTTTTATCACCTATTTCCGAATATGCTTTGACGTAGCAATCTCTAATTTCCCTTGTAAAACAGTTAAAAATGTACAAAAAACTAAATAGATAGCAGCAACTAAAGAATACAACAATAACGGTTCGTACGTTCTTGAGGCAATTTGTTGCCCCACCATAAACATTTCAACAATTGTAATACTAGAAGCTAAGGAGGTATCTTTCACTAAGCCAATAAACGTATTGGATAAAGGTGGAACACTAATTCGTAAAGCTTGCGGGGCAATAATTCGCCAAAGTACCATCCCTTTTGACATGCCAATCGAATACGCTGCTTCCCATTGGCCTCTCGGAATTGCTAAAATAGCCGAGCGAATAGATTCTGAGCTATATGCACCCACGTTTAAAGAGAATGTGATAATGGCCGCAGCCCATGCACTAAATTCAATACCCGCTTTTGGTAACCCGAAAAAGACAATAAATAATTGAACTAAAAGTGGTGTGCCTCGAAAAATCCAAACATAGCCTGCAAAGAAAAATTTTAATATACGTAACTTTGATAATCGCACTAATGCTGTTACAACTGCAATAAGTAGACCTAATGTAAATGCAATCAAAGTCAGCGGAATTGTAATCAGTAATCCAGCTTTTAAAATTGGCCAAAAAGAAGTTACTAGTAATTCAATCGTCTCACTCACAAAAAGTTCCTCCTGTTCTTCGAATTCTAACCTCTATTTTCAGTTACTTATTTTTCTGTAATATCTTTCCCAAAGTAGGTAATTGAGAGTTTACTTGTGATTCCTTCTTTTTTCAATTCAGCTAAAGCACCATCGATAGCTTTGGTTAATTCAGGATTATTTTTATTTGTAATTGCAGCAATTTCACTCGTGGCAATAGCTTCATCAATCAAGCGAATCTTGTTCTCTGGCTTTTCCTTCTGATAATAGAAGAACGTCACATCATCATTCACTGTCCCATCCGCCCTATTCCCTAGAACTAGTTCAATTGACTGAGCAAATCCATCAGTTGGTACGACTTCGGCACCTAATTTTTCAGCATCTTGAGCATAGTTACTTGAAACTGTTTGAGCGCTTTTTTTCCCTTTCAAATCAGCTAATGTCTTAATTTCTGAATCTTCCTTAACAGCCAAAGTAGCATGTGAATGTGCATAGGGATTCGTAAAATCATATTTTTTCTGTCGTTCTTCTGTAACCGAAACATTATTAAAGACAACATCATATTTATTTACATCTAACCCAGCAATCAAAGAGTCCCATTTTGTTTCAACAAACTCAGCCTTAACCCCAATTTTTTTAGCAACGGCTTCTGCTAATTCCACTTCAAACCCTTTTAACTGATCTTTTTCATCATGAAAATTAAATGGTGGAAAGGTTCCTTCAATACCTACCTTTAACGTGCCCGCCTTTTTTATAGCGGCTAAACTATCAACATTTTCTTGATTATCTGCTGCTTTTTCTGACTGGCCACATCCAATTAAAACAAAAATACCCACTAGTAAAAAACTGATTAACCACACAATTTTATTTTTTTTCATTTCATTTCCCCCAATTTTATTCATTCTGCAAACTACTTCTTAGCCAGATCCAATGCTTGTGCTAAGTCATTAATTAAATCATCTACATGCTCAATTCCAATTGCAAAACGCAACAATCCAACGCTAATCCCAATTTTTTCTTGTAATTCAATTGCGTAGGATTCATGAGTCATTGTGCTAGGATGGCATACTAAACTTTCTACTCCGCCTAAACTAACGGCTAAATCAAACACATCCAGTTCCTCCACAAATTTTAACGGGTTATACTCCTCGGTCAATTCAATTGAAAAGACCGAACCGTTTCCACGTGTTTGTTTTTTCTGAATAGCAGCTTCTTCTGGAGAAGCTGATCCCGGATAATTTAATCTAGCAATAGCTTCATGTTCTTTTAGAAAAGCTAGAATTTTAACTGTATTCGCTTCTTGACGATCCATTCGCACACTTAACGTTTTAATTCCACGAATTAGGCTATAAGAGTCAAAAGGACTTAAAACATTTCCCAATGTATTTTGTAGATGTTTGATTCTAGCTGCCAATCCACTATCAGCGACAGTAAGTAAACCTGCAATAATATCAGCATGCCCACTTAAATATTTCGTTGCTGAGTATAAAACAATATCAGCTCCTAATTCAAAAGGTTTCTGTAAATAAGGTGTTGCAAAGGTGTTGTCTACAATAATTAAAATTCCTTTTTGATGGGCAATAGCTGCCAGCCTTTGAATATCTGTCACTTGCAACAAAGGATTAGACGGCGTTTCAATAAATAACGCTTTAACCGTTGTATCTATATCCTCTTCTGACAGTAAATTAAAGTCATCAACTAATTCATAGCTTAATTCTTGTTGCTGAAAAACAGTGTCTAAGTAGCGATAGGTTCCCCCATACACATTGCTGTTCACTAAAATTTTATCTCCTGATTTGAATAAATTAAACGCAGTCGTCGTTGCTGCCATCCCAGAAGCAAAAGCAAAACCATAATCGACACCTTCAATTTTGCTGATTAATTCCTCCAATGCATTTCTAGTAGGATTCCCACCACGTCCATACGCATAAGTTTGATGCTCTTCAATCGATGGTTGTACATAAGTAGAGGCTAAATAAATAGGTGGAACAATGGCTCCATTTTCATTATTTTTAGCTGGAATTCCTTGAACAATTAACGATTCTATTTTCATTATTTTGACCCTCCTTTTATTTTAATGAACAAACATTTTTCTTATAAACAAAAAAACGTCCTTGAATACATGCACTATGCATGATTCAAGGACGGGAGTTTATCTGTATAAACCAACGTGGTACCACCTTGTTTTACGAAAATATCACTATTTTCGCCTTACCAAGTACTTAAAATCACTACAGATTTTGCATACTCTGGCGCTATAACGGGCGCTCCCGTTTTGACCTTACTGATAGTAAACAATCAGCTCACCCAATCCACTCAGAGACCATCTTCTGTTCTGCATCCATTGTCCTTTTTCAGCTAACGGGACTCTCTGTAAAACTTCTGCGCAAACATACTCTTCTCTTCAAAGTTGTTTTAAAATTAGAATTCAATTAGATTTGAATTAAATTTAACAGAGTTTTCTAATCTTGTCAACTTTAATTTTTATTTTTTAAGATTAACGAATTCATTTTAAATCAATTATTCCTATCACTACGCTAGACATTATGTTTATTTGAAATAAATATTAATAAAAAACCCACTTACTGAAATCCGAATTGGAGTTTCATAAGTGGGTTTTGATTATAGAATGTAGTTTTTTATTTAATTCGTAAACGGCGACGTATGCCAGCAACTTTAGCACCTAATAAACGATCGGCTAAACGAGTTTTCAAAGAAAGATAAAGATATGAAAACCCACCAGCAATTGCTGAAACGATAGTCACCACTAAAGCCCATTCACGACTCATTGGGCTAACAAATAGATAGCAAAGTTCTCGAACTAAAATAGTCACAACAGCCATCAAAAGTGTCATCAAAGTAATCAATAAAATTCGCTTAAAAATAAAGCGAACATTAAAGCGAGTTAATCTACGCAATGTCCATAACAGCATCAAGGAAGAAACACTAAAACCAAAAATTGTAGCATATAAAGCACCTTCTGCTTGGAACATTTTTACTAATGGATATTGAACAGCGGCCTTAACAAGCACTCCAACTACCAAACAAAAAATAGCATACTTATTTTGATTCATCGATTGAAGAATCGCCGATAAAACTGTATACAAACCTAAAATAATACTCATATAACAAGAAATTTGTAGAATCGTTGTTCCTAAATCACTATGTTGGTAAAATACCGTATATAAAGGTTCTGCAACTGCTGCCATCCCAATTGCTGCTGGAAACATCACAAAGCAGAACAGTTGAATATTTGTTGAAACTTGTTTCCGAACTTCTTTAATTAAGTTTTTGGTAAATGCTTCTGTAATTAAAGGAATCGCCGTCACTGCCATTGAAACAGCAATCGAAATAGTAATCATAATCAATTTATTGGCGTTAAAAGCAAACACCGCAAACATCTCTCTGGCTAGAACTGCCGTTGTGTTCGTTGTAGCAATAACAATTCGTTCAAAAGTATATTGATCAATCAACTGAAAGAAGGTAATTCCAGAACCAATAATTACAAATGGAATGGCTTCTTTAATCATTTCAACTAAAATTTCATTTGTTGAAACATCAATTTTATCTAAACTTGTTGCAGCTAAGGCATCCATTCTGGGCTTTTGCTTTAACCAATAATAGCCTAAAGCCAGTAAACTAAAGAGTGCTCCAATAAAAGCGGCAAAAGTTGAAGCCGTGACAGCCGTCACCATTTGACCATTAAACACTTGCATAATTAAGTAAACAGAAGCTAGCATAAAAATAATACGCGCAATTTGTTCAATTAATTGAGAAATCGCTGATGGAGCCATTTCTTGATATCCTTGAAAGAAGCCACGAATCAAACTCATTCCAGGAATAATTAATAACGCCCAACTTAGAGAACGGATAACTTGAATCTGATCCGGCTCCCCCACGCCAATGACTGGCGCTAATAAATACATAATCAAAAAGCAAACGACCCCGGTAACGACCATTAAGCCCATGCCTTTTTTAAATAATTTCCTACCTGTATTGTATTCCCCTAACGCGTTATAATAGGAGACTTGTTTAGCAATTGCTGAAGGAACTCCGGCTGTTGCGATTGTTAAAAATAAAGCGTAAGGTGTGTAACCTAACGCGTATAATCCATTAGCAGCCTTCCCTGTTGCTGCACTTCCCATCCATGCCATCCAAGGAATAATATAAATAGCACCTAAGACACGTGAAAAAATACTACCACCTGTCATCCAAGCTGATCCACGAATCATTTTCTCTTGAGCACTTTGCTCTTCTACTGCTGCTTCTTCCAGATTAATTGGAGAATTTGGCATCATATTAAACCTACCCTCATCTTATATTGTCTTTATCTATTTTACTTGTTAATTGATGGGGTTGCAATCACTTCTCAAAGATTTCGTGAGACATTTAACAAAAATTTAACAGTATATCAAGATTATTGCGTTATTATTAATGGTTAATATTCTGGTAAAGTTATATTTTAATTCGTTAAATTTCGCATTTCACATAATATAATCGTTATTTTTTCTTTTTTTACATTTTTTAAGACTAAATCTGTTACATACTAATTTGCTTGATTCAATTTCCTTTAAAATTATTTAACGCATATCTATTCAAATAATTTGATCGTATAAAAATAACTACTATATTAATAGAGACAAATGTTGTATCCTTAGTATAAGGATTAAAATAAACTAAAGGAAGGGATAGTATGACTGGACAAATAGGGGCAAAGATAAAAAGTAAGCGCTTAGCGAAGAAATTGACACAAGCAGAGTTAGCTGCGGATATCTGTACGCAAGCTACTATCAGTAACTTAGAAAATAAAGATCGGTTGCCAACCATTTCGGTTCTATTAAAAATCACCAATCGGCTAGATATGGAGTTTAGTGAAGTCTACGCCTATACTTCAGGAAAATCAGCAAACCACACTCAGATTTACCAAAAGATTCGTGACCTTTGTCGAATACAAAAACATCAAGAAGCCTATGATTTGATTACAACCACTATTCAATTAGATCAATTGGAAACTAATTCTGATATTAAAAGGTATTATTACTATTTAGGTATCACAGGGGTTATTGGCTATGGAAAAATTTCAGATGGCATTTATTATTTTAACCAAGCTTTATCTAAAAAAGAAAATGAACAGATTGATTACTTAGATATATCAGCACTAAATGGACTTGCAATTGCTTATGATATAAAGAATGAGGATGATAAAGCCTTAAATTATTATCAGCAATCTCTCACAAAATTAGAGGCTTTGCCTTTATTAATCGAAAGTATCAAAGATAAAATAGAAATTGCAAAAGTTTACTACAATACAGCTAAATTCTATTCTAAAATAGAGGACTATTCTAAAGCAATAGAGTTATGTACATCAGGAATCAAATTATTACAAAATGAAAATCTCACTTATTATTTAGACTATTTATTTTATGAGAAGGGCTTCAATTTATTAAAAATAAAAAAAATAGATGAGGCAGAAAAATACTATTTGTATGCTTTCATACTAGCTGACATTCATAGAAACAAGTATCTAGTGAGCGTAATTATAAGTGATATTAAATTATATGGTATACAAAATGTTGACATAACGAAAAGATTGGAATAGTTTTTATTTTGCTTATTTTTAATAAAATAATAAATACTTGGGTTGCTAGATTAACTCATGATTAAAAGATAGATAGATTGATGATACAATCCATCTATCTTTTAATTTAGCAATTTAATTACTAACTATCCAAATCCCAGATTTCCAAATGGTGTAATTTGCGGTACTTGATTTATAATTATTATTACATTTTCATCTATATTCATTTTTACCTAATCCTCCTTCCATCTATACACAGAGTTGATTTTACAATTTTTTAATGAAATGCTAATTTAATACTATAATAATAATACAAAATATTGTATGATTAATCAATAGAATAAAAATTAAAATGAAAAGAGGAAAAAAATGACTACATCATTAGGGGAACTAATTAAGTTCAATAGAACAGCCAAAGGGTTAACTCAATCTAACTTAGCCGAAGGAATTTGCACTCAAGCTACTATTAGTAATCTGGAAAGTAAAAGTAGTTTACCTACTATTTCAATTTTACTACAGATTTCAGACAAATTAAATATTGAATTTGATGATATTTATGAGTACACTTTAGAGAATACCAATGATTATAATAGAATTTTTAGGCAAGTTCGGGAATTATGTGGAAAACGAAAACATGAAGAAGCTTATAACCTTATAGAAAAAGAGATTAAATTTGATATGTTAGAAACTATTTATGACATCAAACAATACTATTATTATATGGGTATTACAAGTCTTGTTGGGTTCAATCGTATATCAGATGGAATTTATTATTTCAATCAAGCCCTAGCTGCTGAATCTCAAAATAGTATTGATTTTTTAGATGTTCTGTCACTTAATGGTATTGGAATTGCTTATTTTAGAGATAATGAAAATGATAAAGCTAGCACTTACTTTGAGCAATCAATAGAACAGTTAGATGAACTTTCATCACTTATTGATACAATGAAAGATAGTTTAGAGATTTCCAAAATTTATTATAATACTGCATTATTTTATTCTAAAATTGGGAAACATAACAAAGCCGTTAACCTTTGTAGTTTAGGTATACAACTATTAAAGAATGAAAATCTTACCTATTATTTAGAATATCTTTTATATGAAAAAGCCTTTAATTTAATGAAACTCAATAAATTAAAAGAATCTGAAAAATATTATTTATACGCACTTGTCATAGCTGACCTTAATGACAATCAACAAGCTATTGAAGGAATAAAAAAAGACATGAAGGAATATGATATCCAAGAATACAAATATAGATAAAAACAGAGTTGGACTAGGCACTCTAGTCCAACTCTGTTTTTCCGTATCTTCTAATATTCGACTTCCAACTCTTCAACAAAACAAGCAACTCCTGAAATTGCAACTTCAATCTTATTCCCTAGCTGCTTTGCCATTACAGAAACCTCACCTGGCCTGCTCATTTCATGGCCCTGTTCAATCGCCAACTCAACTATAGGTACTTTTGCAATTTCCTTTAAATAGTATGCTCCCATGACTCCCGAGGCTGTTCCTGTCACTGGATCTTCTACAGTACCTGAAAAACTGCTGGAAAAGTGACGACCATGTAAATTAACCCGCTCACCGTATGCTTCCAATGAAAATGGATGAATGGAAGCTGTCGGAATTTCTGTTAATATTTTAGAAAATAGTTGGTTCTGTGGTTGCATCCTCTTAAAGCTATCTAATTTTTTTATGGGTAGCAACAATGTCCAAATTCCGGTATTCCCATATTCTATTGGATACCGGTCATCTAGCTCTGTAACCTCTATTCCTATAGCACCACACAGTGCTTTTACATTTCCAGTAAATGGTTTAAATTTTGCATCTGCTTGTTCCATTTTTATTTTTCCTGTTGCTATATGATACTCAACTTTTATTTGACCTACGTTTGTTTCAAAATGGAATTCTTCTTGTACTCCGTAGTTTTGACAAATTCCATACGTAGCTGCCATCGTTCCGTGTCCACATAAGTCGATTTCATGACCCGGAGTAAAATAACGCAAACGATAATCTGCTTTTTCAGATGGCAACACAAATACTGTCTCATTAAATCCAACAGTCTGAGCAATTTTTTGCATCTCTTTAACAGATAATTCCTCTGCTCCAAAAACAACTCCCGCCGGATTTCCCTCATTAGGTACCTGACTAAAAGCTTGGTAATGTCCCACTTTAATTTTCTTCACAGACTCATCCTCCCTCAAAAAATCGGCTTTATTTTTTTAATAAGCGATAACCTGTCAAACAAGTAGCAAATAAACAAATAGCAAACGATACGGTAAATGTAACGTGCATACCATAAACGAACAACTGAGGTTGATCTGCTAGGTATGTCGTTACCTTGAATCCAGCTTTTGAACTCATTGCCCAATATAAAATTGTTGTAGCAAAGGAAATTCCAAAAACCATCCCTAAATTACGAGCTAATGAATTCATACTCCCTGCAATCCCTAATTGATCTTTAGGGACTGATGACATCACAATTGCATTGTTTGGTGATTGGAATAAGGCACTTCCTAAGCCCATCAAGCCAGTTAAGACAGCAAACCAAATGAGATTGGTATCTACTCCAATAAATATATAGGCTAATTGAACGAGCGTTAATACTGCCAAACCAATAAATGTTAAAATTTCTGCTCCAATTTTATCTGATAAGCTCCCACTAATTGGAGCTGCAATGACCATAACCATTGGGAAAACCATCAATAATAAACCAGCTTGGCTAGGTGGTAAACTCAAGGTTCCTTGTAAATAAAAAGGCATCATAACATTAAAGAAAAAATTGGTGACAAAAATTAAAAAAGCACACAGTAGACTAATTGAAAATAAACTATTCTTAAACAAACCAAAATGAACAAGTGGCTTTTCTACCTTATTTTCAATTCGGATAAAGGCAATAAAACTAATCACAGCGATACTAAACATCCCTATTACTATACCATGAAGAAAACCGATTTCTTGACCAATAAAAATACCGATAAATAATGTTCCAATAAATAAAGCAAATGCTAAAAATCCTGCATAATCAATTTTTTCCTCTTTTAAAAATAAATCTTTTGGCAATATTTTCATACCCATAAAAATAGTAATTAATCCTACTGGTACATTAATTAAAAAAATGGATGACCAGTCAAAATGCGCTAATAAGATTCCACCGATTCCAGGGCCAGCAATACTACCTAGCGAAACAAATGAACCCATTAATCCTAACGCTTTGCCACGTTCCTTGATAGGGAAAATCTCTGTAATAATCCCATAATTAGCTGACATTGTCATACTCGCTCCAATCGCTTGAATGATTCTTGCCACTAATAAAAAGCCTAAATTAATCTCAATCCCACACAGTAAAGAACCTAAAACAAAAATAAACGTTCCCCACCGAAAAACTTTAATCTTGCCAATCAAATCCCCAATCTTACCAAATAGTAAAATGAGAATACAAACGGTCATTAAGTATACTGAAACAATCCATTCTGATTGATTCATAGGTACTCCTAATCGCTCTGAAATCACTGGAATTGCTATGTTAACAATGCTTCCATCTAATGTCGACATAAATGTAAATAAACCGACTGCAACTAAGATTAACCATCTATTTTTTTGGACTTTTGGGTCCATTTGATAACTTTGAATCACATTTCCCATCTTTCTTACCCCTTTCAATTTCCTTTTACATTATACCACCTTTCAGAAATTTTTCATGGTGCCTTTTTTTTAAATAACAAGATTATCCATCGACAAAAAATAAATAGCCACGATTCTTAAAAGAAAGAATCCTGACTATTTACTCCATCAGATTATATTGCTTCTGGTTTTCCATCTGCTATTCTTGTCACTATACGACGCATTAAATGATACAATGGAACGACTGTTGCCAATAATGGAACAGCAAAAAGTAACAATTGTATATTGAACAAACTTACAAGTGAAAAAACAGAACCAAAGAAAATAAAAATAATTAAAAATAACGCAATTAAGCTGGCAATCATAGCCATTATTTTTCGATCAAGCGGTCTTGAAATATGAATTAACGCGGTAAAACAAACTGCCCCAGTTAATAAAACACTTAAAGTTGACGTTGTAGAAAAACTTAAATTTAACATTTTTCCTACTACTAGAATCGTTAAAATATAAATTACAACAGTTAAGCCTGCAGAAAACGCTGGTTTTAATACATTTTTCAGAAATCCACCTTTGATTTGGCTATAATTAGGACGTAATGCCAAAAAGAAGGATGGAATACCAACGGTTAACGCGTTAATTGGACTTAATTGAATGGGTTCAAACGGATATGCTGTCCGTAAAAAAATGAAAATAACAGCTAAAACAGCCGAATAAACTGTTTTTGTTAGGTATAAAGACGCAACTCGTTGGATATTATTCACAACTCGCCGACCTTCCATAACCACTCCCACCATCGAATCAAAATTAGAGTCCAATAAAACAAAATCAGAAACACCTTTTGCAGCGTCACTTCCTTCAGCCATCGCAATACTACAATCAGCTTCTTTTAACGCTAAAATATCATTTACGCCGTCACCTGTCATACCCACGGTGTGTCCAGCTTTTTTCATTGCTTTAACCAATTCACGTTTTTGAGTTGGGCTAACACGCCCAAAAACAGTGTGGGCTTCAGCGATTTCGGTTAAATCACTGTCCTCTTCTATTTTACTCATGTCAATAAATCGATCCCCATTTGCTACGCCAGCTCTTTTCGCAATCTGCGAAACTGTTTTGGGATTATCCCCAGAAATCATTCTAACTTCTACTCCTTGTTGCTCAAAATAAGCTAATGTAGCCGGAGCCTCAGGTCGAATAGTATCTTCCATAAAGACCAAACCAATCAAGTTTAAATCATCTGGTAAATGATTACTTGCTAACGGTTCTTGACTAGCCGCAAAAGCTAATACACGGTTCCCACTTTCAATTGCTTCATTTATTTTAAGTTGAATCTCTACAGGTAATTCCGCAAATAAGTACTCAGGAGCTCCCATAATATAGGTTCCTTCCCCCTCAAATGTGGCACCACTCCATTTACGAATAGATGAAAAGGGTACTGCTCGTGTCAAATTCCACGAAAAATTTTTTTCTACTGCTTTTTGCAAAGCTAAACTGGTTGAATTGTCATCTTGTAATCCCTCAACAAGGTTACTAATTATTTTCTCTAGCTCTTCTTTAGTTGTCTTTTGATAAGGTAAAAGATTAATTACTTTTAAGTTCCCATCGGTAATAGTTCCAGTCTTATCTAAACATAATAAATCAACTCGAGCTAGTGTTTCAATAGAACCCATCGTCTTAACTAAGACTTTACGTTTCGTTAAATTGATCACACCCACAGCTAATGCAATTGACGTAATCAAGATCAGCCCTTCTGGAATCATCCCAATAATCGCTGCAGCAGTCCCTAAGATAGCCTGTTCAATTGTAATCATATTTCCCATGTAATTTGAAAAGAATAACAGACCCCCAATAGGAATAATCGCAAATGTCAGCATTTTAATAATTCTTTTTAAGGTTTTAACTAATTCGCTATATATTTCTTTTCCTTTTTTAGCTTCCAAAGCAATTTTAGAAGAATAACTTTCCTCTCCTACTTTGGTCGCTTTAACCAATGCATTTCCACTAATCACGTAACTACCAGATAAAACTTCTGAATCTGTCCATTTATTGACTGGATCTGCTTCACCAGTTAATTGCGACTCATCTAATTCAAGTCCTTCTGTTTCAATCACGATTCCATCGACACACAATTGCTCTCCACGACGAACTATCATCAGATCATCTTGCACAAGCTCATGCTGTTGAATCTGAACGTGACTACCATTTCTAATAACCGTTATCTTAGCTTGATTTAACAAGCTCAACTGATCCACATTTCGCTTAGCTCGGATTTCTTGAAAAATACCAATACAAGTATTCGCTACAATAACTCCCAAAAAAATTAAGTTTTTGTAACTTCCTGTATATATAATAAAACCTGCAATGACAATATTTATAAAGTTAAAAAGTGTACATATATTGTCATAAAATATGCTCTTAAAACTCTTGGTCATAGGCTCTAAAGGTTTATTATTTTCGCCTCTTGCTAATCGGCTGGCAACTTCTTCTGTTGTTAATCCAACTTGTTGTACTTTTGCCTCCACTTTAGCGCCTCCTTTTATAGCTCTTTATTAGAATACCTATTTAATTTTTTTATATCCTTTAAAATTTCTTATTTTTTTATTAAACTTTATAATAGAGTAAGAATCTAACTCTATTTTAAAATTTTATTTTAATAAAAGCTATCGGTCCTAAGCATGAATTTCACTTCTTAATTTATAACATATATTTACCATTTCAGCTACTTAAAAATATCACTAGTATTTAATCTTCTATATGTTAAAATAGAAGTGTTTCAAATTTATAAAAAATTTTCTATTCAAAACTAATTAGCCTTTATTTCAAACAGATTTAAAGGACTTAAAATCAAAGACTTTTCTGACAATAAACTACTATTCTAAGGAGGATTTACAATGAAAGATAAAAACAAGTGGCTACATTATTTATTATTTTTCCTGATTATGGGACTGGGTGTTTTTCTCATTTGCTACGTTAATTTCAGAATTGGGATTTTTAGTGTCCAAAATAAAGAGTCTTTATGGATGTTCTTTGCAAAATATATTACCACTATTTTCTTAGGTGTTTTAATTGGGATTGAATTTTTAGTCTCACAAATAAATAAATCAGGGAAATGGCGCATCAATTTAGCCAAATTAACTTTTTTAGGCATTCCAAGTATTTTATTTACTTTTTTCAACGTGCAAATTGCGAATCTAAATCCTGGCTTAAATTTCTTGTCTACTAATCAAACATTTTTGATTTTTTGGCAAATTGTATTAGGTTATACATTAGTCACAAGCTTTTATAAGAATGACTCCATACGTTTTTAATGTTAAGCAAAACTTTCCAATCAATTATTCTTTAAATTAGACAGATGCTTTCTTAATCTAGTATACTTAACATGTACTGAAATTAATCGAATGGAGCG
Source organism: Carnobacterium maltaromaticum DSM 20342 (assembly GCF_000744945.1). Lineage (NCBI taxonomy): Bacteria > Bacillati > Bacillota > Bacilli > Lactobacillales > Carnobacteriaceae > Carnobacterium > Carnobacterium maltaromaticum. The sequence continues at coordinate 1,204,308 of NZ_JQMX01000001.1, forward strand.
TGACTATCAATGAGTAATAATGTTATTATTATGAACTTTGATTCAGAAAGTAAATCGTATCAAGCCTTTTCTGAGATCAAAAAAATGCATGTTGAAAAACAAATTAAAGGTGAACAAATGGCTATTTTAGAGCATAAGCCAAATCATCAACTAGAGCCAAAAGAATTTATCGATTTTAATGGTCCTGATAAGAATATGAAAGGTGGCTTAATTGGAATGCTAGTTGGCGTTTTAGCCGGTCCACTAGGTGTTTTATTAGGTTGGTTTACAGGTAGTCTAATTGGATCTGTTCAAGATGCAAAAGAAATTAAAGGTGCTATGTCCGTCTTTGAAGAAACAATAGATATCATTCATGAGGGTGACACAGGGCTAATTTTAATCGCTGAAGAAGATGATAATCGTTTTATTAATGAGTTAGTTTTCCAAAAATTAGAAGGTCGAATTACACGTTTGGCTGTTGAAGATGTTGAAAAAGAAATTGAACTAGCTAAAGAAACACAAGAAAATGTTGAAGACCATGCGAAAAAAAGTTGGTCAGATCGCAAATAAAGGCAACAAAAAAGATGAAGTCATTTTTGACTTCATCTTTTTTTAATTAATTTGCAACAATATTAACTAATTTTCCAGGTACTACAATTACTTTGCGAACAGTTTTACCAACAAGCGCTTCTTTTATCGCTTCATTTTCTGTCGCTAATGTTTCCATATCGTCTTTTGCAATGTCTTTTGGAACCATTGCTTTGGCTTTTACTTTGCCGTTGACTTGGAAAATAACTTCAACTTCAGATTCAACTAGGAAACTTTCATCATAAGTTGGCCAGCTAACATATGTTAAGCTACTTTCATTTCCTAATTTTTCCCATAGTTCTTCAGAAACATGTGGCGCAATTGGAGCTAATAATTGAACTAATCCAGCTACATACTCAATTGGCAAAGCATCTGTTTTATAGGCTTCATTGACAAATACCATCATTTGAGAGATAGCCGTATTAAAATGTAAGCTTTGATAATCTTCCGTCACTTTTTTCACAGTTTGGTGATACACTCGATCAAGTTTACCATTATTAATGGTTGTAATGCGATCACGTAGTTTGCCTTCTTCATCAACAACCAAGCGCCAAACACGGTCCAAGAATTTACGACTTCCTTCAAGCCCATTTTCGCTCCAAGCAATAGCTGAATCTAAAGGTCCCATGAACATTTCGTACATACGTAATGTATCAGCACCAAATTTTTCAACAACATCATCAGGGTTCACAACATTGCCTTTTGATTTAGACATCTTCTCATTATTTTCACCAAGAATCATTCCTTGATTGTATAATTTTTGGAATGGTTCTTTGGTTGGAACTACACCGATATCATACAAAAATTTATGCCAGAAACGTGCATAAAGTAAATGAAGAACCGCATGTTCTGCTCCACCAATATAAATATCAACAGGCAACCATTTTTCTAATTTTTCTTTACTGGCAATTTCATTCTTATTGTGAGGATCGATAAAGCGTAAGAAATACCATGAGCTACCCGCCCATTGTGGCATTGTATTCGTTTCACGACGCCCTTTCATTCCCGTTTCAGGATCTACTACATTCACCCATTCTGAAATGTTCGCTAACGGAGACTCACCTGTACCACTAGGTTTAATTTCATCTGTTTTAGGCAATAACAATGGCAATTCTGATTCTGGAAGTGCCGTTGTTGTACCATCTTCCCAATGAATAACTGGAATTGGTTCACCCCAATAACGTTGACGAGAAAACAGCCAATCGCGTAGACGATACGTGATTTCTTTCTTGCCATGACCGTTTTCTTCTAACCATTTATTCATGACTTCAATCGCTGTTTCTTTATCTAACCCATCTAAAAATCCAGAATTAACATGGACTCCATCACCAGTATAAGGTTCTTCAGCAACATTTCCACCTTCTAAAACAGGGATAATAGTTAAATTGAAGGTTTTTGCAAATTCATAATCGCGTTCATCATGAGCTGGAACGGCCATAATCGCACCAGTACCATAGGTCGCCAATACATAGTCTGCAATCCAAATTGGAATCTCTTGACCATTAACTGGATTTACAGCATAAGCACCTGTAAAGACACCCGTTTTCGATTTTGCTAAATCAGTTCGATCCAAATCTGTTTTTAAACTAACTTCAGTAATATACGCTTCAACAGCTTCTTTTTGTTCAGGAGTTGTGATTTCTTTAACCAAATCTAACTCTGGAGCTAGCACAGCATAAGTCGCTCCGAACAAAGTATCTGGGCGTGTTGTAAAAACAGTAAAATCTTCAGATCTATCTTTAATTTTAAAGGTTACATTTGCACCAACTGACTTACCAATCCAATTTCGTTGCATATCTTTAATGCTTTCAGGCCAATCTACAGTCTCTAAATCGTCTAGTAAGCGTTCTGCGTATGCCGTAATTTTAAGCATCCATTGTTTCATTGGTTTACGGTAAACTGGGAATCCTCCACGTTCACTTTTGCCATCAATGACTTCTTCATTTGCTAAAACGGTTCCCAATGCTGGACACCAGTTAACGGCAACTTCAGCTTCATAAGCCAAACCTTTTTCA